>CAXTVM010000003.1:53200-133841 GCA_964247725.1 uncultured Acetobacteraceae bacterium | reverse complement strand
GCTGGCTGGCTGGCTGGCTGGCTGGCTGGCTGGTCAGGATGTGCCGAAGCGTCTCGATCGACAAGACGACCGGTCTGCCACGGACGCGGCGCTCGCGCGCAACGGTGTGGTCGGCCCGATACGACCGGACGAGGGTCCAGGTCCCGCTTCAGGGGGACAGGAACGATCCGCGACGGCAGGCTCCGCTCCGCCAGCCGCCGGAGTGGGGGGCACCTTCCTGGTGAACGTGCCCAGGTCGGAACCGTCCCCGGCGTGGACGGTGCGGGCGTGCGCCGCCGGCCAACCGTGTTCCCTCGCACGCCGCGGCAGATGCACCGCATTGGCGATCGCCCGCGCGATCGTGCCGCCTCCGAGATGAGCGGGACCAGCGAAAGTCCCGACGAATCGACGATGACGATCGCCTGGCGTCACCCAGGCCGACCGGCTGCCCGACGCTCCGGCGCCATCGTTCTGACCGCTCGATCTCGCTCTCCCTCCTCACGGGCGGGCGCAACGGATCGGCTGATCCGGCTCCGGATGCCAAGGTCGGGAGCCGTCGGCAGTGTATACAGGCATTCCGGCGATAGCGACGAGCGAGGGACCCGTTCCTGGCAAGAACGCTTCCGTCGCCTGCTGCCGAACTTCCAGGCAAACGGCGATCCGGTCTGCCGTCGATGTAAGCAGGCGAAAACGTGTTGTCTCCAAGACGAGATTGCCTTACTTTTCGTTTCGATACCATTGGTTTGAGTTTCGGGTGATGGGCCGATGGCGCTCGCGCGCCTCGCCGGACCGTCCGATGCCGATCATGAGGTGCCGACCCTTGAACAGGCACGAGCGCAGAATGAATACAATCCGCTTCATGTCGCATCTCGACCGGCCCTGGTCGCCGCTGCTGATCGTCGGCTGTTGCCTGGGCCTTTCGCCGGCCCGCGCGCAGACGCCGCCGTCGTCCGCCGACGCCGGCGCCGCCCGACCCGCTGGGGTCGCGAACGGCACCACCGCCCCGGCCGCGCCCGAGGAGGTTCAGGTCACGGGCCAGCGCAAGAGCGAGACCCTGCAGAAGGCTCCGGTGTCCGTGGTGGTGCTCGGCAAGTCGACGCTGGATGCGGCCGGGGTGAAGCAGGCGAGCGACTTCGTAGCCCTGGCGCCCGGCGTGAGCCTGGTGGCGAACACCGCGGAGGTCGGCGACAGCCAGGTCAACATCCGCGGCATCAACAGCGCCCGGGATGCCGGCTCCTCCTTCGCGTATGTCGTGGACGGCATCCTGCTGCCCGACCCGGCCTCGTTCAACCGGGAATACAGCGATCTCGGCCAGATCGAGATCCTCAAGGGTCCGCAGAACGCGATCTACGGGCGCAGCGCCGAAGCGGGCGCCATCGTGGTGACGACCGTCACCCCCTCCGACCGGCCGGACGCCTTCAGCATCGTGGGCGGCGGCGGCTTCAACACGATCTACAACCAGTCGACGGTGTCGGGCCCGATCGTGAAGGACCGGCTGTTCGGCCGGCTCAGCTTCGACTACCGCAACACCGACGGCTTCGACACCAACAGCTTCCTTCACAACAGCTCGGTCGACGACCGTCGCGACTACGACGTCGTCGGGCGCCTGATCTATCGCCCGACCGACGATTGGAGCTTCGACCTCAAGGCGCGCTACGCCCTCGTCGACGCGGCGGCGATCAACTACAACGCGGTGTTCGAGCTGCCGAGCCTCACGGGCTTCTTCGGGCCGGCGGTCAACGAGAACGTCAACGCGCACCAGTTCGACTACGTCAACAACATTCAGCCCGAGAACCACCAGGACACCGAGGAGATCTCGATCAAGGCGGATCACGACCTGGGCTGGGGCAGGCTCTCGGCCTATGGCCTCTATACGCGGGTGGACAACGACCTGCTGTCCGACGGCACGCTGGCCCCGTTCGGGTTCTTCAACAACGCCGACAACGTGCTGCACACTAACACCTGCAAGAGCAGCCAGGCCGCGGCGCTGGCCGGCGGCCTGGTGTATCCGGCGCCGCAGAACCCGGCGCTCGGCTTCCTCGGACCCTACACGGCGTCGACCTGCGACGGGTACCAGTATCAGGTCCGCAACGAGGACGACGTCAGCGCCGAGGTCAGGCTGTCGTCGGTGGGACACCGCCCGCTCCGGTGGTCGGTCGGCGCCTACTACCTGCACACCGACCGGCAGGTCGGCGTCTCGGTCGGCGACGACCTTGGTCTGTCGATCAACACCAACCTCTACAACCCGATCAACTCGACCAGCCCGACGGCCCAGCTCTACGACGACGAGTTCACCACCAACGTCTTCGCGGGCTTCGCCTCGCTCGACTACGACATCCTGCCCAACCTGACGCTCGCCACCGCATTCCGCTACGACGTGGAGCTCCGGCGCGACGACAACCTGGTGCCTACCGGCAACCGGCAGGACTACATCGACATCGTGTCCGGCGGCGCCGCCAACGGCCAGTTCTCGCCCCTCAACCCCGGGCTGATCGCCAACCCCGCCGGCATCCCCTCGAAGTCGGTGACGTTCCAGCAGCCGGAGCCGAAGGTCAGCCTGGACTGGAGCCCGGTGCGGAACGCGACGCTCTATGCCAGCTTCGGCATCGGCTTCAAGT
Source organism: uncultured Acetobacteraceae bacterium (assembly GCA_964247725.1). GTDB lineage: Bacteria > Pseudomonadota > Alphaproteobacteria > Acetobacterales > Acetobacteraceae > Lichenicola. The sequence goes on along the minus strand of CAXTVM010000003.1, from coordinate 131,244 downwards.
CGGGCGGCTTCAACAGCGCCGGAACCCAGGCGACGGTCGCCAACATCGCCGCGGAGACCGGGAGCGACGTGAAGATCGGCGACCAGTTCGGCAAGGAGACCTCGGACGCCTACGAGATCGGCATCAAGGGCAGCTTCCTGCAGCGCAGGCTGAGCTACCAGCTCGACGGCTACTTCACGCAGGTGCACGGGATGCAGTTCAGCGAGTTCTTCTCGTCGGACCAGGGCCTGCTGCGCGTCGATTCCAACATCGACCTGGTCGACCTTCAGGGCGCCGAGCTCGGGCTGCAGTATCGCCCGCTGGACTGGCTGAGCTTCAGCGGCGGCGGCGCGCTGACCGGAAGCGAGATCAAGAAGAACCTGTCTCGCCCGGACACGGTCGGCAACAAGTCGCCCTATACCCCGGCCTACACCACCGACGTCGCCGCCAACGTCGTCGAGCCGCTCACGCGGCGCCTGAGGCTGATCGGACGGATCGAGACCAACTTCACCGGCTCGACCTGGTTCCACACCGTCCAGCGGCAGTCGGTGCCGACCATCAACGGCGTCGATGCCGACTTCAGCGGCAGCGAACGGCAGCCGTTCTCGACCACGAACCTGCGCGTTGGGATCGCGGGGCCGCACTCCCAGCTCATCTTCTTCGTGCAGAACCTGTTCTATCACCGCTACCTGGCGGAAGTGATCCCGGCACCGGAGTTCGGCGGCTCATTCGTCTCCCAGGGACCCGGCCGGCTGATCGGCGCCGAGCTCACCCTGCATCTGTAGACGCTGCAGGGCGGCGCCGACGGACAGGCAGAGCCCGTCACGGAAGGGCGCAGCCACCAGCTGCACCGCGATGGGCAGGCCGTTGCGGCCGCGGCCGGACGGAAGCATCAGGGCCGGAAAACCGACATGGTTGAAGATCGCGGTGTTGCGGGCGGCGATCTCGTAGAGTGCCACCCGCTCGGCGTCGAGCGCCACCGTGAGGTCGGACAGGCGTGCCGCCTCGGTGCCCACGCCAGGCGTGAGCAGGACGTCCACGCCGGCCATGGCGTCGAGAAGCGCGCGCTGCGTCACCGAGCGCCGGCGGAGCGCGCGGAGGTAGTCGACCGCCCCGCAGGCACGGCCGCGGGCGATCCGGTCCCAGGTTCCGGCGTCGAACGCGTCCCTTCGGTCGAACCGGCCCTCCTGGCAGGAGGCGAGCTCGGCGTAGAGCACGATCCACGCCTCCTCGTTGGCGAGCGAGAAGTCGGGGAGCTCGACCGGCACCAGCACGGCCCCTGCCCGCCGCAGCGACTGCGCGGCGCCGTGCCAGGCCTCGAGCACGGCGGGATCGCAGCGCTCGATGAACCAGGAGGTCGGCAGGCCGATCCGGAAGCCGTGCAGAGGCCGGTGCGGGGAAAGCGATGGTTCGTCCCGATCCGCCGCCAGCGGATCATGCTCGTCCGGGCCGGCCATCACCGGCAGCACCATCGCCAGGTCGGAGACCGACCGCGCCATAGGCCCGACATGGTCGAGGGTCCAGGAAAGGGTGGCGATGCCGGTACGCGGCACCAGCCCCCGCGTCGGCTTCAGCCCCGCGACGCCGCAGAAGGCGGCCGAAATGCGGATCGACCCGGCGGTGTCGGTGCCGAGCGCCAGCGGCAGCAGCCCGGCGGCGAGCGCCGCGCCGGAACCGGTCGAGGAGCCGCCGGCCCAGCAGCTCCGATCGTGTGGGTTGGGCACCACGCCGTAGCGCCGGTTGACCGGGCTGCCGCAGGCGAACTCGCTGCTCGCCAGCATGGCGAACGGGATCGCGCCGGCGGCGCGCAGGCGGGCGACGGCGGTGGCGTCGCGCGGGGCGCGCCGCTCGCCGGTCAGCAGCGAGCCGCACGTGACGAGCGCGCCGGCGACGTCGATGACGTCCTTGATCCCGAACGGGATGCCTTCCAGCGGACGCTGCGTGCCGGTCCGCCAGCGCCCGGCGCTCTCCGCTGCCAGGAGCTCGGTGCCGTCGACCGTGCGCAACACCGCCTCCGGCGCCGGTCCGTCGGGGCCGATGCGATGGAGCAGCGCGGCCAGCACGGCCTCCGGGGAAACGCCCCCGGCATAGGCCTGCAGCAGATCGCGGACGCCGAGCCGGTGCAGCGGGCACGTCGGCACGGGGTGGGCACCCGCGGCCGGCCCGATCGGCGGGATCGTCCCCGGCGGGACCGTGGCCGCGAGGCGGCCGAGCCGGTGATCGGCATGGCCGGGCTCGTCCCCGGCGGCGGCATCGTGGCCCGGAAGCGGCTCCCGCCGGCTGCGCGGCAGGACCGCCTGCGCCCAGCCGGTCGCCACCATCGGCTGGCCGATCGCCGCCGCCGGCCCGGTCATGCGAAGCGCTCGCAGCCCTCGATGATCTCGTCAAACATCGACAGGATATCCTATGGCTGTCGGACGAGGGAGAAGGCCAGGGGCTTTGCCCCTGGACCCCACTGGGGCCCCAGGCCCCAATCCGTTAAGGGTGTACCGTCATGCACGGATGACCTTCTTACGAATCGGGGTTTGGGGCCCGCGGCCCCAACGGGTCCAGGGCAGCGCCCTGGCCTTCTTCTCTTCGGTGCTCCCGACCTCCGCCGCCTCGTCGAGCAGGCGGTCCGGACCTGGCGGCGTCGATCGCATCAGCGCCTGGAAGGCGGCGTGGACGTGGCTCTTCATGACGGAGGCTGCCCAGACGCCGTCCCGCGCCTCCAGCGCCTCGATCAGCTCGCGGTGATGGTGCAGCGAGCGCCGTCGATCCTGCTGCGAGTAGCGCGCCAGCGTGCGCAGCGTCAGCGGGATCTCGATCACGAGCGCCGCCATCGACGACAGGCGCGGGCTCATCGCGGCGTCGAGGATGATGTGGTGGAACTCGGCGTTGGCGGGCGTGAAGTCGCGGTTGATGCTCTCGGTGCCGTTCCTGACCGCCTGCTCCATCAGGCCGGCGAGCTGCCTCAGCCGCACCAGCGCCTCCGAGGTGATGCGCGAGGACGCACGCTGCGCCGCATGGCTCTCGACTATTCCGCGCAGGGTGTAGATTTCCTCCAGCTCTCCCGATGCGATGCCGGAGACCTCCGCCCCGACGTTGGGCGTGATGACGACCAGCCCCTCGCTGGCGAGGCGGCGCAGGGCTTCCCGGACCGGAGTGCGCGACACGCCGCACAGCGCCGTCAGCTCGTTCTCCTTCAGTCTCAGGCCGACCCGGAAGCGGCCGTCCAGGATCGACAGCTTGATGATCTCGTAGGCCTTGCCGCCGGCCATGGAGCCGGTCGCTGCGGTCCGTTCCCTGTTCTGCCGGACGTTGGGCATCTGGTCTGGTGGATCCTGCGATACGGTCATGCCGGAGGGGTGCAATCTACAATAACCGAGTTTCAATCGCACTCCCTGCGGCGCCTGTTTCCCGCCACGTCACAGCCGAATGTCACGCTAATCCATTCGGCGGCCTCTTAGGCCAAGGATGCAGATAATTTGCCAAAGTGTTGAGATGTGGCTAGGCCGCAGTTGTCAAGGGCGTCCCAGTCTCCATGCGTGATCCAGCGGCCATTGCGGCGGCCCTGAGGGGCGCGCATTCGGACATCATGGCGCTGGTCCATGGGAGGTGACGCGACGTCCTTTATGGTCTTCGAGGATCCTTACGGTCCTTGAAGCCCTCGCGGGGTGCCGCTCCTACACGCCCTTGGCCTCGACTACACCGCCAACAGGCGTTGCGCCTGGAGGAGGCCCTGGAGGCGCCGTTCCCGCCTGATGCAGCGTTCAGGAAGGCTGAGAGGCCAGGCGTGCCGGCGGCGTGGGAGTGGATCGCGTTGGGCGCTGTGGTGGCTCGAGTGGTCTTGAAGTGGCTGTGAAAGCTGATGAACTAGCGTTGAAGCCTAACAACCTTCAGCACCTAGAACGAGGTCGTTCCAGTCAAACCATTTACCTTTTGCAAGGATGGCACAGATCACCTTCCTAACCATAACTATACCGTTGTCTAACTGACGAGAAACGCGGGGCCAGTTCTTTTCTGAGAAGCGGTCGCCATGTGCGGCCGTCTACCGTAATTTATACAGCTCCCGTACCTCTTTGAAGATCTCTCTCCTGGTGGTTCCGTCTGAACCAAGAAGCCACGCCGCCCGCACTCCCATCTTATAGCTGACTTCCTGGGCAGTTTCTCGTTTCTGCCCCCCGTCCGTGAAGAGTAGTTGTGCCTCTAGTGCCGCACCAAGATCGATCGCTCTATCCTAAAGTATCCCGATCCCCATGCTGCGTGATAGTCGTCTGGTAGCCAAATTAATAGCCTGATAACTCCCTTTAAATGCGAAATAATCTTGGAAGAATGGAACAATTTCACTAGCAACTGCATCGGCCTGCTCTATCATAGTTGGTGCCCCGCCCCACCCAAAGTTCCGGTAGACCAACCCGTCTCCCGGTACCGGGAACAATTCATCATCGTCTGTAATGTAGACCAGCACTGGTGCTACCGGCCTACAGGCGGCTGTTGATAGAAGATTCAAGACGGTGTCGAGATATGCTGTTTGCTGTAGAGTCGGCTGCTCTAGTCCGCCTGTTGCATGTGCAAGCACGGGCTCAAAAGGAACCTTCCAAACAAGGACGCAACCTGGTAGTAGAGGCTCTCCATCCAAACGTGACAGATAACCATTTTTCTCTTCTACATGCTTGGTTGCCCAAGGTGTGAATATGAATGACGAAAGTGGCTGGAGAGAGAGTTCTAGGGTAAGATCTATGGTCTTGTTAACTCGTAGTCCGACCAATACCATGCAAAAGCTTGCTGTGCTACGATTACACTCTACTGCTTTGATCAGTTCATCAAAGGCAGCCTCTGCCGAGCCTAATCGCTCAGCACGCTTCCGAATGTGTCGTTGTAAGCTTACACGATCCAATGGTCGGGGCTGCAAACCATTCAATCCGACACGATAGACTCCGAGAACCTCAAAATCTTCAGCGTGGCGATACTCCGCAGGTCCGGATACATCTTGACGCCATGCTCCAGCAAAATCGCCGCTTAAAATCATCACCGCATCAAGAATCGACTTCATGCGTGCTGCGCCTCCTGATGCCGGAGACAACTGACGGCCGCACATTGCTCAACCACGCTCCAGTGCATGAGCGTGATTCGTTCCCATTGCTTTCGTCAAGTCGTCCGATACCGGTTTGGTGTCCGCGGCGGGATTCGAACCCACGGCCCCAGGATTCATCCCACTTCGGCTTTCGCCGCCGCGGCCCGATCGGCGGAGCCGCGTTCGTGGTCTGGACTGTCCCTTCACCCTAGGCCGGAACCCTTAGGTGCCGCCCGTCCAGTCTCTACACCTTCCCGGCCGTCTTGGCCGGGCTTGGCTCGGGATCGGCACGGCGCGAGAGCGCCTCAGCTTTCCCCGACTTTGAGCGGATCCACCACGCGGTTTCCCCTCGTGGCGCCCAGTTGGTGACAAGGAATCCTGTGCTCTATCCTGCTGAGCTACGCGGACAACCAGAGCTCGTATAGCCTGGGCTCGGCCGTTCATCAACGGCGCGCGCGGGCCTGGGCCGCGATCGCGGCGACGTGGCGCCGGCACAGCACCTGGTCGGGGGCCCCGGTCTGCTTGCAGGCGAGCTCCAGCGCCTGGGTCTGCTCGGCCGCACGCGCCAGCGCCGCGCCGCTCCACAGCGACAGCGCCTGGCCGAACGCCGCCGCGCGCTTGAAGAACACCGGCGGCCGCAGGCGGGCCATCGCCTCCTGCGCGGCCAAGCCCTCCTCGTCCATGATCGCCCGGGCCTGGCGCAGCCGGTGCAGGTGCGACAGCAGCGCGCGCGCCACCGCGATCGGGCTGGCCCCCTCGCCCAGGCTGCGCTCGATCGCGAGGTCGGCGGCGGCACGGTCGCCGGCGGTGGCGGCGGCGGCGGCGTCCTCCAGTGCCGCACCGGCGGCGTCGCCGGTGCAGGCCATGACGTCGTCGAGGCCGAGGCGGCCGCCGTCGCCCGCATACAGCACCAGCTTCTCGACCTCGGCTCGGGCGGCGGCGCGGTCGGGGCCGAGCCGGCTCGCGAACCAGGCCAGCGTGTCCGCGTCGATGCGCACGTCCTGCGCCGCCAGCATGCGGCCGACCTGCGCCGCCAGCGCCCGCCCCTCCTCGGGGTAGCAGGCGACCGCGGCGCCGTCCGGCATCGCCTCGACCAACGCGCGCAGCCGCGAGCGCGACGCCAGTCCCGGCGCCTCCACCACCACGAGGGCGTCGCCCGGCCGGTCCAGCGCCCGCTTCAGCGGCGCCGCCAGCCCGTCGACGGCATCGCGCACCCAGACCACCCGCCGGCCGCCGGTCAGCGACAGCGCACTCATCTCCTCGTCCAGCCGGTCATGCGCGTCGCGCGACAGGGTGGCGAGACGGAAAGGATCGTCGAGCGTGCCGGCGGCCGCGGTCACCGCCGTTGCGGCCAGCTCGCGGATCAGGCCGGCGTCCTCGCCGTGCAGCAGGATCGCCCGCAGCTTGGCCGGGCTTGCCAGCACGCGGGGGGCTTGGCGGGCGTCGAGTTTCAAGGAAGGCCAGGGCTCTGCCCTGGACCCGCCAAGGGCCGGCGGCCCTTGGAACCCATTCTATAAGAGCGGTTTCCAAAGGCTCCGCCTTTGGTGGGGTCAAGGGGCAAAGCCCCTTGCCTTGCCTTCACTGGCCCGGGGCGTCGCGACCGATCGCGGAGGCGGGCAGCCCGTCCTCGCCCGGCGCGGTCAGCGGCGACTGGTCCGAGTTGGCCGGGACGTCCCGCGGCGCCAGGGTCGGCGAGGGCGTCACCTTGATCGCGGCCGCCGCCGGCGCCTGTTGGGTGTTGAACCAGGTTGCCAGCTGTTCGGCGACGGTGTCGGCGAGGTTGTCGGCCAGCCGCTGCTGCGTGGTGTCGCCGGCGACGGTGGCGGCGAAGAACTGCTCGTTGATGATGTTGTAGCCGTCGACGGCGCGCGCATCGCCGCTGGTCAGCGTCATGGGCGCCGGCGACACCGAGGCCAGCGTCCAATGGGCGCGGCCGACCACGCGGTTGCGCTCGGCGGTGTTGTCGCCGTGGATGCCGACGGACTCGCCCGAGACCGAGAAGCTCACCGACAGCGTGTAGCCCTGCGGCTGCGCCGCGCTGGAGCCGGCGAGCCGCTGCTGCAGCGCCAGGCGCAGCTCCTGGCCGGAGCGCTCGGGGATCGGCTGCACGAAGATGTCGGGCAGCCGGGCGATCGCGGCCTGGTCGGCGGCGCCGTAGAGCGGGTGGAAGCCGCAGCCGGCCAGCGACAGCAGGATCGGCGCCGCGGCCAGGGCGAGCCGGCGCGCGGTCATCCGGCGATCACGAAGTTGACGATGCGGTTCGGCACGTGGATGCGCTTGACCACGCGGCGCCCGTCGAGGGCGCGGGCGACGCTCGGCTCCGCCGCCGCGGCGGCCAGCACGCGCTCCGCCGCCTCGTCCGGCAGCGCCTCGATGGTGCCGCGCAGGCGGCCCATGATCTGCACCGCGATGGTGACGCGGCGGCGGGCCAGCAGCGCCGGATCGGGCAGCGGCCACGGCCGCAGCGCCGCCAGCGCGCCGTCCGGCTCCAGCAGGGCCAGCAGCTCCTCGGCCAGGTGCGGCATCATCGGTGCCGCGAGCAGGCAGATCGCGACCGCCGCCTCGCGGCGGGCCCAGTCGAGGTCGGGCGCCGCAGGGCCTTGGGCGGCGTCCGCGATCGCCGAGGCGAGCTCGTGCAGCCGGGCCACCGCGACGTTGAAGGCGAAACCGTCCAGCGCCTCGGTCACGGCGGCGATGGTGCGGTGGGTGGCGCGCCGCAGCGTGTCGGCGGCGTCGCCGAAGCCGTTCGGCGTCGCGGCCGGTGCCGGCAGGGTCTCGGCGGCGACCGCGGCGACCAGCCGGAACAGGCGCTGCACGAAGCGGGCGGCACCCGACACGCCGGCTTCGGTCCATTCCATGTCCCGCTCCGGCGGGCTGTCGGACAGCACGAACCAGCGCGCGGTGTCGGCGCCGTACCTGTCGATGATCGCCTCCGGCGAGACGGTGTTGCGCTTGGATTTCGACATCTTCTCGACCCGGCCAACCTGCACCGGCGTGCCGGTGTCGCGGCGGACGGCGCCGTGGGCGCCACGCTCGACGTCGTCCGGATACAGCCAGGTGCCGTCCGCGTCGCGGTAGCTCTCGTGGTTCACCATGCCTTGCGTGAACAGCCGCGCGAACGGCTCGTCGAGGCCGAGATGGCCGGTGGCGCGCATCGCCCGGGTGAAGAAGCGCGCGTACAGCAGGTGCAGGATCGCGTGCTCGATGCCGCCGACGTACTGGTCGACCGGCAGCCAGCCGTCGGCGGCGGCGCGCACCGTCGGCGTGGCGGCGTGGGGAGCGGTGAAGCGGGCGAAGTACCAGGAGCTGTCGACGAAGGTGTCGCAGGTGTCGGTCTCGCGGGTGGCGGCGGCGCCGCAGCGCGGGCAGGCGACGTGCTTCCAGGTCGGGTGGTGGTCGAGCGCGTTGCCGGGGAGGGAGAAGTCGGGGTCGTCGGGCAGCGTCACCGGCAGGGCGACGTCCGGCACCGGCACCGCGCCACACTGCGCGCAGTGGACGATCGGGATCGGGCAGCCCCAGTAGCGCTGGCGCGAGACGCCCCAGTCGCGCAGGCGCCAGTTCACCACGCCGCGTCCCGCACCCAGCTCCTCGAGCCGGGCGATGGCGGCCGCGCGGGCGGCGGTGGTGGAGAGCCCGTCCAGAAAGCCCGAGTTGATCAGCGTGCCGGCGCCGTCATGGGTGGTGCGGCCGATGGCGAAGTGCGCCGCGTCCTCGCCCGGCGGCAGCACCACCACCGGCACCGGGAGGCCGTATTTCCGCGCGAAGTCGAGGTCGCGCTGGTCGCCGCACGGGCAGCCGAAGACGGCGCCGGTGCCGTACTCCATCAGCACGAAGTTGGCGATCCAGACCGGGAAGGTGGCATTCGGCAGGAACGGGTGCGAGACGCGCAAGCCAGTGTCGTGGCCGCGCTTCTCCGCGGTCTCGATCGCCGCCTCGCTGGTGCCAAGGCTGCGGCACTCGGCGATGAAGGCGGCGGCGGCCGGGCTCGACGCGGCGGCGTGCGCGGCCAGCGGATGCTCGGGCGCCACCGCCAGGAACGACATGCCGAACAGCGTGTCCGGGCGGGTGGTGTAGACCTCGACGGTCGCCAGCACTGGATCGAGGCCCGCCGGCGGGTACGCCAGCGCGAAGCCGATCCGGGCGCCCTCGCTGCGGCCGATCCAGTGCGCCTGCATGACGCGGACCCGCTCCGGCCACGCCTCCAGCCCGTCCAGCGCGTCCAGCAGCTCGGGCGCGAACCGGGTGATGCGCAGGAACCACTGGCTGAGCCGCCGCTTCTCGACCACCGCGCCGGAGCGCCAGCCGCGGCCGTCCACCACCTGCTCGTTGGCGAGCACGGTCCGGTCCACTGGGTCCCAGTTGACGGAGGCCTCGCGGCGCTCGACCAGGCCGGCCGCCAGCATGTCGAGGAACAGCCTCTGCTGCTGGCCGTAATAGTCCGGCTGGCAGGTGGCGAACTCGCGGTCCCAGTTCAGCGACAGGCCGAGCCGCTTCAACGTGGCCCGCATCGTCGCGATGTTGGCCATGGTCCAGGCGGCCGGATTGCTGCCGCGCTCGCGGGCGGCGTTCTCGGCCGGCAGCCCGAACGCGTCCCAGCCCATCGGGTGCAGCACCGCGTGGCCGGTGGCGCGCTTGTAGCGGGCGACCACGTCGCCCAGCGTGTAGTTGCGGACGTGCCCCATGTGCAGCTGGCCGCTGGGATAGGGGAACATCTCCAGCACGTAGTATTTTGGCCGATCGGGCGGCGGCACGTCCGGCACCGCGAAGCACCCGGCCCGCTCCCAGGCCCCCTGCCAGCCGGGCTCGGCGGCGTGGTGATCGTAGCGCGCCGCCTCCGCCGGCGGCGCCGCATCCGCCCGGGACGGCGATACGGACGGCGCGTCCATCGGCGTGGACCGCCTCAGCCGGCGCTGGAGTCGGCGCGGAGCTGGCGCGCCCGGGTGAGGATCTTGGCGGTGATGTCGGCGGCGGTGTTGGAGGCGACCGGCGCGTCCACCCACTGCCCGTCCTGCCGCACCTGGCGGAAGATCGAGACCCGGATCGCGTCGGAGCGCAGCAGCTTGCCGAGGATGTAGGCGTTGGCCTTGAAGCGCTCGCCGGTGGTGGTCGGCGGGCTGTACCAGTCGGTGATGATGATGCCGCCCTCCGGCTCCGCGGAGGCGAACGGCATGAAGGACAGGGTGTCGATGGCGCCGCGCCACAGATAGGCGTTGACGCCGGCGCCGGCCTCGTCGCCGCCGGCGGGGCCGCGATCCTCGCCCAGCAGGTGGTTCTCGCGAGTCGGCGTCGTGAGCGCGGTGGCGTCGCCGGCCAGCGGCTGGCTGCTGCCGCCGTGGCCCTGGCCGCAGCCGCCGAGGCCGGTCGCCAGCACGGCCGCCGCCGCGAGGCGCAGGACGACGCGTCCGCCCGCGGGTGCGGCGGCGGTCGGGACGGCGGAGCGATGGATCATGGTGCCTCGGTCGGGGGTGTCGCGGCAGGGCGGTGGGCCTGTCTATCCTGCCGTCGGGCGGGCGCCAAGCGAGGAAGGCCAGGGGCTTTGCCCCTGGACCCCACTGGGGCCGTCACGCGAAGCGTGCTGGCGCACGACGGCCCCAGACCCCGATTCGTTAGGGTCGTACTCTCATGCACGCGTCATCTTCTTACGAATCGGGGTCTGGGGCCCGCGGCCCCAACGGGTCCAGGGCAGCGCCCCGGCCTTCTCCTTTCTCTTCTCCTCAAACGCGATAGCCCTCAGGCCTTCCCGACCGGACGGCAGCCCTTGCCTGTCCGGCCCCCGATCTGGGCATGCTGGCGTCTCACGAACCAGAGGCCTCGGAATGAAACTGCTCCACATCGACTCCAGCATCCTGGGCGACAACTCGGTTAGCCGGACGCTCACGGCGGCCGTGGTCGACCGTTTCCGCGCCCTGGACGGCGACCTCGAGGTGATCCGGCGCGACCTGGTCCAGACCCCGGTCGCGCACCTCACCGGGGCCTACCTCGCCGGCCGGAGCGCCGACGTGCAGCACGACCAGGCCATGCAGGAGGAGCTGACCCTGGGCGGCGCCGTGCTCGCGGAGTTCCTCGCCGCCGACATCGTCGTGGTCGGATCGCCGCTCTACAACCTGACGGTGCCGAGCCAGCTCAAGAGCTGGATGGATCGCGTCGTCGTCGCCGGCAAGACGTTCCGCTACACGTCGGCCGGCGCGGAAGGGCTGGTCCATTCGAAGCGCCTGGTGCTGGTGATGACGCGCGGCGGGTTCTACGGCCCCGATTCGCCCCGGCATTCGCTCGAGCACGGCGAGTCCTACCTGAGGTCGATGTTCGGCTTCATCGGCCTCGCGCATCCGGAGGTCGTCGTGGCGGAAGGCCTGGCGGTGACCGCCGAGCAGCGGCAGACGGCGCTCGATCGGGCCCGGCACCAGATCGAGACGCTGCCCGAGATGGCTGCGGCGGCGTAACCCCGGGGCGGGCGGCTCAGGCGGCGGAGGCGGCTGCCCGGGCGCCCGCGCGGTCCGCGGCGCGCTCGGACAGGCCGGCCTGCCGGAGCCCGTCGGCCAGCCGCTCGCGATGGGCGGGATCGCGCAGGCCGGCGGCGGCGACCAGGCTCTCGACGTCGCAGCGCGGCAACGTCGCCTCCAGCCGGCCCCGGATCCGGTCGGCCTCGCCGGCGCGGCGCAGGTGCCCCAGCGCCGACAGGTAGGGCACCAGGTTCGGCGCGAAGCCCGGGCGCAGCTCGACGGCGGCGGCGCCGAGCTGCGCGGCCTCCTCGAAGCGGCCGGCCAGCAGCGGGATCATGATTCCGGGCCGGTCAAGCAGCAGCTCGAGCGGGTGGGTCGGGAACAGCGCCTTGTAGCGGGCGGAGCGCCGCGCCGCCTCGTCGAGCCGCCCGAGCCGCACCAGCGGGAACGAGGAGGCCGCCCAGCCGGCCGCGGAGTGCGGGAACAGCTCCAGCGTGCGGTCCAGCAGCGCCAGCGCCTGCTCCGGCTCGTCCTCGAGCTCGCTGCGGATCAGGCCGCGCAGGATCGGCGCCGCATGGCGGGTCGGCTCGCGCTCCACCGCCAGGCAGGCATGCTGCCTGGCCAGCGCCGCCTCGCGCTGCGGGTCGCCCCAGCGCTGCAGGCAACGCATCAGGTGCGCCGCCGCCGCGGCCAGGGCGGGCAGCGCGTCGTGCGGATCGGTGCCGGGGTGTTCGGCCAGGATGGCGCAGGCGCGGTCGTTCTGCAGCCGGTCGCCGGTCAGGACGAGGCCGATGCACCGCATCACCATCCCGAACGGATCGAGCTCGGCCACCGGACGGTGCCGCAGGCGCCGCGCCTCGACCAGCATGATCTCCCATGGGAGCCGCGCCGACACGTACATCGTGACGGTGTCCTGCAGCGCCAGCAGGTCGCCGGGCGCGCCGGCCGCGGCGGCGCCGTGGGGGGCGTCGAACCGCTGCGCCCAGACGATCTGGCCGTGCTGGCGGATGTCGGTGAGGCGGAGGATCACCCGGACCCGGCCGCCGCCGCGCTGCACGGTGCCGTCCAGCACGTAGTCCAGCCCGAACCGCCGCCGCAGCAGCGGATCGTCGCGCCCCTGCGCCAGGGTGTCGTGCAGCTCGCTGCCGCCGACCAGCCTGAGCCGGCCGTACTGCATCAGCCCGACGCCGAGGTTGTCGGCCAGGCCCCGGGTCAGCACGCCGCGATCGCCGTCGCCGCCGTCGAGGTCCAGCAGCGGCAGGACGGCCACCCGCGGCACCCCGCCCGGCTGCTCGCGCCGCAGCGGCGGGCCCACCTCGGCCAGCGGCACCACGCGGTCCGGCCCGGCGTGGGCGACGACGTCGTCCTGCTGGTGCGTCGCGGCCGTCGCGGGGAGCGCTGCCGCCTGCTCGGCCCGATCGGGGAGGAACGGCATCGAGGCGTCCGCGACCGGGTCGGCGGCATCGGGACCCAGGGACGTGCCCGGGGGCGTGCCTTGGGGCATGCCCGCGTACATGTCCTGACGCGCGCCCTGGAGGGTCCCGGGCGGCGCGCGGCTCAGCTCCGCCAGCAGCCGGCGGGTCTCCGCCCCCGGCTCGGCGCCGTTCCGCTCGGCGAACGCGGCGGCGCAGCGCTCGGCGCTCTGCAGCGCCAGGCCGTTCTCGCCCAGCACCAGGTAGGCCTGGATCTGCGCCCGCCATGCCTGCTCGTGCAGCCCGTCGAGCAGCAGCAGCTGCCGGGTCGTCGCCAGCACCCCCGGCAGGTCGCGCTGGCGCTGCAGCAGGCCCTCGAACAACAGGGTCGCGTGCTGGCGGAGCCGGTTGCGCTCGATCTGCAGCCAGCCGTCGAGGGCCGGGTCGGTCCCGGTCAGCTCGTCCAGCAGCACGCCCTCGATCGGCGGCAGGGTCTCGGCCTGGTTCGCGTTCGCGTTCAGCACCCGCTCGGCATCGACCGAGGTCAGCGCCGGCTTCAGCGCCAGCGTGTGCCGCTCGACCGTCACCAGGTCGGCACCGACCGGGCTCAGCGCGTCGAGCAGCCGGTGGATCTCCTGGCGCAGCGAGGCCCGCGCCTGCTCCTCCGAGCGGCGGCTCCACAGCAGCTCGGCCAGCCGCGAGCGCAGCACCGGCCGGCGACCCGACATCGCCAGGATCGCCAGCAGCCCGCGGGTCTTGCGGCCGAGAGGCAGCACGCTCTCGTTGTTGAGCGTCACGGCCTGCATGCGGCCGATCAGCTGCATCCGCAGGAGGACGGCGTCGGGCTTGGGCAATCCCGGTCTCGACAGATCCACGATCGGCACCTCCGGGCGGGTCGCTGCAAGCAGTGCGACCTATGGCAGAAAAGTCGGTCGGCGTCGCGACCCGCGCGTGCGGCAGACGCGCCGCGCCGCGCTGGTGTCGGGACGCTGCGGATGAAACGAAGGCAGGGTTGGGCGTGGAGGCCCGCTCCCGCTTCGCGTCCGCAGACCGCATGTCCGGAAACCGGATCGTCGCGCCGCCGCGCTCATGATTTGGGCGAGCGCATCCTCCGCGCCCGATGCAGGTCACGGGGAGTCTTGGCGCACCGTGGTCCTCAGGGCGTCCGACATCGCCGCGATGTCGGCCAGCTTGGCCCGGAACGCGGACCAGTCGTCGGCGGCGGCGATCGGCGCCCAGATCGCCTCCACCTCGTCGATCAGCATCGTGCAGGGCGCATCGCCGGCGAGGTAGGCATGGCCGAGGCGGGCACCCTCGCAGGGACGGTAGCCGGCGATCAGCGCCCGCAGCGGCGCGAACGCCGCCCCGGCATAGTCCGGACGCCGCCAGCCGGTCCGCGCGGCGCCGCCATGCCAGTCGAAGAAGAAGCGCTCGAACGGCGCCTGGGACTCCCGCAGCGCCGTCCAGACCTCGCGGGTCAGGACGGCATCGGGCTCCGGCCCGTTCGGCGCCAGCCCGAGGCGGCGCAGCATCGCCGCCGTCTGCCGGGCCTGGAACGTCGCGTCGAAGTCTCGCAGCGCCGCCTCCAGCGCCGGCGGCTCGGCCAGCGGCAGCAGGCATTCGGCGAGGCGGATCAGGGACCACAGCAGCCCGTCCGGCTGGCGCGCGAAGGCGTAGAGGCCGCCGGTGTCGAAGTAGGCCGCGGTGAAGTCGGGCCGGTAGGTCGGCAGGAACCGCCACGGGCCGTAGTCGAAGCTCTCCCCGGTGACGTTGACGTTGTCGGTGTTGAGCACGCCGTGCACGAACCCGGCCAGCATCCAGTCGGCGCCGACGGCGGCGACGCGCCGGCAGACCCCGCCCAGGAAGGCCACGGCGCGCGCGGCCTCGTCGTCTCTCCACAGGTCCGGCATGTAGGTGCGGACCGTGTGGTCGAGCAGCCGGCGCAGGCCGTCGGTGTCGCCATGGTAGGCCAGGCGCTGGAACGTGCCGATCCGGATGTGCGAGTGGCTCAGCCGCACCAGCACCGCCGAGCGCGTGGGCGAGGGCTCGTCGCCGCGCTCCAGCGCCTCGCCCGTCTCGATCAGCGAGAAGCTCCTGGAGGTGTCGACGCCCAGCGCCTCCAGCATGCTGCTCGCCAGCACCTCGCGCACGCCCCCCTTCAAGGTCAGCCGGCCGTCGCCGCCGCGCGACCAGGGGGTGCGGCCGCTGCCCTTGGTGCCGAGGTCGAGCAGCCGGCCATCGATCAGGTCGTGCATCTGCGCGAACAGGAAGCCGCGGCCGTCGCCGAGGTCGGGGTTGTAGTTGCGGAACTGGTGGCCGTGATAGCGCAGCGCCAAAGGCTTCGGGAACGAGCCCGGCAGCGGCTCGAAGCGGCCGAAATGGCGGATCCAGGCCTCGTCGTCGAGCCCGTCGAGGCCGATCCGCTCGGCCTGGGCCTGGTTGCGGTAGCGGAGCACGTGACGGGGGAAGATGGCAGGATGCACGGGGTCGAAGAACGTCGGGCCGAGGGTGGCGTGGGCCGTCGAGGGGCGGAAGGGCATCGGAACTCCTGAAGGAAGGCCAGGGGCGTCACGCCTTGGCGTGCTCCGCACGACGCCCCTGGACCCCGCCAAAGGCTCGACCTTTGGAAACGATTCTTAAGTAACGGGTTCCAAGGGCCGCGGACCTTGGGCACGGTCCAGGGCAGAGCCCTGGCCTTCCTTACTCCTGCGGCGGCAACCCGCTTGGGTAGCGCCGCAGCAGCACCAGCATGATGGCGATGCCGGGCAGGCAGGCGGCGATGGTCAGCCGGTAGAAGCCGGCCCAGCCCAGCCCCTCGGCCAGGTAGCCGGTGGTGCCGCCGAGGGTCCGCCAGGCGACCGGCGCCAGCGAGCTCAGCAGCGCGAACTGGGTGGCGGTGTATTTCAGCGAACAGAGCCTCGACAGATAGGCGGCGAAGCTGGTCTGGGCCAAGCCCTCGGCGAAGTTCTCCACCATCACCTTGGCCAGCAGCATCGCCACCAGCGGACCGGTGCCGAGCAGGGCGAGATACAGCCCGATCGACAGCATCTGCAGGCAGGCCGACAGCACCAGCGTGCGCCCGAGGCCGATCCGGCCAGCCAGCAGGCCGCTGGCGGCGGCGCCGGCGAGGGCGGCGATCAGCAGCGGGATGCCGTTGGTCCTGGCGACCGAGGCCGGGCTCAGCCCGAGCTGGTGATAGAACGGATAGGCCATGGTGTCGGCGAGCTGGGTGCCGAGGTTGAACACCAGCACGAAGGCGATGACCAAGGGCGCACCGGCGCGGCCGAGCAGGTCGCGGAAGGGATCGACGAACTGCCGGCGCAGCGCGCTGCGCCAGCCGGAGTCGGCCGCCAGCGGTGCGGCCGGCGGCTCCCGCGCCAAGATCGCCAGCAGCGGGCCGACCAGGCTGAGCAGCGCCATCGCCAGCAGCGCCACGTGCCAGCCGGAGTGGGACGCAATGGAGATGGCGCCGGCGCTCGAGCAGAGCATGGCGATCCGGTAGCCCCAGCTGTAGGCGGCGAGTGCGGCCGCCTGCGCCGGCCCGGAAAAGGTCTCGATGCGCCAAGCGTCGATGGCGATGTCCTGGCTGGCCGACAGAAAGGCGAGCCCGCACGCGGCTGCGAACAGCGGCCAGAGCGTGCGGTCGGGGTGGCAGAGGCTCATGCCGACCAGCGTCAGGCTCAGCAGCAGCTGGATCGGCAGCATCCAGCCGCGCCGGCGGCCGAGTCGGCCGAACGGGGGCGGCGGCGGTCGGTCGAGGAACGGCGCCCACAGGAACTTCAGCAGGTAGGGCAGGCCGATCAGGGCGGCGGTGCCAATGGTGCGCAGCGAGACGTGGCTCTCGCTCAGCCATTGCTGCAGCGTAAAGAAGGTGAGGTAGAGAGGTAGCCCCGACGCGAAGCCGAAGCAGCCCATCAGGACGATGCGGCGCGAACCAATCGTTCCACCGCCGGTCCGGTCACCCACGGTTGGAGGCGAGGCGGGGACCGCGCGGAGCCGGTCCCCGCGCCCGGCGGCGGACGGCCCGGCGCGGCGGCGTCGCGATGCGGACGTCGCCGCCGACGGGCCCGAAGGCGAGCCGTGCCGGCGTTCGACCGGCCGGTTGCCGGTCGGTTACTGGCCTGACGGCGCGGTCGAGCTGGTCGAATCCGTGGTCGGAGCCGCCTTCTTGTGCTTCTTCGTGGACTTCTTGTGATGCGTGGTCTTCTTGGGCGTCGTGCTGTCGGTCGGGCTCGAGGTCGAGCCGGCGTCGGGAGCCGTCGTGGTCGGCGCCGCGGTGGTGGGAGCCGTCGTGGTCGGCGCGCTCGGCGCGGTGGTCGTCTGGGCGACGGCCGGCACCGCGGTCCCCAGCAGGGCGGCGGTCGACAGGGCGGCGAAGAACCGGGTCGTGTAGGTCATGAAAGTCTCCGGGAGATGGGACGGGCGTTCGTGCGGTGCCGGCCCCTGGCAGGGTTTCGGTGCGCGCGCAGGTCATATCATGGCGACCCATCCGCGTCGCCGGTGAAAGTTCGGCCGCACCCCCAGGTTTCCGGCGCAGGCGCCTGAAATACAACACATTCCAGACGCCATCCGAGGCTCGATCATGTCATTTCGGAGGCAATTGCGGCAGGTTGGCCGCCTGTGGCGACCTAGCCTCTTGAAACGCAACGGATCCAAGGGGGAGACGGCCGCCTTATTTCGTGTCGATCGGCCGCCTACGCGGCGCTGTCGCCCCGGCGCTCCATCTTCTTGCGCTCGTTCGGGTTCAGGTAGCGCTTGCGGATCCGCACCGCCGACGGCGTCACCTCGACCAGCTCGTCGTCCTCGATGTAGGCGATCGCCTGCTCCAGGCTCATGCGGCGGGGCGGGGTCAGCAGCAGCGCCTCGTCCTTGCCGGCGGCGCGGATGTTGGTGAGCTTCTTCTCCTTAATCGGGTTCACCTCGAGGTCGTTCTCCCTGGAGTGTTCGCCCAGGATCATGCCGACATAGACCTTCTCGCCCGGATCGACGAACAGCTGGCCGCGCTCCTGCAGCGAGAACAGCGAGTACTGCACCGCCGCCCCGTCCTCGGAGCTGATCAACGAGCCCTTGACCCGGCCGGCGATCGGGCCGGCCCAGGGCTGATAGCCGGCGAACAGCCGGTTCATGATGCCGGTGCCGCGGGTGTCGGTCAGGAACTCGTTGTGGTAGCCGATCAGGCCGCGCGACGGGATCAGGAAGGTGAGCCGCACCTTGCCGCCGCCGGACGGCCGCATGTCCTGCATCTGGCCCTTGCGCAGCGAGAGCTTCTCGACCACCACGCCGGAATAGGGCTCGTCGACGTCGACCAGCACCTCCTCGAACGGCTCCTCGCGATCACCGGTGTCCGGGTTCTCGCGGGTCAGCACGCGGGGCCGGCCGATCGACAGCTCGAAGCCCTCGCGACGCATCTGCTCGATCAGCACGCCGAGCTGCAGCTCGCCGCGGCCGGCGACCTCGAACGCCTCGCTTTCGGGGCTGTCGGTGACGCGGATGGCGACGTTGCCCTCGGTCTCCTTGAACAGCCGGTCGCGGATCTGCCGCGAGGTCACCTTCTTGCCGTCGCGGCCGCCGAGCGGGCCGTCGTTGAGGCGGAAGGTCATCGACAGCGTCGGCGGGTCGACCGGGATCGCCGGCAGCGCCGCGGTCACCTCGGGAGAGGCGATGGTCTCGGGGATGGTGGCCTCGGACAGGCCGGCGACGGCGACGATGTCGCCCGCCTCGACCTCCTCGGCCGGCACCCGCTCCAGCCCGCGGAACGACAGCAGCTTGGTCAGCCGCCCGGTCTCCACCACCGAGCCATCGGCGCGCAGCACGCGCACCGGCATGTTGACGCGGGCGCGGCCCTGCTCGACGCGGCCGGTCAGCACGCGGCCGAGGAAGTTGTCGGCCTCCAGGATCGAGGCGACCATCGCGAACGGCGCGTCCTTGTCGAGCTTGGGCGCCGGCACGTGGCTCAGCACCAGGTCGTAGAGCGGCGCCAGGTCCTTCTTCGGCCCGTCCAGCGCGACGTCGGCCCAGCCCTGGCGGCCGGACGCGAACAGCATCGGGAAGTCGAGCTGCTCGTCGTTGGCGCCCAGCGCCGCGAACAGGTCGAACATCTCGGTGTGCACCTCGTCCGGGCGCGCGTCCTGGCGGTCGACCTTGTTCACCACCACGATCGGCTTGATCCCCCGCGCCAGCGCCTTGGTCAGCACGAACTTGGTCTGCGGCAGCGCGCCCTCGGCGGCGTCGACCAGCACGATGGCGCCGTCCACCATGTTCAGGATGCGCTCGACCTCGCCGCCGAAGTCGGCGTGGCCCGGCGTGTCGATGATGTTGATGCGGGTGTCCTTCCAGACCACGCTGGTGCACTTGGCCAGGATGGTGATGCCGCGCTCGCGCTCGAGGTCGTTGCGGTCCATCGCCCGCTCGGCCACCACCTGGTTGTCGCGGAACGAGCCCGACTGCCGCAGCAGCTGGTCGACCAGGGTGGTCTTGCCATGATCGACGTGGGCGATGATGGCGATGTTGCGGATGTCCATGCGTGCGACCTGACTGTCTTGGGCTGATCCGGGACTGGCATGCGTCGTCGGCCCGCGGGCCGACGAGCCCTGGGCTTCATGATGGTGTGGCGGCTAGATAGGGCGGGGGCGCCGCGTTTGCACGCTTATTTGTGCAGGTGCGAAAGGCCAGGGGCGCTGCCCCTGGCCCCGCTGGGGCCAGCGGCCCCAGGACCCGATTTCTTAAGTTAAGGTTTCCAAAGGCGAGCCTTTGGCAGAGCCCCTGGCCTTACCTTATCCCACCAGCGCCCGCAGGTCCGCCTGCGGCCGGGCGCCGAGATGCGAGATCACCTCCGCGGCGGCGACGCTGCCGATGCGGCCGCACTCGGCGATCGGCCGGCCCGCGGCGAGCCCGGCCAGGAAGCCCGCCGCGTAGGCGTCGCCGGCGCCGGTGCTGTCGACCACCCGGGTCGGCACCGCCGCCACGTCGGTGCGCTCGCCGCGGCGGAACACCACGCTGCCGCGCTCGGAGCGGGTCAGCACCGCGAGCTCGACCTCGCGGGCGGCGTGAGCGGCGGCCTCCTCGAAGCCGCCGGCCTGATACAGCGAGACGATCTCGTCCTCGTTGGCGAACAGGATGTCGACGTGGCCGGCGGCGAGGGCCCGGAAGGCGATGCGGTGGCGGTCGACGCAGAACGGGTCGGACAGCGACAGCGCGACGGCGCGCCCGGCGGCATGGGACAGGCTGGCCGCCTGCCGGAACGCGTCCTGCGCCTCCGGCGGATCGAACAGGTAGCCCTCCAGGTAGGTGATGGCCGACGCCCGCACGAGGTCGGCGTCGATCTCGTCCGGGCCGAGTGCCGTGCAGGCGCCGAGATAGGTATTCATGGTGCGCTGGCCGTCCGGCGTCACCAGGATCAGGCAGCGCGCGGTGCCGCGGCCCTGGGCGCGCTCGGCCGGCAGCGGCCGCGCCGGGGCGTGGATGCCGGCCGCCTGCAGGTCGGTCGTGAAGGCGTGGCCGAGCGCGTCGTCGGCGACCAGCCCCAGATAGGCGGTGCGCGCGCCGAGCAGCGACGCCACCACGCAGCTGTTCGCAGCCGAGCCGCCGCCGGTCTGCTGGCGTCGCTCCAGCATCGCGTAGAGGGCGTCGGCGCGGTCGGCGTCGATCAGGTTCATGCTGCCGGGAACCAGCCCGTGCGCCTCGGGCAGGCCGGCAGGGACCACCGCCAGCACGTCGACGATCGCGTTGCCGATGCCCAGCAGGTCGTAGCGCGCATCGTGCGTGATGGTGTCCAGGCTCAAGGCAGCGGTCTCCGGCGGGCGGCCTCCGCTACCACCCGCCCTGCCGCCGGGCAATCGAACGCGTCCGCGATCGATTAGGCCCGCCTTGACGCTTGTCCGCGGATGGCCGCTGCGTGTAAGGCGGAACCGGTCCCGACGTTCGCGTGGGGGCATGCAGCGGACGAGGCCTCTCGTCCGGGCCGAGATCGACAACACAGCCGGGGGGCGATGTGTTCAAACGACGCAAACCTGACGAAGCGGGCGCGCCCGCGGTATCCCAGGCGCAGGTGCCGATCGCGGCGATCCCCCAGGCGCCGACCACCGGCCAGGCGCAGGCCGGGGGTCAGCCGGCCGACCGCCCCGGCGCATCCTTCGCGTCCCCCAGTTCCGCCCCCAAATCCGGCACGCCCGCCATCCCTGCAACCAAGGAGACCCAGATGGGTCGCTCGCCGTTCCCCGCACCGCCCACCCCGCCCGTCACCGGTAGCGCCCCATCCGGTCCGGCGCCGGGCTCCGCCCCCGGCATGCGGCCGCAGATGCCGGGCGCCCCGGGCGGGGCCCCGGGCGCGCAGGCCCGCAAGGACGTCAGCGAGCGCCGCACCCTGGTGGTCGGCCGCGGCATCAGCGTCCAGGGCGTGGTGCAGGACGCCGAGCGGCTGGTGGTGGAGGGCACGGTCGAGGCCTCGATGATCCATGCGACCGAGCTCGCGGTGGCACCGGGAGGCGTGCTGCGAGGCGAGATCGAGGTGGAGGACGCCGAACTCGCCGGCACCGTCGACGGCACACTGACGGCGCGCGGCAACCTCACCATCCGGGCCACCGGCCGCCTGATCGGCACTGCCAAGTGCCGGCGGCTGCAGGTCGAGGACGGCGGCCAGGTGACCGGCCGGCTGGAGATGCTCACCGACACCGCCCGCCTGGCACCGCAGCCGGTCGGCGAGCCGATCCAGTCGTCGCGGCCGGCGCCCACGCCGACCCCGGCCGTGGAGCCGGCGACCGTCTGACGGCAGGCCAGACCCCGCCGCCGTCCATCCCGACGGCGACGGGGCCGGCCCCGGCTCAGGGGTAACGGCTCAGGGATACAGGCGCATCGTCTGCCAGCCCGCCTCGCTCTCGCGGCGATAGACCATGCGGTCGTGCAGCCGAAACGGCATGTCGCGCCAGAACTCGATCACGTCCGGCAGCACCCGGTAGCCGGACCAGTGCCGGGGCCGCGGCACCGTGTCGCCCGGATAGCGTGCATCGGCCTCGGCGACCCGGCGCTCCAGCTCGGCGCGGTCGGGCAGCGGCCGCGACTGGTCGGAAGCGACGGCGCCCAGGCGGGAGATGCGGGCGCGGCTGTCGAAGTAGGCGTCCGCCTCGGCCTCGGTGACGGTCTCGACCGGGCCTTCGACCCGGACCTGACGGCGCAGCGTCTTCCAGTGGAACAGCAGCGCCGCGGTGCGGGTCTCGGCGAGCTGCTCGGCCTTGCGGCTCTGCGTGTTGGTGTAGAAGACGAAGCCGCGGTCGTCGACGTCCTTGAGCAGCACCATGCGGACCGACGGCATGCCGCCGCGCGACGCCGTCGCCAGCGCCACCGCGTTCGGATCGTTCGGCTCGCTGGCCGCGGCCTCCTCGAGCCAGGCGCGGAACAGCGCGATCGGGTTGGATACGGCTTCCAGCGCTGAATCCGGCATCGTCCTCGGGCTCCCCGGGGGCACGGCCCCGCGTTGCGGAACCTGGGCACGTGCGGGTGCCACGCCAAGGCCAGGGGCTTCGCCCCTGGACCCCACTGGGGCCGCGGGGCCCAACGGGTCCAGGGAAGCGCCCCGGCCTTCCTCGCCCCCAATGCGATAGCCCCGGCGGCGCCCACAGGCAGGACTTGTCCCGCCAGGGGCGGTGTGCGACCACGAAACAAGCCGCCGGCCGTCGACCGGGCGCATCCCGCGCCGGCTCGCGTCCAGGTATCGAGATCGAGGCCGCCATGCCAGAGGGTCCCAGCAACCTTCCCCTCCGCGGCACCCTGATGCAGGGCAAGCGCGGGCTGATCATGGGCGTCGCCAACAACCGCTCGATCGCCTGGGGGATCGCGTCGGCCTGCGCGGCGCAGGGGGCCGAGCTCGCCTTCACCTTCCAGGGCGACGCGCTGGAGAAGCGGGTGCGGCCGCTGGCCGACGGCATCGGCGCCACCGTGGTGCTGCCGTGCGACGTGTCGGACGACGCGGCGATGGACCGCACCTTCGAGGCCATCGCCACGCATTGGGGCCGGCTCGACTTCCTGGTGCACGCGATCGGCTGGGCCGACAAGCAGTACCTGCGCGGCCGCTACGTCGACACCCCGCGCGACGCGTTCCTGCAGGCGATCGACATCTCCTGCTACTCGTTCACCGCCCTGGCCCGGCGGGCCAGCGCGCTGATGGATCGCGGCGGCTCGATGCTGACGCTGAGCTACCTGGGGGCGGAACGGGTGATGCCGCACTACAACATGATGGGCGTCGCCAAGGCGGCGCTGGAGGCTTCGGTGCGCTACATGGCGGCCGACCTCGGCCGCGACGGCATCCGGGTCAACGCGATCTCGGCAGGGCCGATCAAGACGCTGGCGGCGAGCGGCATCGGCGACTTCAGCTACATCCTGAAGTGGAACCAGCTGAACGCGCCGCTGGAGCGCAACGTCAGCGTCGACGAGGTCGGCGGCGCCGGGCTCTACCTGCTGTCGGACCTGTCCGGCGGGGTCACCGGCGAGGTGCACCACGTCGACAGCGGCTACCACCTGGTCGGCATGAAGAACCCGACCGCGCCGGACATCGCGGTGGTCAAGGACTGAGCAGGGGATCGGCCAGGACGCCCCCTTGTCGCACAACAGCCACGGCCACCTGTTCCGCGTCACCAGCTGGGGCGAGAGCCACGGCCCGGCGATCGGCTGCGTGGTCGACGGCTGCCCGCCGGGGATCGCGCTGTCGGAGGCCGACATCCAGCCCCATCTCGACCGGCGGCGGCCGGGGCAGTCGCGCCACACCACGCAGCGGCGCGAGCCGGACCTGGTGCGCATCCTGTCCGGCACCTACGAGGGCCGCACCACCGGCACGCCGATCTCGCTGCTGATCGAGAACGCCGACCAGCGCAGCCAGGATTACGGCGACATCGCCGACCGATACCGCCCCGGCCACGCCGACCTCGCCTACGAGCTGAAGTACGGGCTGCGCGACCCGCGCGGCGGCGGCCGCGCCTCGGCCCGCGAGACCGCGACCCGGGTGGCGGCAGGGGCGGTGGCGCGGCTGGTGCTGGGGGCCGGGGTCCGCATCCGCGGCGCGCTGGTGCGGATCGGCCCGCACGCGGTCGACCCGGCGCGCTGGGACTGGGACGAGGTGGGCCGCAACCCGTTCGGCTGCCCGGATGCCGGCACGGTGCCGGTCTGGGAGGACTGCCTCGACCGGGTGCGCAAGGCCGGCTCCTCGATCGGCGCGGTGATCGAGCTGCAGGCCGACGGTGTGCCGCCCGGGCTGGGGGCGCCGCTCTACGGCAAGCTGGACGCCGACCTGGCGGCGGCGCTGATGGGCATCAATGCGGTGAAGGGCGTCGAGATCGGCGCCGGCTTCGCGGCGGCGGAGCTGGCCGGCGAGGAGAACGCCGACGCGATGGCGATGGAGGACGGGCGGGTGGCGTTCGGCTCCAACCGGGCTGGCGGCATCCTGGGCGGCATCTCGACCGGACAGCCGGTGGTGGCGCGGTTCGCGGTCAAGCCGACCAGCTCGATCCTGACCCCGGTGGCCTCGGTGACGCGTGGCGGCGAAGAGGCGGCGGTGGCGACCCGGGGCCGGCACGACCCCTGCGTCGGCATCCGCGCGGTGCCGGTCGGGGAGGCGATGCTGGCCTGCGTGCTGGCCGACCACCTGCTGCGCCACCGCGGCCAGACCGGCCGCTGAGGCGGCACCTCCGCGATGAAGCGGCTGCTGAACAGCGCGCGGGCCCGGCAGGCTGCCGCACGCCTCCTCGACTGGTACCTGCGCCTGGCGCTGCTGACCACGCGCTGGACCGTGGAGGCGCCGGACGAGACCGCGCGCCGGCTGTTCGCGCCGGACGGCGGCAGCGCCATCGTCGCGTTCTGGCACGAGTTCCTGCCGCTGAGCCCGGCGCTGCTGTGGCACGCGCGGCGGACCCGGCCGTCGATGGCGATGACGGTGCTGATCAGCCGGCACCGCGACGGCCGCCTGATCACCGACATCGTGCGGCGCTGGAACGTGGACACGGTGGCCGGCTCGTCCGAGCACAAGCAAGGAGGGCACAAGCCAGGGGGACACAAGCCGGGCGTGAAGGCGAAGGGGGGCGCCGCGGCGTTGCGCAGCCTGCTCGGGTCGCTGCGCGAGGGCAGCCTCGTCGCCATCACCCCGGACGGGCCGCGCGGGCCGCGGCGGCGGCTGCAGCCCGGGGTGGCGCGGCTGGCGGCGCTGTCGCAGGCGCCGGTGTTCGCGGTCGCCGCCTGCTGCCGCCCGGGGCACCGGCTCGGCTCCTGGGACCGCATGCGGCTGCCGCTGCCGTTCGGGCGCGGCCGGATCGTCTGCTCCGGGCCGCTGCTGGTCGAGGCGCGGCGCTGGGAGGCGGCGATGCCGGCGATCGAGGGGGCCCTGGAGCGCGTCGCCGCCCGCGCCGACGCGGCATGACGATCGGCTTCCGGATCTGGGCCGGCGCCACCCGGCTGGCGATGCCGGCGCTGGCGCTGCTGCTGCGCCGGCGGCTGCGGGCCGGCCGCGAGCTGGCGCACCGGCTGCCGGAGCGCCGCGGCGTCGATCCGTCGGTGCGGCCGGACGGCCGGCTGGTCTGGCTGCATGCGGCCAGCGTCGGCGAGACGCTGTCGCTGCTGCCGCTGCTGGCGGCGCTGCGGCGCCTCGACCCCGCCCTGCACCTGCTGCTGACCACGGCGACCGTCAGCGCGCAGACGCTGGCGCAGGCGCGGCTGGCGGAGGACGGCCTGATGGGCGACGAGGATGGCGGGCGGATGCTGCTGCGGTTCGTGCCGCTCGACGTGCCGTCCTGGATGCGCCGCTTCCTCGACCGCTGGCGGCCCGACCTCGCGGTGCTGGTCGAGAGCGAGCTGTGGCCGAACCTGATCGACGGCTGCCGGCGGCGCCGGATCCCGCTGGTGCTGCTGAACGCCCGGCTGTCGGCGCGCA
Organism: uncultured Acetobacteraceae bacterium; assembly: GCA_964247725.1. Taxonomy (GTDB): domain Bacteria; phylum Pseudomonadota; class Alphaproteobacteria; order Acetobacterales; family Acetobacteraceae; genus Lichenicola. The sequence continues at coordinate 105,450 of CAXTVM010000003.1, read as the reverse complement.
GCCATGCCGCCTGGCGCCGCATCGGCCCGCTGGCGCGGCCGGTGTTCGCCGCCTTCGCCTGGATCGGCGCGCGCTCGGCCGAGGATGCGGCGCGGCTGCAGGCGCTGGGCGGGCGGTCGGTGACGCTGGACGGCGACCTGAAGCAGGCGGCGGCGCCGCTGCCGGTCGAGCAGGCTGAGCTGGCCCGGCTGCGCCGGCTGGTGGGCGCGCGGCCGGTCTGGCTCGCCGCCAGCACCCATCCCGGCGAGGAGGCGGCCGCGGCCCGGCTGCATGGCGCGCTGGCGCCGCGCCACCCGGGGCTGCTGACGATGGTGGCGCCGCGCCATCCTGCGCGCGGCCCGGCGATCGCGGCGGAGCTGGGCGGCGTCCGCCGGCGCGCGGCCGGCGAGGACCCGCCGCCGGGAGCGGGGCTGTGGCTCTGCGACACGCTGGGCGAGCTCGGGCTGCTGTATCGGCTGTGCGGCGTCGTGCTGGTCGGCAACAGCCTCGACGTCGGCCGGCCGGGGGGCGGCGGCGGCCACAACCCGCTGGAGCCGGCCCGGCTCGGCTGCGCGATCGCCAGCGGGCCGCGGTTACAGAACTTCGCGGCCGAGATGCGCCGGCTGGAGGCGGCCGCCGCCCTGTTCGTCGCCGCCGACCTGGCCGCGCTGCAGGGCTGGCTGGATGCGATGCTGTCGCGGCCGGAGCGGCGCCGGGCGATGGCGGGCGCGGCCCGTGCCGCCGCCGAATCGCCAGGGGGATTGGCGGCGCGGCTGGCGCGCCGGCTGCTCGACCAGCTGCCGGCGCGGTGATGCAGGCGCCCGGCTTCTGGTACGACCGCGACCGGCACCTGGCGGCCTCGCTGCTGGCGCCGTTCGGCGCGCTGACCGTGCGTGCCACCGCGCGCCGGCTGCGGCGCGGGGGCTGGCGCGCGCCGGTGCCGGTGATCTGCTGCGGCAATGCCGGCGTGGGCGGTGCCGGTAAGACCACGCTGGCGCTCGACCTGGCGCGACGTCTGCGCGCGCGCGGGGTCGCGGTACATTGCCTGACGCGGGGCTATGGCGGCCGCGGCGGGGCCGGGATCGTGCGGGTCGATCCGGCGCGGCACGACGCCGCAGCCGTCGGCGACGAGGCGCTGCTGCTGGCCGAGGCCGTACCCTGCTGGGTCGCCGGCGACCGCGCCGCGGCGGCCCGGGCGGCGGTTGCGGCCGGCGCCCGGATCCTGCTGATGGATGACGGGCTGCAGAACCCCGGGCTGGTACAGGACTGGCCGCTGCTGGTGATCGACGGCGCGGTCGGGTTCGGCAACGGCCGGCCGCTGCCGGCCGGGCCGCTGCGCGAGCCGGTCGCAGCGGCGGCGGGCCGCGCCGCGGCGGCGGTGCTGATCGGCGCCGATCGCGCCGGCGTCCGCGCCAGCCTGCCCGGAGCGCTGCCGGTGCTGGAAGCGGAGCTGGAGATGGACCCGGCGGCGGCGGGCCGGCTCGCCGGAGGCCGGCTGCTGGCCTTCGCCGGCCTCGCGCGGCCGGCCAAGTTCTTCGACGCGCTGGAGGTGGCGGGGCTGACCCTAGCCGGCCGCCGCGCGTTCCCAGACCACCACCGGTTCCGGCCGGCGGCGCTGGCGCGGCTCCGCGGCGAGGCGGACCGGCTGGGCGCGACCCTGGTCACCACGCCGAAGGACGCCGTGCGGCTGCCGGCCGCCATGCGACCGGACGTGGCGGTGATGGGGGTGGCCTTGCGCTGGCGGCAGCCGGCGGCGCTGGAGGCGCTGCTCGACCGGATCACGGACCGCCTTGGATAAGGGGACGACGCTGCTGCAGCGGCTGGAGGCGCTGGCGGCCCGGCTGCTGCTGGAGCTGTTCCGGCGGTTGGGACCGGTGCGCGCCTCCAACCTGGGCGGTGCGCTGTGCCGGCTGGTCGGCCCCAGGCTGCCGGTCTCGCGGGTGGCGGACGCGAACCTGCGGCTGGCGATGCCGGAGCTGGACGCGGCCGCCCGGGCCCGCATCGTGCGGGACGTGTGGGACAATCTGGGCCGCACCGTGGCCGAGTTCCCGCATCTGGGCCGGCTGCGCCACGGCATGCCGGACGGACCCGGCTGGGTGGTGGTCGGCGCGGAGGTGCTGCGGGCGCAGGCCGAGCACGGCGGCGCCGTGCTGTTCGTGTCCGGCCACCTCGGCAACTGGGAGATGCTGCCGGCGGCGGTCGCACAGTGCGGCATCCGCGTCGCCTCGTTCTACCGGGCGGCAGGAAATCCGCTGGTCGATGGTCTGATTCGGGAGCTGCGCGAGGCGACGACCGGCGCCCCGATGCCGCTGTTCGCCAAGGGTGCGCGCGGCGCCCGTGCGGCGCTGGCGCACGTGGCGCGCGGCGGCGCGCTCGGCATGCTGGTCGACCAGAAGATGAACGACGGCATCCGCGCCACCCTGTTCGGCCAGCCGGCGATGACAGCGACCGCGCTGGCCGCGATCGCGCTGCGTGAGCGCTGTCCGGTGATCCCCGGCCGCATCGAGCGGCTCGGCCCGGCCCGGCTGCGGCTGGTGGTGGAGCCGCCGCTGGCGCTGCCCGACAGCGGCGACCGCGCCGCCGACCTGGCCACGCTGACGCAGCAGGTCAACGACCTGCTGGAACGCTGGATCCGGGCCCGGCCGGGTGAATGGCTGTGGCTGCACCGTCGCTGGCCGAGGACCGGGACCGACGCCCAGGCGGACGCGGTGTCGAAAAAAGTGGAAACGTAACGGGGCATTGCAATTCAGCCACAGCCAGGCCGCAGGATTCGCAACGACTGCTTGGCGCCCGCCCGTCACGAAGACTCCGCTTGCGACCGCGATCTTGGGCCAGTTACCTTTCTCACGAAATAGCGAGCTCCTGGATCGGGCTCGTCGCGCAAAGGGTCGACCGATGGCTAAGCCTGTGCCTGCGCCCATGCTGGACTTGCCTGCGAACTCCAACGTCGTCCCGTTGCGGCTCCGCTTCCTCCCGCGCCACCGCGCCTACCTGATGCGCTGGCTCCAGGCCGGGGCCGCCATGGGGCTGTGCGATGCCGACGTGTCGCCGCGCACGCCGACCGACTCCGCCGTCATGCTCGAGCACGTGCTGGTCTGGGTGCGGGAGAACGCCGACCCGGCCTACATGATCCGGCCGGAGGGCATGCGCTGGCTCGTGGTCGACCACGTGCGCGACCACAAGCTCGGCAGCTTCCACAGCTTCGAGGCCGCCCTCTACTGCATCCGCCCAGTCCTAGCCTGCGGCGCCATCGCCGCCGCGTGAGAATGGGCTGTGCCGGCGATCCGACGTGGCCATCTGCGCTCCCCGGTTCTCGATGGCCACGCCGGCCGTGCCGCTGCGCGGCGCTCTCATCCGGCACAGCCCATTCTCACCGCGCTCTTCCCGACTGATCCTTAACAGAATGCAGGTCTGGAGCCGCTGGCTCCAGCGGGGTCCAGGGGCAGGGCCCCTGGCCTTTCCTCGCCCCTAGATCCCGATATCGGCCGCCGAAAGCGGCGCCTGCTGCACGATGGCGCCGCCGCCGCCCGGCTGGATCTGGAAGATCGCCAGCGAGCGATGCACGTGGCCGTCCGGCTTCAGGGTGAAGATGCCGTCGACCCCGGCGAAGCCCTGGCCGCTGGTGAGCGCTGAAACCGAGTAGCCGCCTGCGGCCAGGCTGCGCGCCAGCGCCGCCGCGTCGTAGGCGAAATCGTCCAGCGGCTTCGGCGGCACCCTGTTGGCCGCTTCGTACCGCTGGACGAAGCCGCGCCGGGCCGACGGGTCGGGAGCCGCGTACCATGCCCCGGCCAGCGCGTGCAGCTTGCCGGCGAACGCGCCCCACAGTCCCGGACCCATGATCCGCACCTGCGCCGCATCGACGCCGGACAGATGGAGCGCCTCGATCACGCCCTGCAGCTGCACGCCGGTATCGCCCAGCAGCAGCGCGTCGAACGGCGGGGGCGGCAAGGGCGGCGGCGGGGGGGGCGGCGGTGCAGGCGGGGCGGCGGCGAGCGGGCCGGTGCCGCCGGTGGCGGGGGTCGCCGGCGCGGGAGCGGGCGCGGATGCGGCCGGGATCCGGGCGGCCGACGCCTGCCGGGTGGCGTAGTCGGAGAGCTGCCGCATGCTGCCGACGATGCTGTCGCGGGTGCCGGCATGGGTCACGATGGTGGGTGGCGGCAGGCCGGCATCGAGGCAGGCCTGGGTGAGGCCGGCCGCCAGCGCGTCGCCGAGGCCGTTCGACGGCAGCAGTGCCGCGATCCGGCTGCGCCCTTCCGCCTTGGCCGCGAACACCAGCCGTCGGACCTGCTGCTCGGGCGTGATCCCCATCACCCAGACGCTCGGCCGCGCCTGCGCCACGTCGCTGGTGAAGGCCAGCACCGGCACCGTGGCCGCCACCGGCGCCACCTCGGCGGTGTCGGACGAGGTCAGCGGCCCCAGGATGATCGGATCGCCGTTCTGGATCGCCAGCCGGGCGGCCGCCGCGGCGCCCCCGGTGCCGGCGGTGTCGTGGGCGTCGATGCGTGGCGAGCCTGGCCCGGACAAGGCGAGCTTCGCGGCGCTCAGCATGGTCTCGCCGAGCCGGCCGTTCGGACCGGTCAGCGGCAGCAGCAAGGCGACGCCGGGCCCGTTCGGCTGGCCCGGCGCCGGCGGCAGCAGCGGCGCCGACGGTAGGACCGGCTCGGCCTGCGACTGCACCGTCGGCGGCGGCGCCACGGCGGTGCCGGCGCCGAACGGGTTGAGGTTGGCGCAGCCCGCGATGACCAAGCCGGGGAGCAGCAGCCCGAGCCGCAGTGCCGGCCCGGCGGCCGCGAGGCGCGCGCGTTGACGACGGCGGGAGACGCGCGCCCAGTGCCGCGATGTCGAGTGCCGCGATGCCCGAAGAGCCGCCATTGTCTTCCCCTGCCCCACCCGAATCCGTTCTGCCGGCGCTCGGGGCCGATGCCGCGGCGCCCGTCCTACCCGACCCCGACGCCCCTGACCTCCTAGCACAGTCGGACGCACCTGGCCTGGTCCTGGTCTCGACGCCGATCGGCAACCTCGGCGACATCACCGAGCGCGCCCTTGCCTGCCTCCGCGCGGCCGACCTGGTGCTGTGCGAGGACACGCGGACCAGCGCCAGGCTGCTGTCCGCCAAGCGCATCGCCGCCCGCACCGAACCCCTGCACGAGCACAACGAGCGCGCGCGGATCCCGGCGCTGCTGGACATGCTGCGGGCGGGCCGCCGCATCGCGCTGATCTCGGACGCCGGCACGCCGCTGCTGTCCGACCCGGGCTACCGGCTGGTGCGGGCGGCGATCGAGGCCGGCATCCCGGTGGGCGCGGCGCCGGGCGCCAACGCCGCGATCACGGCGCTGACCCTGTCCGGGCTGCCGCCGCACCCGTTCCTGTTCGCGGGCTTCCCGCCGCCCCGCTCGGCGGCGCGGCTGGAGGCGTTCGGCCGGCTGCGGGCGGCGGAGCGGGCCGGGCTGTCGGCGACGCTGATCTGGCACGAGGCGCCGCACCGCCTGGCCGAGATGCTGGCCGACTTGCACGCGGCGTTCGGCGCCCGCGAGGCGGTGGTGGCGCGGGAGCTGACCAAGCGCTTCGAGGAGGTCCGCCGCGGCGCCCTGGACCGGCTCGCCGCGCACTATGCCGCCCAGCCGGCGCGCGGCGAGATCACCGTGCTGATCGGCCCGCCGCCGCCGGAGGAGGCGGATGCCGGCGACCTCGACGGGCGGCTGCGCACGGCCCTCGCCGGCCACTCGGTGAAGGACGCGGCGACGCTGGTCGCGGGCGTGGTGAACCTGCCGCGGCGGGTGGTCTATGCGCGGGCGATGGAGCTGGCGGCGGACGGCAGGCTGCCGATCGCGGCCGGGCCGGAGGACGCGGCCCGGGCCGTGTCCGAGGAGTGAGGCCACTCGACGCCGGCGCGCCAGCAGCGCAAGGATCCGGCGGCGCCGTCCAGCAGCACCAGGTCGGCGGGGCGGCCCGCCTCCAGCCGGCCGTGGGTGCCCTCCATGCGCATGAAGCGGGCGGGATACAGGCTGGCCATGCGCAGCGCCTCCTCGACCGGTAGCCGCAGGTCGACGATCGCGTGCTGAACCGCGCGGTCCATGGTGAGGTCGGAGCCGGCCAGGGTTCCGTCGGGCAGCGTCAGCCGTCCGTCGGCGTCCCGACCGACGCGGCGGCCGTTCAGCACGAAATCGCCTTCGTCCGACCCCGCCGGCGGCATGGCGTCGCTGACCAGCAGCAGCCGGCCCGGCCCCTGCTTGGCGGCCAGCGCCACCCGCATCACCACCGGGTCGACATGGTGCCCGTCGGCGATCAGCCCGGCCCAGACCTCGCCGCGCGCCAGCGCGGTGCCGACCATGCCGGGGGCGCGGGCGGTCATCGGCGACATCGCGTTGAACAGGTGCGTGACCCCGGTGGCCCCGGCGTCGATCGCCACCGCGACGGCGTCGGCATCGGCGTCGCTGTGGCCCAGGCTGACCACCACCCCGCCGGCCACCAGCCGCGCGATCTGCGCCGGCGATACCACCTCCGGCGCCACCGTCAACAACAGGCGCTCGATGCCGCTGCCGAGGATCATCGCCAGGTCGTCCTCGTCCATCGGGCGGATCAGGCCGGGATCGTGCGCGCCGCGCCGGGCCGCGGCGATGAACGGGCCTTCCAGATGCAGCCCGACGATACCAGGGACGCCGGCCGACAGCGCCGCCCGGACCGCGTCGAGGGCGGCCTGCATGCCGGCGCGGTGATCGGTGATGAAGGTCGGCAGCAGCGCGGTGGTGCCGTGCGGCGCGTGCGCCTCGGCGATCGCCGTGAGAGCGTCGAGGCTGGGGTCGGCGTTGAACAGTACGCCGCCGCCACCGTTCACCTGCAGGTCGACGAACCCCGGCGCCAACAGCCCGTCCAGCCGCTGCATGCGGGAGTCGAGCGGAAGCGACTGCAGCGGCGCCATGCCGACAATGCGACTGCCATCCAGCAGCAGCGCGTGGCCGATCAGGATGGTGTCGCCGGTAAAGATGTCGGCGCCGTAGAGTGCGGTCCGAAACATCAGCCCAAAGCCGACGCAGCGGAAGGACAAGTCGTCTGAAGCGGGATCATGCGGTCATCGGTAGTCCGGCGGTCGGGACGGAGGCGGGCGTCCGGCCCAGCACGGGGATGATCCGCTCGGAACGCCGAGCGTGCCAGGCCGGCCGCCGACGCGTCAGGTCCCGGTGACGTCGCGGAGCGCGTCCTTGCCCCTGCCGACGCCCTCCTGGACCTTGCCGCCGGTGCGCTCCAGCTTGCCCTCGGCCTCCAGTCCGGCGTCGCCGGTGACCTTGCCGGCACCTTCCTTGATGGCACCCTTGATCTGGTGGCCGATGCCCTCAGGGCGATCCTTGTCCATGGTCCCTCTCCTTCGGAGTGAACGTCTCCGGACCTTCAACGGCTCCGCGAGGTCACGGTTCCGGGACCAGCTGGCGCGCCGGTCAATCCGGGGTCGCGGTGTCGAACAGGGCCTGCGGCATGCTGCCGCCGCCGGACAGGCCGGACAGCGCGATCCGGGTGATCCGCCCCTCGGCATCGACCACGCTCCAGCCCTGCAGCGACACCGGATCGTCGCCCAGCTGCAGCGTCAGGCTACCCTCGGACGGGCTGGCGGCGCGCACCAGCGTCACCCGCAGCAGCCCGCCGGAGTGGTCGAAGCCGGTCATCGCCACGTCGCCGGACAAGGTGAGGTTCGGGCGCAACAGCAGCCCGAGCGGGGTCTTCTCCAGCGGGATCTCGGTGGTCTGCTTCAGAGCGCTGTCGGTGAACACCAGCCGGCCGTTGCCGGCGACCAGCAGCAGCGGGCTCGGCTTGTCGTACTCGAAGCGCATGCGGCCGGGACGGTCGAGCCAGACGGTGCCGGTGGTGACGGCACCGTCTGGTGCGGTCTGCCGGAAGCGGCCCTTCAGCGTGGTGATGGCCCCCAGCGTATCCTGGATGCGGGCGACCCAGCCGCGGTCGGCCGGAGTCAGGATGGCCTCGGCCGCCGCCGGCAGCGGCGCCATGAGCGACAGGGCGAAGAGGCAATACAAGCTGAAGCGGGACATGAGGCCCCTATAGCATGCCAGGCCCCGAAGGAAGGCCAGGGGCTTTGCCCCTGGACCCCACTGGGGCCGCGCCCTGGCCTCCCTCCTAATGCCGGCCTAATGCCGGAAATGCCGGATACCGGTGAACACCATGGCGATCCCGGCCCGGTCTGCCGCCTGCACCACCTCGGCGTCACGGATCGAACCGCCCGGCTGGATCACCGCCGTGGCGCCGGCCGCGATCGCCGCCTCGAGCCCGTCGGCGAACGGGAAGAACGCATCCGAGGCGACGACGCTGCCCTCCGTCAGCCGCTGCCCCAGCCCGGCCGCCCGCGCCGCCTCCTCGCCCTTGATGGCGGCGATGCGCGCGGAGTCGATCCGGCTCATCTGGCCGGCGCCGATGCCCACCGTGGCGCCGCCCCGCACGTAGACGATCGCGTTCGACTTCACGTGCTTGGCGATCCGGTCGGCCAGGATCAGGTCGGCGACCTCGGCCTCGGTCGGCGCCCGCCGGGTCACCACCCGCAGCGCCTCGGCGCGGCCGATGTCGCGGGTCTGCGCCAGCACGCCGCCGGCGACGCTCCGCACCAGCAGGCCGGGCGCATGAGGATCGGGCACGGCGCCGGCGAGCAGCAGGCGCAGGTTCCGCTTCGCCGACAGCACCGCGCGGGCGCCGGGCGTGGCGTCCGGGGCGACGATGACCTCGGTGAAGATCTCCGCGATCCGCCGCGCCGCCGCCTCGTCCAGCGTGCGGTTGACGGCGACGATGCCGCCATAGGCCGAGACCGGATCACAGCGCAGCGCCAGCCGCCACGCCGTCTCGAGGTCGTCCGCCACCGCGGCGCCGCACGGGTTGGCGTGCTTCACGATCACCACGCCGGGCCGGTCGAGCTCGGCCACCGCCTCGTAGGCGGCGTCGGTGTCGTTCAGGTTGTTGTAGGAGAGGGGCTTGCCCTGCAGCTGGACCGCGGTGGCGACGCCTGGGCGATCGCTGCCGTCGGTGTAGAAGGCCGCCTGCTGGTGCGGATTCTCGCCGTAGCGCAGGGTCTCGCGGCGCACCCCGCGCAGGCCCAGATGCACCGGCAGCGTGTCGCCCCGCTCGGCCGCGAACCAGGCGCCGATCGCGGCGTCGTAGCTGGCGGTGCGGGCGTAGGCCGCTTCCGCCCAGACGCGGCGGTCGGTAAGCGTGGTGCCGCGCAGGGTCCGCAGGCTGTCGACCAGCACCCCGTACTGGGCGGGATCGGTCAGCACGACGACGTGGGCGTGGTTCTTGGCCGCAGCGCGGATTAGCGCCGGCCCGCCGATGTCGATGGTCTCGATGCAGTCGGCGGACGACGCCCCCGCCGCGACGGTGGCCTCGAACGGATAGAGGTTGACGCAGACGAGGTCGATCGTCGCGATGCCGTGCGCCGCCATCTCGGCCAGGTGGGCGGGCAGGTCGCGGCGGCCGAGGATGCCGCCGTGGATGGAGGGCACCAGCGTCTTGACGCGCCCGTCCAGGATCTCGGGCTGGCCGGTATGGTCGGCGACCTCGGTGACGGCGAGGCCGGCGTCGCGCAACGCCCGGGCCGAGCCGCCGGTCGACAACAGCTCCACGCCCGCCGCCGCCAGCGCCTGCGCCAGGGCCACCAGCCCGGTCTTGTCGGACACCGACAGCAGGGCGCGGCGGATCGGCACGATGTCGTCGGTCATGGGTCCTCGGGCATGGAAAAGAAGGCCAGGGCGCTGCCCTGGCCTTCTTCCTAACGCGATGGCCGTGGCCAGCAAATCCCCGCTTATCGCGCGGCGAACTCGGTGAGAAGCCGGGACACCTGCACCGGGTCGCTCTCCTCCATCACCCGGCACGCCAGCCTGCGGCACTCGTCGAGCGAGGCCTGCCGGACCACCTGCTTCACGCGCGGGATCGCCGAGGCGCTCATGCTGAACGAGCGCAGCCCCATCCCCATCAGCAGCGGCACAGCCAGCGGGTTGCCGGCCATCTCGCCGCACACCGACACCGGCCGCCGCAGGCGCAGCGCCGCGTCGGTGGCGTGGCCGATCAGGTGCAGCACCGCCGGGTGCAGCGGATCGTAGAGCGGCGCCACGCTGCTGGAGGCGCGGTCCACCGCGAGCGTGTACATGGTGAGGTCGTTGGTGCCGATCGACAGGAACTCGGCGTCGAGGCCCAGCGTGCCGGCGCCGAGTGCGGCGGCGGGGGTCTCGACCATCACGCCGAGCAGCGGCAGCGTCTCGGGCAGGCGCACGCCGCGGCGGCGCATCCGGCGCACCACGCGCTCGTAGATCTCGCGCGCGGCCCGCAGCTCGGCCGGCACCGTCACCATCGGCAGCATGATGCGCACCGGGCCCTCCGCCGACACCCGCAGGATGGCGGCCAGCTGGGTCTCCATGACGCTGGGATGCGCCAGCAGCAGGCGCAGGCCGCGCAGGCCCAGCGCCGGGTTGACGTCGCCGGCGCCGGCCGCGACGCCGGCGGCGGCCAGCACGTCGCTCTGCTTCTCGCCGCCCCAGTCCAGCAGCCGGATCGTGGTGCAGTCGCCGCCCATGGCTTCGACCACGCCGCGATAGGCGGCCTCCTGCACCGCCTCGTCGGGCATCCGCTCGGCGTTGATGAACAGGAACTCGGTGCGCAGCAGCCCGATCCCGGCCGCCCCCGCCTGCGCGATCAGCGGCAGCTCGGCCGGCAGCTCCAGGTTGGCCTGCAGCTCCACCGCCTCGCCACCGGACAGCTGCGCCGGCAGCGTGCGCAACCGGCCGAGCCGCTGCCGCTCGCGCGCATAGGCGGCGACCTCGCCCGCGGCCGCGGCCAGGGTCGCCAGCGACGGGTTCAGCGTGACGGTGCCGCGATCGCCGTTCACCACCAGCAGGCCGGCGCCGCGCGCCTGCGCCGCGAAGCCCGCGACCCCCACCACGGCGGGGATGCCGAGCGCCCGGAGCATGATCGCGGTGTGGTCGGCGGTGCCGCCATCGTCCATCACCACGGCGGCAATGCGGGCCGGATCGAGCAGCGCCGCGTCGGCCGGACGCAGCTGCTCGGTCACCAGCACGGTGCCGGGGGCGAGGCTGGAGAACGAGCGGAACGGCGCCCGGGCGAGGTTGCGGATGAGGCGGCGGCCGATCTCGCGGACCTCCTCGGCGCGGCGCTGGCCGGCCTCGGTCTCCTCGAGCTCGGCGACCGGGCCGCCCAGGCTGCGGGTCGCCGCCGCCTGCATCAGCGGCGTCAGCAGCTGGGCCAGCGCCTCGGCCTCGGCCATCACCGCCGTCTCGGCGTTCTGCTTGCGCTCGACGATGCGGCCGCGGACGCTGCGCAGCAGCCGCGACGGGCCCAGCATCTGCCGGTAGGCATCGAGCAGCGGGGCGATCTCCGCCTGCGAGTCTTCGGACAGGAAGGCGAGCTTGCCCTTCAGCTTCTCGAGCTGGCGCAGCGAACGCTGCACCGCCTCGTCGAGCCGGACCAGCTCGGCTGCGGTCTCGCTCGGCTGCAGCGTGCGGGCGGCGACCAGGGTCGGCGCCTCGTCGGCATAGCCGGCCGGGCCGATGGCGACGCCGGGATGCAGGCCGCGCCCGCTGAAGCGCCGTTCCGGCGCGGCGGGCGCCGCGGCACCCGCGCCATCGGCCCCCGGCACCGGCTCCTGGGCCGGCTCCCCGGCGAGGCGGATGCGCGTCTGCCGTGTCAGGCGCCGCAACGCCTGCGCCAGCGGCTTGCCGCGATGCCCAGGTCCAGTTCCCTTCTTCCTCGCGTCAATCTCGCTCATCGAAGCCAGCTTCGACCAGCGCGGCCAGGGCGTCGAGCGCTTCCTGCGCATCCCAGCCGTTGGCATCCGCCTGCAACAGGATGCGCGAGCCGCGGCCGGCGCCCAGCATCATCAGCCCCATGATCGAGCGCGCCGACACCGCCTCGCCGTCGCGCGACACCTCGACCGGCGTGCTGAAGCGCTCGGCGACGACGACGAAGCGGGCGGCGGCGCGGGCGTGCAGGCCGCGCTGGTTGACGATCGTGACGGAGCGGGTCAGCCGATCGGTCGGGTTGGCTTCGTCCCCGGCGCTCATGGGGCGATCCGGCCGGTCAGCCGGCGACGGCCTGGGTTCCGCGGATGATGTCGGCCACACGCTCGGAGACCGGCGGCCCGGCCGACAGCGACACCGGCAGCGACTGGCAGCAGGCGGCGCCGCCCAGGCAGGCCTGCGGCAGGTGGGAGGCGGCGGCGATGTATTTCCGGCCGGCCAGCTCGGCCACCTCGACGCACTCGGCCAGGGTGCGGTTCGAGCGCACGTGCCCCAGCTTGACCAGCATCGGCAGGTTGACGCCGGCGATCACCTCGATGTCCGGGCGTCCCAGCATCGAGACGGCGAGGTTGGAGGGGGTGCTGCCGAACATGTCGGTGAGAAGCACGACGCCGTCGCCGCAATCGACCGCCTCCATGGCGGCGACGAGGTCGCGGCGGCGGGCCTGGATGTCGTCGTCGGCGCCGACGGAGAGGGTCGCCATCTGGTCCTGCGGACCGACGACATGCTCCATCGCCGCCCGCAGCGAGCCGCCGATGTCGCCATGGGTGATGAGGACGAGCCCGATCATGCGGGGGCTCCGGACGGCAACGGGTTCGCGATCATCGGCCAGTCGCCACGGCGACGCTCCAGGATGTTGAGAAGACCCGCCGTTCTGGCGGCTTGCGGACAGTTTTGCTGCTGCCGGCCCGATCCGATCCCCGAGGCTACGCACGCCCGCGATCGGCAACGAAGGGTGACGGCATCCTTTGCAGATCCCATCACGGCGCGTCCACTGACAGTTGGGCCGTCCGGATGTCCCTGCGCAGGGGTGAGATGGTCCGCCGAGGCGCCTTTGCCCGGGAACGTGAAGCCCTTGAACACGTTGCAGCTAGAAACTCGCTGGCGTCTCATGTTTGAGATGCAGTCCAGTTATGCATTAGAGTAATAGGTGAAACGGTGGCGCCTAGTGGTCGAATGCACCGTCCACCAGCACCCGGTTCCCTGCCAGGCACTCCAGGGCGATCCCGATCCGGCAGGCGGCGGAGGCCGTAAACGGATCCATCCGCAGCAACGGGATCCCGATGCGATGGTATTCCGGCTGCGGCAGGCGCGCCGCCGGCTCGTCGAGCAGGACGATCAGCGCGAGCCGCGCCGGCGCCACGTGCGGCAGGCGCAACAGCCCGAGCCCGCGAACTTCGAGCAGCCCGGCCAGCGACGGGGCCGGCGCCGCCTGCCCGGATTCGATCACCACGCGGTCGTCGGCCACCAGATCGAAGCCGCGATCGATCAGCCGCAGCAGCAGGTCGGACTTGCCGGCGCCGGGGTGCCCGAGCAGCAGCACGGCGGCGCCCCGATGCGCTCCGCAGCTTCCATGCACCGTGGTTGGGCCGATCCGCCGTTCCGGCATCGCCTGAGTTCCTGAGTGTCCCATCCGCTTGCCGGCCGATGCGCCGCCCAAATGTTAAGACGTGATGAAAGAAGGTTGCATCGCCCGCCGATCTAACACAAACGTGAGGCGGCCGAGACGGAGGTCCGATCATGCTGATGCTGGCGAGACCACCTTTGCCGGATGTCGAGGTCGCGACCCGGGGATCGACCCATCGCGCCATGCGGGACGGGCGGCACGAGGTCCGCCTGCGCCGCGTCACCGGGTTCGATCGATGTGGCGGCGGGTTCCCGCAGCTCCTGTCCGGGCAGTGCCGGCAGGCGCTGATCAACGGCGCGCAGGCGCTGCACGCGATCGGGCTGTCGATGCACGACGTGGTCAGTGTGGTCTACCTGCTGCACGATGCCGATGCGTTCCAGAGCTGCGTTCCGCTGCTGCGGGACGCCTTCGGCGATGCGCGGCCGGGGGCGACGCTTCGCCTGGTCGGCGGCTTCGACATCCCGCACGTCAAGATCGAGCTGGAGCTGACCGCCCGCGAGCGCTGCCTGGCCGCCTGACCACCCCCGCTCCGGACCAGGTTCCGAGCCGATCCGGCCGCCGCTCCGCATGGATGCCACGATGACGCCTGCAGCTCGGGACGACGATGCCGCGGAGCTCGCGGCGGCGCGGCTGTCCCTGCTGCGCGCCGAGGCGCTGCTGGCGGCGATGCGGGACGCGCTGCGGCGCCGCTCCGCAGCACAGGCGGCGGCGCCGCAACCCGCCGCCGCGGCACCGGTGGACGACGCGGCGCTGCACGACCGGATCCGAACGCAGCAGGCCGAGATCGAGCTGCTCAGGCTCCACGTCGCCGCCTACCAGTCGAGCGCCGTGTGGCGCGCCACCGGGCCGCTGCGCCATCTGCTGGAGCGGTATCCAGGTCCCGCGCAGGTCGGCCGGCGCGTGCTGCGCGCCGGCTGGCGAGGGTTGAGGCCGCGCCCGCCGGGCCTGCCGCCGCCGCCCGGCCCCGCGGCGGGGACGGGGGTCGCTCCGATCGGTATGGAGCTCGAAATCGAGCCGGTCCGGGACCAGGCACCGGATGGCGGATCGGATGCGGCAGCGGATGCCATGACGGCGGAGATGGCGGACATCGTCGCGCTGCCGACCTCGGACCGGCCGGTGGTCTCGGTGATCGTGCCGGCCTTCGGGCAGGTACCGGCGACGCTGCGCTGCCTGCGCGCGATCGCCGCCTCGGCGACGGCGACGCCGTTCGAGGTCATCGTCGCCGACGACGCGTCGGACGATCCGGAGCTCGCCCAGTTGGACGCGGTGCGCGGGCTACGGCTGGTGCGCAACGAGCGCAACCTCGGCTACCTGCTCAACTGCAACGCTGCCGCCCGGCTGGCCCGCGGCGAGTTCCTGCTGTTCCTGAACAACGACACCGAGCCGCTGCCGGGTTACCTGGACGCGCTGGTCCGGCTGGCGCAGGCGCGGCCCGATGCCGGGCTGGTCGGCTCCAAGCTGCTGTTCCCGGACGGCAGGCTGCAGGAGGCGGGCGGCATCATCTGGCAGGACGGCACCGGCTGGAACTACGGGCGCGGCGACGATCCGGCATTGCCGCAGTACAACACCGTGCGCGATACCGACTACGTCTCCGGCGCCTCGATCCTGCTGCGGCGCGACCTGTTCGAGGCGCTGCAAGGCTTCGACCCTGCGTTCGCGCCGGCCTACTACGAGGATACCGACCTCGCCTTCCGGATCCGCGCCCGCGGCCTGCGCGTGCTGCTGCAGCCGGCCAGCGTAGTGATCCATCACGAGGGACTGTCGCACGGCACCGACGTCGGGGCCGGGATCAAGGCTCGGCAGGAGGTCAACCGGTACGTCATGGTGGCGCGCTGGCCGCGCCTGCTGGCCACCGAGCACCTCGCCCCCGGCACCGAGACGATGCGCGCCCGCGAGCACGGCCGCGGCCGGCCGACGATCCTGGTGATCGACCACTACGTGCCGGAGCCGGACCGCGACGCCGGCTCGCGCTGCACGCTGGGCCTGCTGACGGTGCTGCGCGAGGCCGGCTGGGTGGTGAGCTTCTGGCCGCAGAACCGTGCCTACAACGACTATACGCCGCTGCTGGAGACGATCGGCGTGACCGTGCTCGATCATCGGCTGCCGATGGGCTTCGCCGACTGGCTGACGGCCGGCGCCGGCGCGGAGCTCGACCACGTGCTGGCGATGCGGCCGACGGTAGCGGCCGAGTTCGTCTCCGACCTGCTGCGACATACCCGGGCCCGGCTCAGCTTCTTCGGCCACGACGTGCACCACCTGCGGATGCGGCGGCAGGCGGAGCTGGCCGGCGACGGCGCCGCTCTCGCCGAGGCCGCGGCGATGGAGCGGCTGGAGCGGCGGCTGTGGGGCCTGTTCGACGTCGTCCTCTATCTGTCGGAGGAGGAGGCGGCGCTGGTGCGGGATCTGATCCCCGGCGTCGACGCGCGGACGGTGGTGCCGTACGGCTACGACCGGTTCCGGGCGCGGACGGCGCCGCCGGCCAGCGCGACCATCCTGTTCGTGGCCGGCTTCGCGCATCCGCCCAACGTCGATGCGGCGACCTGGCTGGCGGGCGCGATCCTGCCGCTGGTCCGCCACGTGCTGCCGGAGGCCCGCCTGGTGCTGGCCGGGTCGCATCCGACCGAGGCGGTGCGGGCGCTGGCCGGCGACGGGATCGTCGTTACCGGCAGCCTGAGCGACGAGGCGCTGCTGGCGCTGTATGCGACCGCGCGCGCGGCGATCGTGCCGCTGCGGGCCGGCGCCGGCGTCAAGGGCAAGGTGGTGGAGGCACTGCAGCAGGGACTGCCGCTGGTCACGACCCGGATCGGCGCCGAAGGCATGCCCGGGCTCGAGGCGGTGGTACCGGTGGCGGACGACGCCCCGGCCCTGGCGGCGGCGCTGGCGGAGCTGCTGGAGGACGACCGGCGCTGGATGCGGCAATCGGCGGCGCAGCTAGCCCATGCCGAGCGGCATTTCTCCAAGGCGGCGCTGGCGGAGAGCGTGCTCGCGGCGCTCGGCTAAGGCTGCCCGACGAGCTGGGGCACCGCCCATAGGGCGCTTTTATCCAGGGATGTTTTGGCCTATCCCACGGCGCTCACTGAAAGGTCGCTTCATGAACGCCTCGGACATCAACCGCGTCCAAGCCTACCTGCGCACGCTGCTGGGCAACGATCAGGTCAACGTGGTGGCGCCGCCGCGCAAGGGCGCCACCACGGAGCTGGCGATCGGACGCGAGGTGATCGGCACCGTGCACCGCGACGAGGACGAGGGCGAGGTATCGTTCTCGATCAACGTCATCGTGCTGGAGGAGGACCTCGCTCCGGCGCCGGCCGCCGCCCTGCCGGGCAAGGCCGCCGGCGGCCCACGCCGCTGAGGCCTCGCATGAACGAGCCGGATGGCGGGGAACCGGACACGGGGGAAGCAAGCACGATGGGACCGGCCGCGTCCGCCGGCGGCAGGATCAGGGCGCGGCCGGCCGGGCTGCTCAGTCCGGTGACCAGGCTGCCGATCTTCCGCATCGAGGATGCGGCCGGCCGGGTGCTCCGCCGCATCGGCAGCGCCCGCGACCCCGGCGAGGCGATCGCGCACTACTGGCGCAGCACCGCCGCCGATGCCAGGCTCACCGTCGCCATGTCCGACGAGCCTCCTGCCGATGCGGCGCTGCGCCGCCGGATCGACCTGGCGCGCGCGGCGCGGGGCCGGCGCCCGGCCGGCCGGGACGCCATGCTGACGCACGAGCTGCCGCTGCCCGGGGCCGCCGAGCCGGACGTCGAGCCCGCCGCGCCGCCGCGGCGGCAGGCTGCGGCACGGCGGCGGCCAGCCGCGAAGCCGGCCGAGCAGGACCTGTTCGCGACCTCCGACGAGGCGGCGTCGGAGGATGCGGAGCCGGCCGTCGAGGTCGCGGCGGCGCCGGAACCGGTGCCAAATCCAGAGTCAGAGCCAGAACCCCTGCCAGAGCCGGTGCCCGGACCCGAGCTGGCACCGGCATCCGGAGGCAAGGAACGGCGAAAGCCGGAGCCGGCACCGAGGACCGCATATCACCTCGATCCGGGCGCGGTGCCGATGCAGCCGGTCGACTACCGCAACCTGCGGTCGACCGATCGCGCCGACTCCTATCTCTACCACGTCACCAACCGCACCGAGGCCAACGGTGCGCTGCGGAACGGGCTGGTGGTGAGCGCCCAGGACCCGATCATCCTGTCCGAGCGTCCGGGCGTGGCCTACTGGCTGTCGGTGCTGGCGGAGGATTACGACGTCATCCTCGACGGCCCGGCCGACTTCGTGGTGCTGCGCATCCGCCGCCATGCCGTGGACGAGCTGCTGGAGCCGGATCCGGACGCCTCGCGCAGCGCCGGCTGCGCCTGCTACCTGCTGACCGGCGGCGGCCACGGCTGATCTGGACCCACGAAGGTGCCGGCGAACAGGTCCAGCACGCCGTCCACGTCGACGTCGACCGCCACCGACTGCACCGGGTGCGCGTCCCAAGCGCCGGGCGGAAAGGCGGCACCCTCCGGCCGCTGGATCGTCTGCCCGGAGGCGAGCCCGCCGCACACCACGCGCACCGGCCCGCGGCGCAGCGTGAACAGGTCCGGCCTCACCGCGTAGGCCACCGCCAGGCTGTCATGGGCGAAGATGCCGTCGAGCCGCCGGCTGCGCGCGTGGAAGGCGCGGTAGCTGCGCGACACCTCGTGCAGGAACCGCCCGTCGGCGCCGCCGTCGTCGCGCAGCCGGTCGAGATAGGCGCCATCCATCACCGCGCGCTGAGTGACGTCGAGGCCGACGATGGTGACCGGCCAGGGTGCGGTGAACACCGCTTCGGCGGCCTCCGGGTCGTTGGCGACGTTGGCCTCGGCCACCGGCGTCACGTTGCCGGTATGGCCGTGCGCGCCGAACGCGCCGCCCATCACCACGACGCCGGCCACAAGGCCGGCCGCCTCGGGGTCCTTGTCGAGCAGCCGCGCCAGGTTGGTCAGCGGCCCCACCGCGATCAGCGTGATCTCGTGCGGATGGGCGCGGATCAGGTCTATCATCATGCGGTGGGCACGGCGGCCGTCGGGGACCGCCCGCACGGCGTCCGCCAGCGCGATGTCGCCAAGGCCGTTGTCGCCGTGCACGTGCGGGGCCGGCTGGCCCGGACGGTTCAGGAAGGTGACGCCCGATCCCTGGGCCACCGGGGCGGCGAAGCCGAACCGGTCCTTCAGGTAGAGCGCGTTGCGGGTGACGGTCCCGATGTCGGCGTTGCCGTGCACGGTGGTGACGCCGACCAGCTCGAGCTCGGGCCGCCGGGTCAGGAAACACAGCGCCATGGCGTCGTCCACGCCCGGATCGGTGTCGAAGATCACCTTGCGCATCGCCTTGGCCCTGCGACTGACCGGACGCCAGCAGAGACCCCGGCCGGCCGAAACGCAAGCGGTCCGTGTGCCGCCGCCGCCTATCAGGACGACGTGCGCCGGCGCACGTCCCGGATCGCGGCGGCGAAGGCGTCGGGACGCTCGCGGGGCAGGAAGTGGCCGGCGCGGTCGACGATGCGGCGCTCGTAGGCGGTGCCGAACCGCGCCGCCCAAGGGTCGTCCCCAGGATCACCTCCAGGCAGCGGATGCACGCCGTCCTCGGCCGGGTCGAGCACGATCGTCGGCACGGCGATCCGCGGCTGCGCCAGCAGCGCGCGCTCGATCTCCTCCAGGGCGGGATCGCCGGCGGCCTCGCCGTGGCGATGGCGATAGGAGTGCGCCACCACGTCGGCATGGTCCGGATTGCGCCAGGACGCGGCGGTGGCGCCGAAATCAGCCTCCTCGATCGTCATCGACGGCGACCAGAGGCGCCAGCACTGGCGCGCGATGCCGGCGGGATCCTCGTGGAGTGCCCGATGGCCGCGGGCGGTATTGAAGTACCACTGATACCAGTTGCGCACCGCCTGCGCGGGGTCGGCCGGCCGTGCTGCCGTCGACAGGTCCTGGATGTTGTAGCCGTTGCATGTGACTAGGCCGCGGACGCGCCCCGGCCAGAGCGCGCTCACGATGCAGGCGGCGCGACCGCCCCAATCCATGCCGCCGAGGATCACGCGGTCGAGGTCGAGCGCGTCCAGCAGGTCGCGGAGATCCGCACCCAGGGCCGCCTGCTGGCCCGAGCGCGGCGTCGACGGGTCCAGGAACCGGGTCGGCCCATAGCCGCGCAGGTGGGGCAGCAGGATGCGGAAGCCGTCCGGCGCCAGCTCGGCCACGACGCGGTCGTAGCAGCGCGGGTCGTCCGGGTAGCCGTGCAGCAGCACCAGGGCCGGTCCATCCGGGCCACGCTCGACGACGGCGATGTCGAGCGTCGCGGTGCGAACCATCCGGACTTGGTCCATGACGCGCTCCTGTCGTGGGGTCGAGGCAACGCGGGGGGCCGACAGCCGGTTGAGCTGGAACCGATCCCGAACCCGAGAGCCACGCGCCGTCGATGAGCAGCACCTTCCGGTCCCTGGCCGGCTACAACTATCGCGTCTGGGCCGCCGGCGCGATCGTCTCCAACACCGGCACCTGGATGCAGCGCACCGCGCAGGACTGGCTGGTGCTGACCGGGCTCACGCATCGGAGCGGCACCGCCGTGGGCGTCGTCATGGCCTGCCAGTTCGGCCCGCAGCTGCTGCTGCTTCCGGTCACCGGCTTCGCCGCCGACCATTTCGACCGCCGACGGCTGCTGATTGCGACGCAGGTGACGATGGCCTCGCTCGCCCTGGTGCTGGGCCTGCTGACGGTCGGCGGGATGGTGCGGCTCTGGCAGGTGGACGCGTTCGCCTTCCTGTTCGGCTGCGCCGCCGCGTTCGATGCCCCGGCCCGCCAGAGCTTCGTGTCGGAGCTGGTCGGCGAGGCCGACCTGTCGAACGCGGTGGGGCTGAACTCGACCTTGTTCAACGCGGCCCGCACCATCGGGCCGGCGCTGGCGGGCCTGCTGATCGCCGCGGTGGGGTGCGGCTCGGTGTTCCTGCTCAACGCCGCCTCGTACGGGGCGGTGATCGCCTCGCTGTGCCTGCTCCGCGTGGGCGCGCTGCACCGGCAGGACAGGACCGCACCCACGCGCGGCGGCCTCACCCAGGGCTTCCGCGCCGTGCGGTCCCGGCCGGATCTGCGGGCGGTGCTGCTCATGCTGTTCCTGATTGGCACCTTCGGCCTCAACTTCCCGATCTTCATCTCGACCATGTCGGTCAAGGTGTTCCATGCCGGGGCTGGGCGGTTCGGGCTGCTGGCGTCGATGATGGCGGTCGGCTCGGTCATCGGGGCGCTGCTGGCGGCAGGACGGACGCGACCGACCATGGCGCTGCTGGCGGCGAGCGCCGCGGGGTTCGGCGGCGCCCTGGCCCTGGCGGCGCTGATGCCCGGCCTGTGGTCGTTCGGCCTGGTCCTGGTGCTGGTGGGCGTGTGCGCGCAGACCTGCACCACCTCGTCGCTCAGCCTGGTGCAGCTCTCGACCGTGCCTGCCCTGCGCGGGCGAGTGATCGCCATCACGCTCGCGGTGGCGCTCGGTAGCACGCCGCTGGGCGCGCCGCTGGTAGGCTTCATCGCCGACCGATGCGGTCCGCGCTGGGGGCTCGCCGTCGGCGCCGCCGCGGGCCTCGCCGCAGCCGCGGTGGGCCTGCGCTATCTGATCTGCCACCGCGGCCGACCGAATCGATTGTGGAGCTGACTTAACGAATCGGGGCCTGGGGCCGTCGTGCGCAAGCGCGCTCCGCGTGACGGCCCCAGCGGGGTCCAGGGGCAGCGCCCCTGGCCTTCCCTACTCCGGAGTCCACCCGTCGGCCTTCAGCACCTCGCCAGCCAGATAGAGGCTGCCGCAGATCAGCACCCGTCCGGGCGGGCCCAAGGCCAACGCCGCCAGCGCGTCCGCCACCCGCGGCCCCGGCCGCGCGCGGCCGCCGGACGCGGCGACGACCGCCTCCACCGGCAGCGCCAGATGCTGGCCCGGCTCCGAGACCGCCCAGAGCGTGGTCGCCAGCGGCAGCAGCGGCGCCAGGAAGCCGGCCGGGTGCTTGCCCTGCTTCATGCCCACCAGCAGGTGCAGCGGGCGGTCGGCCCAATCGGCCAGGGTCCGGGCCAGGGCCTCGCCGGCACCCGGGTTGTGGCCGCCGTCGAGCCACAGCTCCCATCCAGCCGGCAGCACCCGTGCCAGCCGGCCGTCCAGCCGCTGCAGGCGGGCCGGCCAGCGGGTCCGCGCGATGCCGGCGAAGGCGGCGTCGGGCAGGACAAGCCCGCCTGCTCGCAGGGCGGCGACGGCCAGGCCGGCATTGTCGACCTGGTGCGGCCCCGGCAGGCCGGGCAACGGCAGCTCCAGGCTGCCGTGCCGGTCGGCGTAGCGCAGCCAAGTGCCATCGGATTCGATCTGCCAGTCGCGGTCGCGGAGCCAGAGCGGCGCGCCCTGCCGCGCGGCTTCTGCGGCGACGACCGCGAGCGCCGCCTCCGGCTGGCGACCGATGACCAGCGGCCGGCCAGGCTTGGCGATCCCAGCCTTCTCCGCCGCGATCGCCTCCAGCGTGTCGCCCAGAAACGCCTCGTGGTCCATCGACAGCGAGGCGATGGCGCAGGCCAGCGGCGACGGCAGCAGGTTGGTGGCGTCGTGACGGCCGCCGAGGCCGACCTCGACGATGGCGAGATCGGCCGGGTGCTCGGCGAACAGCAGGAAGGCGCAGGCGGTCAGCACCTCGAACACGGTGATCGGGGCGCCGTCGTTGACGCGCTCGATGCGCTCCAGGGTCTCGATCAGCACGTCCTCGGCGACCAGGCGGCCGGAGACACGGAAGCGCTCGGTGACGTCGACCAGGTGCGGGCTGGTGGTCGCGTGCACGACCAGTCCGGCGGCCTCGGCGATGGCGCGGAGGTGGGCGCAGGTGCTGCCCTTGCCGTTGGTGCCGGCGACGTGGATCACCGGCGGCAGCCGCCGCTCGGGATTGTCCAGCCGGGCCAGCAGGGTCTCAAGCCGGCCGAGGCTGAGGTCGATCAGCACCGGGTAGAGACGCTGCAGGCGCTCCAGCACCAGGCCGGGACGGCCGGTGAACTCCGGCGACGGGCCGGGTGCGGTCATGCCCGGGTCAGGCCGCGATCGCGGCCTGGTCGCCGGCCTGATCGCCAGCCCGATCCCGGGGCGACAGCAGCCGCAGCAGCCGGCCCAGCGTCTCGCGCAGGGCGCCGCGGGCGACGACCATGTCGAGCATGCCGTGCGCCAGCAGGTACTCCGAGCGCTGGAAGCCGTCCGGCAGGATCTCGCGCACCGTCTGCTCGATCACCCGCGGGCCGGCGAAGCCGATCAGCGCGTTCGGCTCGGCGATCTGGATGTCGCCCAGCATGGCGAAGCTGGCGGTGACGCCGCCGGTGGTCGGGTTGGTCAGCACCACGACGTAGGGCAGGCCGGCATCCTTCACCATCTGCACCGCGATCGTGGTGCGCGGCATCTGCATCAGGCTGATCATGCCCTCCTGCATGCGGGCGCCGCCGGAGGCGGTAAACACCACCAATGGCGCCTGCTGCAGCACGGCGAGCCGCGCGGCGGCGACGATCCCCTCGCCCAGCGCCGCCCCCATGGTGCCGGCCATGAACTCATACGCCATCACCGCGACGACCGCCCGGACGCCGCCGATGGCGCCGTGCGCCACCACCAGCGCCTCGTCGAGGTGGGTGCGGGCGCGGTTTTCCTTGAGGCGGTCGGTGTATTTCTTCTGGTCGCGAAAGCCGAGCGGGTCGCTGGGCGCCCGCGGCAGCTCGATGCGGGTGTGGGCGCCGTCGTCGAAGGTCCAGGCCAGCCGGTCCTGCACCAGGGCGCGCATGTGGTGGCCGCAATGCGGGCAGACGTTCAGCGACTTCCGCAGGTCGTTGCTGAAGATCATCTGGCTGCACGACTCGCACTGGGTCCAGAGGTTGTCGGGTACGTCGCGCTTGCCGAGCAGGTTGCGGATCTTGGGGCGGACGTAAGACGTGAGCCAGCTCATGAAACTACCTACAATAAGTTTAAGGCCAGGGCTCTGCCCTGGACCCGCCAAGGGCCGGCGGCCCTTGGAACCCGATTCCTTAAGTTAAGGTTTCCAAAGGCTCGCCTTTAGCGGGGTCCAGGGGCAGAGCCCCTGGCCTTGCTTTTCTAACGCCATCCGCAATAATTCTGACTTGGTCGAGCACCAGCCGCACCGTATCCGGCCCGGCCCTGCCATACTCGTCCAGGCTGCTGGACAGGGTCTCGATCAGGGCGGACGCCACCACTGCGGCATCGGCGACCTGCACCGCGGCCGCGGCCTGCGACGGCGTGCGGATGCCGAAGCCAATCGCCACCGGCAGGTCGGTGACGGCGCGCAGCCGCGGCAGCGCCAGCGCCAGGTCGGCCTCGGAGGCGGTGCGGGTGCCGGTCACGCCGGCGATGCTGACGTAGTAGATGAAGCCGGAGCTTCCCGAGAGCACCAGCGGCAGGCGATCGGGGCTGGTGGTGGGTGCCACCAGCCGGACGATGTCGATCCCGTGCGCGGTGGCATGGGGCTCCAGCAGGTCAGCCTCTTCCGGCGGCAGGTCGACCACGATCAGGCCGTCGACGCCGGACGTTGCGGCGTCGGCGCAGAAGCGCTCCGGGCCGTAGCTGTCGATCGGGTTCAGGTAGCCCATCAGGACGACCGGCGTGTTGTCGTCGGCGCTGCGGAAGTGCCGCACCATCTCCAGCGTACGGCCGATCGTGGCGCCGCCGCGCAAGGCCCGGCGGGCGGCGGCCTGGATGATCGGGCCATCAGCCATCGGGTCGCTGAACGGCAGGCCGATCTCGATCAGGTCGGCACCGGCCGCGGGCATGCCGGCCAGGATCGCCGCGGCGGTGGCGAGGTCGGGATCGCCGGCCTCCAGGAACGGGATCAGAGCGCCGCGGCCAGCCGCCCGCAGAGCTGCAAAGCGGGCGGCGATGCGGCTCACATCTTCACCCCGAGATGCTCGGCCACGGTGAAGATGTCCTTGTCGCCGCGGCCGGAGAGATTCATCAGGATGATCCGGTCGTCCAGCATCGCCGGTGCGATCTTGGCGACGTGGGCCAGCGCGTGCGCGCATTCGAGGGCGGGAATGATGCCCTCGGTGCGGGTGCAGAGCTGGAATGCCGCCAGCGCCTCGTCGTCGGTGATGCCGACATACTGCGCGCGGCCGATCTCGTGCAGCCAGCTGTGCTCGGGCCCGATGCCCGGATAGTCGAGGCCGGCGCTGATCGAGTGCGTCTCGCTGATCTGGCCTTCGCGGTCCTGAAGCAGGTAGGTGCGGTTGCCGTGCAGCACGCCGGGGCGGCCGCGGCTGATGCTGGCGGCCTGCTGCCCACTGTCGAGGCCTCGCCCGGCCGCCTCGACGCCGATCAGGGCGACATCCGCATCGTCGAGGAAGGGGTGGAAGATGCCCATGGCGTTGGAGCCGCCCCCGACCGAGGCGATCACCACGTCCGGCAGCCGGCCCTCCGCCTCCTGCACCTGCACGCGCGCCTCGTCGCCGATGACGCACTGGAAGTCGCGCACCATGGCCGGATAGGGGTGCGGGCCGGCGACGGTGCCGACCAGGAAGTAGGTGTCCGCGACGTTGGTGACCCAGTCGCGCATGGCCTCGTTCATCGCGTCCTTCAGCGTGGCGGCGCCGGTCGTCACGGGATGCACCTCGGCGCCGAGCAGACGCATGCGGAAGACGTTCGACTTCTGCCGCTCGACGTCGACGGCGCCCATATAGATCACGCAACGGAGGCCGAACAGCGCGCAGACGGTGGCGGTGGCGACGCCGTGGCTGCCGGCGCCGGTCTCGGCGACGATCCGGGTGCGGCCCATGCGCCGCGCCAGCAGGATCTGGCCCATGACGTTGTTCAGCTTGTGCGAGCCGGTGTGGTTCAGCTCCTCGCGCTTCAGGTAGATGCGGGCGCCGCCGAGCTCGGCGGTGAGGCGGCGCGCGAACCAGAGCGGGCTGGGCCGGCCGACATAGTCCTTCAGGTAGAAGTCGAGCTCGGCACGGAATGCGGGATCGTGCCGGGCGGCCTCGTAGGCGGCGTCCAGCTCCAGGACCAGCGGCATCAGCGTCTCGGCGACGAAGCGGCCGCCGAACATGCCGAAGCGGCCGCGCTCGTCCGGCCCAGATCGCAGCGTGTTGGGGCGCAGGATCGCGGCGCGGTCGGCGGCCGCGCGGTCGGCGAGCTGGCTCGAGACGGGAGCGGCCGCACGGGATGCCGGCGGCAGAGTTTGGGCCAAGGTTTGAGACAGGGTCACGGCGGGGCCTCCGGAAGGGACGGGTTCTAGCGCAGCCGCACGCGCAGGTCACGGGGAAGGCGCGAGGCCGGACCGGGCGGTGTCGCGGTCGTTGACAGGGCGAGGGCGGCCTTGCCAATCAGGCCATCCGCCGGAGGAGACCGCATGTTCATCGCCCATCCGCCCGGCCGGGCGCCGGTCGCCGTGTCGTCTGCGACGGACAGCGAGGGGTCGGCCTGGCTCGACCTGCTCGATCCGACCGAGGAGGAGCGGGCGCTCGCCGGGACGCTGACCGGGCTGCGGATCCCGACCCGACAGGACGTGGAGGAGATCGAGAGCTCGAGCCGAGTCTATGTCGAGGACCAGACCCTCTATCTGTCGACGCCGCTGGTGCGGCGCACCGATGCGCTGGTGTTCAGCGCGCCGGTGGGCTTCGTGCTGAGCCGCGACCGCCTGATCACCATCCGCTACAGCGACTATCCGGTGTTCGACCTGGTGGGCAAGCGGCTGGCGCGGCAGGCGACGCCGCACGACGCGGAGGACAGCATGCTGCTGCTGCTGGAGGCGATCGTCGATCGGCTGGCCGACCTGCTGGAGATGTCCGGGCGGCAGCTCGACCAGCTGTCCAAGCAGGTCTTCCGGACGCCGCAGCCGGGTGGGCGCAACGTCGACCGCATGATGCGCGGGCTGTTGCAGGAGGTGGGGCGGGAGACCGACCTGGTGTCGGGCATGCGCGACAGCCTGCTGGGGATGCAGCGGATCGCCCTCTACGTGAGCGAGAACGGCGAGCGCCTGTGCGAGGAGCGGTTCAGGACGAGGCTCGACCTGCTGAGCCGGGACATCGCCTCGCTCAACGACTATGACGGCCGGCTCAACGACAAGGTGCAGTTCCTGCTGGATGCGACGCTTGGCTTCATCAACATCGAGCAGAACAACGGCATCAAGATCCTGACCGTGGTCAGCATCGTCGGCATCCCGCCGACCCTGATCGCCAGCATCTACGGGATGAACTTCAAGGACATCCCGGAGCTGAGCTGGAGCTTCGGCTACTGGTACGCGCTCACTCTGATGGCGGCGACGGTGGTGCTGCCGATGATCTGGTTCTGGCGCAAGGGCTGGCTCGGCAGGAGCTGACGCCACAGTCGGGCGAGGATGCGGAGGCGAGGCGTCCCACGGCGGCCCCTGGCCTCCGGGCATGTGGGCACGGGCCTCGTCTTGACGGGGCTTCGGGGGGCAATTATCTTGTCCTCGTCCCGCGGCAGACCTGCCACTCCGGGATCCCTCCACTCGGAACGATGTCGGTCGAACAGGCTCGGGTCCATCCCGTTCTCGTTGACGCGCTCTGCGGCGGCTTCGTGCCGCCGTGTTGTTCCGGTCCCTCTGCACGACCGATCGCTCGGGACGTCCCATGCATCTCGCCGAACTCAAGAAAAAGACACCGTCCGACCTGCTCTCCTATGCGGAGTCGCTGCAGATTGAGAACGCCTCGTCGCTGCGCAAGCAGGACATGATGTTCGCCATCCTGAAGAACCTGGCCGAGAACGACCAAGCGATCCACGGCGAGGGAACGCTGGAGATCCTGTCCGACGGGTTCGGCTATCTCCGCTCGCCGGAGGCCAACTTCCTGCCCGGCCCGGACGACATCTACGTGTCGCCGAGCCAGGTGCGCCGCTACGGCCTGCGCACCGGCGACACCGTCGAGGGGCAGATCCGGGCGCCGCGCGACGGCGAGCGCTACTTCGCCCTGCTGAAGCTCAACACCATCAACTTCGAGCCGCCCGAGGCGGTGAAGCACCGCATCAACTTCGACAACCTGACGCCGCTCTACCCGGACCGGCGCCTCAAGATGGAGAACGAGAGCGCGCCGGTCACCGCCAAGGGGCAGACCCGGGACTTCACGCCGCGCGTGATCGACTTGGTGTCGCCGATCGGCATGGGGCAGCGGGCGCTGATCGTGGCACCCCCCCGCACCGGCAAGACGGTGATGCTGCAGAGCATCGCCACCGCCATCTCGCAGAACCATCCCGAGGTGTTCCTGATCGTGCTGCTGATCGACGAGCGGCCGGAAGAGGTCACCGACATGGCGCGCACGGTGAAGGGCGAGGTGGTGTCGTCCACCTTCGACGAGCCGGCGACCCGGCACGTGCAGGTGACCGAGATGGTGCTGGAGAAGGCCAAGCGGCTGGTCGAGCACAAGCGCGACGTGGTGATCCTGCTGGACTCCATCACCCGGCTGGCGCGCGCCTACAACACCGTGGTGCCGTCGTCCGGCAAGGTGCTGACCGGCGGCGTCGACGCCAACGCGCTGCAGCGGCCGAAGCGGTTCTTCGGCGCCGCACGCAACATCGAGGAGGGCGGCTCGCTCACCATCATCGCCACCGCGCTGATCGACACCGGCTCGCGCATGGACGAGGTGATCTTCGAGGAGTTCAAGGGCACCGGCAACTCGGAGCTGATCCTCGACCGCAAGCTGTCCGACAAGCGCACCTTCCCGGCGATCGACGTGACCAAGAGCGGCACCCGCAAGGAGGAGCTGCTGGTCGAGAAGGGCGCGCTGTCGAAGATGTGGGTGCTGCGGCGCATCCTGCAGCCGATGGGCACCATGGATGCGATGGACTTCCTGCTCGACAAGCTGAAATACAGCAAGACCAACCAGGATTTCTTCGACGCGATGAATACCTAACCGATCGCCGGCAAGGGCGGGTCCCCGGCCGATACGGTTCCGCGCGATGGTCGGCATCCGCAGCCTCTTGCAGCGAGCGGGCTGGCCCGCCTGCGCCGCTCTGGCACTTGCCTGCGCGGCCGTGCTGGTGATGGCGCCCCGCTCGGGTATCCTGACCACGATCGAGATCGGGGCGCCACCGGAGGCGATTTGGGCGGTGCTGACCGATCCGGACGACTATCCCGCGTGGAACCCGATGATCGCTGGGTTGAGAGGTCGGCTGGCGAAGGGCCAGCTGATCGAGGCCATCGAGGGCTACGGGTCCGACCGCACGGTCATCTGGCCGAGGCTCCTGGTTGTCGACACGGACCGGGAACTACGCTGGCGCGGGCACCTGTGGGGCGTGCCCGGCCTGTTCATCGGCGAGCACTATTTCCTGCTGCGGCCGACGGCGCACGGCACGCTGTTCACCCAGGGCGAGCACTTCAGCGGCGCGCTGCTCTGGGTGTTCGATCCGCAGGAGCTGGTGCCCGCGTTCGAGGCGATGAACGTGGCGCTGGCGACTAGGTCAAGGGGGGCATCCGCCTCAGGCCGCCAGACGGGTTCCGAGCCCTGACCGGCGTCCCGCCTAGTCCGGGATCAGCACGGTGCTGCCTGTCGTGGCGCGGGCCTCGAGGGCGCGATGCGCATCGGCGACCTGGCTCAACGGGAAACTCTGGCCGATCTCGACCCGGACCGCGCCGCTGGTCAGGACCTCGAACAGCTCGGCCGCCGCCTGCTCCAGGCTCGCCCGCCGGGCGATGAAGGTCATCAGCTTCGGCCGCGTCACGTAGAGGCTGCCGCGCTGCGCCAACTGGCTCAGCGCCACGCCGGTCACCTCGCCGGACGCGTTGCCGTAGCTGACCATGAGCCCGCGGGGCGCCAGGCAGTCCAGGCTGGCGGTGAAGCTGTCGCGGCCGACGCTGTCATACACCACCGGCAGCAGCGCGCCGCCAGTGATCCGCTTGACCCGTGCGGGCAAATCGTCGAGCCCCACGATCACGTGGGCGGCGCCGTGCGCCCGGACCAGTTCGGCCTTGCGCTCGGTCGACACCACACCGATCACGACGGCACCCAGATGCGCCGCCCACTGGCAGAGCAGCAGCCCGACGCCGCCGGCGGCGGCGTGCACCAGGATGGTCTGGCCCGTCTCCAGCCGGTGCACCTGGCGCAGCAACGCCTGCACGGTCAGGCCGCGCAGCATGACCGCGGCGGCGGTGCGGGCGTCGATGGCGTCGGGCAGCCGCACCACCAAGTCGGCGGCGATGGTGCGATATCCCGTATAGGCGCCGAGCTGGGTCGGGTAGGCGACGCGGTCGCCCGGCTGCCACAGGGTCACCGCCGAGCCCACCGCCTCGATGGTTCCGGCCGCCTCCATGCCGATCACCGACGGCAGCGTCGGCAGCTTGTAGAGGCCGGTGCGGTAGTAGACGTCGATGAAGTTGAGGCCGACCGCCTCCTGGCGGATCAGCACCTCGTGCTGCCCGGGCGACGGCCGCGGCAGCTCTTCCCAGATCAGGGCCTCAGGCCCGCCATAGGCGTGGACGCGGACCGCCCGGGTCATGCCGCCTGGCCGAACGGCAGAACCGACGCCGTGCCCTCGAGGCCGAGCAGGAACCGCTTGCTGTCGAGGCCGCCTTGCATGGAAAAGCCGCCGAGATGGGAGTGCGCCACCACACGATGACATGGAACCAGGATCGGCAGCGGGTTATGGCGGTTGGCCTGCCCGACCGCGCGGGCGGAGCCGCCGGCGGTGCGAGCGAGCTCGGCGTAGGTGCGGGTCTGGCCGAACGGGATCTCGGCCAGCGCGGCCCAGACGCGGCGGCGGTAAGGGGTGCCGCCGGCCGGAGCCAACGGCAGCGTGAAGCGGGTCAGGGCCCCATCGAAATACGCGTCGAGCTGGTCGCGTGCCCGATCGAGCAAAGGAGTCGGCTGCTGCTCGGATGCCCAGCCCCAGTCGAGGGCGACGATGGCATCCGCCTCCTGCGTCAAGGTCAGCGCGCCGAGCGGGAAATGCAATGACAGTTGTGGCAAACGTGGCCGCCTCCGGAGCCGGCGCCTTGGCCGGACCAAGTGCATGGCACGGCAGCGCCGGCGGACTGTCAAGCAGGGACCGCCACGCGTGGCGGTGAGCGACGGATCCGCGACGATCTTCGCGCGTGCGACCGGATCGGGGCGGGCGGCGGTTGCCGTGATCCGCATCAGCGGCCCGCTGGCCGGGCCGATGCTGGACGCGCTGGCGGGCGGGCGGCCCCCCCCGCGGCGGGCGTCGCTGCGGCGGCTGCGCGCCGCCCGGACCGGCGAGCTGCTGGACCGGGCGCTGGTCCTGTGGTTCCCGGGGCCGGCGAGCCACACCGGCGAGGACAACGCCGAGCTGCACCTCCACGCCGGAGCGGCGGTCATCGAGGCGGTCTGCGACGCGCTGGTGCAGCTGGGCGGGCGGCCCGCGGAACCGGGCGAGTTCACGCGGCGCGCCTTCGCGCACGGCAAGCTGGACCTGCTCGAAGCCGAGGCGATCGCAGACCTGGTCGAGGCGGAAACGCAGGCGCAGCGTCGGCAGGCGCTGCGACAGGCGGACGGGGCGCTCAGCCGGCTCTATGACGGATGGCGGGATCGGCTGCGTCGGCTGCTGGCACACCAGGAGGCGCTGATCGACTTCCCGGACGAGGACCTGCCGCCGGAGGTCGAGGCCGAGCTCGCCCGCGGCATCGCCGCGTTGGTGTCGGAGATGACGCGGCACCTCGATGACGGCGGACGCGCGGAGCGGGTACGGTCCGGGCTGTTCGTCGCGGTGGTGGGGCCGCCCAACGTGGGCAAGTCGAGCCTCGTCAACCGGCTCGCCGGGCGCGATGTGGCGATGGTATCGGAATGGGCCGGCACCACCCGCGACGCGATCGAGGTCCGGTTGGTACTGGGCGGGGTGCCGGTGACCCTGGTGGATACCGCGGGGCTGCGCGAGACGACCGATCCGCTGGAGGCGGAGGGCGTGGCGCGGACGCGCCGTCATGCGACGCAGGCGGATCTGGTGCTGCACCTGGCGGCCGGGACGGTACCGGAGACGCCGCCGACCGGTGGGCTGCTGGTCTGGAACAAGGTCGACCGGACCGCCCCGCCGCCGGGTTGGCTCGGCGTCAGCGCCCGCACCGGCGAAGGCTTCCCCGCACTGGAGCGGATGCTCGGCGATACGGTCGGGAGGCTCGTCGCCGGCGCGGCCGGGCCGCCCTTAACGCGGGGGCGGCACCGGGCGGGCGTGGCGGAGGCGGCGGCGCAGCTGGAGGTGGCACGGCGGCTGGAGCTCGTGGAGCTGCGCGGCGAGGCGCTGCGGCTGGCGATGCGGGCGCTGGGTCGGCTCACCGGCGCCGTGGAAGTCGAGGATCTGCTAGACAGCGTGTTCGGCGAGTTCTGCATCGGCAAGTAGCGCAGCCGGCGGGGATGACGGGACGGTGGGCTTCATGGACGACGGGCTGGACGTGATCGTGGTGGGCGGCGGCCATGCGGGCTGCGAGGCGGCCGCGGCGGCGGCGCGGTGCGGCGCGCGCACGCTGCTGCTGACGCACCGGTTGGACACGATCGGCGCGATGTCCTGCAACCCGGCGGTCGGCGGCATCGGCAAGGGCCATCTGGTGCGCGAGATCGACGCGCTGGACGGCTTGATGGGACGCGCTGCCGACCGCGCCGGCATCCACTTCAAGCTGCTGAACCGATCGAAGGGACCGGCCGTGCAGGGCCCGCGGGCGCAGGCCGACCGCTCGCTCTACCGCTCGGCGATCCGGGCTTTGCTGGCGGAAACGGCGGGCTTGCGTCTTGTCGAGGCGGCGGTGGACGACCTGCTGGTCGACGCCGACGGCGCCGCCTGCGGCGTCCTGTGCGCGGACGGGCGCCGCCTTCGCGCCGGTGCCGTGGTGCTGACCGCCGGGACGTTCCTGCGCGGGATGATCCATATCGGGCACGAGAGCACCCCGGCCGGCCGCGTCGGCGAGGCGCCTGCGGCGGTGCTAGGCGAGCGCCTGGCTGCGATGGGCCTGCCGCTCGGGCGGCTGAAGACCGGGACGCCGCCGCGCCTGGCGCGGGACAGCATCGATTGGGAGGTGCTGCCCGAGGATGCCGGGGACGTGGTGCCGCAGCCGTTCAGCCGCCTGACCGAGCGGATCGACATGCCGCAGCTATCCTGCCGAATCAGCACGACCACGCCGGAGACCCACCGTCTGATTCGCGAGACCCTGCATCTGTCGGCGCTCTACGGCGGCGGCATCTCCGGCCGCGGTCCGCGCTACTGCCCGTCGATCGAGGACAAGGTGGTCCGGTTCGCCGATCGCGACCGCCATCAGGTGTTCCTCGAGCCGGAGGCGCTGCCCGGCAATCCGGGCGGCGACCTGGTCTACCCGAACGGGATCTCGACCAGCCTGCCGGCGGACGTGCAGGCGCGGCTGGTCGCCACCATGCCCGGCCTGGCTACGGCGCGGATCATCCGGCCGGGCTATGCAGTGGAGTACGACCATGTCGACCCGCGCGCGCTGTGGCCGACGCTGGAGCTAAAGCGAATGCCACGGCTGTTCCTGGCGGGGCAGATCAACGGCACCACCGGCTACGAGGAGGCGGCGGCACAGGGGGTGCTGGCCGGGATCAACGCGGCGCGGCGTGCCGGCGGTGGCGGTCTGGTGCAGGTCGATCGCGGCATGGGCTATCTCGGCGTCATGGTCGACGATCTCACCACGCAGGGGGTGACCGAGCCCTACCGCATGTTCACCTCGCGCGCCGAATATCGGCTGACGCTGCGCGCCGACAATGCCGACCTGCGACTGACCGGAGCCGGGATCGGCTGGGGCTGTGTCAGTGCCAGAAGGGCGGCCTTGTTTGCAGCCGATCAAGCCACGATCGAGACAGCGATGCAGCGCGCCCGGGAGGAGAGCTTTGGGGCATCCCAGCTACAGGCCGTGGGTGTTGCGGTCGGGTCCGACGGGCGTCGGCGCAGCGTGCTCGACCTGCTGGCGGCGGACGCCGACTCCGCCGCGATTGCCGCTCTGGCGCCGTGGACGGCCGCGCTGCCGGCACGCGCAGCGTTGCACCTGCAGACCGAGGCACGCTATCGCGGCTACCTTGGCCGCCAGGCCAGCGAGATCCGCCAACTCGCCGCGGACACAGCGATGACGCTGCCGGTCTCGCTCGACTACGGCGCCATCGGCGGCCTCAGCACCGAGATGCGCGAGCGCCTGCAAGATGCGCAGCCCGCCAACTTCAGTGCGGCCCAGCGAGTCCCGGGGATCACGCCAGCCGCGCTCACCGCGCTGATGGCCTATGTCAGGGCAGCGTGACGTTCCACGTGAAACATCCGCCTGACCATTTGCTGGATCATGTTTCACGTGAAACATTCGAACGGCTGACGGTGTTCGCGACGCTGCTGGCGCGCTGGAACTCCAGGATCAACCTGGTCGCCGCCGGCGATCTCGATCAGCTGTGGACGCGTCACATCGCCGACAGCCTGCAGCTTATGCCGGATCTCACTGCTGGCGCCGCCTTCGTCGACCTTGGCTCCGGCGGCGGCTTTCCGGGGTTGGTGCTGGCGGTCGCCACTGGAAATCCGGCAACCCTGATCGAGTCGGATGTACGCAAGGCCAGCTTTCTGCGCGAGGCGGCTCGGGCGACGGGTGCCGACGCGACCGTGCTGGCCCACCGCATCGAACAGGTGGAACTGGCCCCGGTGAGGTTCGTGACCGCACGGGCACTGGCCCCGCTTCCGCAGTTGCTGGATTGGGCCAGTCGGTTCCTGGCCCCGGACGGCACCTGCCTGTTCCTCAAAGGGCGCCGCGTCGAGGTCGAATTGACCACCGCCCTGGCGGAATGGCACATGACAGTCTTCCGACGGCCAAGCCGGACCGATTCGGACGGCATCGTTATCAAGTTGAGTGACATCACGCGTGCCAGAAAGCCCGACCGAACGCCCGGCCGGTAAGCCCGGCGCCGGACCGACCGCGCGCCCGCACATCGTCGCCATCGCCAATCAGAAGGGCGGCGTCGGCAAGACCACGACCGCGATCAACCTGGCGACCGCGCTGGCGCAGCAGTCGCTCCGGGTGCTGCTGATCGACCTGGACCCGCAAGGCAATGCCTCCACTGGGCTTGGGGTTGGCTATGACAAACGATCCGGCGGGAGCTATGCCCTGCTTGCCGACGGAAAGGACGTTGCCCACGTCGCCTGCGGCACCATGGTCCCATCGCTGTGGCTGATCCCGGCCGACAACGAACTGGCCGGCGCAGAAATCGAACTGGTCGACAGCGAGCGGCGCGAGTTCCGGCTCCGCGAGATCCTGCTGCCCGATACCGGCCCCCTCCCGTATGATGTTATCCTGGTGGACTGCCCGCCCAGCCTTGGGTTGCTGACCCTGAACGCCCTGGTCGCCGCCGGGTCGGTGCTGGTGCCGCTGCAGTGCGAGTTCTTTGCGCTGGAAGGCGTCAGCCAGCTGATCCGCACCGTCGAGCGCGTGCGCCGTGCCTTCAACCCGATGCTCCGGCTGGAAGGCATGGTGCTGACGATGTTCGACCGCCGCAACAACCTGTCGGACCTGGTGGCTGCCGACGCGCGCAGCTTCTTTGGCTCCCAGGTGTTCGAGACCGTGATCCCGCGCAACATCCGCATTTCCGAGGCGCAGAGCCACGGCAAGCCGGCCTCGCTCTACGATCCGAGGTCCAGCGGCGCACTCGCCTATGACCGACTGGCCGCCGAGCTGCTGGAGCGCCTGGCAGCGCGGGCGCCGGGCCGATGAGCCGACTTCGGGACTCGTCGCCGCGGCTCGGCCGCGGGCTCGCGGCCCTTCTCGGCGATGACGGGCCCGGGGTGGGCCCGGCACCGGCACCCGGCGATGGGATCTACGCCTTGCCGATCGAGCGGCTCGAAGCTGGCCCGTTCCAGCCACGGCAGGTGATCGAGCAGGAAGCGCTCGGGGAGCTCGCGGACTCGATCCGGACCCGGGGCATCCTGCAACCGATCCTGGCGCGGCCGCATCCCGGCCAGCCAGACCGCTACCAGATCATCGCCGGCGAGCGGCGATGGCGCGCCGCCCGGCTCGCAGGACTGCACGAGGTCCCGGTGCACGTCCGGGCGCTTGGCGATGCCGACGCCATGGCCGCCTCCCTGGTCGAAAACCTGCAGCGGCGCGATCTCAACGCCATCGAGGAGGCCGAAGGCCTGCAGCGGCTGCTGGGCGAGTTCTCCATGACCCAGGAACAGCTCGCCGCTGCGGTCGGCAAGTCGCGCAGCCATGTCGCCAACACCGTCCGCTTGCTGCAGCTGCCGCTCACGGTGCGTCGCGAGGTCATGCAGGGCGCGCTCTCGGCCGGTCACGCCCGTGCCCTGCTCGGCCATCCCGATCCCGCCAGGGGCGCCCTGCAGGTGATCGCGAGGCGGCTCACGGTGCGCCAGACCGAGGCGATGACGCAGGGGCACGGCCTGGCCGCCAGCATCGCTCCGCCCGAAGCACGGCTGTCACCGGATCAGGCGGTGGACAAGGATCCGGAGATCGAGAGCCTGGAGCGGTCGCTGCGCGAGAAGCTCGGCCTGAAGGTGGAGGTCCGGTTCCATGGGCGCGGCGGCCAGCTGCGCATCCACTACGCCACGCTGGACCAGCTCGACGGGGTGTTGCAGCTCCTGAACCGATAGCCTGGGTCACCCCGCAGGAAATGCGCGACCACCCACTTCCCACGCCTTGGCCGCGCTGCTAAGAGCGCGTCACCCACGGGGACCTGCGGGATCGGGCGCATAGCTCAGTTGGTAGAGCAGCTGACTCTTAATCAGCGGGTCGTAGGTTCGAGCCCTACTGCGCCCACC
The DNA here is from genome assembly GCA_964247725.1 of uncultured Acetobacteraceae bacterium. Lineage (GTDB taxonomy): Bacteria > Pseudomonadota > Alphaproteobacteria > Acetobacterales > Acetobacteraceae > Lichenicola. The sequence continues at coordinate 69,339 of CAXTVM010000003.1, read as the reverse complement.
ACCCTGGTCCTCGTCAGCCTGACCCTCTCCAATCCGGTCGACACCCGTGCCTGACCCAATTGGACCGGAGCCGATCCGATGACGTTCAAGGTGCAGGTCGGACCGCCGCAGGTTGCGATCCATCAGGGCCAGACCGTGCTGATCACCGAGACCGACGGCGCGATCGCCTGGCCGTCGGACAAGGGACTCTACTACCGCGACACGCGCCTGATCAGCGCCTGGTCGGTCTATGCCAACGGGACGCCGTGGACGCTGCTCAACGGCGGCGCAGTGTCGTATTACGGATCGCGCACGTTCCTGACCAACGACGAGATCCTGACGCAGGACAGCACGATCGCGCCGAGGACGATGTCGCTTCTCATCAGCCGTGAGATCGACGGCGGCATCCACGAGGACCTGGAGATCGCGAACTTCGGCTCGAAGACGGTGAGGTTCAACCTCGAGCTCGCAATTCGCTGCGACTTCGCCGACACCTTCGAGGTCAAGTCGAACGCCATCGTGCGTCGCGGCAGGATTACGACGCACTGGGATGCGGCATCCCAGACGCTCGACAATACCTACCGCAACGCCGATTTCCTGCGCGGCGTCATCGTCGCTGCGGCGGGGGCCGAGGCTCTGTATGCCAACGGCCGGCTGAGCTTCTACGTCGAGCTCGCACCCAGGGCCAAATGGCATTGCTGCCTGCGCTACGACCTCCTCGACGGCGACAGGCGGATCGCCGCATCGACCGCGTGCCACGCCGACCATGCGGGCAGCCGTCACGCCGAGACGCTGAAGGACTGGCAGGATCGCGTCCTGCAGATCAGCACCTCCAACGAGGAGTTCTATCGCTTCTTCCAGCAGGCGGTCGCCGACATGGCGGCCCTCCGCCTGCCGAGCGAGGACGGCGACCACATGGTGTTCCTGCCGGCCGCCGGCCTGCCCTGGTTCATGGCGCCGTTCGGGCGCGACAGCCTCATCGTCTCCCTGCAGAACGTCACCGTCTATCCCGAGTTCGCACGCGGTGCCCTCGCGGTCCTGGGCAGCTTGCAGGCGACCGAGCATGACGACTACCGCGACGCCGAGCCCGGCAAGATCATGCACGAGCTCCGCTACGGCGAACTGGCTCATTTTAAGCTGATCCCGCACGCGCCCTACTACGGCACCGCGGACGCAACCCCACTCTGGCTCATCACCCTGCACGCCGCCTGGCGCAGTACCGGCGATCACGGCCTGCTCGAGCGTCATCTGAAGACCGCGGAAGCCTGCCTGGCCTGGATCGACCACTACGGCGACCGCGACGGCGACGGCTTCCAGGAATATCAGACCCGCTCGTCGGCCGGCTACGAGAACATGAGCTGGAAGGATAGCGGCGATGCGGTGATGTATCCCGACGGCGGGCTTGTGCGCGGCCCGAAGGCGCTGTGCGAGCTGCAGGGCTATGTCTACGATGCCTGGCGCCGCATGGCGCAGATCTACGCGGCGCTGGGCGATGCCGCGCGGGCGCAGGCGCTGCGAACCAAAGCCGCCAATCTGTTCGAGCGCTTCAACGAGGCGTTCTGGAACGAGGAACTCGGGTACTACGCCTATGCCCTCGACGGCGACAAGCGGCAGGTGCTGTCGGTCGTCTCCAATCCCGGTCATTGCCTGTGGTCCGGCATCGTGCCGCCGGACCGCGCGGCGCGGATCGTCGAGCGGCTGACCCGATCCGACATGTGGTCGGGCTGGGGCATCCGCACCCTGTCGGCTGACCATGCCAGCTTCAACCCGTATGCCTATCAGCTCGGCGCGGTCTGGCCGCACGACAACGCACTGATCGCGCTGGGCTTCAAGCGCTACGGCTTCGGCCGGGATGCGGCGCGCATCGCCCGCGACATCAGCGGCGCCGCAAGCCACTTCCAGAACAGCCAGCTGCCCGAGCTGTATGCTGGCATCCAGAAAGAGGATGGCGGCTTCCCGGTGCAGTACCTAGGCGCCAACGTGCCGCAGGCCTGGGCCGCCGGCTCCGCCTTCGCCCTGCTGCAGGCCATGCTCGGCCTGGTTCCGGACGCGATCAGCGGCAAGGCCTTCATCGATCCCGAGTTGCCGGCATGGCTGCCCGACGTCACGATCAGGAACCTGAAGGTCGGCGCCCAGGATCTCTCGATCCGGTTCTGGCGCGATGGCGACGCCACCCGCCACGAGGTCGTCGGCGGCCCACCGGGGATGGTCGAGCAGCGGCCTTTCGGAGTTGCTCTCGAAGCGCTCGACTCCTAACGCCAATACGGCTGTACGACCGCCATGGTCACGATCACCAGCATCAGCACGGTCGGGATCTCGTTCGCCATCCGGTAGAAGCGTTGCGGTCGGACGTTGCGGTCGGCCTGGAAGTCCCGGCCCCAGCGGGCGCAGGCGCCATGGAAGCCCAGCATCAGCCCCGCCCCGCCGAGCTTCACCCACCACCAGGTGGCCGACCAGTCGACCGCGCCCGGCGTCAGCACCATCAGGGTGCCGAACAGCACCGCGGCGACCATCGCCGGCGTCGTGATCGCCCGCAGCAGCCGGCGCTCCATGACCTTGAAGACCTCGCTCTGCTCGGAGCCGACCGCCGCCTTGCAGTGATAGACGTAGAGCCGCGGCAGGTAGAACAGGCCGGCCATCCAGGCGATCACCGAGATCAGATGCAGCGCCTTCTCCCATTGCAAATACGGCCCGAGTGCCGGGATCATGGGCGCCGCACCGCCTCGACCAGGGCCGCGACATGCTCCGGCGGCGTCTGCGGCAGCACCCCGTGGCCCAGGTTGAAGACGTGCGGCCGCCCGCGCAGCGCATCGCGGATCCGCAGCGCTTCCAGCGCCAACCCATCGCCGCCGGCCAGCAGGCACAGCGGATCGAGGTTGCCTTGCAGCGCCACTGTCGGCGACACCAGGTCCGCGGCGGACGCGAGATCCGCCGTGGTGTCGAGCGCTAGCGCATCAATCGCGGTCGCGTCGGCGTAGCGCCCCACCATCAGCCCGGCCAGCCTCGGGAACCCCACCACCGGCACCGTCGGGTGATGCCGGCGGAGCTCCGCGGCGATCAGCCGGGTCGGCCGGATCACGTGGCGGTCGAACTGCGGCGGCGGCAGCAGCCCGGCCCAGCTGTCGAACAGCATGATCGCCTCGGCGCCCGCCTCGACCTGATCGCACAGCATCCGTGCCGTCGTCTGCGTCAGCAGCTCGATCAGCCGGTCGAACAAGCCCGGCTCGGCATAAGCCATGGTCCGGGTCGTGGCGAAGTCCTTCGATCCGCCGCCTTCGACCATGTAGCAGGCCACCGTGAACGGCGAGCCGGCGAAGCCGATCAGCGTCGTGGCACCCGCCCGCCCGGCCCCCAGCACCGAAAGGTCGGATGGCGCGTCGAGCTGGCGCCGCAGCCGCCGCAGCGTTTCCATGATCGGCGCCGTCACGGCGGCGATCCGCTCAGGCTGCAGCCGGCGCAGGTCCGCCTCGCTGCGGATCGGCTCCAGCACCGGCCCGACCCCATCCACGAATTGCAGCGACTGGCCCATCGCCCAGGGCAGGATCAGGATGTCGCTGAACAGGATCGCCCCGTCCATGCCGTAGCGGCGGATCGGCTGCAGCGTGATCTCGGTAGCGATGTCGGGCGTGGTGCAGCGCGTGAGGAAGTCGGCCTGCGCCCGCAATGCCCGGAACTCCGCCAGGTAGCGACCGGCCTGGCGCATCAGCCAGATCGGCGGCGGCCACACCGGTTCGCCGGCCAGCACGCGCAGCAAGGGCTTGTCGGTCATCCTGTCGCCGATCCGGGTTCCGGGCCATTCGGCCGGACCGGCCTCACCCTGGTTGTCCGCAGCTCTAAACATGAAGGAAGAAGAAGAAAATGGTGGGAGTCCTAGAAGGTCCTGTGGAAGTCGGGGTACCCGGCTCGCAGAATTTGTACCCCGTCCTGTCCACAGCAAGGCCGACCTTCAGGTGATTGTTCGCGCGGCGTTTTCGGCTCCTGTCCCGACCTTGTACAACCGCGGCTGTGTACAACTCCCCGCCGTCGGCGACCGTACCCGTCATCCCCATGACTCGGTACCGCCGCGGCGGATCGCCCCGATCGTCCCCGTGTACCCCAGGACTCTCGCACCGATGAACACCCTGTTGCCGACTCTGCAGTCCGCGACTCCGAGGCTGGTCCTGGCGAGCGGTTCCCACGCGCGGGCCCGCCTGCTGCTGGCCGCCGGCCTCCGCGCCGACATCCGGCCGACCGCGGTGGACGAGGCGGCTGCCAAGCGGGAGGCGTTCGTGGCCGGCCGGTCACCGGCGCAGGCGGCCCTTCGGCTGGCCGAGCTGAAGGCCGAAGCGATCGCCGATCCGGACGCCCTGGTGATCGGCGCCGACCAGATCCTGGTCTGCGACGGCCAATGGTTCGACAAGCCGGCCGATCTCGCCGCCGCGCGATCCACCCTGCGGGCGTTGCGCGGCCGCTCTCACGTCCTCCACACCGCCGTCGCCTGCTGGCAGCACGGCGAGGTGGTGTGGCGGCACGCGGTCGCGCCCAGCCTGCACATGCGCCCGTTCTCCGACGCCTTCCTGGACCGCTACCTCGCGCTCGAGGGCGACCGGCTGCTGTCCTGCGTCGGCGCCTATCGGCTGGAGGCGATCGGCCTGCAGCTGTTCGAGCGCGTCGACGGCGAGCACGCCGCGATCCTTGGTCTGCCGATGCTGGCGCTGCTGGACTTCCTGCGCCGCTGCGGCATGCTTCTCTTCTAGCGTCCGCCGCACGCTGCGCCGCAGGCTTGCCAGCGCCGGCGGGCGACGGTATACGCCCGCCACCCAAGCCCGCTGCCGATGCAGGCGGGCTGCCCGGACGACCGGGGCCGTAGCTCAGTTGGGAGAGCGCCTGAATGGCATTCAGGAGGTCAGGGGTTCGATTCCCCTCGGCTCCACCATCTCCACCGGACGGTCTGGTCCGGCACACAGCCGCCGCATCCTCGTGCCCGGCAACAGGACGCGTGGTATGGGCAAGAAGCACAGCGCGATCACGGGCCAGATCATCGCCGCCGCCGGTCCCTGGAGCACGCTGCTGATCGCCTGCCGCAAGTGCGGCGACAAGCTCGGCGGCGGCTTCGGCCCGAAGGGGAAGGACGACCTCGCCGACGCCTACAGGCAGGTGCTCCGGGACCGCGGGCGCCGGCGCGAGGTGCGCATCCTGGAGGTCGGCTGTCTGGACGTCTGCCCGAAGGGTGGCGTCACCGTGATGCACGGGGCCAGGCCGGACGAGATGCTGGTGGTGCCGGAGGGCCTCGACCTGGCCGAGCTCGACGACCGTCTGGTAGCCGCCGCCGTCCCGCGCTGAGGCGGCCGGTCCAGCGGCATCTTGACAGGGGCGATACGGACCCGGTTGCTGGCGCAACGACTCGCCAAGGTGCCGCTTCCCTGTTCCACCATCTCGACCACCTCCTGGCCCATTACGGTTATGGGCTCGTCGGCCTCGTCGTCATGCTGGAGAGCATGGGCGCGCCGCTGCCCGGCGAGAGCCTGCTGATCGCCGCCGCGCTGTATTGCGCGGCCACCCACACGCTGGACATCGCCTGGGTGATCGCCGTCGCCATCGCCGGCGCCGTGATGGGTGACAATTTCGGCTACCTGATCGGCCGCAGCCTCGGTTTCCGGCTGCTGGCGCGCTGGGGCCGACGCATCGGCTTGACCGAGGATCGCCTGACGCTCGGCCGCTACCTGTTCCGGCGCCATGGCGGCAAGGTGGTGTTCTTCGGCCGCTTCGTCGCCATCCTGCGCACCTTCGCCGCCCTGCTTGCCGGGGCCAACCGGATGCCGTGGCCGAGTTTCCTGGTCTACAACGCGTTGGGCGGCATCGGCTGGGCGGGCGGCTACACGCTGGCCGCGTTCCTGATCGGCCGCCGGATCGAGGCCGTCTCCGGCCCGCTCGGGGTTGGACTTGGCCTGGTCGCCGCGATCGGCGTCGGCGGCACGCTGGTGTTCCTGAAGCGCCACGAGAAGCGGCTGACCGCCGATGCCCTGCGGGCAGCCAGGTCGGAACCGGCACGGCGGCCCCGGCGGGGCCCAGAGGCTGAATCCGTGGCATTCTAGATGTTCGCCTGTTCTTCCGGCGGCGGCTCGTCCTCCGGCCCATGCAGCGGCCGCGCGCATTCCGCCGCCAGCAGGCCGCCCTCGGCGGTCATGTCGTCGCGAAACGCGTCGTCGATGATGTCCAGCAGGTCGAGGTGGCGGTCCTCGAAATACATGGCGTGCACGTCCTGCCGCCGGGCGCCGTAGACGATCCGGCGGATGCTGCACCAGATGCTGGCCATGCTGCACATCCCGCAAGGCTGCAGCGTCGAGTATAGGGTGGCGCCGCGCAGGTCGTTGCGGCCGAGAGACCGGCAGGCGCGCCGGATGGCGACGATCTCGGCATGCGCGGTCGGATCGTGCCGGAGGCCGACCTCGTTGTGCGCGGCGCCGACCACCGCGCCGTCCAAGACGATCACGCAGCCGATCGCCGAGGCGCCGTCCGTGCCGGCACCCTCCTGCGCCAGCGACAGCGCCTGCCGCATGAAGCGCTCGTCGTCCTCGCTCGTGCTCGTCATCTGATCCAGGCTCCGGTCGGACCGCTTCAACGACGCGGCCACCCCGCGCGTTCCGGACCACCGCCGGCGCCGGCGCCGGCGCGATCGATCCGGGAGGGCCATGGCATCGGGGGATAGGGCTCCAGAAGAAGGCCAGGGGCTTTGCCCTGGCCTTCTTCCCGATGCGATCGCATGTCGGACCGAATGCGGCCCTGGACGCTGGCTGCATTCCGGGAAACAGTCCCGCCGCCTTTCACCCCCAAGTCGCGGAGCCCGTTGATGCAGCCGATCGTCCCGTCGCCTGCGGCTTGTTCCAGTCGGCCCCGCATCCGGCCGCTCGTTGCCGCCGCGGTGCTGGTCGCCGGCAGCGTCGCGGCGGTGGCGCCAGCGCGGGCGGACGCGCACGGCAGCGCCGGCGCCACCGGCACCGAGGCCGCCAAGCCCGAGCCGCCGGCCGACAAGATCGACAACGCCCTGATCGCCGAGCTGCCGGCGGACAGCGTCACCCACCACGACTTCTCGGGCGCCGGCGGCCGCATCGCCTACACCGCCACCGCCGGCACGCTGACGCTGCGCGACGATGCCGGCGTGCCCTCGGCCAGGATGTTCTACGTCGCCTACGTCGCCGACGGGCCGGTAGGGGGGCAGGCCGGGGCGCACCGGCCGGTCAGCTTCTTCTTCAACGGGGGTCCCGGCGCCGGCAGCGCCTTCCTGCACCTGGGCGCCGCCGGGCCGGTGGTGCTCAACTTCCCCGGCGCCAACCCGACCGACGGCGCCAACGGCACGCTCGGTCCCAACCCGGACAGCTGGCTCCGCTTCACCGACATGGTGTTCATCGACGCGGTCGGCACCGGCTACAGCCTGCCGGTGAAGCCCGAGCAGGCGCCGAAGCTGTTCTGGGGCGTCAAGCAGGACGGCTCCGCGTTCGCCGATGGCATCCGCATCTGGCTCGAGCGCAACCACCGTCAGGCGTCGCCGAAATACCTGGTCGGCGAGAGCTATGGCGGCATCCGCTCGATCAAGACCGCCTATGCGCTGGAGACCGAGCAGAACATCCTGCTGTCGGGCATCGTGATGATCTCGCCGGCGATTGAGATGAGCCTGATCACCGGCTCGGCTGACCCGTTCAGCGACGCCATCCTGCTGCCGAGCCTGGCGGCGTCGCAGATGGAGCGCGATCACGCGCTGACGCCGCAGGCGATCGACGGCGCCTATCGCTACGCGTTCGGCCCCTACCTCTCGACGCTGGCCGGGCCGCCGCCGGCCGGCGACGCCGCCACCGCGTTCTACGGTAAGATCGCGACGATGACCGGCGTCCCGGAGGCGGTGGTGGCCAAGGAGCGGGCGCAGCTCGACCCGTCGGCGCACGACGTGCGCAGCCGCGATGGCCGCCTCTATAGCCTCTACGACTACACCCAGTCGATCGCCGACCCGTATCCCGAGGGCATCGACAACGCCGATAGCCCGGAGCCGGTGCTGTCGGGCTACGGGCTCGCCTTTGGCAACGCGTTCTCGGGCTATGCCGACACGACGCTCGGATACCATACTGAGCTCCGCTACGACCTGCTCAACCTGAAGGTGAACCGGGCCTGGGACTACCGGGACGGCCAGAACCTGATCGCGCAGGGCATGCCGGACCTGCGGAAGCTGATGGCGCTCAACCCGTCGCTGCGCCTGTTCATCGCCAACGGCTACTTCGACGCCACCTGCCCGTTCGCCGGCAGCCGCTGGCTGATCGAGCACCTGCCGGTCGGCCGCGACCGCGCCCGGCTCAAGGTCTATCCGGGTGGCCACATGCTCTACACGCGACCCGACAGCCGGGCGGCGCTCGCGCACGACGTAGCCGCCCTCTACGCCGGAACTCCCTGAAAGCCCGTCTGAGAATGGCGCGTGCCGGCGATCCGACGCGCCCTTCTGCGCTTCCGGTGCTCACGGCCAGGAGGCCGCTCCGCTCCGGTTCTCGAAAGACGCGCCGGCCGTGCCGCTGTGCGGCACTCTCATCCGGCACACCCCATTCTCGAACGGGCTTTGAGCTGGGTCGGCCGCGGCACAGGACGGCCGTTGCGATCGACTGTGGTGGGCTGGGGGCAGGCAATCATGTGCGGCAGCCTCGCCGTAGCGCTGCTGGCGGGCTGCAGCGTGCCGCCGGCCTGTCTGCCGGCGCCGGCCTCGGACGACGTGGTCTCCGTGATCGATCACGGCTGGCATACCGACCTCGGCATCCCGGCCGCGGCGCTGCGTGGCCGCCTCGCCTCGTTCCGGCAGGTCTTTCCCGGCATGACGCTGCTGATGGTCGGCTTCGGCCGACGCACCTTCATGATGGCGCCGGTGCACGGCCTCGAGGATTTCCTAATCGGCCCGTTCCCCGGCGACGGCGCCCTGCTGGTCGCCGGCCTGACGGTGCCCTTCGACCAGGCCTATCGCGACGGCACGCTGGTCCGGCTCCATTTGCCGCCCGGAGGCGCCGACCGGCTGTCGGACTTCGTCTGGTCGACGTTGCGCCTCCGGCACGGACGGCCGGCGATGATCGCCCCGGGCTTCTTTCCGGGCAGCCGCTTCTATGCCACCGCGCGGGGCTATTCCAGCCTCTATACCTGCAACAGCTGGACTGAGGACGCGCTCCATGCCGCAGGCCTGCTGCCCGGGCCATCCGGGGTGGTGTTCGCCGGCCAAGTCATGGGTCCCGCCGCCCGCATCGCTGGCGGTTCCTGCCGCATCGGCAGACCCGGCCGCGGTTAAGCGGCGGGCCGCGGCTGGCTCGTCAGGGCGGCGGCTGCGTCGTCGTCTGCACCGGCTCGGTGGTGCCGTTCGGCAGCACCACATAGGTCCTCTGCGGCGCCGAGCCGCCGCCGCCGAAGCTCGAGCTGCAGCCGCCCAGCAGCACGGCGCCGGCCAGGAACGCTAGTACAAGGAAGGTGCCGGCGCGGCTGGCGGTCGTCGTCATCATCGTCATGCGGCGCCGAACGCGCCAGCGCCCGATCGGCTGCACGGCCGCCGACTTTGTCGGGAGCGCGCCGAGGCGGCGGCGGTCATCGGTCCTGCAGCGCCCGCTCGATGCGCCGGTCCGGAACCAGCCACATCAGCGCCACCGAGGCATAGACCAGGTCGGCCAGCCTGACATCGATGAAGGCGAATGCGATCCCGGCCAGATAGAGCGGCGGCGACAGCCGCCCCTTGAGATCGGCCCCGACCGCCTGCCGCAGCAGCGGCCGCTGCTGCGGGTCGCGCCCCGTCCCCACACGATGGTCCGCTGCAGCACCCACCAGGCGAGTGCCGGCATCAGCAGGCTGGTGCCGTAGGTCGCGGTCGGGATCGCTGCCACGCCGCTGGCGCTGATCCAGCCGGTGGCGAACGGGATCAGCGACAGCCAGAACAGCAGGTGCATGTTGGCCCACAGCAGCGCGCCGTCGACCTTCTCCACCAGCTGGAACAGGTGATGGTGGTTGTTCCAGTAGATCGCCACGTAGACGAAGCTGAGCAGGTAGCCGAGGAAGCCTGGCACGTCCTGCGCCAGGGCGCCGAGCGTGACGCCGTGCGGGGTCTTCAGGTCCAGCACCATGACGGTGATGATGACCGCGATCACCCCGTCGCTGAACGCGGTCAGGCGGTCGCGGCCCATGAACCGCAGGCCGCCGCCCTCACTCATGCCGCAGGCCCACGATGATATCCCGAGCCATGCCGTGCTGGGTGGCCGCATCGATCGGCAGGGTGGTGGCGGTGAGCGGCACGCCCTGCCAGCCGGCGCCGATCGCGGTGAACAGCCCAACCGCATCGATCAGCCGCGACAGCGCGGCCGTCGCCTCCAGGTCCTGCGCCGCATAGGTGGCCCGCTCGCTGGTCAGCACCTCGAGGAAGCCGGTCAGCCCCGCCTGGTACAGCCGCCGCGCCCGCTCCAGCGCCAGCGCGTCGTCCTGGGCGGCGCAGTGCAGGGTGGCGGTACGGATCTCGTCGTTGCGATAGGCCGCCAGCCGATCCTCCACCTCCTGGAACCCGCGCAGGACGGTGCGCTGGTAGGTGATGCGCGCCACCTCCGCATTGGCGCGCGCCTCGCGCACCTGCGCCGACAGGCTGCCGCCATGGTAAAGCGGCGCGCTGGCCGCCAGCAGCACCGACCAGGCCAGGCTGGCGGCGGTGAACAGCTCGTGCACCATGCTGGATTGCGGGGTGAACGACAGCGGCACCGTCACGTCCGGGTAGAGCTGCGCCACTGCGACCCCGATCCGCGCCGTCGCCTGCGCATACTGCCGCTCGGCGCGACGGATGTCGGGGCGGTTGGCGATCACCATCGATGGCAGCGCCACCGGCAGCGCCGGCGCGTCGGGCAGCGGCGCCGGCCGTTGCAGGTCCGCTTCCAGCGCGCCCGGCAGCTGGCCGGTCAGCACCGAGATCGCGTGCGCGAGCTGGGCGACGCCGGTCTCGAGCGGCGGCCGCGTCGCCTGCTCGGTCTCGAGCTCGCCCCGCGCCTGCGCCACCTGCAGCGTGGTGCCGACGCCCTGTCGGTAGAGCTGGTCGCTGAGCCGCAGCAGCTCGTCCGCCGCCCGGATGTTGCGGTCCGCGATCTGCAGCTGAAGCTGGCGCGCGCGCAGCGTGACGTAGTCGCCGGCGAGCTCGGACAGCAGCCCCAGCAGCACGCCGCGACGCTGCTCGACATCGGCCTCCAGCACGTCCTGCTGCGCCTCCACCGAGTGGCGGATGCGGCCGAACACGTCCAGCTCCCAGCTGACGCTGAGGCCGTACTCCCAGAGCCGGCTGTCGGTATCGGTGTCGGGCAGCGGCGGATATTCGACGGTGCTGCTGAACCGCGTGATGCCGGCCATGCCGAGGGCGTCGACCTGCGGATACAGGCTGCCGGCGATCTGGTCGCGCAGCGCGCGGGCCGCCAGCAGCCGCTGGCCGGCGATCGCCAGGTCCTGGTCGCCGGCGATCGCCAGGTCGACCAGCCGGTCCAGCATCGGGTCGTGGAAGCAGGCCCACCAGTCGCGCATCTCGGTCTGCGTCCGGGCCAGCTCCGCTGCGGTGGGGTCGTGCTCGGCCCAGCCGGCCGGCACCGCGTCCTGCGGCGGCCGGTAGCGCGGCCCGGTCTCGCAGTCGGCCAGCAACGGCAGCAGCATCGACAGCCCCGCCGCCGCCCATCGGCCCGCCCGGCCAGACCCGGACTGCACTCAGAGGTGATCCTGCAGCCAGGTGGTCAGCCGGCCGTCGCGTCCGGCCTCCGGTCCGACATCGACCGAGCAGGTCATCCCGGCGGCCAGCACGATGCCGGCCGGCACCCGGTCGATATGGACGCGCACCGGGATGCGCTGCGCCAGCCGCACCCAGGTGAACACCGGGTTGACGTCCTGCAGGCCCTGCCGATCGGGCGAGCTGTTCTGGTCGTTGATGCCGCGCGCGATGCTCTCGACATGGCCACCGAGCAGCGGCCGGTAGCCCATCAGCTTGATCCGCGCCGGGTCGCCGACACGGATGCCGCCCAGCTTGGTCTCCTCGAAATAGCCGTAGATCCAGAAGCTGTCGGAATCGATCAGCGCCAGCCGCGGCTGCCCGGCGGTGACGTAGTCGCCGACCCGCAGCAGCAGGTTGGTGACGTAGCCGTTGGCCGGCGCGTACAGCGTGGCGCGGGCCAGGTTCAGCCGCGCCACGTCGAGCTGCGCCTGCGCGGCGTCGAGGCTGGCCTGGCTGGTCGCCGCGGTCGAGGCGTAGCGCTCGCGCTCCTCGGCCGAGACGATGCCGGCCAGGCCGGCCCGCCGCGCCGCGTCCGACTGCCGCAGCCGCAGGTCCTCGCGCGCGCTGGCCACCCGCGCCTGCGCCTCGGCGATGGCCAGCCGGAACCGGGACGGATCGATCGCGAACAGCGGCTCGCCCCTGCGCACGACCTGGTTGTCCCGCACCGGCACCGAGACCACGGTGCCGGACACCTCCGGCGCGATGTCGATGACGTAGGCGCGCACGCGGCCGTCCCGCGTCCAGGGCGAGAGCATGTAGGTGCGCCACAGCGCCGAGCCCAGCACCAGGGCGGCGGCCACCACGGCCAGCGTCAGCGCCACCCGGACCAGGCCGCGCAGCACCGTCACCATGCCGGCCGCGCCAGCTGACGCTTCGGGCTCACCCATTGGGCTTATGCATACAGCACCAGCAGCGACAGCACGCACACATACAGCGCCACTTCCAGAAGGGGCAGGTGCCAGCTCCAGCGGGCGAGGCCGCTGCGCCAGATCAGCGCCCGCAGCAGCAGCGTGATCGGCAACGCCAGCAACGCATAGAGCACGATCGGCGCGAACAGAATGCCGGACACGTGCAGCTCGCTCAGCATCGCGGCTCAGCCGACTGGGACGGCGGCCGGACCCAGCAGGGGGCATTCCCGGCCGAGCAGCCCGCCGGCCCGCCGGACCAGCAGCGCCGCCTCGCCGACGGCCCCGATCAGCTGGAGCAGGACGTGGGTGTCGGCCGGGGCGTCGGCCGGGACGTCGGCTGGATCCTCGGCCGGGCCGTGCGGTGCTGCGGCCAACGCCTGCTGCACGGCCTCGAGTCGGGCGGCCGCCCGCTGAGGATCCGCGCGCACCCGCCGCAGCGCCCGTAACGCCTCGGCGGCCGCACCCCGGGCCGCCTCCGGCAGATCCGGGTCCTGCCGCAGCCGCCGCAGCGCCAGCACGGTCCGCCCCAGCGCCACGACCACGAACGCCGCCCGCGCCAGCGCGGCCGCATCCGAGCTGGGCACCTGCTGCAGCCGCAGGATCAGCCGCAGGATCTTCTGCGTCTGCTGGTTCTGCCACGCCGCCCAGGGCGGCGGCCGTCGCCAGCCCGGCTGCGACGACAGCAGCTCGACGGCACGGCCGAGCGAGGCCGCGAGCCGCCGCACCTCGCGCTCCGGATTGGCCGGCAGCAGCACCCGGAACACCATCACCAGGCAGAGCGCGCCGAGCAGGTAGGCGAGCCAGCCGTTGAACAGCGCGATGTCGTCGAAGGTGATCGGGTTGCGTACGCTGACCATCGCGGTGAAGAACACGACATAGGCGAAGGCCCGGTTGCGGTGCACCGGGTTGAACTGCAGCCAGATGCCGGGCGCCAGGCACAGGCAGAGCGCCCCCCACAGCAGCGGGAAGCCGGAGATCCGCGGCAGCAGCAGGCTCTGGCACAGCGCGCTGGCGCCGATCGCGGCGATGGTGCCGGTGGCGAACTCGACGCTGGCCCGCGACGCCGACGGGTTGGTCGACAGCAGGCAGGCGGCCGGAACCAGGAACGACAGCATGACCGGGCCGGCGGTCCACTGCGTGACGTACCAGGCGAGGCCGCCCAGCAGCGTCACCAGGAAGCCGCGCAGGCTGTTCCGTCCCGCCGCCGCCCATTCGAGGTAGGGCGGCAGCCTGATCCGGGCGTCCGCGGCACCACCGCCGGTGAGGTCCCCGACCGCGTGCGCGAGCTGGTCCAGCGCGTCCCGCTCGTGCAGCACTAGGCTGAGCTCCGTCGGCTCCCGGACGGTGCCGGCCAACGCCGCGAGCCGGTCGCGCGCCGCCTCGATCCGCGGCAGGCTGGCGCCGAGGCCGTTGCCGAAGCCCTGCGGCGGCAGCCCGGACAGCGCCGCCATGACCTGCCACACGGTGCGCCGGGCCTCGTCCGCTTCCGCCGAGGCGCGCGGCAGGTCGGGATGCAGCGGCTCCATCGCGCTCAGCAGCCCGAGCAGGCGGGCCGTTCCCAGCCGCAGCCGGCCCATGCGCCGGCGCAGCGCGTAGCTGTCGGCGCCGGCATACTCGATCGCCTCGTCGAGGGCGGCGCCGCGCTCCAGCAGCGCCGGCCGCAGCAACCGCGCGGGATCGTCCGATTGCGGCGGTGCGTCCGGATCGCGGTAGGACACGAAGCCCCGCGCGATGTCGCGCACCAGCCCCTCCACCGTCCCGGCCAAGGTCTGAGCCGCCGCCTGGGTCGCCGGCCGGGCGGCGAGCAGGAACACCAGGGCGGCCGAGACGATGCCGACCGACACCGCCGATACCCGCGACAGCGCGCCGATGAAGATGTCGAGCGGCTGCGCGAAGGAGCCCGACGCCACGATGATGATGGTATAGCCGGCCAGCACCGCGCCGTAGGCCCGGAAGTAGCGCAGCAGCGACGACACCGCGCAGGCGGCGCCGATGCACAGCGACAGCGCCACCGTGAACAGCAGCGGCGACTGCGCGAACGCCGCCATCAGCACGACCGCGACGGCGGCTCCCAGCACGGTGCCGAACAGCCGCCACAGGCTCTTCGAGACCAGCGCGCCGGTGTTCGGGTTGGCGACGATCAGCACCGTCACCACCGACGACATCGGCGACTGCAGCTGCAGGCTGAACGACACGAACAGGGCGAGCCCGATCGCCAACATCGTGCGCGCGGCGTAGGCCAGCGTCCGCCGCTGCGCCGCCGGCAGGACCCCGGCCAGGGCGCCGATCAGGGCGCTTCGGGCGGTGGCTGCCGTGGCGGCGGCGTGCCGGATCGACCAGGTCGGGGCCTTCCGGGACCATGCATCCATGGCCGGCGCAATGGGTTCGTCAGGGTCGTGCTGTCAAGCCAGGCTCGCGCGGCGATCCGGCCCATGCCAGCATTGTGCGCAGCGGCGGGGAGTTGGCGGCAAGCGTGGCCCGGGTCAGATGCATCACCATGCAGCGCGACGAGAGGCAGCTGCTGGAGCCGTGGCTGCGTCACCACGGCCTGCTGTTCGGTTTCGAGAACCTGGTTGTGCTCGACAACGGCTCGCGAGAGGCGGACGTGCTGGCGACGCTCGCCCGGTACGAGCGGGCCGGGGTCCGGGTCGAGCGCGGCCACGCGGCGCCGCGGGACTTCCTCGACAAGGGCCTGCACGTGGCCCGGCTGATCGCCGAGCTCGACCGCGAGGGCGGCTACGACTTCGCGCTGCCGATCGACTGCGACGAGTTCCTAGCGGTGTTCGACGAGGACGGGCTGTCCTGCGGCCGCCGCGCGGTCGACGCCGCCTTCGACGCGCTAATCGGCGAGCGCCGGGCGCTCGGCATTGCGCTGTCGCTGGCCAACGCCGCGGGCCAGCCGGGCTGGTTCGTCGCCGACACGATGCAGAAGGGCTTCCTGCCGCGGGGCTGCGTGCTCGACGTCGACCACGGCTTCCACCGGCCGCGCTCGCGGCTGGCAGACGGCATGCGTGCGACCCGCTTCTGCTACCTGCACTTCCACAACAAGCCGTTTGCGACCCTGCTCGCTCACGCGAGGCGCAAACTGGACGGGCTGGTCGACCACCGGGACGCCCAGGCGCTGCGCGGCTACAGCGGCATCAACTACCACCTGGTGCCCTACTTCTTCCTGACCGAGACGCAGTACCACGCGATCCCGGACCGGATGCTGGCGCTGCAGGTGCCGGGGTTCACCCGGCTGGCGGCGGCGCTGGGCACCGACGGCGCGCTGTTCGGGACGCCGCCGGCGGACCTGGGCGACCGGGTCCGCCTGCGGCGGCCGGGCGAGGCGCCGGTGCCGTTCGACGCCGCCGCCTACCTCGCCGCACACCCGGACGTGCGGGCGGCCGGCATGGCGCCGCTGCAGCACTACCTGCAGCACGGCTGGGGCGAAGGCCGCCCGCTCGCCTGATGCGCGCGGCGCCGGCTGAGCCGGCGAC
>CAXTVM010000003.1:0-53100 GCA_964247725.1 uncultured Acetobacteraceae bacterium | reverse complement strand
GGCGCCGGCTGAGCCGGCGACGCGCCCGAGATTGAGATCCAGGCTGCATCCAGGGCGCCGCTCGGTCCGTTAACCGATCGTAAGGGATGGCCACCCAGAGGACGATTTCACGACCAAAACGAGGCGGCCGGCGGGGTGTCGGCGGCGCAGCGAGGAGCAGTCATGAGACGATCCGGTCTGGTGCCCGCCCGAACCGTTCTGGTGCCATGCCTGGCGCTGCTCGCGGTCGTGATAGGGAGCGATCGGGCTCCGGCGGCCGGCTTCTACCTGCAGGACCAGTCGGCCAAGGGCGCCGGCCGCGCCTTCTCGGGCGAGGCGGCGGACGGCGGTCCTGAATCGCTGTGGTGGAACCCCGCCGGGATCGCCGGGATCGCGCAGTCGGGGAGCTATGGCAGCCTCGCCGGGATCCTGGTCGACTCGACGGCGAACGACCGCGGCTCGACCATCGACCGCGGCGGCCGCACGCTCCCGGTCGGCGGGAGCGCCCGCGTCGGCGATCCGGTCTCCGACGGGCTGGTCGGCAGCGGCGGCCTGGCCTTCCGCCTCGACGACCGCTGGGCGCTGGGGCTGGCCGTCACCTCTCCCTTCAGCTTCGTCACGCAATACCCGCTTGCCGGCTGGACCCGCTACGCCGCCCTCACCTCGCGGCTGACCACGATCGACCTGCAGCCGAGCCTCGCCTGGCGGCCGCTGCGCTGGCTCGGGCTGGGGATCGGGCCCAACGTCGAGTACGTGGTGGCGTCGCTGAGCAACGCCCTGCCGAACCTCTCGCCGCAGCTGCCGGACGGGCTGCAGACGCTGCACGGCAGCGGCTGGAACGCGGGCTTCAACGCCGGCCTGCAGATCCATCTGGGCCCGCGGCTGGTGCTCGCCGCCGCCTACCGCTCCGGCATCACGCACCGGATCGGCGGCACGCTCGGCGCGGTCGGGCTGGACGGACCGCTGGCGGCCGAGGACGGCGTCGCCGATGCCCGCGCGCACTTCCGCACCCCCGGGGCGGCCACCTTCGCCATCCGCTGGCAGGCGACCGGGCGGCTCACGCTCGACGCCCAGGCGGTCCGCCAGGGGTGGAGCGCGTTCGACGGCATTGCCATCGCCAGCCCGGTCGATGCCGAGATCCCGGAAGGCTACCGCGACACGCTGAGCGGCGCGTTCGGCCTCGAGTACGGCCTGGCACGGGGCTGCGTGGTGCGCACCGGCATCCAGTACGACCCGACGCCCACGCCCGGCCCCGACCGGGACCCGCGGGTGCCGGACGCCAACCGCTGGCTGGTCTCGGCCGGCACCACCGTGCGGGTAACGCCGCGCCTGTCGGTCGACGCGGCGGTGACCTACGTCGACTTCCAGAACGCCGCCATCGTCCGCAACGCCACCGCCTATGGCGGGACCGCGGCGGTGTTGCCGATCGAGCTGTCCGGCGCCGTGCAGGCGAGCGGCGTGGTGCTGGCGCTCGGCACCCGCATGTCGTTCTGATCAGCCTCAGCCCTCGCCCAGCACGCGGGCGAACCGGTCCACCGCCCAGTCCACCGTCTCGGCGTCGATGACCAGCGGCGGCGCCACGCGGATCGTGTGGGTGTGGGTCTCCTTGCACAGCACGCCGAGCTCGCGCAGCCGCTCGCAATGGCGCCGTGCGCCGCCTGCCGCCGGGTCGAGCTCGATCGCGATCATCAGCCCCCGCCCGCGCACCTCGCGCACCGCCGCGGTCTGGATCGCGGCCAGCCCGTCCCGCAGCCGCCGGCCCATCGCGGCCGAGTTCGCGATCATGCCCTCCTCGACCAGCACCCGCAGCGCCATCCGCGACACCGCGCAGGCGAGCGGGTTGCCGCCGAAGGTCGAGCCGTGCTCGCCCGGCTTCAGCACCCCCATCGCCGCCTCGTGGCTCAGCACCGCCGACACCGGATAGAAGCCGCCGGACAGCGCCTTGCCGATCAGGGTGAGGTCGGCCTCGATGCCGTCGTGCTCCTCGGCCAGCAGCGTGCCGGTGCGGCCGAGGCCGGTCTGGATCTCGTCCAGGATCAGCAGCACGTCGTGCTCCGTGCAGAGTGCCCGCGCCCGCTGGAGATAGCCCAGCGGCGGGATGACGACGCCGGCCTCGCCCTGGATCGGCTCCACCAGGAACGCCGTAGTGTTCGGAGTGATGGCGGCCTCCAGCGCGTCGGCGTCGCCGTAGGGAACGATCCGGAAGCCGGGCGTGAACGGCCCGAACCCGTGGCGCGACGCCTCGTCGGTGCTGAAGCTGATCACCGACAGGGTGCGGCCGTGGAAGTTGCCGTCGCAGACGATGATCTCGGCCTGGCCCGGGGCCACGCCCTTCACCTGGTAGGCCCACTTGCGGGCCACCTTCAGCGCGCTCTCGACCGCCTCGGCGCCGGAGTTCATCGGCAGCACGCGGGTCGAGCGGGTCAGCGTGCAGAGCTCCTCGTAGAACAGGCCGAGCTGGTCGTTGTGGAAGGCGCGCGAGGTGAGCGTCAGCCGCGCGGCCTGCTCGGTCAGCGCAGCCAGGATGCGCGGGTGGCAGTGGCCCTGGTTGACGGCGGAGTAGGCGGACAGGCCGTCGAGGTAGCGCCGGCCGTCCAGGTCCCACACCCAGACGCCCTCGCCGCGCGACAGCATGACGTCGAGCGGCTTGTAGTTGCTGGCGCCGTAGCGCGCCTCCTTGTCGAGAAGCTCCTGTCTCACGACGGCTCCTTTCGGCTCGAGGGCCATGGGCTCTGCCCCTGGACCCCGCCAGAGGCTCGCCTCTGGACTCCTTGACTTAAGGAAGGGGTTCCAAGGGCCGCGGCCCTTGGCGGGTCCAGGGCAGAGCCCTGGCCTTTCTGTTCCCTCAGCATGCCTCCGCCACGACCCTGATCCGCGCGGTCGAGCGATCGTTGGACGGAATGACCGACAGCACCAGGTCGTCCATGAAGGCGGCGTTGCCGGCGCGCGGGCCGGCGGCGTTGGTGACGATGCAGGTGCCGCCCGGCCGGGTGTGGCACTGGGTGCGGTGGGTGTGGCCGTGGATCCAGAGGTCGACCAGCCCGGTATCGGTCAGGTGCGACAGGTCGGAGGCGGAGTTGCCCGCGGCCCAGCCGTTCCGGAGGTGCTCGGGCACGCAGAGCGGGTGCGGCGCATGGTGCGTCACCACCACCACCGGCCGGCCGTCGCGGTCGCCGGCGAGCTGGGTCTCGAGCCGTGCCCGGAGCTGGGCGTGCAGGCGCGCCGCGTCGGCGTTGGTGAGCTGGCGATGCCCCTCGACACCGGCCACGACCTCGATTGGTTCGCCGGTCAGGGCCGACGGCTGGATCGCGTGGCCGCCCAGCCAGCCATCCGCCCACAGCGTGCCGCCAAGGAAGCGCAGGCCGCCGATCTCCGCCTCGTCGCCTTCCAGCAGGGTGACGCCGAGCCGCGCCGCCTCCTCGCGGGCGGGCTCGAGGTCGGCCGGCAGCGCGCCGTTCCAGTACTCGTGGTTGCCCATCACGAACACCGACGGCCGGTCGCAGGCGAGCTGCGCCACGATCCGCAGCGCGCGGGCGGGGTCGCCCTGGAACACGTCGCCGGCCACCACCAGAACGTCGAAGTCCGGGCGCCGCGGCCAGCATGCCTCCGGATAGGGCACCGCCTCGTAATGGAGGTCGGACAGGACCCAGAGCCGCGTCATTCCACGAACTCCGCCGCGCGATAGCCCTGCGCGAACAGGACGGCGCGCAGGTCGGCGTGCTCGATCCGGTTGGCGACCGCGTCCGCCACCACCGGCCGGGCGTGGTAGGCGATGCCGAGGCCGGCCTCGCGCAGCATGGCGAGGTCGTTGGCGCCATCGCCGATCGCCAGCGTGGCGGCCAGGCGCAGCGACCGCGCGGCGGCCAGGCCGCGCAGCGATTCGAGCTTGGCCTCGGGTCCCAGCACCGGCTCGGCGACGGTGCCGGTCAGCCGCCCGCCAGAGCGTCCCAGCAGGTTGGCGTGATGCACGTCGAAGCCGCACAGCGCCGCCACCCGTTCGGTGAACCAGGTGAAGCCGCCCGACACCAGGGCGGCCATGGCGTTGTGGGCGCGCATGGTGGCGACCAGCGTGCGGGCGCCCGGGTTCAGTCGGGTCTGGCCCCAGGTGGCGTCGAGCGCCGCCTCGTCCAGGCCGTGCAGCAGCGCCACCCGCTGCCGCAGCGAGTCCGCGAAGTCGATCTCGCCGTCCATGCCGCGCCGGGTGATCGCCGCCACCGCCTCGCCGACGCCGGCGTGGCGCGCCAGCTCGTCCAGCGTCTCGGAGCCGACGATCGTGCCGTCCATGTCGGCGACCAGCAGCCCCTTGCGCCGGCCGCGCGAGCGGGTCAGCAGCACGTCGACGCAGTGGGGCGCGAAGCGGGCGCGGAGGGCCGCGAGGTCCGGGCCGTCCGGCGATGGTGGCGGGCAGGGAATGTCGGCCGCCTCGCCGGGCGACAGCAGCACCGGCGCCTGGCCGGAGACCAGCTCCCGCGCCGCCTCGATCATCGGCGCGGTCAGCACCCCGGCGTCCCGGCTTGCCACCAGCGTCAGGGTGTACGGCATTGTCATGGCGGGACGGTGCATGGACCCACTTGGGTAGCAGGGCGTGTGGCAGGGATGATCCGATGAGGCAAGGCAGGTCTTCCCTGCGATCCATAGCGGCGAAACCTTGCCTGATCGTTGCCGGCCCTACCTGCAGCGGCAAGTCGGCGCTGGCGCTGGCGCTGGCGCGGCGGTTGCACGGCGTGGTGATCAACGCCGACGCGATGCAGGTCTACGCCGAGCTGCGCATCCTGACCGCGCGGCCGACGCCGGCGGACGAGGCGCTGGCCCCGCACCGGCTCTACGGCGTCCGCCCCGCCGCCCTGCCGGGGAACGTCGGCTGGTGGCGGGAGGCGGCGCTGGCGGAGCTGGAGGCGGCCTGGGCGGCGGGGCGGCTGCCGATCCTGTGCGGCGGCACCGGGCTGTATCTTCGGGCGCTCACCGACGGGCTCGTCGACATCCCGGAGCCGCCTGCCGCAGTGCGGGACGAGGCGCGCGCGCTGCTGGCCGAGATCGGTCCGGCGGCGCTGCACGCGCGGCTGGAGGCGGTCGATCCGCGGAGCGCCGCGCGGCTGCGGCCGAGCGACGGGCAGCGGCTGGCGCGCGCCTGGGAAGTGTGGCGCGGCACCGGCTGCGGCATCGCCGCCTGGGCTGCCGAGCCCGGCCTGCCGCCGGCGCCGTGCCGGTTCGTAGCGATCCGCCTGGCGCCGCCGCGGCCGGCGCTGCGCCTGGCGATCCAGGCCCGCTTCGCCGCCATGCTGGCGGCCGGAGCACTGGGCGAGGTGGTGGCGCTGCTGGCGCAGCCGCTGCCGCCGGAGCTGCCGGCGATGCGGGCGCACGGCGTGCCGGAGCTGGCGGCGGTGCTGCGCGGCGAACGCCCCCTGGCCGAGGCGGCGGCGCGGGCGGTGTCGTCGCAGGGACGCTACACCAAGCGCCAAGCCACCTGGTTCGCACACCACGACCTGGCACCCGTCCGTCGCACCCTCATTATTGAGACGCGCATAGCTGATATGACGCAACAAATGAAAAGTCTGGTGGATCAATCAGTCGCATTTGTTGTGCAGGCGGTTGACGACCCGGCTGCGACCACATAGAGCAGGCGGCTTCGCGACCCGGTCCGCCGCGGCCGCGCGGCAGGAGCACGACCAGGAGCCATGGGATGAACGCCAGCACCGACCTGAAGGACAGCCTGATCGCGCAGCCGTCCGACGCCCTCAGCACGCCCGTCGCCAACGGCGCCGAGATCGTGCTCCGGGTGCTGCGGGAGCAGCGGGTCGAGGTGATCTTCGGCTATCCCGGCGGTGCGGTTCTGCCGATCTACGACGCGCTGTTCAAGCAGAACGCGATCCGCCACGTGCTGGTGCGCCACGAGCAGGCGGCGGTGCACGCGGCGGAGGGCTATGCGCGCTCGACCGGCCGGGTCGGCGTGGTGCTGGTCACCTCGGGCCCCGGCGCCACCAACACGGTGACCGGGCTGCTCGACGCGCTGATGGATTCCGTGCCGCTGGTCTGCCTGACCGGCCAGGTGCCGACCCACATGATCGGCAACGACGCGTTCCAGGAGGCCGACACCACCGGCATCACCCGGCCGGTGACCAAGCACAACTACCTGGTGAAGCGGCAGGGCGACCTGGCGCGCACGCTGCACGAGGCATTCTACGTCGCGCGCAGCGGTCGGCCGGGGCCGGTGCTGGTCGACCTGCCCAAGGACATCGTGGTCGGGCCCGCCTCGTACGCGCCGGCCTCGGAGGCGCCGCACCGCTCCTACCGCCCGGTGCGCGAGCCGGCGCGGGACGCCGTGGCGGCGGCGGTGGCGGCGATGCGCCGGGCGCGGCGCCCGCTGTTCTACACCGGCGGCGGCGTGATCAACTCCGGGCCCGCCGCCGCCGAGGCGCTCGGTCGGCTGGTGCGCCTGACCGGGTTCCCCTGCACCTCGACGCTGATGGGGCTCGGCGCCTATCCGACCACCGACCCGCAGTTCCTGGGCATGCTCGGCATGCACGGCACCTACGAAGCCAATCTCGCCACCCATGGCTGCGACGTGCTGATCAACCTCGGCGCCCGCTTCGACGATCGCGTCACCGGCCGGCTGGACGCGTTCTCGCCGCACTCGACCAAGATCCACGTCGACATCGACGCCTCCTCGATCAACAAGATCGTGCGGATCGACATCCCCGTGCTGGGCGATGCCGGCCGCGCCATCGAGATGATGATCGAGGAATGGGAGCGTCACGACTCCGCCTGCCAAGGCATTGACCAGGGCGCCGACCGCGAGGCTCTCGCCGCCTGGTGGCGGCAGATCGACGGCTGGCGCGCCATCGACAGCCTGGCGTACCGGCAGGACCCGTCGCCGTCGGCGGTGATCAAGCCGCAGCACGCGATCCGCCAACTGCATGCGCTGTCGCGCGAGACCGGCCGCGACACCTTCGTCACCACCGAGGTCGGCCAGCACCAGATGTGGGCGGCGACGCACTTCCAGTACGATCGGCCGAACCGCTGGATGACCTCGGGCGGCCTCGGCACCATGGGCTACGGGCTGCCGGCTGCGATCGGCGTGCAGGTGGCGCATCCGGACGCGCTGGTGATCGACATCGCCGGCGAGGCATCCACGCTGATGAACATCCAGGAGCTCGGCACGATCGCGCAGTACCGGCTACCGGTGAAGCTGTTCATCCTGAACAACCGCTACATGGGCATGGTGCGGCAGTGGCAGGAGCTACTGCACGGGTCGCGCTACTCGGAGAGCTACAGCGACGCGCTGCCGGACTTCGTCAAGCTCGCCGACGCGTTCCAGGCCGCCGGGATGCGGGCGACCAACCTCGGCGAGCTGGACGACGTGATCCGTCGCATGCTGGCGCATGGCGGGCCGGTGGTGGCCGACATCTGCGTCGACGAGACCGAGAACTGCTATCCGATGATCCCGTCCGGCGCCGCGCACAACGAGATGATCCTGGGACCGGAGCAGAGCGGGCGGGCGGGTCAAATCACTGATGAAGGCCTGATGCTCGTCTGAGACCACGCGAGAATGCGCCGTGCCGGCGATCCGATGGGTCTGTCTGCGCTTGCCCTCCCTCACGGCCAGGAGGCCGCTCCGCTTCTCGACAGCCACACCGGGCGTGCCCCGCCGCTGGCGCGGCGGAGCAGTCTCACTCGGCACAGCCCTTTCTCGCGCGGTCTCGGGCCAGCTTATCTTCATGAACGGGTTTCCGGAGGGCGACTGCCCTTTGGCCGGTCCAGGGCAGAGCCCCGGCCTTCTCTCGAGGACGCTCCAGTGCAGGAAGAACCGCAGATCTCGGCCGTGATCGCCGTGCTGGTGGAGAACGAGAGCGGCGTGTTGGCGCGCGTGATCGGGCTGTTCTCCGGCCGCGGCTACAACATCGAGAGCCTGACGGTGGCGCCGGTCGAGGATGGCGGCAACCGGTCGCGCATCAACATCGTGACCTCGGGCACGCCGATGGTGATCGAGCAGATCAAGGCGCTGCTGTATCGGCTGGTGCCGGTGCACAAGGTCTCGGACCTGACCCAGATCGGACCGTACGTCGCGCGCGAGATGGCGCTGATCAAGGTGGTCTCCACCGGCGAGCCGCGCACCGAGGCGCTGCGCCTGGCGGAGGCGTTCCGGGCGCGGGCGGTGGACAGCACCACCGGCAGCTTCGTGTTCGAGCTGACCGGCGCGCCCGAGAAGATCGAGACCTTCATCGACCTGATGCGGCCGCTCGGGCTGGTCGAGGTATCCCGCACCGGGATCGCCGCGATCGCGCGCGGCCCGAAGACCATCTGATCCCCCCAAGTTTGATCCACCAAGCAGGAGAGCCCCATGCGGGTCTATTACGACCGCGACGCCGACGTGAACCTGATCAAGGGCCGGAAGGTCGCGATCATCGGCTACGGCAGCCAGGGCCATGCCCATGCCAACAACCTGAAGGACAGCGGCGTCACCGAGCTCGCGGTCGCGTTGCGCCCCGGCTCGTCCGGCATCGCGAAGGCCGAGGCCGCCGGTATTCGGGTCATGGGCCCGTCCGAGGCGGCCGCCTGGGCCGACATCGTCATGGTGCTGACCCCGGACGAGCTGCAGGGCGACCTCTACGCCGCCCACCTGCACCAGACCATGCGGCCGGGTGCGGCGCTTGCGTTCGCGCACGGGCTCGCGGTGCATTTCCGGGTGATCGAGCCGCGGCCGGACCTCGACGTGTTCATGATCGCGCCCAAGGGCCCGGGCCACACCGTGCGCTCCGAGTACGAGCGCGGCGGCGGCGTGCCGTGCCTCGTCGCGGTGGCGCAGGACCCGTCCGGCAACGCGCTCGAGATCGCGCTGTCCTATGCCAGCGCCGTCGGCGGCGGCCGCGCCGGCATCATCGAGACCACGTTCCGCGAGGAGTGCGAGACCGACCTGTTCGGCGAGCAGGCGGTGCTGTGCGGCGGCCTGGTCGAGCTGATCCGCGCCGGCTTCGAGACGCTGGTCGAGGGCGGCTACGCGCCGGAGATGGCCTATTTCGAGTGCCTGCACGAGGTCAAGCTGATCGTCGACCTGATCTACGAGGGCGGCATCGCCAACATGAACTACTCGATCAGCAACACCGCCGAGTACGGCGAGTACGTCACCGGCCCGCGCATCGTCACCGCCGAGACCAAGGCGGAGATGAGGCGCGTGCTGACCGACATCCAGAACGGCACCTTCACCCGCAACTGGCTGCTGGAGAACAAGGTCGGCCAGGTCGGCTTCAAGGCGACCCGCGCCCGCAACGCCGACCACCAGATCGAGCATGTCGGCGAGCGGCTGCGCGCGATGATGCCCTGGATCGGCAAGAACCGGCTGGTCGACAAGAGCAGGAACTGACCGGGCGGGCTGGCAGAGCTGTCGCATTTGAGAAGGCCAGGGCGTTGCCCTGGACCCGTTGGGGCCAGGGGCCCCAAACCCCGATTCGTAAGAAGGTGGTCCCTTCATGAAGGTGTACCCTTAATGAATCGAGGCCTGGGGCCCTCGGCCCCAGTGGGGTCCAGGGGCAAAGCCTCTGACCTTCTTCCTAATGCGATAGCCGTGACCGAGCTGGGGCTGCCGCTGGCGAGCCAGCCGGGTTCGCGATAGACACTGGGGATCACGAGCCGGGTCCCTGCGCGCGATGGAGATACGTCCCGAGGTTGCCGAGGATCGTGGGCTGGTCGGCCTGCTCTATCGCCAGGCCTTCGTCGGCAACTACGAGGCCGAGCTGGTCGACGTGCTGCGCGAGGCGGGCGACGCCCGCATCGTGCTGGTTGCAATCGAGGACGACGAGCTGATCGGCCACATC
This sequence comes from uncultured Acetobacteraceae bacterium, assembly GCA_964247725.1. Taxonomy (GTDB): domain Bacteria; phylum Pseudomonadota; class Alphaproteobacteria; order Acetobacterales; family Acetobacteraceae; genus Lichenicola. The sequence goes on along the minus strand of CAXTVM010000003.1, from coordinate 43,312 downwards.
CTGTTCGCCACCGTCGAGATCCGGATCGACGATCGCCCGGTGTCGTCGCTGGCGCTGGCGGAGATGGCGGTGCATGCGAACCGGCAGGGCGGCGGCATCGGCAGCCGGCTGGTCGAGGCGGGCCTCACGGCCGCGCGGGCGCAGGCGGTGGAGGCGGTCGTCGTGCTGGGCCACCCGACCTACTACCCGCGGTTCGGGTTTCGCGCCGAGCCCGCGCGCCGCCTGCGCACGCCGTTCCGGGGCGGCGACGCCTTCATGGCACTGGAGCTGGCCAATGGGGCGCTGGACGGCGCGCATGGCGTAGCGAGCTATCCGCCGTCCTTCGGGCTCGGCCGGTCTCGGTGAGGCTGCCAGGGCCGTGGGGTCAATCCGACAGCACGCGGGCCTCGTCCGGCAGCATGATCGGAATGCCGTCCCGGACCGGGAAGGCCAGCCCGGCCTGCCGGCTGATCAGCTCGCCGGCGTCCCTGTCATAGACCAGCTCGCCCTTGGTCACCGGACAGACCAGGATCTCGAGCAGCCGCGGGTCGACGGCGGGGGGGCGGCCGGGCGGTGCCGGCAAGTCGGGTTCGGCCATGGACATCGACCTCCGTTCTAGACCGCGTGCGACCGGCCGCCGTCGGGATCCATCTCGTGCTCGGCCATCTCCAGCAGCGCCTGCAGCGTCCGGGCGCGGTCGGCGAGCGTGCGCGCCTCCAGCAGCGCCTGCTTCTCGGCGGGGGGGAACGGACAGATCATGCTGAGCGTGGTCAGCAGCGTCTCGTCGTCCATCTGCTCGATCGCCTCCCAGCGCGCCTTGAAGCCGCGATGGGCGAAGTAGCGGCGCAACGCCGCGACCAGCGCCTCGCGATCGAAATCGATCGCCTCGACCTCCTCGAGATCGTGGCCGTAGCCGAAATAGGAGACCGACAGCCGGCGGTAGCCGCGCACCTCGTCCAGCTCGCGGCCGACCCGAAACCGGGCCACCCCGGCCAGGGTGACGCTGCAGGTGCCGTCCTCGCGCTCGTTGAACGACATCAGCCGGCCGACGCAGCCGACCGCGAACAGGCCGGGCGGCTCGGCCGGCTCGGGCGCGTCGTCGGCCAGCGCCGCGGCCTCGTCATCCGGCCCGTCGCTGGGCTGGATCATGCCGAACATGCGGTCGCCGGCGAGCACGTCCTCCACCAGCGCCAGGTAGCGTGGCTCGAAGATGTTGAGCGGCAGCCGGCCGCGTGGCAGCAGCAGCGCGCCGGGCAGCGGGAACACCGGGAGCTCGGTCGGCAGCGAACCGATCCGAAGGTCGCGGAAGCGAGGTACCCTGCCGAGGTCACGCGGACCAGCCATCACGTCTCTCCTCATCTGCCCGGTCGCGGGCCGGTTGCGGGCGATTCAGCTGAACAGCAGCGCCGACATCTTACGGCGGGCCTGCAGTGTCGCCGGTTCGATGGCTCCCCAGGCCTCGAAGAAGCGGATCAGCTGCAGCCGCGCGGCGCCCTCGTTCCAGCTCCGGTCCCGCCGCAGGATCTCCAGCAGTGCGTCCGCCGCCTCGGGGCGCTGCCCGAGCGCGTTCAAGGCGGTCGCCAGCTCATATCGGGCGGCGTGATCGTCGGCGTCCGCCGCCAGCCGGGCGCGGACCCCGTCCAGGCCGTCGGCGGCCTGGCGGCCCTCCTCGGCCAGGGTGAGCGCCGCCCGTGCGCCGGCGATTTCGGCGTGGTCGGCGATCGTCGGCGGTACGTGCTCGAGGGTGGCCCGGGCGCCGTCCTCGTCGCCCAGCGCCAGCAGCGCACGGATCAGCCCGCCCCAACCGTCCGGGCTTTCCGGCTCCTGCTCCAGCAGGGCGGAGAACAGGCCGGCGGCGTCTTCGAGCCGGTCCTCCTCGAGCGCCAGCCTGGCCTCGGCGAGCAGGTCGGCAGACGGCATGGCGCCGCCGGTCGCCTTCAGCAGCGACTCCACGAAGCGCTTGATCTCGCTCTCCGGCTGCGCGCCCTGGAACATGTCCAGGATCTGGCCCTGCCAGAACGCGGCGACGGTCGGCACCGACTGCAGTGGCAGGCCGAGCTGGGACAGCTGGCTGACCAGTGCCCGGTTGGCGTCGACGTCGATCTTGACCAGCTTGATGCGGCCGCCGGCGGCGCGGGTGATCTTCTCAAGCGCCGGCGTCAGCGTCTTGCACGGTCCGCACCAGGTCGCCCAGAAATCCACCAGCACCGGCACGCGGCGGCTGTCCTCGATGACGTCGGTCATGAACGAGCGCTGGTCGCCGTCGACGATGATGTCGGTGTCGGGGCCCAGGGCGGGGCCGAGGGCGTGACCTGGGGCGGCGCCCATGGTCGGTGACGCGGCGGGCGGCGCATCCTGCGCGGCGCCGGCCTTGCCGGACTGGCCGATGATGTAGTCCATGCCGTTCGATCCCGTGTCCTGGATGGCGCGGCGTCGCCGCAGCGCTTTACCGGGTAACATTGTCGCACGGCGGGCTCCGCGCAAGCCGCGGCCCCGCCCTCTTGTCTCGGCGCGGAAAGGCCACTACAAGCCGGCCGTCGAACGGAGCGCGGGCGTAGCTCAGGGGTAGAGCACAACCTTGCCAAGGTTGGGGTCGAGGGTTCGAATCCCTTCGCCCGCTCCAGATCTTCTCGTGAAGTCGGGGTGTCGGGCTGGTCTGTCCAGGCCGTCTCTAACACCTGTTACGACCGCCCCGGCCTGAGCTGGAACCGCTCCCGAACCGCGTTGTCAGAACGAGACGCGCAGCGAGGCGCTGACGGTGCGCGGGTCGCCCGGATAGGCCAGATAGGCGCCGTTGTTCTCCTGGACGTTGATCAGATACCGCTTGTCGAACAGGTTGTGCGCGAAGCCGGAGACGTCGAACTGGCGGCGGGCGCCGAAGCGCCAGCCGACGCGCAGGTCGAACACGCCGTAGCCGCCGATGCGGCCGCCGGCGGCGGCGTCGGTGGTCAGGAACTGTGTCGAGCGGAAGGCATAGCCGCCGACGCCGTAGAGCCGGCCGAAGCGGCCGAAATCGTGCGCGTAGGTCGGCGAGATGTCGACGATCCAGCGCGGCGAATTGGCGAGCTCGGAGCCGGTGAGCGAGCAGACCGTCAGTCCGGCCCCGGTCTCCTCCGGCGCGCAGGGCGCGTTGGCGAACGAGGTGTAGACGGCGTCGACATAGGAGATGCCGGCGGTGATGCCGATGTCGCAGGTGAGCGCGTAGCCGCCGTCGATCTCGGCGCCGCGCGAGCGGATGCTGCCGGCATTGGCCAGCGCCTGGCGCGCGGTGCCGTTGATCAGGAAGATCGCGTTGGTCTGGTAGTCGCCGACCGCCTCCCAGTAGGCGTCGAGGTTGGCGGTGAGCCGGTTGTCGAGCCAGCTGGTCTTGGTGCCGACCTCATAGTTGTCGGCGTTCTCCGGCCGCACGACGTTGGTGGCGCCCTGCGCCAGGAGCTGCGCGTTCAGCGGCCCCACGTTGAGGCCGGAGCTCTGCGCGCCATGGCTGTAGGTGGCGTGTGGCGTAGAGCAGCACGTGCCGTCCGGCCTGATACGACAGGGTGGCGAGGCCCGAGAACAGGTTCTTGTGGCTGGCGAACACGTCGTTGCCGAGCGGGAAGGTGTTGGTCGCCTTCTGCGCCTGCGCCTGGGTGAGCGTCAGGCCGCCGAAGCGGCAGCCGACGTCGGTGTTGGCGCAGCCGATCAGCTGGGTGTTGCCGAGCGCCAGCCCGTCGTCGCTCTGCCGGCGCAGCTCGTAGGTCTGGCGAAAGCCGGTGGCGAGCGTCCAGCGTGGTGCGAAGTGCCATGAATCCTGCACGAAGGCGGCGTAGCTGTCGGTCTGCGGGTCCTCGTCGGTCTGGTAGTCGAGGCCGTTCAGGGTCGAGGCGAGCTGTGTGCGGCGGAGTGCGGTGCCGTTGGCGAGGGCGGCCAGCGTGCCGTTGAAGGCCCACGCATCGGTGCCCTGGAACGACTGGCTGCGGCCGGTGAGGTTCTGGTTGAACAGATAGAGCCCGGCGACCCAGTCGAGGCTGCGCCCGGCGGGCGAGGACAGGCGCAGCTCCTGCGAGAACTGGTTCACTTGGTCGATGAAGTTGTCGTTGGTGCCGATCGGGAGCGCCGTGAAGTCGGTGTCGTTCTCGGGGTTAGACCGCCCAGGTCTGGTAGGCGGTGATCGACGTCAGCTTGTAGCCCTGGGCCAGCGTCCACTCGCCGGTGCCGGAGACGATGAACTGGTGGGTGTTGTCGAACTGCTGCGCGTCGTTGTCGACGATGCGGGCATAGATGCTGGCGGGCGGCGAGTAGCCCGGCGCCACCAGGGCGGCGGTGCGCGAGAAGTTGAACCCGGTGCGGGACTCGGGCTGGTTGGAGAGGAACTGGAACACGCCCTGCGGCTCGTCGGCGCGGTTGTAGGAGGCGGAGACCGTGTATTTCAGGTCGGGCGTCAGCACAAACAGCGTCCGCAGGCGCGCGCCGTAACCGTCGTTGGCGTTCTCCGACGTGTCCCGGGTGATATCGTAGAGAAAGCCGGAGTGCTTTGTATCGTAGGTCGTAAGCCGGACCGCGATCTTGTCGGGGACGATCGGCGCGTCGACCTGGCCGTGATACTGACACAGGTCGTAGCTGCCGTAATCGGCCTGCGCCACGGCGCTGGGCGTGAAGCTCGGCTGGCTGTTGGCGATGGCGCCGGCGACGGTGTTGCGGCCGAAGAGCGTGTCCTGCGGGCTGCGCAGCACGTTGATCTGCTCGAGGTCGTAATTAATCGTTCAATACGATGAGTTCAGTCGGTTCAGCGTTGCCCAGGTCGCGCTAACCGCCCCCCGATTTGCTCTCCGTCGGATCGATGGCGATCGCCGAGACCGGCAACGCCGCCTTGATGCTGCCCTGCTCGACCATGAACCGTTCGAACGCGGCGTAGCGAGCCCGGTCCAGCAGCGCCGGCGCTTTCGCCAGGTGCGGCAGCGAGGCGAACCAGGCGGCATGGTTCAATGACGTGTCCAGGTCCGGATGCTCGCGGATGAAGTCCCGCCACATCTCGTCCGGATGGTTGATCAGGGTGCTCGTCCCCTCCGCCAGCGCCGCCACGAACCGCGGCAGCCGGGGATCGTCCGCCTCGTCTCGGCGGGCCAGCAGGATCAGCTCGTCGTAGGGCGGCACGCCGTGCTCCTCGGGCAGGAACTCCGCGGGATGCAGCCCGCGCTGCTGCAGGTCGATGAACTCGTAGTTGCGCTGCCCGCCTAGCACCGCGTCGACGCTGTGCGACATCAGCGCCTGCTCGATCTGGAAGTTCACCTCCGTCACCGAGACGTCCGACGGCCGCAGCCCGACGCTGGCCAGCATCGCATGCAGCAGCGGCTCGTCGAGGGGGCCGACCGAGGAGCCGATGCGCCGGCCCTTGAGGTCGGCCAAGCTGTGGATCGGGCCGTCCTTCAGCACGATCAGTGCGTTCAGCGGCGTGTTCTCCAGCGTGCCGACCCGCAGCAGGCCGAGGCCGGCGGCGTCCAGCAGTGCCAGCTGGGGCTCGTAGCCGATGCAGAGATCGGCCTGGTGCGCCGCCACCAAGCGCGGCGGCGATCCCGGATCGGCCGGTACGATGAACCGCACGTCCAGACCGTGCCGCGCATAGGCGCCGCTGTACTGCGCCGACAGCAGCGACTCGTGGTTGGCGTTCATGAACCAGTCGAGGATGATCGTGAGCCTGTCCGCAGCCGCGGCCGGACCCGTGGCCGTCAGGCCCAGCAGCAGCGCCAGGACCGAACGTTTCACGTGAAACATGACTGTCGCCCTCAGAAGGCCGAGGCCAGCGTCAGCAGCGCCGCGAAGCCGCCGCCCACATAGTAGGTCGCCGGCGAGCCGGGGATCAGCGTGCCGTAGCGGCCCACCGTGTCCCGGGCATTGGTGGCCGGGCTGGCGATGCCGGTCAGCGCATCGGTGTCGGTGACGTTGACCAGGTTGAGCCGCAGCTCCGGGTGCTTGGCCGGCCCCAGCGCGCGCAGGCGCACCCCCATGGCGATGTCGCCCTGCGTGTGGTCGGCGATCTTCTCGTCGTCGGTGAAGCTCGCATATTGCGGGCCGACATACTTGACCGTGACGCTGCCGAACAACCTGCCGTCATCGTAGGTGAGGCCAAGTCCTGCCTGCCAGGCCGGGCTGCGCACCGCGACATGGCCCCGAGTCGGCAGCAGGTCGCCGTCGACCGCGAGGTCGTTGTCGATGGTGGCGTGCAGGTACTCGCCCGACAGATAGGGGCTGAGATGGTGCCAGGGGCGCAAGCCCAGCTCGGCATCGACGCCGCGCGAGGTCTGCCCGCCGGCGTTGATGGTGGAGCCGGTCAGCACCCCGTTCAGCTCGATCACGGTCGCGATCTGGCGGTTCGTGAAGTCGTAGTTGAACGCAGCGATGCTGCCGATCAGCCAGTCACCGTCACGGCGATAGCCGACCTCCTCCGAGATCGAGTACTCGTCCCGCAATCCCCGCGCCGCCCGGTTCAGCAGCGTGCCCGACGTGGGATCAAAGCTGTCGAACAGCGTCGCCGCCGACGGCGTGCGGAAGTTGGTCGATACACTCGCGAAGAGCTGGTTGCGCCGATCCGGCTGCCAGCGCACGCCGACCCGCGGCAGCGGTTCTGCGCTGTCGATGCCGGTGCGGTAGGTGGCGCCGGGGATGCCGTTCCAGCCGCCCCGCGTCACCAGCGCCTCCTTGAAGCCCAGCTCGATCGTCAGCCTGTGCCGATCCAGCAAGATCGTGTCGCCCACGAACAGCGCGTTCACCTGCGCGATGCTGTGCTCGTCCTGCGCCAGCAGCTGGCGGCCACCCGGCAGCAGCACCGTGCCGCGCTCCAAGTTCACCCAGATGTCGGTCGGCGTGCCGTCCGCACCGAGCGCGCCGAACGGCGCCGGCTCGCGATCGTCGGAGTAGTCGTACCATACGCCGGCGGCCACCGTCTGATAGCGTCCGCTCCAGGTCAGCTTCGGCACCACCCCGGCGCGGTAGCTGGCCTGCTGGAAGTCGCTCGCCACCGTCGCCTGGCCAGCCTGCGCGCCGGGGACCGCCAGCGTCTCCGGCACCGGCTGGGTGCCCTCGAACAGCCCGCTGGTCGGCAGCACGGCCCCGCCCGGCCCGTTGCCATAGCCGTACTGCGCATAGGGCGTCGCATCGAAGCTCAGCGATGCCGTCAGGCGCAGATGCGTCGGCGCCGCCGCGTAGAACAGCCGGTACGGCTGCTGGTGCAGCCGCCAGTAGTTGGTGTCGCCGAACGTGTAGGTACCGTCGTAATTGTCAGGACCGGAGCGCCCGTACAGCTTCCACTCCGCCTGCGTCGGCTCCGGATATCCGCTGGTGACAGCGTCGTTCCAGGTTCCGAACACCGAGACGCTATCGCCGTTCGCCCAGTCGCGCACAAGGCGAAAATCGACGTGCTGCCGCCTGTCACGGCCGGAGCCACGCGAGTTGTCGGCTGCCGCGTGCGAGTACGACACGAAGCCGTCGATGCCGCTGGCGCCCAGCGGCCCGGTATCGACGCGGACGAACTCGCGGTTCGTATGATACGAGCCGTACGAGCTGTCGGCATAGGCGCCGAACGCCGGCGCCGGATCACGGAACTTCAGCGACAGCAGCCCGCCGGCGGCGTTGATCACCGGGCTGTCGAGATCGCCGGTGCCCTGGCTGAGGCTGATCTCGCCCAGGTTCTCGGTATCGATGAACTGCCCCGGATAGCCGGTGTAGTAGGCGATGTCGTTGAGCGGCATGCCGTCCAGCACGTAGCCGATCTCGTCGGAGTTGAGCCCGCGCAACATGAGGTCGCCCTCCGCCGACAACCCCAGCGGATCGGCCTGCGACACCGTGGCGCCCGGCAGCAGCGACACCAGCTGGAACGCGTTCTCGGTCGGCGCCTGGCGCCGGATGAAGTCGGACGACACCGTGCTGACCGACTTCGTGGCTGTCTCGGCCCGGATCAGCCCGCCGCCGGGCTGTGCGCCGACCGAACCGTTCGCGGTCTCGTGCGCATTGGGCGCGACCACGGTGACCGTCTCCTGCGCCACCGCAGGCAGGGCTACACCGAGAACCAGCGCGCCAGCACAGATGTGCCGCATCGACATGCCTCCCTTCGCTGGAATGACCCAGATCAGGTTCGACGGGTTTGATCTCAGCCCGCATCTACGGGCACCCCGGTCATGCGGCCTGCTTGTGCCGTGTGTAACGGCAAGTCAAGGCCAGGTTTCTGTCCTGGACCCGCCAGCGGCCGGCGACCCTTGGAATCCAAGTCTTATAGAACGGTGTTCAGAGGCTCCGCCTCTGGCGGGGTCCAGGGGCAGAGCCCCTGGCCTTCACTTCGGCTGAAACCCAGCCTCCCCAAACTGCCACAACAGGAAGGCGAACTCGTCCGCCGTCTCGTCGTCGCGCTGCCTGCGGGTTGAGCCGATGCCATGCCCGGCGTCGAACTCGACGCGGAACAGCACCGGCCGCCCGGACGCCGTGTCCGCCTGCAGCTTCGCCGTCATCTTGGCCGGGATCCACACCGTCACGCGCGGATCGTCGGCGCCGCCGGTGAGCAGCACGGCCGGATAGTCCACCCTCTTCCGAACGTGGTTGTAGGCGTCCATCGCCAGCATCGCCGGGAATTGGTCCCGGTGGGTGGCGTCACCGAACTCCGGGATGTTGGCCGGGCCGCCCGCGGTGTACTGCTCCCGCAGCGTGTTGGTCGCGCCCACTCGGATCAGGGCTGCGCGGAACAGGTCCGGCCGCTGCGTGATGACGCCGCCGATCAGGATCCCGCCGGCGCTGGTGCCCTCGCCACCGAGATGCCCCTTGTCGGTATATCCCTGCGCCACCAGCGTTTCAGCCGCCGCGATGAAGTCGTGGATCGTGTTCTGCTTGGTGGCGATCTTGCCGGCATCGTGCCAGGCCTGTCCGCGCTCGCCGCCGCCGCGCACGTGCGCCACCGCGTAGACGCCGCCCCGGTCCAGCCACGGCAGGAAGGTGGGCGAGAACGCCGGATCGTAGGAGATCCCGTAGGACCCGTAGCCGACCAGATAGGTTGGCCGCCGCCCGTCATGCGCGATCCCCTTCCGGGTGATGATCGAGAGCGGGACCTTGGTGCCGTCGGGTGCCGTGGCGCTGGTCTCGACGCTCTCGTAGCCGGACAGGTCGCGCGGGAACGGCGGCAGGATGCCTGTGTCGCCGAGCGTGTTGCTGGCGGCATCGTAGCGCAGCCAGACATGCGGCCGCACCCAGGATTCGAGGCTGACCAGCGCGCCGGGCCGTTCCGGATCGGTCACCAGCCCGCCGTCCTGGCTGATGGTGCCGGCGAACGGCAGCGCGATCGTCTGCGGCTGCGTGGCCTCTGCAGCCAGCCGGTGCAGCGTGAACACCGCACCGTCGCGGCTGGCGAAGTAGAGCCCGTCCTTCGCCGCAGCGAGCCCGGTCAGCACGCCGTCCGCCTGCGGCACCACCGTCCGCGCGGCGGCGAAGTCGGGCGCGGCCAGCCCGGTCTCGACGATGCGGAACCGCGGCGCGTCCTTGTGCGTGAGCAGGTCGACGCGATCGCCCCGCACCGCCACGCCCACCACCCCGTCTGACTGCACCACCACCTGGCGCCAGGCCGGCCGGCCGGCCAGCAGGTCGGCGAGCGGCGCCGAATAGAGCGTCACCTCCGGCGAGACCCCATCCGAAAGCGCCGCCAGCGCATAGGCCGAGCCGGGATTGACCGCGACCGACGGGAACGCCGCCGCCGCCTGGAACGCGAACGGCAGATGGTCGGAATCCAGCACCGTCGCGTCCCGCGCCGGGTCCGTGCCCAGCACATGGCGATAGACCCGCATGTGCGCGTACTGCTGGTCCGGCCGCGCCGCCGCCGAGCCCGCCGGGAGGCGCGTGAAGAAGAAGCTCCCGCCGTCCGGCGCCCAGGAAAGGGCTGCGAACTGCGCGCGGTCGATGGTGTCGGGCCGGACGGTGCGGGTCGCGGTCTCGATCACGTGCAGCGTGCTGTCTTCCGAGCCGCCGATCGAAATGCCGTAGGCGACCAGGGCGCCGTCGTCGCTGGGCTCGAACTGGTCGATCTCGGCGTGCTTTCCCGCCGTGCCGAGCGACGACGGGTCGACCAGCAGCGTCTCGTGCCCGGTCGCGTCGGCGACGTAGAGACGGTCGATCTGCGCTCCGGCATCCCGCTTCAGATAGAACAGCCGGCCGCCTGCGAGCTGCACCGTGCGCACCCGGGCGGCGGCGCCGCTGAGCGCCCCGATCTCGCGGGCCAGCGCGTCGCGGCCGGGGATGCGGCCCAGCACGGCGCGCGCATAATCGTTCTGAGCATGCAGGTAGTCGGGGAACTGCGGCTTCGGCTCACCCTCCATCCAGCGATATGGGTCGGTGATGCGCGTGCCGAAATAGTCGTCGGTGACCGGCCTTGCCTGCGCTACCGGCGGCCGGTCCGGCACCATGGCAAGTGTCGGGGCCGTTGTAACCAGCATCCCCAGCAATGCTGTTGATCCGACACCAGCACCCTTCATGACAGTTCTCGCGAGCCTCATCGGTCGAGCCTGCTACTCGGCCGCATGGGGGTCAAGACGACGCATGTGCGTCCGGTTGGCCCACCGCGGACGCGCCGCTGCCTTCCGTCGTTCAAGGCGCGGTCGATGATCCCACGTCGATGGACGGGCTCCACCTGTACGGGGGCAAGGCCTGTTCTCGCCACTGCCGCATGATCAGGTCGGCGACGAAGTCCTGCACGGCAGCTCGCGTGTCGGCCGGACGCATCCCTGCGGATGATTGGTCCTGACGACCAGCCCGAAGGCTGGATGCCGCTTGTAGACGATCCAGTGCTTCTAAGCATGTCGAAGCTCCCGAAACGGCGTTCGGAAAGCTTTCGAGATGGTTGTCCCTAAAAATATCGAATCGCCTTGCGAACATAGAGGATGCGCGGCATGACCGAAAGCGGCTCATGATCCGATGCACCAACAGCAACAAAGACGCTTGCCGGCTTGCCAATCTCCGCCGCTTCCAACTCATTCCTGTATCTGACGAGTTTCGTATAGACGCTCGTCGATCAGCGGCCTCATCATGGTCGATCATCGTTAGCGTTCTGCAAGATCAAAGTAGCCGCGCCGCGATCGTGTCCGCCACCCTGAGCGCGTTGGCAACGATGGTCAGCGTCGGGTTCACCGCGCCGATCGACGGAAAGAAGCTGGCGTCGGTGACGTAAAGGTTGTCGAGCTCGTGCGCCTTGCAGTCGACGTCCAGCACCGAGCTCTTCGGGTCGGTGCCGAACCGCAGCGTGCCGGCCTGGTGCGCGGTGCCGCCGATCGGCGTGTCCTTGCCGAGGTAGAGCGACGGCTCGAACAGGTGCGGATGGATGTCGAGCTGCCCGCACAGATCCTTCAGCTTGTGCTTGAGCCTCTTCAGCCCCTCCATGTTGGTCTCGGTAAGGTCGAGATTCACCCGCCCGTCCTTGTAGTGAATGCGGTTCCGAGCCAGCGGCAGGTCCTCCGCAGTCAGCCAGAAGTCGATCGAGTGCCGGGCGATGTAGTCGAACGGCATCTCCGGGAACCACTGCAGGAAGCTCGGCAGCCCCTCGCCGTGGATCTGCACGCCGTCCGACTTGCCGACCATCTGGATGTGCCCCAGCGGATATTCCCAGTCGTCGGCGCCGAAATAGAAGTCGTTGAGGCCCAGCGTCTTCTGGAACTTGGTCGGGTTGGGGATCTTGGAGACAGCCAGGATGGTCGAGTTGTTGTGCCGCATGTAGTTGCGCCCGACCTGGTCCGAGCCGTTGGCGAGCCCGTTGGGGTGGGCGTCGTTGGCCGATCGGAACATCAGCAGCGCCGAGGACAGCGCGCCGCAGGCGACGACGACGATGTCGGCGGTGAAGGTCAGCCGCTCGTCGCCGCGGATCACCTCCACCCCGGTGACGCTGCGGCCGGCGGCGTCGGTGACGAGCCTCTCCACGTAGGCGTTGGTGAGCAGGGTGAGGTTCGGATGCGCCTTGAGCGCCGGATCCACCACCGAGATCTGGGCATCGGCCTTGCCGTTGGTGGCGCACGGATAGCCGTCGAAGGAGGCGCAGCGGCAGCACGGGCTGTCCGGCCGCGGCACGCCGTCCTTCTCGTCGAGCAGGATGCCCACCGGCAGGTGGAACGGCTGGTGACCGAGCCCCTTCAGCCCGTCGAACAGCTGTTGGATGCGCGGCTCGTGGCTGACCGGCGGATGGGCGTACGGCTTGGTGCTCCAGGGCTCGGTCGGGTCCTCGCCGCGCTGACCGTGCACGTGGAACAGCTCTTCCGCGGTCTGGTAGTACGGCTCGAAGGCGTCGTACTTGACCGGCCAGGCCGGCGAGATGCCGTCGGGGTGGACGATGTCGTCGAAGTCCCGCTCCCGCAGCCGGAACAGGATCGAGCCGTAGACCTTGCTGTTGCCGCCAACGAAGTAGTGCAGACCGGGATGGAACTGCTTGCCGTCGCTGCTGTACCAGGTCTCCTCCGCCTGATAGATGGCGTCTACGAACACCGACTTGGTGTCCCAGTTCTCCGGCCCCCGCCGCAGGTAGTCGCCGCGTTCGAGCAGCAGGATGCGCTTGCCGGTCTGGGCTAGGCGCCAGGCCATGGTGCCGCCGCCGGGCCCGGAGCCGACGATGATGACGTCGTAGTGCTGGCTGCTGCTCATGCGAACGCTGCTCCTTCGAGTGTCCGGCGAACGCGCCTGGGATCGCGGCGTTCCAGGAAACCGGCCGGCCTGGCGCGCGCTTGCATGGCGCGTTTCACGTGCGGCCGAAGTTACGGGCCGCACGGCGCACCAGGAGCTTCGCACGGGCATGGCAGGCTTCAGCATCCTCACGGCCATCGTGTTCCGCACCCTGCTGGTGGTGCTGTTCTTTCCCTTCAGCGCGCTGGACAAGGTCCTGAACTTCAAGGGCGCGGTGGCGCAGGCGCGGGAGGCGGTACCCTCGCAGGGAGCTGCCACGGCCATGCTGATGACCGGGCTCGCGGTCGAGATCGTGATGCCGATCGGCATCCTGACCGGCGTCGCCGACCGGCTGGCTGCCTTCGTCATGGCCGGCTACTGCATGGTGACGGCGATCCTGTTCAAGCAGTTCTGGGCCACCGGCGATTTCTGGGCCGGAACCGAGAGCAAGGGACGGGGCCTGTTCTGGGACTTCCTCAAGAACTTCTCGCTGGCCGGCGGCTTCCTGCTGATCACCGCCGGCAGCCTCACGGTGTCTAGCTTCCTGCACGACCCGCTCTCCTCCACCCACCCCTATGCCGCCGCCGCCTACGGCCCGGTCGCCGGCGAGGGCCTGCACCCGTGACCGACGCGCCCGCCGCCCGCCCGCAGATCCCGTACCGGCACCTCTACGTCGACGCGGAGGGCGTCAGCCGCTTCGTCTCCTGCGCCCTGACCGAGCTCGAGTGGAAGGCGCTGACCAGCGCCCCGCAATGGCAGCACGCCAAGACCAGCGGCACCTTCAGCGTGCTGTTCGTGATGCTGCCGGTGGGCTGGTTCGGCGACTGGCACGAGAACCCAAAGCCGCAATGGGTGGTCCCGCTGTCCGGCGCCTGGTACGTTGAGGCGATGGACGGCCAGCGGTTTACCTTCGGCCCGGGCGAGATCCATTTCGGCGAGGACCAGGACACGCGCGAGCGGGACGGGCGGCGCGGCCACCTCTCCGGCACCGTCGGCGACATCCCCTGCGTCCAGATGATCGTGCAGTACGAGACGCCGCCCACCGTGAACAGCCCCTGCCGCCTACGCTGATCCCGCCATGGACGGCATCGACATCCGCGATCCACGCTTCGAGCACTTCCTGCTCGGTAACGCGCCGTTGGAGCGGCTGGCCGACGGATACCGCTGGATCGAGGGCCCGGTCTGGATGGCCGACTGGAACTGCCTGCTGTTCCAGGACCTGCCCAACGACCGCACCATGCGCTGGAGCGAGGCGGACGGCGTCTCGGTCTGGCGCGCACCGTCGCACTACGGCAACGGCCAGACCCGCGACCGCCAGGGCCGGCTTGTCACCTGCTCGCACCGCGACCGCTGCCTGTATCGCACCGAGTGGGACGGCAGCCTCACCGCGCTCGCCACCCGCCATGATGGACGGCGCCTGAACGCGCCCAACGACGTGGTGGTGAAATCGGACGGCTCGATCTGGTTTACCGACCCGCTCTACGGCCTGCTCAACGATTATGAGGGCGGCCGGCAGCAGACCGAGCAGCCGCCGGCGGTGTATCGGCTCGACCCCGACACCGGAGACCTCCGCGTCGTGGCCGCCGACTTCGCCGGCCCGAACGGGCTCGCCTTCTCGCCCGACGAGCGGCGGCTCTACATCGCCGAGACCGGCGAGCAGCGCCGTCCGCATCCCAGGCAGTGCATCCGCGCGTTCGACGTCTCGCCCGACGGCCGGCAGCTGTCCGGCGGCGACACCTTCCACAAGGTCGAGCCCGGCTACTGCGACGGCCTGCGCGTCGACGAGGAGGGCTGCCTGTGGAGCAGCGCCGGAGACGGCGTGCACTGCATCGATCCGGGCGGCCGGCTGCTCGGCAAGATCCTGCTGCCCTACGCGGTGTCGAACCTGACCTTCGGCGACCGCCATCGCTCGCGCCTGTTCATCGGTGGCTCGCACACGCTGTACTCGATCTTCCTGAACCGGCGCGGCGCCCAGGTGCCATGACCGCGCCATGACCGCGATCGTCCGCTTCAGCCTAACCAGCGCCGACCCCGCCCGGCTGGCCGGCTTCTACGCCGCCGCGTTCCGCTTCGAGCCTGCCGGCATCGCGCGCCGCGACGCGGCAGCCTACGGCGTCGCCGGGGCGGCCACCGTCCACAGGCTGCGGCTGGGCGCGCAGGAGATCGAGCTGGTCGGCTTCGACCAGCCCGGCGCGCCGTATCCCGCGGACCGCAGCAGCCACGATGCCTGGTTCCAGCACCTAGCGCTGGTTGTCGACGACCCCGCCGCTGCCCGCGCCCACCTGGACAGCGTGCCCGGTTGGACGTCGATCACGACCGGCGGCGAGCCGGTGCGGCTGCCGCCCTCGTCCGGAGGCGTCACCGCCTTCAAGTTCCGCGATCCCGAGGGCCACCCGCTGGAGTTCCTGTCCTTCCCTGCGGATCAGGCCCCAGACACCTGGCGCAAATCCCGAGCAATTGGCCCCTACATCGGCATCGACCATTCGGCGATCGTGGTCGCTGACCCGGCGCGCAGCATCGCCTTCTACGACTCGCTCGGCCTGCGCCCCGTTGCGGCTTCGCTGAACCAGGGCTCGGCCCAGGAGATGCTGGACGGCGCCCCCGCCGCCATCGTCGGCGTCACCGCTCTGTCCGCGACCGACACGCCGCCACACCTGGAGCTGCTGGCCTACCAGGTCCCCTTGATACGGCCGGGCTCGTCCGCCCCAAACGACGTCGCCTGCACGCGCACGGTGTTCGAGGGGGACGGCGCCCTGATCGCGGACCCGGACGGTCATCGCTTGATCGCCAGCTAGAGCATGACCGTCTCAAGTTGATCCATACCTGGCATGACGCAGGTAGTTTGCGCACTCTGCTGTGCTGAAGTGATCGAGCAGCGATCCGATGCGGTTCCAGACGGCGGCGATGGATCGTTCATCGGCTTTTCGCAGCAGGGTCTTGAACTTGGCGAACATCATCTGGATGGGGTTCAGGTCCGGGCTGTAGGGCGGCAGGAACAGCAGGTGCGCGCCGGCCCTGCGGATGGTGCGGCGGACAGCTTGGCCCTTGTGGCTCCCGAGGTTGCCCAGCACCACGATGTCTCCGGGCCGCAGCGTGGACACCAGCGCGTGGCGGACCCAGGCGAGGAATGACCCGCCGTTGATCGGCCCATCCCAGACGAAGGGTGCGACGATGCCGTCATGGCGCAGGCCGGCCATGAAGGTCAGCGTCGTCCAGCGGCCGTGCGGCACGGCGGCGACCAGGCGCTGGTCGGGTGGGGCGCGGCCGTGGGTGCGTGTCATGTTGGTCTTCGCCCCGTCGATCTCCTTCGAAGCTCAACCGTCGGCGAAGACCAGGCGGAATGGATCAATCCGCCCCTGATGGCGCTTCCAGAGTGCGTGCTTGCGGGCTACGTCCGGACGATCCTGCTCGGCGGCCCGCAGGCTTTCTTTGAAGGTGAGCCTTTCAGCGCGCAGGAAGCGCCAGACGGCGTCGTAGCTGACCCGCAGGCCGCGCTCGGCCAGCAGCTCGGCACGCAGGGCGCGCACGGTCAGGTCCGGAACCGCCGCCATGCGTGTGCGCAGCCAGGCACGTTCAGCTGCGCAGCCAGGCACGTTCAGCCCCCAGCACATCATGGCGTGTGCCGCCCATCGCCTTGGCCGCAACGCTGCCGGTGGTGATGTGCCGCTTGGCCCACCGGATCACCGTCGCCTCGCCCAGATGGAACAGCCGCGCCACCGAACGCCGCGATTGACCACCATCAACCGCAGCAACCACACGCTCGCGCAAAGCCATCGAGTAGGGACATGTCATCGTCTGACCTCCATGCCAGTCAGGCAACCGGATCAGAATTCACGCCGCACCGGTATCCCCCAAGTCACTCAGAGGCGATCATGCTCTAGCGCTCGTCATAAAATTCATCTACGATTACGACTATATTGATCTTGGCAATCGCCGCCCTGAAAGCCGGACCCTGCTTAGGCATCTATCTACATGCGTATGATACCGTCGGGCTCTAAAACGATCTTTTAAAAGCCGACACCAATCTGCGTCCGTTAAGCTCAGCTACTTGAGCGCGTCACTAGTGACGCCGCCGAAGGACGAACACCAGCTTCAAAACATCCAAGTTTTTTATGCTCTGTCAAGGGCAGATTTCGGGTGACTGGCTCTTGCGCAGAGTATTGTTTCTGGACAGGTCTCGCGATGTGAGCGAAACTCCTGGAAGGCTCCAATGATCTCTGATCTTCTGGAGTGTTATTCCAGATCGTTAGCCAAAATAGATCTCGATAAGCTACGAACTCTGGAACGAGTTCCAGACCAAGACCGGTGAGCTTGAACGACGCTGGCGGATTGGGAAGCACCGACAGCTTCTCTGGTACATCACACTCTATAGCCCAGCCTAGGCGCACCAGCTGCGTCCAGAAGTAGTTGTGGGCTGTCCCAGTTGTGATGACGATCTGCATATCGGGCTTGGAAAGAGCAGCCTGGACCATCGAGACATCGCTTCGGGTAAGCTTGTTCCAGTTCAGCAAGATGTTCCTCTGAGCATCCCGTCCGGTTTCATTCATGGCTGCCCCGCCGTTCAGCAGCTATTCAGAAGTTCTACGAGTGACCATGCAGGACATATCAGGAGTTCAGCGTGCTACGGGACAGAGCGCTCGGCCATGAAGGCAGCGATTTGATCGTTAAGGAACCTTGCATCGGTGGGATTGGCTCCGGCGCCGGCGGGGTGGCCCCACAGGGACGGGATCGGCGCGAAGGTGCAGCGGCGGATGTGGCGGGCCTCGTCGCGGGCCTCGTCCGCAGGGAAGTAGAGATCGGTCGCGGACGGCATGTAGAGGACCGGGGCCTCGATCGAGCCGAGTGCGGCCTCCAGGTCGCCGGCGAACGGGGGCGTGTGGCCGACGTCGTGCCGCTGCCAGCACCGCATCTGCAGGATCAGATCGTTGGCGTCGTCGCCGTCGAAGAATTCGGCTGTGGCCCGGTCCACGGCCTGCTGGAACGTGGTGCCGGGCGGGTTGCCCGCGCGCCACAGCTCCCGACGCCACCACTCCTGGGAGTAGAGCCAGCCGAGCCAGACCAGGGCGGTGGCCCTGATGCCGCGGGCGGGCTGAACGGAGTAGTTGCCGTCGGCGAAGGCCGGGTCGGCGGTCAGCGCCGCGATCTGGCCGTCGAGGCGGACGATGCCGTGACCGTAGGTCCTGGCGGTGCCCGAGGTGGCGACGATGCGGTCCATGAAGGCGGGATGGCTGACCGCCCACTGCAGCGCCTGCTGGGCGCCCATCGAGAAGCCGACAACGGCGCGCAGGTGGGAGACGCCGAGCTGCTCGGTGAGCAGGCGATGCACGGCCTGGACGTTGTCGCGGATCGTGGTGACCGGGAACCGGGGGCCGTGCAGGGGTTCGGGCGTGTCGCTCGGGGACGACGAGCGGCCGTTGCCGAACATCTCGCTGGTGATCAGGAACAGGCCGTTGGGGTCGAGCGCGCGGCCGGCACCGATCAGCCAGTCGTAGCCGTGCATGTCGGCCATGTAGTGCGACGGCAGCAGCACGGCGTTGTCGCGGGCGGCGTTGAGCGAGCCCTGGGTGCCGTAGACGATGCGCGCCTCGGGCAGCACCGTTCCGCTCTCGGTCGCGAAGTCGCGGATGACGAACTCGTGGCGGACCGGGCCGCCCGCGGCAGGCGCCGCGGAGGCGGGCGCCGCCGGCTGCGCGGCGGATGCGGCCGCCGCTTGCGCGGAGGCCTGCTGGATCGGTCCGGTGGTCATCGCAAAGGATCCTAGCAGCGCCGCGCGCCTGGTCATCATGTCGTGTCGCTCCTGCCAGCCGGAACGGATCCCGTCGGATGGCCAGTTCCGGAGAAACGGGTCGGCATGAAGCCGGATCGCCCCGTCGCCGGCAAGCCGCGCGATCCCGGGTCCCGCCGCATCGGCCGAGGCGGGATCGTCCCGCCTGCCGCCTGCGCGCCGGGTGTGCAACACGCCCCGCCACGACCATTTGCCGTCTTCCGGCAACAGGGCATCGGACGGCGGGCATGGCGAGCGGATGGGCTCCGGATGGGGCGGTACAGGATCAGGTCGACGACACCGTCGCGGACGAGGTCAAGCGGGCGCGGGCACGCCTGGCGACGGGCGCGGGAGAGACGCATTGCGCGGATTGCGGCGAGGAGATCCCGGAGCCCCGCCGCCGTGCGCTCCCCGGGGCTCGAACCTGCATCGATTGTCAGTCGGCGCGCGATCGCCGGCCGGTCAACATCGGGTTCAACCGCAGGGGCAGCAAGGACAGCCAGCTCAAGTAGGCCGGTCCGTCCCCTCCCGCGAACGGCCAGGACATGCCACCATCGCCGGATCATCGGCGTCCGTGGCTCCAAGCGCAGGTTCTGATCGTCGTGGCCTGGGCGCGATACGCCGCCCTGGTGGTCGAGCCGGGGGGTGGCGGGGACCGGTCGATGACCTGGGCGAAGACACCGTCATGTGGTCGATGCCCCAGCGCTCCGACATCTGCGGCCTCCATGCGATGTCGATCGCGAAGCCCTCGCCGTCCCGGCCGATGACGGGATGGCCGTAGCGCCGATCGTCGCAGGGTTTGGCATGACGGTCGCACAACTCGGATGGCCCCGGCTTGGAAGCAGGGCTATCGCATGTGAGGAGACGTGGAAGGAGAAGGCCAGGGCGCTGCCCTGGACCCGTTGGGGCCGCGGGCCCCAAACCCCGATTCGTAAGAAGATGGTCCCATATATGGACGTACAACCCTCAACGAATCGGGGCCTGGGGCCCGCGGCCCCAGTGGGGTCCCGGGGGCAAAGCCCCTGGCCTTCTTCCTGATGCGATAGCCGAGCTGGCTGGCGCAGCCGTCATCGGTCTTCAATCCGGCGGTGCGGGCCGGCTCCATGACCTCACGCCACCTTGACTGGGTTTACGGAGCACCCACGACGCGATCATCGACAGCCGATCGCAGATCGGGCCCGAACCGCTCCCCGGGACGATCGGCCTCTCAACCGCCCGACCACACGCCGAAGGAGGCGCCCGGCACGGTCCCGGCCGGCGGATAGGCCGGCAGCGGCGGCGCCGCGCGCAGCGGCGTGATCGTCGTATGGCCCAGCCGCTCCAGCGCCACCCGCACCGCGCCGTCCAGCTGCGCGTCGCCCCCGGTGACCGCCTCGTCCGGCCGGTCGTCGATGGTGACGTCCGGCTCGGTGCCGGTGTTCTCGATCACCCAGTGCCGGTCCAGGTCGGCCAGCGAGTCCTTCGGGACCGTGATGCCGGTGCCGTTCATCAGCCCCCACGGCGCGTTGATCCCCTGCACGCCGCCCCAGCTTCGGGTGCCACTACAGGCCCCAGCCCGAACCGGCGGAAGAAGAACGGGAACTGGTCGCCGTCGGACGCCGAGCCCTCGTTGATCAGGGTGACCAGCACCGGCGGCGGCGTGGTCACGGGCAGCTTCGTCACCGCGCCCTCCCGGTTGACGAACACGCCGGCAGGCGCCCGGCGCAGCACGTCGAGCGTCGCCTGGCTGGTGAAGCCGTCCCGGTTCCACCGCATGTCGATGACCAGCCCATCGAGGCCGGCCTGCGGATAGTACTGGCGCACGAACTGCTCGGGTCCCAGCTCGTGGAAGTCGGACATGAACACGTAGCCGAGCCGGCCGCCGGACAGCCGCGCCACCCGCGCCCGGTTGCGCGCGATCATGTCCTCGAGGCGGAGCGACATCTCGTCGTCGGTCGGCTGCACGGTCACGGTCCGGACCGGGCCATCCGGCGCGCGCGCTACCGTCAGCGTCGCCGGCCCGTGACGGCCGAACAGCAGCGAGTCCGGGTCCTCGGGCGGCCGCAGCGTCCGGCCGTCGATCGCCAGCAGCACGTCGCCCTCGTGCACGCCCTGGCCCGGCTGCGACAGCGGGCCGCGCAGGCCGGGCTTGGTGTTGTCGCCGGCATAGGTATGGGCGAACCGATATCCGCCCAAGACCGGACCCGGCGCGTAGTCGGCGCCCAGCCGCGGCGTGGCGGCGGGCTCGGTGCCGGTCTCGTCCGGCACGATGTAGGTGTGCGAGCTGGCCAGCTCGCCCTGCAGCTGCGCCAGCAGGTAGAGGAAGTCGTCGTCCGAGCCCAGCAATGGCAGCAGTGGCGCGTAGGCGTCGTGCACCGCGCGCCAGTCGTCGCCGTTCATCGCGGCGCTGAAGAACACGCCGCGGTCGAGCCGCCACGCCTGCTCGAACATCTCCCGCCACTCCGCCCGCGGATCGACCGTGGCGCGCAGGCCGGAGAGGTCCAGCGTCACGTCGGCAGCCCCGCCCGGGCCGGTCGGGGCCAGTCGCCGTCGCGGCGGAACGCCACCCGGCGGCCGTCGGCGCACAGGCTGGGCCCGGACAGGCCCGTCGCCACGACGCGGTCGGCCAGCGTGCGCAGGTCGAGCGCGTGCAGCGCGCTGTGCTCGCCCGGCAGGTCGCCGGACAGCACCTGCGGCGGGCTGGTCCAGTAGAACGCCGTGCCGCCGCGCACCGCGAGCCCGTCGATCACCGCGGGCGTCACCGGCAGCGCCACCGCGCGCGCCATCAGCCCGTCCGGATCGACGTGCAGCGGCGGCAGGGCGCCGGACCCGGCACCGGCCGCAGGCAGCAGCGGCCCCAGCGGCCCCAGCGGCGACGCGTCGGACGGGTCGAGGGTCGCTTCATACAGCCCGTCGGAGTTCAGCGTGGCGACGATGCTCTCGTCGTCGCGGTCGGAGACGAACGGCAGCTCGTTGCGCTGCGACACGAACAGCAGCCTCCGGCCGTCCGACGAGAACGCCGGGTCGCGGTCCCTGTTCATCGGCGTGCCGAGCGTGGTGTCGCGGCCGGTGGACAGCTCCAGCAGGTGGAGCGCCCGCTGCTGGTTCGGGCGCGTGGCGCTGTAGGCGAGCCAGCGCCCGTCCAGCGAGAAGCCGGCGTCGCGGATCTCGGCGGCCGGGTCGCGGGCGACCAGGTGCTGCGCGCCGCCGTCGGTCGGCACCAGCCACAGCGCGTGGTTGGCGTCCGGCACCGCGAGCAGGCGCCCGTCCGGCGACCAGGTCGCCTCGTAGCGGTGGCCGGCGGCGAAGCGCGCCAGCGGCCGCGGCGGCCCGCCGGCGACCGCCCGGACCACGAGCTGCTGCTCGCCGTCCGCCTCGGCCTCGTAGGCGATCCGACGCCCGTCCGGCGACCAGGAGGGATGGTCGTCGTCGGTGCCGGGGCTCGCGGCCAGGGTGTCGGCGCGTCCGTCCGGCCCGATCCGGAACAGGTCGCCGCGCGCCGACAGCAGCACGGCGCCGCCGTCCGGGGACAGCGCGTAGTCGATGCCGCCGGTCGCGTTCCGGGAGCGGGACCAGCGGCCGACCGCGACCGTGCGCGGCGCGGTGAGCGCGCCGTCGTCCGGCACGTCGACCGCGACCGGACGCAGCCGCTCGGAAGGCAGGTCGATCGCCCAGAGCCGGCCGCCCTGCTGGAAGGCGATGGCGTGCCCGCCGAGCGACGGGCAGTCGATGTCCCGGTCGGCGAAGTGCGTGACCTGGCGCAGCGCGCGCCCGTTCGGGTCGCAGGCCCAGATGTTGGCGCGGAACCCGGCGCCGCGGTCGGACAGGAAGTAGATCCGCTGGCCGAACCACATCGGCGCGGTGCTGGTGCCCTTCCAGTCGGTGACGCGGGCGAGCGCGTGGCGGTCCGGATCGTAGGTGAACACCGCCTGCGCCTGGCCGCCGAGAGTGCGCTTGCGGAGCTCGAAGTCGCGGAAGAAGCGGTTGAACGCGATCACGCGCCCGCCTGGCCCGTACGACAGCAGCCCGCTGCGGTCGAGCGGCAGCCGTTGCGGCAGCCCGCCCTCCACCGGCACCGCATAGGCCTGCAGGATGCGCTGCACCGGCGACAGGCGGCGGGACAGGAAGACGATCCGCCGCGAGTCCGGCGTCCAGGTGACGACGAGGTCGCTGCTGGGCATGTGGGCCGCGTCGAAGGTGAGCCGGCGCGCCGGGCCGCCGGCGGCCGGCATGACGAAGACGTCGTAGCCGCCGGCGCTGCGCCCGGTAAACGCGATCCAGCGCCCGTCGGGCGAATAGCGCGGCGCGGTGATGCCGGAGATGTCGGCCGTGGCCAGGCGCCGCGCGGTGCCGCCCGCCAGCGGCACGGTCCAGAGCGCGCCGCGGGCGACCAGGACGATGGCGGTGTCGCCGGCGTCGGGGAACCGCATCAGCGTCGGCGCCGCCGCCCGGACCGGGCTCGTGCCCAGCCAGGCCGCGAGCGGCAGCAACGCCGCCGCGGCGAACCGCGCGGCGATGGAGAAATCACAGTTTATCGACGATCCCGGTCTCGGGTCCCGCATTCGGACGGACCATCCTGCCGCGGGGCCGTGCGGGTTGCTCGCCCGCTCGATCCCGCGGTGTCAAGCGCCTGGCGACGAGCCGCGCGGTAGTCCCGACGTACGGCATCTCGTCTCGTCATCCGGCGCCGCCTCGACCGCTTCGGGCGTTCACCGTCCTCTCGGCACGTAAGGAAGGCTATGGTCGGCAAATGGAAGACGTGACCGAGCCGCTCAACCATCTCCTGCGGGAGCAACCGGATATCGGAGCGGCGTTGGCCTTCATCGTCGCGACACCGCTGCTGGGCCGGGAGACGCTTTCAGCCACCCTTGGCCAGATCTCCGAGCATCTCGTCGCGCGCCTGGTCGGCGGCGCACGGCGGGGGCGCGGCAACAACGGCTTTGACCTGATCGGTCCAGGGGGGAGAACGGATCGAGGTCAGGTCTTGTCAGGTCAGCAGTTGGGGTGCCAACCTGATGTTCGATTTCAGCCGACACACGGCATCAGCCTCCGAAGCCTATTGTATCGCCTGGGACGACAGGGTCTCGCCACCCGTGGTGCATGCCGCATTCCGGGGCCGGGTGCCCGAGCTCATCGAGCGCTGGGATGTGCGCGAATCGTCTCGCTACTCGATCCGCACGAACCTGCGACGCCTCAGGCAAGCCGTCGACCAAGCGTACTGATGTCGAGCATCGCCGCATGAAGCACGAGCGGCGTTACGGCTTGATAAAGCGGCGCCACTCCGATCGCGAGCGCCTTGCGCATCGGTGGGCAGCGGCGGCCCGGAGGGCGCCATTCGGTCCTCGGCACGTCCGCAGTGGGGCAGGAGCCGGCGCATGGAGCGCCCGGCCGGGACAGGGCGCAGGGCATCCCGGGAGGGATGCCGACGCCGGTGGACATCCCATTCGCCACCGACGCCGGCGGTTCGCGCTCCGCGCGTCGAGGCCCCCGTGCTACGTCACCCCCATGGAGACCAAGCCACCGATCCCCCGCGCCGTGCTCGTCGGCATCCAGACCCCCGACGTCGACGACGTCGCGCACGAGGCCAGCCTTGAGGAGCTGGCCCGCCTGGTGAAGACGCTCGGCTACGAGGTGGCCGCCACGCTGTCGCAGCGGCGGGACGGCACCGGCGCCGGGCTGCTGCTCGGCAGCGGCAAGCTCGCCGAGCTCGCGGCCCTGACCGGCGGCACCGGCGTGGTCGGCTCGATGGCGCCGCCGTCGACGTCGAAGGCGCGGCAGCGGTTCGAGGGCGCCGCCGAGCCCGCAGCCCCGGCCGAGCCCGATCCGGACGCGGCGGCGAAGCCCGGCTTCGTGATCGTCGACCACGAGCTGTCGCCGAGCCAGATCCGCAACCTCGAGCGCGCCACCGGCGCCCAGGTGCTGGACCGCACCGGCGTCATCGTCGAGATCTTCCACCGCCATGCCAACACCCGCGAGGCGCGGCTGCAGGTGGAGATGGCGCGCCTGCGCTACGTGGCGCCCCGCATGCGCGAGTCGTCGGCCGGCGGCGGGCGCCAGCAGGGCCCGGGTGCCGGCGAGAGCGCCCTGGCGCTCGACCGCCGCAAGGTCCGCGACCGGCTGGCCGAGCTGCGCGACCAGCTCGACGCGGTGCAGCGCGACGGCGACGGGCGTCGCGCCGCCCGCCGCGACCAGCTCCGGGTGGCGCTGGTCGGCTACACCAACGCCGGCAAGTCCTCGCTGATGCGGGCGCTGACCGGCAGCCAGGTGCTGGTCGAGGACAAGCTGTTCGCCACCCTCGACACCACCGTGCGCGCCCTGCAGCCCGAAACCCGGCCGCGCGTGCTGGTGTCCGACACGGTGGGCTTCATCAAGCAGCTGCCGCACGATCTGGTCGCCTCGTTCCGCTCCACCCTGGCCGAAGCGCTGGAGGCCTCGCTGCTGCTCTACGTGGTCGACGCGTCGGACCCGACCCACGAGGCGCAGCTGGAGGTGAGCCGCGACGTGCTGCGCGAGATCGGTGCGGACGCGGTGCCGTCGCGGCTGGTGCTGAACAAGATGGACCGGGTCGACGCGGACGGCCGCGCCGCCCTGCTGGAGAAGCATCCGGACGCGATCCCGCTCTCCGCGCATTCGCCCGAGGACGTGAGCCGGCTGCGCGATACCATCGTCGGGTTCTTCGAGACGGCGATGGTCGACGACGAACTGGTGCTTCCCTACGACAAGCAGGGGCTGATCGGCGAGGTGTACGAGAGCGCCCGCGTGCTGTCGGAGGAGTACGGCGAGACCGGGCGGGTGCTGAAGATCCGCGGCCTGCCCGGCGCCGTGGCACGGCTCCGCCGGAGCCTGGCCCCGCACGGAGCCGCTTCGGCGGACGACGCGCGGCACTGACCCGCCGGCCAGGCGCTAGAGCATCATCCGACCGAACGAACTCGTCCGACCGGATAAAGATGCTCGCACAAACGACAAGCTAGAGCATGATCCGTGAGCCTCAAGCGATCGGATCATGCTCTAGAACGAGACGTCGGCCGGCTTGTTGACTCGCATCACCGAGCGGTCGCCGGTGCTGCGCTTCCAAGCCGCGCGAATCGCCTCGATCCGCGCCTCGTCGGCCGCGTCCTGCGGATGCTCGATCACCAGCAGCTTGGAGCGCAGCCGCTGCGGCGCCGCCTGTCCCGGTCCCTGCCACTGGCCATAGACGTCGATCACGCTGAGCCCGTCGGGAAACCGGGGCGTCACCTCGTGGTCGAGGAAGTCGCGCCAGCCCGCCTCGCTGACGCCCAGCGCCGGACGGTCCGCCGGCCCGAGCCCGAAATACAGCTGCGTGTCCACCCAGCCCGCCGCCTGCCGCGGATGTGTCGGGTCCTGCGGTGGCGGTGGCGCTGCACAGCCGCACAGCATCGCGCAGGCGGCCAGCAGCCCCCATCCCGAACCCTTCGCCGTCATGCCGCCCCCGGATCGCGCCGTCGGCAGCTTCCCACAAAACCGGATCGGCCGACCAGGATGCTCCCGTCGCCGCGATGCCCACCGCGGACGGGGTAAGCCCTTCTCCAGGGTATCGACGATCGGTTCCGGACCATCCGGCGTCCAGCGGGCGACAGGCGAGTTCGTGGTGCCCGAACGGGGGTCTGGAGCCCCGACCTCCATCGGGCATCCCGTTTCGTCCTGCGGCTCACGAACTCGCGGCGTCGCCGAAGTTCATGCCGGCATAGAACTCCGCAACCGGAAACGAGACGCCGATCGCCGAGAGGTCCCACATGTCGGCCTCGGTCAGGCCGGCCGCCCTGAACAGGTCGCCTCCGTAATCGCGCGAGAGAACGGTGGACGGCTGCGGCGCCCGACTCGACGATGACATAGGCCCGGATCGACACGACGGCTTGGTACTCGCGCAGCTTGACCACGCGATCAAGGCGCAGTGAGCCGGGGCTGACCACCTCCAGCACGATGACGGGGACCGGGACCAGTTGGTCCGACTGATCGAAGGTCGAGGAGGTGACCACGGCATCCGGATAGCGGACGATGTCGCCGATCGTCGCGACGCCGGCATCGAGACCAAGCGGCGTGCATGAACCGCCGGCAAGCCGGCGCTCGAGGGCGCGATGGACAGCCAGCGTGATCTGGTTGTGGCCCAGGGTGCCGCCGGTCGTGCCGCCGGTCGTGCCGACAGGCTGGAGGCCGTCAAACTCGTAGCGCCCCTGCTGGGACTGGGCCCAGCTGAAGAACTGCTGATGTGTCAGGGGCTTGCGCAGAACCAGGCTCATGCGGAGCACTCCATCGGTGAATGGCGCGGACTCCCTCCCCCGTGTTCGACAGCTCGACGGTGGATTGCCGGAAACGAGGACGGCCGTCTGCCCGCAGGCGGTGATCCGAGCAGAGGCGCCGGCCCGGCCGACGGTGCCGGCCGTCGGAGGCAAGCGGGAACCGCATCGTTCATGCCTCGAACGTCGCCTTGCGGTGACGGCCTCGTCGCGCGCCTCACCTCGTGGTCGAGGACGTCCGACACCTCCTGTCCAGCCAATTCGCCGGCCGTGTATCCTGGCGGCCCCCGCCGCTCGTCATACCAGGACGGTTCCCGTGCCCGACCAGCCGATCGGCCTGTCCGCGTCTCCGATCGTCGCCGACCTGCTGCTCGCCGACGCCGGCGACTTCGTCGGCCGCCGCGTGCCGAGCCTGGCGCTGGACTTCGCAGGCCTGGCCGGCGACCGCCACGCCGGCGCCACCCGGCCCTCCGACGCGCGCACGCCCTGGCACCCCCGCCGCACCCCGATCGCCAACACCCGGCAGATCTCGCTGGTGTCGGTCGAGGAATGCGCGGAGATAGCGGCGATGATGGGCCTGGGCGGGCTCGATCCGGCGCTGCTCGGTCCCAACCTGGTGCTGCGCGGCATCGGCACCCTCAGCCTGGTGCCGCCGGCAACGCGGCTGCAGTTCCCGTCCGGCGCCACGCTGTTCGTCACCGAGCAGAACATCCCCTGCCGGCACCCGGGCGACCGCATCGCCCGTACCCATCAGGCGCCGCACCTGGCGCCCGGCTTCGCCCGCGCCGCCGCCGGCCGCCGCGGCATCCTGGCCCTGGTCGAGCGCGAGGGGCCGGTGCTGGCCGGCGATCCGGTTCGCATCATCCCGACCCGGACCGTCCGGCCGCATCTGGTGCCGCTCATCGGCTGACGATATGGGCCCCCTTGATCCCGAGGTGACCGGTGTTCCGGAGCACCACGATCGTACAGGACAGGCGGTTGCGTGGCGACGCCTCTACGGCACCGCGGCCGCGTGCCGGCGTAGGAGCGCCCACAGCGCCTGGCCGTGCAAGGCGCGGCCGAGCAGCTCCTCGTTCTCCTCGTAGATCAGCGCGTCGGCCGCCAGCAGGTCGGCGTCCCGCTGCACGCCGTCCACTCCGGGATGCCCTGCCAGAGCGCCGTGTTCCCAATGCAGCGTGTAGCCGTGCCAGTACTCGTATTCGGTGGCGGTCACCGGGCACGGCATCCGGTCCAGCGCCTGCAGCGTCGCATGGCTGAAGCTGCCGCCGACGATGGCGATGCGGGACGGGCGGCAGCGCCCCGGCGGTCCGGGCAGCGCCGTCGCCGACGGTACCGGGCCGTCGGCGGCGGGCACGAACAGGTTCAGCAGGCGGGCCAAGTCGGTGTCGTCGCCGTCGCGCACGGGATGCGGGATCATGTGCCAGGCGAAGGCGGACGCGGCGATGCCGCGCCCCGGCAGGAGCTGCGCCAGCCCGTCCAGCACCGCCCGCTGCGCGACCGCCGCACCCACCGCGTTCCAGTGCGTGCCGCCGGGCGGGAACAGCCGGAACGGGTAGGCGCCGTGCGCTGCCAGCAGCACCGCGCTGGTGTCCACGACGTGGACCCCGGCGGCCCGCAGCATCGCGGCCCATTCCGGCAGCAGGCCCAGCCGGTCCGCCCGGCGTGAGGGGCAGCCGAACGAGCGCGGCAACAGCTCCGGATACTGCGCGACCTTGGACGGCGTCAGCACGTACAGGAACGCGTGGCCCCGGCGCACCTGCTCGTCCTGCATCTGCCTGATCCGCGCGGCCCAGGCCCGGGCGCTGGGTCGCCAGGCGGCAAGGTCGCGGGCGCAGTACTCGTCCGCATAGATCCGTTCGAGCAACGTGCCGTCCCGGCCCGCCATCACCACCGGGTTGGGGGAGGAGCCGAGCAGCGAATATTCGGCCTGGTTGCGCAGGCGGACCGCGGCCGGGTAGAGCGGCATGGCCGGGCCCACCAGCCGCGCCGCGGCAGCCTGCCAGCTTGCGTCCAGCACGGCCTGGAGCGAGACCCGTTCCGTCTCCGGCACCGCCTTCGGCGCGGTCACGCCGTGAAGGCCCGGCACCAGCTTGATCGGTCGATGCCCGGCGGCCAGCAGGGCGAGGTTCATCAGCAGCAGCGTCGTGGCCACCGCCAGGACGGCGATGCCGGGCGCCAGCGGGAGGATGCGCCGCAGCATCGAGCTAGAGCGAAAACAACGAGCTAGAGCATGATCCGCGAGCCTCAAGCGATCGGATCATGCTCTAGAAGCGGAAGTACAGGAACGGCCGGAACGGGTCGGCCATCGCCTTGGCGACGGCGAAGACGAAGGCCAGGCTGAGCAGAAGGTCGAGCGTCGCCCGCCCGGCCGGGGCGGCCAGGACGCCGGCCGCCGCGCGGTCGTAGCCCGGCGCCCGCGGCAGGAAGGAGAGCAGCGCCGCCCCCGCCAGCGCCGCCAGCATGGGCGCGGTCCACCACATCCCCACCACGGCGCCGGGCCGCCCGGGCCGCGCCATGGCCACCAGCATCGTCCCCGCCTGCCGCAGGCTGGTGGCTCGGAACACCAGCCAGCCGGCCATCACGGCGGCGAACGTGAGCGCGTTGGCCGCCAGCCGCGGCGCGCGGTCCAGCCAGCGCAGCAGGAACAGCCGTTCGGCCACCAGGAACACGCCGTTGTAGGCCCCCCAGGCCACGTAGGTCCAAGCCGCCCCATGCCACAACCCGCTGGCCAGGAAGCAGATCCAGAGGTTGGCGTAGCACCGCCAGGGCGCCACCCGGTTGCCGCCCAGCGGGACGTAGAGGTAGTCGCGGATCCAGGTGGTCAGCGAGATGTGCCAGCGCCGCCAGAACTCGGTGATGCTGCACGAGATGTAGGGCCGGTCGAAGTTCTCGTTCAGCCGGAACCCGAACATGCGGGCCAGCCCGATCGCCATGTCGGAGTAGGCGCTGAAGTCCAGGTAGATCTGGAAGGCGAAGAACAGCACGCCGCGCCAGGCGTCGGCGCAGCCCAGCTGCTCCGGGGGCGAGTCGAACACCATGTCCGCGCCGGAGGCCAGCGTGTCCGCCAGCACCACCTTCTTCACCACGCCCAGCATGAACCGCCGGA
Source organism: uncultured Acetobacteraceae bacterium (assembly GCA_964247725.1). Lineage (GTDB taxonomy): Bacteria > Pseudomonadota > Alphaproteobacteria > Acetobacterales > Acetobacteraceae > Lichenicola. The sequence continues at coordinate 13,581 of CAXTVM010000003.1, read as the reverse complement.
ACCCCTGAACCAGGTCGTCGCCCCGGTTGCGGCCCGACGCCAGCAGCTGCGCCTCCAGCTCGTGGTACTTGATAATCGGGCCGGCCAGCAGCTTTGGGAACAGGAAGACGTAGAGCAGGTAGGTCGCAAGACCCGGCGCCGGGCGGCTGCGGCCGCGGGCGATGTCCACCAGGTAGGTGATCTTCTCGAACACGATGAAGGAGACGCCGATCGGCAGCGCCACCCGCAGGATCGGCCAGGGCGGCAGCCCCACCGATGCCAGCAGGACGTCCAGGTTGCCGACCGCGAAGCCGGCGTACTTGTAGTATCCGAGCAGGCCGAGGTTCAGCAGCACGCCCGCCGCCAGCGCGCCGGGGCGGCGGCGCGCGATCTGCAGCGCCAGGACGTAATCCGCCACGCAGGTCGCCAGCACCACCGGGACGAACAGCGGCTCGCTCCACAGGTAGAACGCCAGGCTGGCCACCAGCAGCACGGCCGCCCGCCCGCCGGCGCGGCGGCGGACCAGCAGGTAGGCGGCCAGCACCCCGGGGAAGAACAGGAACAGGAACAGCGGCTCGTAGAACAGCATCAGCCGGCCGGTCGTTTGGACCCAGCCCGCGGGCCATGGACGGGTCGGGGCACGCCGCGCCGCATCCGCCGCGGCAGGGCCCGGACGGTCAGGGATCGGCCCGGAACAGCCTCAGCGTCAGCCGGCGGCCGTTCGAGTAGTTGAGCCCGGTGACCAGCCCCAGCTGCCGCACCGCGAGATGGTCGGCCAGGAGCCGCGCGCGGAACGCCGCCTCGTCGCGGCTGCCGACCAGCGCCAGGCCGCAGGCGCGGTCGCGGTCCAGGAAGTCGGCGGCAGCGGCGGCGTCGATCAGCCGCGTGTCCTGGCCCACCAGGAACACCAGGCTCGGCTCGCTGAACGAGGACGAGGCCAGCACGCTGCCGGGGCAGGGGCGCTCCAGCGCCACCATCTGGGCGATGCGCGGGCTGAGCCAGATCGTCGAGAGGCGCGGCAGCACCACCGAGAACAGCCCGAAATAGGCGATCACCGCCGCCCCCGCCACCGCCAGCAGCGCTTCGGGCGCCTGGCCGCGCAGCACCAGCCAGCCCGACAGCAGCACCAGCGGCAGCGACAGCAGCGGGACCAGCACCGCCGCCGGCGCGACCTCGCCCTGGAGCCGCCACAGCAGCAGCGGCCCGGCGCCCGTCACCGCGATGCCGACGCCGAGCCACACCAGGCCGTACAGCCAGAGCAGCGCCTGGCCCCACCGGGCCGCCGGCGGACGCCAGCCGCCCGCCTGGCCCACCGCGGCCGCGGCGAGCAGGGCGATCGCCGGGTAGGTCGGCAGCACGTAGTGCGGCAGCTTGGTCGCGATCAGCTCGAACACCAGCCAGTGCGGCGCGATCCAGCACAGCAGGTAGCGCGCCGACGGCGTCCGGCGCCGCCGCCAGACGAACGGGATCGCCATCGCCGCGAACAGTGATCCGGGCCAGAACGCGACCGCGAACGCCGCCAGATGGTAGCCGGGCGGCAGCCCGTGCGCCTGCTGCCCGGAGGCGACCTTGCCCAGCAAGTTGGTGCCGACCGCGCGCTGGAAGAACAGCCCGTGGCTCACCGCGCCGATCGCGATGCACCACGGCAGCACGATCGCCAGCGCCAGCGGCACGCCCCAGCCCGGATGCAGCCGGCGCCACCAGAGGATCCGACGCTCGACCAGCGCCAGCGCCAGCGGGGTGCCGAACGCCGGGATCAGCACCACCGGCCCCTTCAGCATCAGGCCGACGCCCAGCGCCGCCCAGTACGCCGCCGCAACCGCCGGCGGCGTGCGGGCACTCGAGTCCCGGTCCTGCCAGGCGCGCAGCATCGCCGCCTGCAGCGCCAGGACCGCCGCGAGCAGGCAGCTGTCGATGGTGGCCAGCCGGCCTTCCGCGGTCATCAGAACCGAGACCGCCAGCAGCAATGCGCCGAGCAGCCCCGCCTGCAGGTCGAACAGCGCCACGCCGATCCGGGCGGTGAGCAGCACCGCGGCGATCACCGCCAGCAGCGTCGGGATCCGGTAGGCCCAGACCTGGCGCTCGCCGAGCGTGCCGGTCGCCGCCACAGCCGCCGCCTCCAGCCAGTAGATCCCGGCCGGCTGCAGGTAGCGCGGCCGGTCCTGGAACCGGACGTCGACGAAGTCGCCGGAGCGCAGCATCTGCGCGCTGGCCTCCATGTACCGCGGCTCGTCGCGGTCGAACGGGGGCAGCGATGCCCGTCCTGGCAGGAACAGCGCCAGCACGAGCGCCACGATCAGCGCGTAGTGGCGAGAACCCAACATGATCAGGTGTCCAGAGGACGACTGTCCTCTGGCGGGGTGCAGGGGCAGAGCCCCTGCTCCTTCGTGGCCCTGGGCAGAACCGTGCGGGACTGCAGCCAGGCGACCCCCATCATGTCCCGCACCCCCACCACCGCCCGCCCGAGATTGGTGTATTTCGAGCTGCCGTGCAGCCGGGCCCGGTGCCTCACCGGATAGCACACCAGCTCGCTGCCGTAGTGCTGGAACAGGGCCGGCAGGAACCGGTGCACGCCCTCGAACTGCGGCAGGCGCAGGAAGTCGGCGCGGCGGAACAGCTTCATCGGCGCCCCGGTGTCGGGGCAGCCGTCCCGCAGCAGGCGCCGGCGCAGCCCGTTGGCGAAGCGGGTGGCCAGGCGGCGGGACGCGTTGTCGCTGCGGGCGAGCCGCACCCCCACCACCAGCGGCCCCGGCTCCACCGCCCCGGCCGTGAGGGCGAGCCGCAGCATGGGCGCCACCTCGGTCGGATCGTCCTGGCCGTCACCGTCGATGGTGGCGATCCAGGTGCCGTGCGCCGCCTCGATGCCGGTGCGCAGCGCCGCCGACTTGCCGCAGCGCCGGTCGTGGCCGATCACCCGCAGCTGCGGCAGCAGGGCCCGGGCCTCGGCCAAGGCGTCGAGGGTGCCGTCGGTGCTGCCGTCATCGACGAACACCACCTCGTGCGGTGGCAGCCCCTGGAATGCCTGCGCCATCTCGGCGCAGACCGGCCGGATGTTGGGGGCTTCGTCCAGCACCGCGGCCACGATGGTAAGCAGCGGGGGCGCGAGCGGCGGCGGCACGGTGTCGGCCACGGGAGCGGTGGCGTCCGCGGGACCGGCCGGATCAGGCTGCGATGCGGGTCGCGAAGGCGGCCGGCAGGGCGCCGATGGCGCGGTCGATCAAGGCGGCGTCGGCATCGGCCGTCAGCGCCTCGGCCACCGCCGCACGGGCCGCTTCGGTGGCGATGTCGGCGGCGGCGCTGCGCACCTCGGTCACCGCGGCCCGCTCGGCCGCCTGGATGCGGTCGCGCGCCATCCGCTCGCGGCGGGCGGCGTTCGCCTCCGCCTCGACCCGCGCCGCCTCGGCGATACGGCCGGCCTCGATGCGCGCGTTCTCGATCATGCGCTGCCCGTCGGCGAGGGTGGCCTCGCGCTCCCGGCGCGCCTCGGCCAGCATCGCCTCCGCCTCGCGGCGCAGGCGCGCGGCCTCGTCGAGCTCCAGCCTGACGGTCGCCGCCCGGCGATCGAGCATCGCCACCAGCGGCCGCCATAGCCGGCGCCCGAACACCGCGAAGAACAGCACGAAGGCGACGAGGTACCAGAAGCGTGGTTCGTGCAGCAGGTCCTGGACGCTCATCTGGAGTCTCCTACGCCGGCCGGGCGGCGAGCACGCCGTCCACCTTGTCCTCGACCAAGGCGCGATCGACGCCGCCGCCGGTCAGCCGGTCGACCAGCAGCTGCGCGGTCTCGGCGGCGACCGCGCGCAGCGAGCCCAGCGCCGCCTGGCGCGCAGCGACGACGCCGGCCTCGGCGCGGGCGATCTCGGCCTCCAGCCGCGCGTTCATCTCGTGCGCCGCGGCCGCCGCGCGGTCCCGCGCCTCCGTCACCACGGCGTCGACGATGGCGGCCGCCTCGGCGGCGGCCCGGCGGCGGGCGCGGCGCAGCTCGTCGACCGCCCGGTCCGCCTCGTCCCGCGCGGCCTTGGCCGCGTCGAGGTCGCCGTCGATCCGTCCGCGCCGCTCGTCCAGCACCGAGGCCACCCGCGGCAGCGCCGAGCGGCTCAGCAACAGGTATAGGATCAGGAAGATGACCGCGCCCCAGAACAGCTGCCCGGTGGTGAGCGGGTTGCCGAACTGCAGCTGCGGCATGCCGGCCGCGAAGGCAGGACGGGCGGCGACGACGGCGGCGAGCAACGCAGCCCCTCGCGCGGCCCCACGTGCTGCCATGGCCGCCATGCGCCTGGCCACCCCCGGCACCGCCGCCCCGATCAGACGAACAGGATGATGAAGGCGATCACCAGCGCGAACAGCGCCACCGCCTCGGTCAGGGCGAAGCCCAGCATTCCCAGCGCGAACACGTGCGGCCGGGCGGCCGGGTTGCGGCCGATGGTGCTCACCAGCGAGGCGAAGATGTTGCCGATGCCGACGCCGACGCCGGCGAGGGCGATCACGGCGATGCCGGCGCCGATGTAGCGAGCCGCAGCGAGATCCATGGGTCTTCGTCCTTGAGGTCTGGAATGGAGGGGGGCGACCGGTGCAAAGCGCGCCTAGTGGGCGACCGCCTCGCCCAGGTAGATGCAGGTGAGGATGGCGAACACGTAGGCCTGCAGCGCGCCGACCAGCAGCTCGAGCGCGATCAGCGCCATGTTGATCGCCACCGGGGCGATGCCTAGCACCGGGCCGACGACGTGGATGCCGCCCAGCAGCACCGTGAAGGCGGCGAACATCTCAAGCATGACGTGGCCGGCCATCATGTTGGCGAACAGTCGCACCGACAGGCTGATCGGCCGCGACAGGTAGGACAGGATCTCGATCGGCACCAGCAGCGGCGCCAGCCCGATCGGCGCGCCTTCCGGCATGAAGTGGCCGAAGAAGCCGAGGCCCTGCTCGCGCAGCGCGACCAGCAGGCCCACCACGAACACCAGCATCGCCATCCCGGCGGTGACGATGATCTGGCTGGTGAAGGTGTACGAGCCTGGGATCAGCCCAAGGTAGTTGCCAGCCAGGATGAAGGTGAACAGCGTGAACACGAACGGGAAGAACCGGCGGCCCTGCGGGCCGATCTGGTCCGTCGCCATCCCATGGATGAAATCGTAGGCGATCTCCACCAGCGCCTGCAGCCTGCCCGGCACGATCGCGCGCGGCCGCATGCCGACATACAGCACCAGCAGCACGATCGCCGACGCGATCACCATCATCAGGGTGGACTGGCTGAACCGCAGGCTGGCGCCGAGCAAGCCCAGGACCGGGTGCAGCTCGAACTGACCCAGCGCGTCGATGGAATGTCCGCCCGCCAAGACCGTACCCCCTATCGCCGGCCGGTGATACCGGTCGTCGGCGCCATCACGCGCCACACGTTGATGATCCCGGCGACCCAGCCCAGGAGCACGAACAGGATCATGAACAGCGGCCTGGTCTTCAGGACGTGGTCGAGCGCCCAACCGACAGCCAGGCCGACCACCAGCGCCGAGACCAGCTCGGCGCTCACCCGGAACACCACGGCGATCGCGGCCGCATCGGATGCGGCGCGACCTGGTTCCGGGGGCTTGGGATCCAGGCCCTGCCTAATCCGCGCGTCCCGCAGCTTCTGATCAAAGGACTTGCCCGAGCTGGCCGTATCCTCATCCATGGATCGCACCTCCCGCCGGGCGCAGGCGCTCACTACCGGCGGTGCAACGACCTGTCAAGGAAGCGGGCGGCGGCGGAATCCCCCGCCGTCCGGTCAATAAGTGACTGGTTTCGCCGCCCCAGCCTGCGCGGCGCGCAGCGCCGTTTCCTCGAACGGCGTGCCGCCGGTCCCGGGCGGGCAGGCGAACAGGCCGCCGACGCCAGCCGTACCCCGCCAAAGGCTGGCCTTTGGAAACCTCTTACAAGACGGGTTCCAAGGGCCGCGGCCCTTGGCGGGTCCAGGGCAGAGCCCTGGCCCTCCCTTGTCAGTGCGCGAGCACCAGCGTGTTCACGTCATCCTCGACATAGTGGAACCCCCCGCCGGGCGCGGTGGCGAGCCCGAACAGGTGGCCGCTGCCGGCCGGCTGCTGCGCCCGGTCGACGTCGACCCACTGCGCCGCCACCTGCCGCCGCGCTGCCCAGTCGATTTCGACCATCTGGCCGTTCAACCCGTTGGTCACCAGCAGGTCGTTGTTCGGCAGGTCCACCGGTGCGAGCGGGCGGTTGATGAAGCCGTCTCGCATCACTTCGATCCCGGTGCCGGCGCTGGTGGTGCGGGTCAGCGCGTCCGGGATCTGCACGATGCGGTTGCCGATCGCGTCCGAGACGTAGATCGAGCCGTCGGGCCCGAGCGCCACGCCGGTCGGGCCGATGATGAACGCGCCTTTGTCCGCCTGCTCGCCGAACCCGTCCGCCGCCACCGTCATCGCGCGCGGCACCGGCCGGCCGCCCGCCAGGTCGAGCCGCACCACGGTCGCCTTCGGCATCACCGGCGGATCGCCGTGGTCGGGTGCTGCGCCGACGCCGTATCCAGTGTTGCTGAAGAGCAGCGTGGCGCTGTCGCCGCGGTCGATCACGGCCATGTTGCCCCAGGAGCCGTTGATCCTGGGGCCGGCCGAGATATCGGCCAGGCGGCCGTCGGCGTCGAGCAGCAGCAAGCAGCCGTCGCCCTTGGTGGCGGTGGTGCCGTCGCGGCTGGGCAGGCTGCCGACCACCACCCAGCCGCTGCGCAGCACCGCCATCGCCGTGGTCATGCCGACCCCGCCCGGGCATCGGTCCAGCGTCTGCGGCACCGCCGCGAACAGGCTCAGCGTCTGCATCGCCGGATCGACCGGGACGAGGGTGGTGCCGAGGCCCTGCAGGTTGCGGGCGTCGTTGAACTTGCTGACCGGCACGTGGCCGGCGATCAGCCGGTCGCGCGTCACCGGCGGGACCGCCACCGCGCAGGGGGGCTGGTCGCCGTTCGGCGGCACGGTCGAGGCGACGGTGCCGTACCGGTGCAGACCAGCCAGGAACGACGGCGCGTCGACCGCGCGTGCCGGCGCTGCGAGCACCAGGCCGAGGGGCGAGGCGAGGGACAAGGAATGGCACGGCCGGCGGATCGTCATGCAAGTTGAGGTCATGGGAGGCGGTCGCCGGATCGATCAGAAGATGAGGGTGGCGCGGACGCCCAGCACGAGCTCGTTGGAGACGCGCCGGTCCGGCTCGATCGGATCGGCGATGCCGCCGCCGGGGGTGAAGATGTATTGTGCGTCCGGCTGCAGCGTCAGCCAGCCGGTGTAGGCATATTGGTAGGTGAGCTCGAGGTAGCTCTCGGACGACCGCAGCGGCGAGTAGGCGCCCCCGCCCGGGACCTGCTGGGCGACCGATCGGGCGTCCTGATCGAACCGGAGCGCGTTGCGGCCTATCTTGGTGAAGCCGCCGGCTAAGCCCAGCGTGTCGCCGTCCCGGCCGGGCAGCGGGTCGTGCAGCACCAGCCCGAGGTTGGCTGCGAAGTCGATCAGGTTGCGGTCGCCGGGCGCTCCCATCAGGCGGGCGAAGACGCTCAGCGTGCGCGGGCCGTTCGGGCCCGGCTTCCAGATGGTCTGGTCGACGATGCCGTAGACCGAGAAGTTGTGCCGCCGCATCCGCGGCACGCCGTCGCTGGACGGATCGGCCCGCAGGCCGCCGCTGTGGTCGTAGCGCTGGTCCGGGAAGCTTCCGCTGTCGAGCCAGACGCCGAGCTTGTAGAGTCCGGCCAGCCCGATGCCCCGCGGGCTCGGGGCCTGGCTGGTGACGGTGTCTCCGACCGAGGGCGCGTTCAGCGCATACTGCAGCTCGGCGATGAACAGCGCGCCGGTGTTGAGGCTGAACAGCGTGCCGGACGGGTCGAGCGTCTGCGGGTCGTCGTCGAACGGCCCGCCTTCGGGATTGTCGTCGAACACCCCGGCCAACGCCGTGAATGGCCCGGCATTGCCGCGCAGCCGCACGCCGAGCGAGGCCAGCGGGTAGGACGCGCCGCCGGCGTAGAGGTCGTAGGACGGCAGCGCCGGCCAGCCGAACTCGGCGTTGGCGAAGGCGCCGGCGCCGGCGCTGATGATGAACTCCTGGTCCAGGCTCTGCTGGCCGACCTTGATGTCGTACTGGCCGTCATGGAACGACTGGTCGTACCAGAGCTCCCACAGCCGGGTGGCGCGGTTGGCCTCGACGCTGCTGGCCGTATCGAGGATGTCCAGGTTGTCCTGGCTTATGCTGCGGCCATGGATCTGGAACGCGCTGACGTTGAAGGTGCCTCCGGGGACGCCCAAGCGGCGGCCGAGATCGAGGCCCAGGCTGAGTTCGGTCACCCCGTCATAGTCCGCCCCCCGGCGAATGCCCCCGGTCGGGTTGCCGAACACCTCGTCGATCTCGCTCAAGCCGAGCGTCACCCCGGACTGGCCGAGCCAGGGCCGCACCCCCCAGCCAGGCCCGAACAGGTTGGTGGCGGTGGACTGCGCCCGCGCCGGGGCCGACGCCACCGCGGCGGCCAGGCCGCTCAGCGCCGCCAGCCCCAGGGCCCTCGTCCGTATCGTCACGTTGCCCAAGCGCCGACCCCGCTTGCCATAGTTAATGCAAATCATTTGCATTTGGCTCTAGGGATAGGAGCGCCTGGCGTCAACCGTCGCGGCCGCCGCGCCAGCTCGAGCCGGCGCATCAGAAATTGCGGGGCGCGCTCTTCATGGCGTTGTCGCGCATGTCGCTGCCGGGCTCGCCCTCCTCGAGGTCGTCGTCGTCGAGTCCCTCCATGTCGACCGAACGGTCGCCGTCATGCGCCAGGATCTCCTGCTCGCGCGCGCCGTCGGTGCGGTCGACGTGATAGAGATGGTGCAGCCCGGCTTCCTTGGCCTGCTCCTCGGCAACCCGCCCGGCCTGCTCCCACGCCATGGGCTCGCCATCCTCGGTCAGCAGCCGAGCGGTGGCCTCGGTCCCGTCGGCGTGGAGCACGATCAGCTCCATCATCACCTGCCGGGGCGCATCCTCCTCGAAGCGGCGCATCAGGACGATCGCCGGTCCGTCCGGCAGCGGGTCGTGCGGCTGCAGCGTCCTGATCTCGGTCATGTCCGGGCTTCTCCTGATGCGCTGGCCCCAACGATCGTCGGCGGTCCCGGTTCAGCCGCCGGGCGTGACCACCATGCAGGGGATGCCGTGCTCCTTCAGCGCGGCGCAGGCGCTACCGGCGTCGTCCCGCCCGAGGCCGGCCAGCCGCGCCCGATACAGCACGCCGCGGCCGAACGGCGCCGTCGGCTGCACCACGCTCTGGCTGCCGGCCAGGGTCCGGTAGTCGGCCTGCCGTGCCATGGTGGCGGCGAAGCGCGCCTGGTCGACCGAGTTGTAGGCGCCGACCTGGATCGCCCAGCGCCCGTAGGCCGGCACGCTCGCCGGCGCTCCGTAGGATCGCGCGCTGGCCAGCACGACCGGCGCCCGCGGCGCCGGCGCCACCATCGGCACCGAGGCCCGCACGCTCCCCGGCGCATGGCCGCAGGGGGCATCGTAGGCCGCGTCCTGATCGCGCGTGCACGTCCCGGAGGTGCCCACCATCGACCTCGACGGCTGGTAGGCGATTGCCGCCCGGATCGGCGCCTCGGCCGGGATCGGCGGCACCCGGGCGGCGGCGACCTGCACCGGCGGCGCCCGGCACGGCGCGTCCGGATCGAACGCGGCGTCCGGATCGTGCCAGCAGCCGGCGTCCTGTCGCCCCCCCCGTCGCCCACGACGCGCCGGATGGTAGGCGGCGAGCCGGATCGGCGCCTCGTCCGCCGGACCGGCCCCGCCGCCGGCATAGGCGGCCAGCGGCCCGCTCATCGCGACCTCGGTGCCGAGGTTGGGCGCGATCGCGGCGACGTAGTCGATGGTCTCGTTCGGCAGCGACCGCCCGTTGGAGAGGTAGTCCTCGAGCCGCTGCGGCCCCGCGTTGTAGGCTGCCAGGAACGCGGGCGCCCCGTACTTCTGATACATCTGCCGAATGTAGGCGGTGCCGGCCATGATGTTGTCGTGCGGCTCGTACGGGTCGCTGCCGAGGCCGTACTGCGCCTGCAGGTCGGCGTAGGTCGCAGGCATCAGCTGCATCAGCCCCATGGCGCCGGCACCGGACGTGATCGGCTGGCCGTGCAGGTATTCGTGGCCGCCGGACTCCTGCCGCATGACGGCCCGGATCCATTGCTGCGGCACCGTGAACCGGTCCGAAGCCTGGCGAATATAAGGCCGCCACGGGTCCTCCGGCGGCCCCGGCTCCGGATAGACCGCGCTGCCGGGATCGTAGCCGCCCCCGGCATAGCGCGTGCCGCCGCCGCAGGCCGCCAGCAGGCACAGCAGCGGCAGCAGCCAGAGCGCAGGCGGCAGCCGGACCTGCTTGGGCAAGGACACCATGCTTCACGGTGGACGTCGTCCGGCCGCTTGATCAACCGGAACGTGCAACGCGCGCCGGAATCAATCGCCGGCTGGCCGAATTGCCACAATGCCCTCAGCCTTCGGCCTGGATGACGATCGCATGATGCCAACCGGTCTCGATCGGCACGGCACGCGTCGCCGCCGACGAGTCAGCACGGCGCGGATCTCCTCGCTTGCCGGCGTCACGATGTAGCCCCGTATCGGGTCTCCCAGCACCATGCTGCGCTCCCGCGGGGCGTGGCGCCAATGGCGAGCGATCAGCAGGCAAAGCGCAGCGTCGAGCCGGTCCTGATCAGCCTTCCGAGGCTTGCCCAGCATCCGTTGGAGCTTCGCCCAATCGGCGAGCGCCGATAGGCCAAGATCCAGTGCCGTGCACGCGAGCCCGTCGCAGACCAGGCGCCAGTCGTCCAGCAGGAACAACCTGCCGACCGGATTGTATTTGGCAGCCCGTTTCCGGTCCCAGATCGCCGGTATCAGCGACGGCAGCGCAAGCGCCGGAAATACCTCCATCGCGAACCGCCCGCTGCCGGCCGCTCGTGCCCGCTCCGGGTCCTGCACCGCGTCGAGCCGATCCAGGAAACGCCAGATCGGTGCGCCGTCGCCGAACATCGATGCGCCGCCGCCGCCGCGGCGGCCGGGCTGCACGCCCCCCTTCAGCTTGCCGACGACGCTGGCCACCACCTTCTCGACCGGCCGGAAGCCGTCGAGGTTGGGTACGATCGTCGGCTGGTCAATCGCCACCACCACCAGGTCGGCCGACGTCAGGCATCTCTCGATGAGGGCGTATGCCTCGTCGAAGGTCGCCAGGCAGGGCTGCAGAAACTCTCCGGCAACGCCGTTCTCGAAGTGCTGGACGGAGATTGCACCTGGATGGCGGAGGTTGTCGGTCCAGGCCGAGTCGAACCCGACCAGCACCTCATGCATGGTCATGTCTCGCGCAAGCCAGCAGTCTCAGCCCTCATTCCTGGAGGAACGGAGTCCGGAGGCTCCACCTCTGGTGGGGTCCAGGGGCGAAACCCCTGGCCTTCCTCAGATCAGGCACAGCGCCAGCAGCTCGCGCCGCAGCTTCACGGGCAGCTCGTCGCCGACGGCTTCGTTGCCGGCCAGGTCCGTCGGCGCATCGGCCGGCGACAGGTAGCGCCAGCCCTGGAACGGCCGCACCGCCCGCGGCAGCACCGCGATCATCGGCGCGTCCAGGATCACCGCCGTGCACGCCATGCCGTCGTCGCGCTGGTCCGGCACGATCCCGCGGATGCGCTGCCGGCACAGCAGCATTCCCGCCGTCACCCAATAGACCGAGCCGCCATCCAGCACCGCCTCGGCCTGGCGCGGGAAGTTCCGGGTCCAGAAGAACGGCCGGCCCTCGTGCGCGCCGGTCAGGCGACCGCGCAGCGACTGCCGCTCGGCCAGCGCGTCCGGTGTCGCCGCCCCCACCGCCAGCTTGATCAGGTTCAGCATCGCGGCCGGATCGCTACCAGGCCCGACTACCAAGCGACGTCCCGATCGTCGTAGTTCACGAAGGCGACGCCGCCGCGGCCGCGGTGCGCCTCCAGCATGTCGACCATCCCGCGCGTGCTGGTCCCGACGTCGAGGTTGGCCTCCGGGCCGCCCATGTCGGTGCGCACCCAGCCGGGATCGACCGCCAGCACGGTGCGGCCGCTGGCCGCATGGCGGACCGCGAACGAGCGCAGCAGCATGTTCAGGGCCGCCTTGCTGGCGCGGTAGGCCTCCCAGCCGCCGCTCTCGTTGCCGGCGATGCTGCCCAGGCTCGAGGTCATCGCCGCGATCGTGCCCCCGGTCGGCACCAGCCGTTCGAGCCGCTCCAGCACCCGCATCGGCGCCAGCGCGTTGGTGTGCATCACGTGGTCGAACTCGGCGTTCGACATCGCCGCCGCCGGCTGCGCCGGCGGGTGCGCCACGCCGGCGACGACGAACAGCAGGTCAAGGGCGACGTTGCCGAGGCGATCGGCCAGCGCCTCGACCTCCGCCGGCCGGGTGATGTCGAGCGCCTCGATGCGCAGCCGGCCATCCCCGTTCGCCAGCGCCTCCAGCCCCGCCGATGGGGTCCGCACGGTGGCGATCACCCGCCAGTGGCGCTCCAGGTATCGCTGCGCCAGCCCGAGCCCCAGCCCGCGGGAGGCGCCGACGAGCAGGACGGTGCCGGATGCGTCGGATGCGGTCATGGCGGTTCCCTCATCAGTCAGTGCTGCGCGGGCAGGGTGGACTGCGCGTCCCGTACGAAGGCGTCGACGAACCGCCTTGTGTCGATCGACTGCACGATCGTGACCGGACGCAGCCCCATCCCCTTCGGCGCCAGGGCGGCGCTCCAGATATGGGCATGGCCGTATCCGACGCCATCGTCGAGGTCGACATCCATGACCGCCTCGAACGACCGGGTCACCAGCGACGGGTCGACGGCGACGGCGCTGGCCATCTCGTCCCACAGCGGCAGCGGGGCGAAGTAGCGCTTTAGGTAGGCGGTCAGCGGGGTCGGCACGGCGGCGATGCGGTCCATTAGCGCGGGGGTCATCATCACCGCGTCCGCCACGTTGCCGAGCGAGACGATCCGCGGCCAGTCCGCGGTCAGCACGACGTGCGCCGCCTCCGGGTCGAAGATGAGGTTGAAGTCGGACGCCCAGTCGGCGTTGCCGGTCGCCGCCATCACGTTGCGGTCGAGCAGGCCGCCCATGAACACCAGCTGCCGCGCGGCGGCGGCAAAGCCGGGATCGAGCCGGATCGCCAAGGCGAGGTTGGTCATCGGCCCGGCCTCGACGATCGTCACCTGATGCGGGTGCGCGTGCACCTGCCGGATCAGGAACAGGGCCGCCGGCTCGGCCAGCGTGCGCAGGCGCGGCGCGCCCTCTGCGAGCGGACCGACCGGCGGCTCCCGCTCGGGCGTGCGATCGATCGAGCCGGTGCCGCCCCAGGCGCCCTTCCAAGGGATCGGCCCGAAGCGCAGCTCCCACGCCCGCATGCGGCCGACGCTGTTGACCAGCGGATAGGCCGCCCCGTCCGCCACCGGCACGTCCGGCCGCCCGGCGATCTCGAGGAACCGCAGCAGGTGCGCCGCCTCGGCGTCCTCCCAGGCGTCGCCGGTCGCGACCGTCAGGCCCAGCAGCCGGACCGACGGCGCCAGCAGCGGCAGCACCGATTGCAGGTCGGACCCGCCGGGGCCCAGGAAGTCGTTGTCCTCGATCACCAGCGTGGGCACCA
>CAXTVM010000002.1:159752-228526 GCA_964247725.1 uncultured Acetobacteraceae bacterium | reverse complement strand
CCACGCTCCCCGCCATCATTCTCTGGATCAGGTAAGTGTCCATAGGACCTAGCGCGTCATGTCCGCCTTTGAAGGCAGACGAGTGAGGACGATCGTTCTCCCCCATCGGCTCAGTCGGGCCATCTCGGCGAGGTCGCCTTGATCAGGGAGTGGCTGAACGCCAGGAAGTTCGTGCCGAGCTCGGCCTTGGCCGCTGCCATCCTGGCGCGGCGCTCGTCGATGTTGAAGTTCACCGCCATGAAGGTGACGACAGCCAGGGCGATGAGCGCCCATATCAGAAGTCTCGGCGAAAACACGACGCTGAACATGATGAGAACCATGCAGATCGACAGCGAGCGCCTCCAGGCGCCGAGGTTCGCCTTGACGTCCTGACGGTTCCTATCGGTCGTCGATCTCACGAAGCCCTTCTCGAAGGTCGACCCGGCGGCAAGGTTGTACTCCTGCCCGGAACTCTCGTTCAGGAGAAACAGAAACTTGCCCTTCGTCTCATGCCTCAGGCCTCCCCAGATCAAGACCATCCGATGTCCGTCGCGAACATCGACGTTGATGGTCAACTTCAGCTCGTTGCCGCCCGGGGCGATCGGCTTCAGCCAGAACTCCACGCGCTCGACGATCTTGGAGCTCACTTTGGGCGCGGAGATGTAGCCGCTGCCGTCGTAAAGGTATCCACCGCCGCCGGATGACGAGACGTGGGTCTCGGTCCACTTCCGAAGCCCCTGGACGGTCCCATAGGTTCCGGAAATCCAGCCCTGATCGCCGTTCGGGAACAAGATATCCACCGGTGAAACCTATCTGGACTGGTTCGGCTTGCAACGGGGTTCGCGGACCACGCCGCGGCTGTCGCATGAAAAGGAAGGCCGGGGGCTTTGCCCCTGGACCCCACTGGGGCCGCGGGCCCCAGACCCCGATTCGTTGAGGTCATACCTCCAAGCAGGGACCATCTCCTTACGGATCGGGGTTTGGGGCCGTCGTGCGCAGCACGCTTCGCGTGACGGCCCCAACGGGTCCAGGGCGGCGCCCTGGCCTTCTCCTTCCACGTCTCTTCACATGCGATAGCCCCGCGGACTGGAGCCGAACGGCGGCGGGCCCTACAGATCGGCGCATGAGCGAGGCCGGACCACCCCCCAGCAGCATCCCGTCGGCCGAGGGGGCGTCACCGGCGATGGCGCAGTGGTTCGCGCTGAAGGCGCGGCATCCGGACGCGCTGCTGTTCTTCCGCATGGGCGACTTCTACGAGCTGTTCTTCACGGACGCCGAGGCGGCGGCGGCGGCGCTGGACATCGCCCTCACCGCGCGGGGCACCCACGCCGGGCAGCCGATCGCGATGTGCGGGGTGCCGGTGACGGCAGCCCAGGCCTACCTCGCCCGGCTGATCCGGCGCGGGTTCCGGGTCGCGGTGGCCGAGCAGACCGAGGCGCCGCGCAAGCCGGGGCCCGGGGTGCCGAAGGGGCCGCTGTCGCGCGACATCGTCCGGCTGGTCACGGCGGGCACGCTGACCGAGGACGAGCTGCTGGAGGCGGGGCGCGCCAACCTGCTGCTGGCGCTGGCCGTGGCGCCGCGGACCGCGTCGGCCGGCCGAGCCCCGGCGCGGCCCCCGGGACGCATCGGGGCGGCGTGGATCGACATCTCGGTGGGCTCGTTCGAGACCGCCTCGCTCGATGGCGCCGCGGCGCTGGCGGAGCTGCTGGGGCGGCTGGAGCCCGCCGAGATCCTGGCGCCGGCAGGGCTCGCCCTGGGCGAGCTGGAGGACCGGCGCGGACCGGAGCCGGTGCCGCAGGCCGCCCAGGCGGCGCGGGCGCGGCTGGCGGAGTGGTTCCGGGCCGTCAGCCTCGACGCGTTCGGCACGTTCTCGGACGAGGAGGCGATCGCCGGCCTCGCGGTACTGGACTACGTGCGCGACAGCCAGGCCGGGCGGATGCCGCGGCTGTCCCGCCCCACCCCGCAGGGGGCGGGCGGGCTGCTCGGGCTCGACCCGGCGACGCGCGCCAGCCTGGAGCTGCTGCGCGGCCGCGACGGCAGCGTCGCCCACAGCCTGCTCGGCTGCGTCGGCCGCACCGTGACGGCGTCGGGCGGCCGGCTGCTGGCGGGATGGATCGCCGCCCCGCTGACCGGCCTTGGCCCGATCACCGCGCGGCAGGAGGGCTGGCAGCGTCTGGCGGGCGAGCCGGGCCGGGCGGCGCTGCTGCGGACCGCGCTGCGCGGCGCGCCCGACATCATGCGGGCGCTGGGCCGGCTCTCGGTCGGGCGCGGGCAGCCGCGCGACCTGGCGGCGATCCGCGACGGGCTTTTCGCGGCGCGGGAGGCGGCGGAGTGCCTGGACGGGCTGACGGGACCCCTGCCCCGGCTGCTGGCGGACGCCGCCTCGGTGCTGCGGCAGGCGGCCGGGCTGGAGGCGCTGCTGGCCCGCGCGCTGGCGCCGGACCTGCCCGTGCGGCTCGAGGATGGCGGCGCCATCGCGGCAGGCTTCGACGGCGAGCTCGATGCCGAGCGGGCGCTGCGCGACGACAGCCGGCGGGTGATCGCCGCGCTGCAGATGCGGTATGCGCAGGCATTCGGCATCGCCAGCCTGAAGATCCGCCACCACGCGCAGCTTGGCTACGTGATCGAGGCGCCGGCCGGGGCGGCGACCCAGCTGAAATCCCAGGGGGAGGCGCAGGCCGGGCTGGTGCTGCGCCAGGGCACCGCCACCAGCGCACGGTTCTCGACCGACGAGCTGGCCGACCTCGACCGCCGGATCGGCGAGGCGGCGGAGCGGACCGCAACGCGCGAGCGCGCGGTATTCGCGAGCCTGGTGGCGGCCGCGGTCGGGCAGCCGGCGCTGCCGGCGGTGGCGGACGCGCTGGCGCTGCTGGACGTGATGCAGTCCTGCGCCCAGGTCGCGGCCGGCGGGCGCTGGTGCCGGCCGGTGCTGAGCGAGGACGCCGCGTTCCGGCTGGTCGGCGCGCGGCACCCGGTGGTGGAGGCCGCACTCGCCGGCGCCGACCGGTTCACGCCGAACGACTGCGACCTCTCGCCCGACCGGCGCGTGATGCTGCTGACCGGGCCCAACATGGCCGGCAAGTCAACCTTCCTGCGGCAGGCGGCGCTGGCGGTGGTGCTGGCGCAGGCGGGGCTGCCGGTGCCGGCCGAGAGTGCCGCGATCGGGCTGGTAGACCGGCTGTTCTCGCGCGTCGGCGCGGCGGACGACCTGGCGCGCGGGCGCAGCACCTTCATGGTCGAGATGATCGAGACGGCGTCGATCCTGAACGGCGCCGGGCCGCGCTCGCTGGTGGTGGTGGACGAGATCGGCCGCGGCACCTCGACGCTGGACGGGCTGGCGATCGCCTGGGCGGTGCTGGAGTCGCTGCACGGGGCGCAGCGCTGCCGCCTGATCTTCGCCACCCACTTCCACGAGCTGGGCCAGCTGGCGGGCAGCCTGCCGGCGCTGGCGCCGCACACCATGAGCGTGCGCGAGTGGAAGGGCGAGGTCGTGTTCCGGCACGAGGTGGTGCCGGGGGTGGCGGGCCGCAGCTGGGGCGTGCACGTGGCCCGGCTTGCGGGGGTGCCGGAGCCGGTGGTGCGGCGGGCGGGCCGGCTGCTGGCGAGCCTGGAGGGCAGCCGGGCGGCGACCGCGGCGCCGCTGCCGCTGTTCGACGGGCTCGCCGACACCCCGCCGGCGGCGGCGGCCGACCCCAGGGACGCGCTGGTGGCGGCGGTGGCAGCGATCGATCCGGACCGGCTGACGCCGCGCGAGGCGCTGGACGCGCTGTACGGGCTGCGCACCGCGTATGGTGCGCTGCAAGACGATGATGCTGTCGCGACCGATGCCGACGCGCTACGTTGAGGCTTCATGCCGATCCCAGCCGTGCCCTTGCTCGCTCCACAGGATGCCGCCGCCCAGCTCGCCTCCCAGCTCGCCAGGGCCAGCGACGCCGGGCCGACGCCGCGGGCGGTGGCGATCGGGGTGTTCCGCCGGCACCTGGCGCGGGTCCAGGGCGGCGTCCGCGACGCCTTCGAGGCGCATGCGCAGGGTGGCGAGGGCGCGGCGCAGGCGCTCTCGGCGCACACCGACGCCCTGATCGACGAGTTGCACCGCTACGCGCTGGGCGATCTGCTCGGTGACGAGATCGCGGCGGGGCCCGCCGTCGGCGCCACGCTGGCGATCGCGGCCACCGGCGGCTACGGGCGCGGCATGCTGGCGCCGTTCAGCGACATCGACCTGCTGTTCCTGACCGACGAGGAGCCGGCGCCCGCGGTGCTGCGGGTGGTCGAGTTCATGCTCTACTTCCTGTGGGACCTCGGGCTGAAGGTCGGCCACGCGACGCGCTCGGTCAGCCAGTGCATCGCCGAGGCGGCTTCGGACACCACCATCCGCACGACGCTGCTGGACGCGCGCCGCATCGCCGGCGACGCGGCGCTGTTCGCGGCGTTCCAGGCCCGTTACGACGCCGTCCGCGCCGCCACCGGCCCGGCCCGGTTCATCGAGGACAAGCGGCGGGAGCGCGCGGTCCGGCACGCGCGCTACGGCGACAGCCCGTTCCTGGTCGAGCCGAACATCAAGGAGGGGCGCGGCGCGCTGCGCGACCTGCAGGCGCTGTGCTGGATGTGCCGGGAGACGCTGGGCACGCACGGGTTCGCCGACCTGGCGCGGCCGGTCGGTGCCGATCCGACCGCGCCGGCGCTGCTGACCGAGCAGGAGGCGCGGCGGGCGCGGCGGTCCTGGGACTTCCTGTGGACGGTGCGCTTCCACCTGCACTACGTCGCCGGCCGCGCCGAGGAACGGCTGACCTTCGACATGCAGCCGGTGGTGGGCGCCCGCATGGGCTACACCAACCACGGCCGCCAGATCGGCGTCGAGCGGTTCATGCGACACTACTTCCTCACCGCCCGCGAGGTGATGCGGCTGACCCACATCCTGGAGCCGCAGGTGCTGGGCCGGGCGCTGGGCGCGCCGGCGCCGGCGCCGGCGGCCTCGACCGACCTCGCCCTGGCTCAGGCGGGCTTCGTGCTGGCGGACGGGCAGATCATGCCGGCCCCCGGGGTGAGCTTCGACGCGGCGCCGATCGTGATGCTGCGGCTGCTGCGGGTCGCGCGCGAGCGCGGGCTCGAGATCCATCCGATGGCGATGCACCTGCTGATCCGCTGGGAGCGGCGCGCGGCGTCGCTGCGCCGGGACCCGGAGGCGAACGCCATCCTGCTGGAGCTGATGTGCGGCGAGCGGCCGGCCCGTCGCGCGGTCCAGGGCGCAGACAGCGCGGCGCTGCGGGACCAGATCCGCCACAGCGAGCCGCCGCGGTCCGGCGCCCGCTGGCTGCACCTGCTGAACGAGACCGGGCTGCTGGGCCGGATGATCCCGGCCTGGTCGCGCATCGTCGGCCAGATGCAGTTCGACACCTACCACGTGTTCACGGTGGACGAGCACATCATCGAGGCGGTGCGCATCCTGGGCACGCTGGAGGCCGGGCTGCTGGACGGGGAGACGCCGGTCGCCGCCGAGCTGGTCGAGGACCTGCAGTCGCGGCGGGCGCTCTACGTGGCGACCGTGCTGCACGACATCGCCAAGGGGCGCGGCGGCGACCATTCGGAGCTGGGTTCGGAGATGGCGCTGGAGCTGTGCCCGCGGCTGGGCCTGTCAGCGGAGGAGACCGAGACGGTGTCCTGGCTGGTGCTGCACCACCTGCTGCTGAGCCAGACCGCGTTCCGGCGCGACATCGACGACCCGAAGACGATCCTGGACCTCGCCGACACCGTCCAGTCGCCGGAGCGGCTGCGGCTGCTGCTGATCCTGACGGTCATCGACATGCGGGCGGTGAGCTCGAAGGTCTGGAACGCCTGGAAGGCGACGCTGCTGCGCGAGCTCTACACCCGGGTGGCGGAAGTGCTGGCGGGCGGGCTCGCCACCACCGAGCGCGACGTGCGGGTGGCGCGCGCCAAGGACGCGGCCTCCGTACTGCTCGACGAGGACGGGTTCTCCGATGAGGAGATCGCGCACTTCCTGCGGCTGGGCTACGGCGGCTACTGGCTGTCGTTCGATCCCGAGACGCATGCGCGGCACGCGCGGATGATCCGCGACAGCGCCGCGCGCGGGGCGCCGCTCACCGTCGACACGCAGCCGCTGCCGGCGCGCGGCGTGACCGAGGTCACGATCCACACCGGCGACCATCCCGGGCTGTTCAGCCGCATCGCCGGCGCGCTGGCGGTAGCCGGCGCCTCGATCGTGGACGCGCGCATCCACACGCTCACCGACGGCATGGCGCTCGACACGTTCTGGGTGCAGGACGCGGCCGAGGGCACGTTCGACGCGCCGCACCGGCTGGCCCGGCTGTCGATCCTGGTCGAGCAGGCGCTCTCGGGGCGGATGGATCTCGGCGACGAGATCGCCCGCAGCGCCTGCGGCACGGCGCGGCGGCGGATGCGCGCGATCCATGTGCCGCCGCGGGTGGTGATCGACAACCGCGCCTCCAACGCGCACACGGTGGTCGAGGTGAACGGCCGCGACCGACCCGGGCTGCTGCACGACCTCACCGCGGCGATGAGCCGGCAGGGCCTGCAGATCGCGTCCGCCCACATCACCACCTACGGGGTGCGCGCGGTCGACGTGTTCTACGTCCGGGACGTGTTCGGGCTGAAGCTCGGAGCCGAGCGCAAGCTGGACGAGCTGCGGGACGCGCTGGTGGCGGTGCTGACGCGGGCCGAGGAGGCGATCGCCGCGCTGCCGCAGCCGGGCGGGGTGCGGCGGCGGAGCCTGGCGGCGGGCTGATCCTGCCGCCTGCGAGCGGACCCCGGGGCTATCGCATTTGGGGAGAGGTGAAGGGAGAAGGCCAGGGCGCTGCCCTGGACCCGTTGGGGCCGCGGGCCCCAAACCCCGATTCGTAAGAAGATCGTCCTTGCATGAAGATACACGCTTGACGAATTGGGGTCTGGAGCCCGCGGCCCCAGTGGGGTCCAGGGGCAAAGCCCCTGGCCTTCTTCCTCATGCGATAACCGTGGGCCGACCCCTGACAAACGTTGCGGGTCCGCGTAGCGTCAGCGATCATGGACATATATCAGCCCGTCCGCTGGATACGCAGCGGGCGGCCCATGCCGTTCGGCAGCCATGGCGGCAAAGCTCGCTACGGCCGCATCAAGCGCATCGGGATTGTCGAGCATCAACAGACGGTGCGAGGACGTAAATTTCACGCGTTTACTCAAACCGACCAAGATCTGGTCGCGCACATCACGCTGTCCAGGCTTGCCGTAGCCTTCGTGCGGCAGATGCCAGACATGCAGTTGAGCGGCCGGAAAAGCCTCGACCAGCATGCCTGGCCCGACGTTCCACGGCCAGATCGGCCGTCCCGATCGGGCGAGCAGCGTCAGGCATGCGGCCGTGAAGGCCGCTCCGCCGCGCGGGCCATTCCAGAGCGTCGAGCGCGTGTTGATGCCGCGACTCGCCCAGGTTCGTTCTGTCTCGCGATACGGCTTCTTCTGTTGCAGCGATGCGACCTCCGTAGCCAGGTCGACAAGGGAAGCTCCTCGCAGAAATGGACGGTCAAGCGCAGGCGGCAGCCGGCCGACGCGAGCAAGCAGTTCAACGTATCCGCCGGGTGGCAGATGCGAGGCCGGAATCGAGAAGGGCGCATCGATGCCGGCTGCCGCGAAATCGCCCCTGCCAAGCAGGGCTGTCAGCTTCTCGAAGGGCGCTTCCTTTCCCGGCAGATCCTGGACGGGATGCAGATCGACCAGACGTGGCTGAAGAACGTCCGTGATCGTCGCGATCCAGACGGTGGGTTTTGAGCAACGTCTCCTCCATGCGGCCGCCCCTCCGGAGAAGTCTATGCCGAGGTAGGTTCTTCCTGTCATGAACACACCACGCTGTCAGCCGCGTCGACATCGGAGGCCTGTAGTGGCCGAGATGAGGGCGTTGTTTCGGATGAAGGCTGACGAGCCTACGCTCCCCAACATCATGCATCGCGTGGCGACGGCGCAGCGGACAAACGATCGCGCCGTTCGCGCAGGACCTCGGCCAGGGCGGCGATCGTCGGAGGCCACGCCTTGTCCGGCGGCAGGGGCATCTCCTGCCGGAACTGGCGCAGCCGCGGATACCACAGGCTGCGCCCGGTCCGGTCCCGCCAGCCATCCTGCCAGCGCCAATCCCCGCCGTACCGGTTCAGCAGCCACGTCGGACGGCCCAGCGCGCCGGCCAGGTGGGCGATCGCGGTGTCGACGCTGATCACCAGGTCGAGGCCGGCGATCAGGGCGGCGGTGTCGGCGAGGTCGTGCAGGGGCGCCGGCGGCCGGATGAGGTCGAGGCCGGGGGGCGGCGTCTCGGTGGCGGCCGTGCCCGCCTGCACCGAGACGAAGGCGATGTCGGGCACGTCCGCCAGCGGGGCTAGCTGCTCCAGCCGCAGCGAGCGGCGGCGGTCGAAGCGGTAGCCGGGGTTGCCGGCCCAGCACAGCCCGACGGCGAGCCGGCCGCCCAAGCCCTGCGCCGGCGGCGGAGCCGGCACGATCAGGTACGGCGCGGACGGGGGAGCGCCGTCGAGCCGCAGCAGGTGCGGCAGGCTCAGCAGGCTGGCCTGGGCGACGCAGCCGGGGGGCACCGGCTCGGCCGGGCCGGCAACCGTGCAGCGCAGCGAGGCGAGGCAGGCGGCCAGCCGCAGCAGCGGCTCCGGCAGCACCAGCCGCACCGGCACGCGCGCCGCGGCCAGCGGCACGTAGCGCAGGAACTGGATCGCGTCGCCCAGCCCCTGCTCGGCGTGCAGCAGCAGCGTGGCGCCGTTCGCCAACGCGCCGCCGTCCCAGTCCACCAGCGCCGTCGGCGGCGGCGGGATCAGCGCGCGGCGGGCCTCGAACGTGGCCCAGCCCTCCGTGCCGCGACCGGTGGCGAGCAGCACGGTGGCGCGGTTGAAGCGGGCGCGGGCGTGGTCGGCCGTGTCCGGGGCGGTACGCGCCTCGACGATGCGCAAGCAGGCCTCGGCCTCCTCGTAGCGGCCGAGCTCGGCCAGCACGCTGCCGCGGTTGACCAGCACGCCGTCGGCCTGCGGCGCCATCGTGGCGGCCGCCGCCAGCTCCCGCTCGGCCTCCGGCAGGCAGCCCTGCGCCATCAGCACCAGCCCGAGGTTGCTGCGGGTGGCGGCGGTGGCGGGGCCGGCCGCGACCGCCCGCCGCAATGCCACCTGCGCCTCGTCCAGCCGGTTCAGCTCGAACAGCACGCCGCCGAGGTTGGCGAGCGCCGCCGGATCGTCCGGCGCCAGCGCCGCGGTGCGCCGGAACGCGGCCAGGGCGTCGTCCAGGCGTCCGACGCCGCCGAGCGCCGCACCGATCGCATGCCAGGCCAGGGCGGAGTCGGGCGCCTCGCCGGTGGCGGCGCGCAGGAGGCCGAGCGCCGGCTCGACGTCGCCGGCGGCGAGGCGGAGCCGGCCGAGCAGGGCGCTGGCGCCGGGAACCGCCGTGGCGGGCGTGCCGTGCCCCGGATCGCGGGCGATCGCCAGCGCGGCCGCGGCGGCGGCCTCCGCCTGCCGGCCGAGCGAGTCCAGCGCCACGGCCAGGCCGAGATGGGCGCGCGGATCGTCGCCGTCGCGCAGCACCGCCACCTGCAGCGCCGCGCGCGCCTCCTCGAGATGGCCCTGCTCGCGCAGCGCGTGGCCGAGGTTGACGTAGGGGAGCGCCGCCTCCGGGCGGGCACGGATGGCGCGGCCGATCAGCGCGATCGCGAGGCCGCTGCGGCCGCCGCCCAGCGCCAGCACGCCGAGCCCGTGCAGCGCGTCGGGCTCGTCCGGCCGCATCGCCAGCGCCTCGCGGTAGAGCCGGTCGGCCGCGTCGAGCCGGCCGGCCTCGTGGTGCGCCAGCCCCTCGGCGGCCAGCCGCCGCGCCTCGCGATGCTGTTGCGCCATGCCGTCGTCTTATCGTGGCGGCGCCGTGGAAGGCCAGGGCTCTGCCCTGGACCCGCCAAGGGCCGGCGGCCCTTGGAACCCGATTCGTAAGAGGATAGTCCCTGCATGAGGGTGCAACCTTAACGGATCGGGGCCTGGGGCCCGCGGCCCCAGTGGGGTCCGGGGGGCAAAGCCCCTGGCCTTCCTGCGCTCGACATCGTCGAAGGAGAGCAAGGATGCAGGCTTATCACGCGCTCGAGCGCCGGTTCGCGCGGCTCAGCCGGCTGGACGGGGCGCTCGGCATCCTCGGTTGGGACAAGGAGGCGATGATGCCGCTGGGGGCGGCGGCCGAGCGCGGCGAGCAGATCGCCACGCTGTCGGTGATCCGCCACGAGCTGCTGACCGACCCGGAGACGGGCGACCTGTTGGAGCGGGCGGAGGCGGATGCGGGCGGGCTGGACGGCTGGCAGGCGGCCAACCTGCGCGAGATGCGGCGGCAGCACGCGCACGGCGCCGCGGTGCCGGCGGACCTGGTGGAGAGCGCGTCGCGGGCGGCCACCGCCTGCGAGGTGGCGTGGCGGCAGGCGCGCGCGGACAACGACTTCATCGGCCTGCTGCCGCTGCTGGCCGAGGTGCTGACGACGCAGCGCGCCGTCGGCGAGGCGAAGGGTGCCGCACTCGGGCTGTCGCCGTACGACGCGCTGCTGGACCAGTACGATCCCGGCCTGCGACGGGACTTCATCGATCCGGTGTTCGCGGCACTCCGCGCCGGGCTGCCGGCGCTGCTGGGCGCGGTGCTGGAGCACCAGGCGACGATGCCGGCGCCGCTGCCGCTGGCCGGGCGGTTTCCGATCGAGGCGCAGCGGGCGCTGGGGCTGCGGCTGATGCTGGCGGCGGGCTTCGACGACGGCCGCGGCCGGCTCGACGTCAGCACGCACCCGTTCTGCGGCGGCGCCAACCAGGACGTGCGCATCACCACGCGCTACGACGAGGCCGACTTCTCGTCGGCGCTGATGGGGGTGCTGCACGAGACCGGGCACGCGCTCTACGAGCAGGGCCGGCCGCGGGATTGGCTGGCGCAGCCGGTGGGGCAGGCGCGCGGCATGACGCTGCACGAGAGCCAGTCGCTGCTGATCGAGATGCAGGCCTGCCGCGGCGACGCCTTCCTGGCCTTCCTGGCGCCGCTGCTGCGGCAGGCGTTCGGCGACGACCCGGCGTGGGCGCCTGAGAACCTGCGGCGGCACTATCGGCGGGTGCGGCCGGGGCTGATCCGGGTCGATGCCGACGAGGTGACCTACCCCGCGCACGTGCTGCTGCGCTATGGGCTGGAGACGGCGATGATCGCCGGCGACCTGGCGCTGCGCGACCTGCCGGCGGCGTTCAACGACGGGCTGCGGGACCTGCTCGGCGTCGACGTGCCGGACGACCGGCGCGGCTGCCTGCAGGACATCCACTGGCCCGGCGGCGCCTGGGGCTACTTCCCCACCTACACGCTGGGGGCGATGACCGCAGCGCAGCTGTTCGCAGCGGCCAACGCGGCGGAGCCGGAGCTGGAGGCGTCGCTGGCCAGGGGCGACTTCGCGCCCCTGCTGGGCTGGCTGCGGCGGCACGTGCACGGCCGCGGCAGCCAGGCGGACACGCAGGCGGTGATCGCCGAGGCGACCGGCCGGCCGCTGGATGCGGCGATCTACCAGGCCTACCTGCGGCGTCGCTACCTGGATGACCGGGCGGCGGCGTGAACCGCCCGTTCACCATCGCCCGCTAGGCTGCCGCGATGAGGTTCGGGTCGAGACGATCGCCGGCGTGGCTGGTGCTGCCGGCGCTGCTGGCCGTCTGCGGCGGCGCCGCGGGCGCGCCGGTGGGGGCGCCGGTCGCCGAGCGGGCGCGCTCGATGCAGGCGGTGTGGAACGGGGTGGTGGCGGCGCCGGACGGACGGCTGTTCGCGGTGCTGCCGCGGCTGGCCAACCCGACCGGCCCGTCGCTGGTGCAGGTGACGGATCGGGGCACGCTGGTCCCCTACCCGTCCGGGGCGTGGAACGGCGACGGTGGTGGGCGGCCCGACAAGTCGATGGCGCCGTTCGTCGGGCTGAACGCGATCCACCTGGCGCCGGACGGGGCGATGTGGGCGGTCGACACCGGCTCGCCCGGATACGGAAGGCCGGCAGCACCCGGCGCCACTCGGCTGCTGCGCATCGACCTCGCGCGCAACCAGGTGACCCGCATCCTGACGCTGCCGGCCGAGGTGCTGCGGCCGCACAGCATGATCGACGACATCCGCTTCAACGGCGGCCACGCCTACGTCACCGATGCCGGGGCGGCCGGGCTGATCGTGCTCGACCTCGCCACCGGCGGCTTCCGGCGCGTGCTGGACCGCGATCCGGCGCTCGCCGCGCAGCGCCCGATCCTGGTCGACGGCGAGGTGCTGCGGGGGCCGGACGGCCGGCCGGTGCAGGTCAACGCCGACCAGCTCGAGGTCTCGCCGGACGGACGCCAGCTCTACCTGCAGCCGCTGTGCGGGCCGATGTCGCGGATCGAGACGGCGCTGCTCGACGACCCGCAGGCGCCGCCCGACCGGCTGTCGGCCGCGGTGCGGTTCTGGTACGACACGCCGTCGCTGGGCGGCACCGCGATCGCGCCGGACGGCACGCTCTACCTCGACGACCTGCAGGACGACAGCGTCCTTGCGCTGTCGCCGTCGCGGGAGCTGCGGCTGGTGGCGCGCGACCCGCGGCTGCACTGGGCGGACGCGCCGTTCCTTTCGCCCGACGGCACGCTGACGGTGCCGGTGCCGCAGCTCGACCGGGCGGCGCCGTTCCGGCACGGGCACGCGCAGATCCAGTTCCCGATCCTCATGCTGGCGCTGCAGACGGGGGTGCCGGCGGCGGAGGGCGCCCGGCCGTGACCAGGGCTGTCGCATTGGGAAGAAGGCCAAGGGGCTCTGCCCCTGGACCCCACTGGGGCCGTCACGCGAAGCGTGCTGGCGCACGACGGCCCCAACGGGTCCAGGGCAGAGCCGTGGCCTTCTCCTTTCACGTCTTCGCCAACGCGATAGCCCTGCGGCCGTGACGCCGCACCCTTCGCGTGGCGGGCGGGCCCGCCTATGATCGGCGCCATGCGCTACGTCTCGACCCGCGGCCAGGCTGCGCCGCTCGACTTCGCCGGGGTGCTGCTGGAGGGGCTGGCCGCCGATGGCGGGCTGTTCGTGCCGGAGGCGTGGCCCGAGTTCTCGGCCGCCGACTGGCGGGCGCTGCGCGGGCTGCCCTATCCGGAGCTGGCGGCGCGGGTGATGGCGCCGTTCACCGCCGGCGCGGTCGGGTACGAGACGCTGCTGCGGCTGGCGCGGGAGGCCTATGCCGGCTTCGGCCATCCGGCGATCGTGCCGCTGGTGCAACTCGACGGCGAGCTGTTCGCGCAGGAGCTGTTCCACGGCCCGACGCTGGCGTTCAAGGACATGGCGATGCAGCTGCTGGGGCGGCTGTTCGACCACGTGCTGACGCAGCAGGACCGGCGGGTGACGATCGTGGGCGCCACCTCCGGCGACACCGGCTCGGCCGCGATCGAGGCCTGCCGCGACCGCGCCCGGCTCGACGTGGTGATCCTGCATCCGCTCGGCCGCACCAGCGAGGTGCAGCGGCGGCAGATGACCACGGTGCTGTCGCCCAACATCGCCAACCTCGCCGTCGAGGGCACTTTCGACGACTGCCAGGACCTGGTGAAGGCGATGTTCGCCGACGCCCCGTTCCGGCAGGAGATGCGGCTCAGCGCGGTGAACTCGATCAACTGGGCGCGGGTGGCGGCACAGATCCCCTACTACGTGGCGGGCGCGCTGGCGCTGGGGGCACCCGACCGCGAGGTCGCGTTCGCGGTGCCGACCGGCAATTTCGGCAACGTGCTGGCGGCCTGGGCGGCGCGCCGGATGGGGCTGCCGGTGGCGCGGCTGGTGATCGGCGCCAACCGCAACGACATCCTGGCCCGCTTCCTGGCCGCCAACGACATGAGCGTGCAGGGGGTGGTGCCGAGCCTGTCGCCCAGCATGGACATCCAGGTCAGCTCGAACTTCGAGCGGCTGCTGTTCGAGCTGCTGGGCCGCGACGCCGCGTCCTGCGCGGAGATCATGGCGGGCTTCCGCCGCGACGGCCGCATGGCGGTGCCGGACGCGGCCTGGTCCGCCGCGACCTCGCTGTTCCGCGGCCTGGCGCTGGACGATGCGGGCACGACCGCGGAGATCCGCCGGCTGCACGACCAGGCCGGCTACGTCGCCGACCCGCACAGCGCGATCGGCATCGCCGCCGCGCGGGCCTGGCACCGGCCGGGCACGCCGACGGTGGCGATGGCGACCGCGCATCCGGCCAAGTTCCCGGACGCGATGCGGGCCGCGATCGGCCGGGTCCCGGCCCTGCCGCCGTCGCTGGCCGACCTGTACGAGCGTCCGGAGCGCTACGGCGTGGTGCAGAACCGGCTCGATGCGGTGGAGGATGCCGTAGAGGCCGCGGTGTTGAAGGAAGGCCAGGGGCGCCGCCCCTGGACCCTGCCAGGGCCGTCACGCGAAGCGTGCTGACGCACGACGGCCCCGGGACCCGATTCTTAAGGAGTGGTTTCCAAAGGCTCCGCCTTTGGCGGGGTCCAGGGGCAGGGCCCCTGGCCTTCCTGTCTAAACGGCGGCAATCCTGCCCCGAGACACCATATCGATCATTGCATCAGGATCAGGCCGGCCGCCGCGGCCGCGGGAACCCCATGACCGACACGATTTCCGACACGATCAGCACCACCCGGCTCGAGAACGGCCTCGTCGTGGTCACCGAGCGCATGGACCGGGTGGAGACCGTATCGCTGGGCGCCTACGTCGCCAGCGGGACCCGCAACGAGCTCGCCTCCGAGAACGGGGTGTCGCACTTCCTCGAGCACATGGCATTCAAGGGTACCGAGCGGCGCTCGGCGGCCCAGATCGCCGAGGAGGTCGAGAACGTCGGCGGCCACATCAACGCCTACACCGCGCGCGAGCAGACCGCCTACTACGTGAAGCTGCTGAAGGAGGACCTGGCGCTGGGCGCCGACATCATCGGCGACATCCTCACCCACAGCAGCTTCGCGCCCGAGGAGCTGGAGCGCGAGCGCGGCGTGATCCTGCAGGAGATCGGCCAGGCCAACGACACTCCCGACGACATCGTGTTCGACCACTTCCAGGAGACCGCGTTCCCGGACCAGCCGATGGGCCGGCCGACGCTGGGCACCGACGGGCTGATCCGGTCGATGCGGCGCGAGACGCTGACCGGCTACATGCGGGCGCACTACACCACCGGCAACGTGGTGGTCGCGGCCGCCGGCAACCTGCATCACGACCAGGTGGTGGCGCTGGCCCAGGAGCACTTCGCCGACCTGCCGACGGCGCGGATGGAGACGCCGCAGGCCGGGCTCTACGCCGGCGGCGAGTTCCGCCGGCAGAAGGAGCTCGACCAGGTGCACGTGGTGCTGGGCTTCCCGTCGGCCGGCTACGGCGACCCCGACTACTATCCCGTGTTGCTGCTCTCGACCCTGCTCGGCGGCGGCATGTCGTCGCGGCTGTTCCAGGAGGTGCGCGAGCGGCGCGGGCTGGTCTACTCGATCTACTCGTTCAACGCGCCGTTCGTGGATGGCGGGCTGTTCGGCATCTATGCCGGCACCGGCGAGGACGAGGCGGGCGAGCTGGTGCCGGTGACGCTGGAGGAGCTGCGCAAGGTGCAGCACGGCAGCGGCCCGGACGTGGTGCGCCAGGACGAGCTCGACCGTGCGCGGGCACAGCTGAAGTCGAGCCTGCTGATGTCGCTCGAGAGCACCGGCAGCCGCTGCGAGCAGCTCGCCCGCCAGCTGCAGGTGTTCGGGCGCATCATCCCGACCGCCGAGACGGTGGCGCGGATCAACGCGGTGACGCTGGACGACGTGCGCCGGGCGGCGGCGCGGCTGTTCCGCGGCAGCCCCACGCTGACCGCACTCGGGCCGGTGAGCCGCATCCCCACCCTGGGCGAGGTGGCCGAGAGGCTGGCGGCATGAGCGTCGCCCTGCTCCAGGAGCTGATCGCCGAGGCCAGGCGGGCCGGCGCGGACGCGGCCGACGCGATCCTGGTGTCGGGTACCTCGCTCGGCGTCCAGGTCCGACAGGGCCGCCAGGAGGAGCTGGAGCGCTCCGAGCACAACGACGTCGGCCTGCGGGTATTCGTGGGCACGCGCAGCGCCATCGTCTCGGCGACCAGCGCCGATCCGGCCGGGTTCGGGCGGCTGGTGGCGCAGGCGCTGGCGATGGCGCGGGTGGTGCCGGAAGACAGGTTCGCCGGCCTGTGCGAGCGGGCGCTGCATGAGGCGGCCGACGCCGGCGCGGCGCTGGAGCTGGCGGACGCGGCGGCGCCGGATGTGGCGGCGCTGCTCGACCGTGCGCAGCGGGCGGAAGCGGCGGCGCTGGCGGTGTCCGGCGTCGAGAACTCGCTCGGCGGCTCGGCCGGGTTCGGCCGCACCGAGGTGGCGCTGGCGACGTCGGCCGGGTTCTCCGGCCGCTACGCGCGCAGCAGCCACTCGGTGTCGGCCAGCGTGCTGGCCGGCACCGGCACCGGCATGCAGCGCGACTACGACTATCACTCGACGGTGCACCTGGACGACCTCGACGACCCCGAGAAGATCGGCCGGCACGCGGGCGAGCGGGCGGTGGCGCGCCTCCATCCGACCAAGCCGCGCACCGGGCGGATGCCGGTGGTGTACGATCCGCGCGTGTCCGGCTCGCTGCTCGGCCACTTGGCAGGCGCCTTGAACGGCGGCTCGGTGGCGCGCGGCACCTCGTTCCTGAAGGAGCGGATGGGCACGCGGGTGTTCCCGGCCGGGATCTCGGTGCGGGACGACGCGACCCGCCGGCGCGGGCCGCGCTCGAAGCCGTTCGACGGCGAGGGCGTGCCGACCGCGCCGCTGGTGCTGGTCGAGGACGGCGAGATCCGCAGCTGGGTGCTGGACGGGCGAAGTGCCCGCCAGCTCGGGCTCGCCAGCACCGGCAGCGCGTCCCGCGGCACCTCCTCGCCGCCGTCGCCGTCCACCACCAACCTCCACCTCGTCGGCGGCCCGGTGACGCCGGCGGCGCTGATGGACGACATCGCCGAGGGCGTCTACGTCACCGAGATGATGGGCTCGGCGGTGAACGGGCTGACCGGCGACTATAGCCGCGGCGCCTCCGGCTACATGATCCGGAACGGCGCGCTGGCCGAGCCGGTCGCCGAGTTTACGGTCGCCGGCAACCTGCTGGAGATGTTCGCCTCGCTGCAGCCGGCGGACGACCTCGAGTTCCGGCGCGGTACCGACGCGCCCACCATTCGGATCGATACGCTGCTGGTGGCGGGGGCGTAGTAGAGGAAGGCCAGGGCTCTGCCCTGGACCCGCCGAGGGCCGCGGCCCTTGGAACCCGATTTCTAAAGTAAAGGAGTCCAGAGGCGAGCCTCTGGCGGGGTCCACGGGCAGAGCCCCTGGCCTTCCTTGCTTTTGCCAAGAGGACCGCTGCATGCTCCGGATCATCCTGGTTCTGCTGCTCGCGTTCGCGCCGATGTCCGCCGATGCACGGCCGGGTCTCGGCGGCTCGATCGGCAGCCGCGGCAGCCGCACCTACGCGGCACCACCGTCCACGGCCACCAACCCGTATGGGGCGTCGCCGTTCAGCCGCAGCCTGACGCCGCGTGGCGCTACGCCCTATGGCACGGCTCCCTACGTTGGCGGGGCCGGACGGGGGCACCCGTTCCTGACCGGGATCGCCGGCGGGCTGCTCGGCGTCGGCATCGGCAGCCTGCTGCTGGGCCACGGGCTGTTCGGCGGAGGGTTCGGCGGCGGCGGCCTGATCTGGCTGCTGATCGAGATTGCGCTGGTGGTGTTCCTATTGCGCTGGCTGTTCCGGCGGTTTCTCGGCGGCCGTGCGCGGGCCCCCGCCGGCACGGCGCCGCTGCCGATCGCCAACGCCGACTACCGGCAGTTCGAGCAGGGGCTGCTCGACGTGCAGCAGGCCTGGTCGATGGGCGACATGCGCAGCCTGTCGCGGTTCGCGACGCCGGAGATGGCGAGCTACTTCGCGGACCAGCTCGCCGACCTCTCCGGCCGCAACCTGCGCAACGTGGTGAGTGCCGTGCGCATGGAGCAGGGCGACCTGTCGGAGGCGTGGCGCGAGGGCGACCGCGAGTTCGCCACCGTGGCGATGCGCTACTCGATGATCGACGTCACCACCGACCTCACCGGCCGCGTCGTCGACGGCAGCCCGAACGAGCGGCAGACGGTGACCGAGCTGTGGACCTTCGTGCGCCCGCGCGGCGGCAGCTGGCTGCTCTCCGCGATCCAGCAGGGCCGGTAGGGGACGAGATCCGCCGGCCTCAGGCCTTTCTGAAAGCTGGGATGAAGCGCGCCTGGGCCGGCCCCGGGTTGGTTTCGGGCATGGCGAGGAACAGGGCGGCGAGGGCGATGCAAGCGGCCGCTCCCGACGACAGGAAGGCGGCGGAATAGCCGAAACGATCGACGACGATGCCGGCGGACAGCCCGCTCAGGGAGGCGCCGACGCCCTGCGCCGTCGCCACGGCGCCCTGGGCCAGGTTGTAGCGGCCGCTGCCTCGCATCAGGTCGGCGATGACCAGCGGCGTGATCGCCCTGAAGATTCTAGCGCCGACCCGTCGAGCAGTTGCACGGCGATCAGCCACGACGCGCTGTCCGACAGCGTGTAGAGCACGGCCCGGACCGGCAGCACCGCGAAGCCCAGCAACAGGATCGGCTTGCGGCCGAGACGGTCGGCCGTGCGCCCGACGGCGAGCGTCAGCGGCAGCATGATCAGCTGCGCCGCTACGATGCAGCCCGACATCATCGCCGTCGCCCGGCCCGGGTGCGACTGCGCCGACTTCTGGCCCACCAGCGGCAGCAGGGGGACGTTGGAGAAATGGAACGACATGGCGCACAGCGCGAACACGACCAGCGGCCGGCACCGCAGCAGCGTGGCGATGCCCGATGGCCCGCGTCCCCCCTCCGCCCCGGCCTCGCCGTCGTCGAGCCCGCGAGCGCGATCCTCGTCCATGGCGCGGCCCGGGATCGACAGCACGGACGCGGCGGCCAGCATCGCGAACACGGGTATCATCAGGAACACCGCACGCTGCGAGAACAGGGTGCCGACGGCGCCGGCCGCGACCGCGATGGCAACGGTGCCGGCATGGTCGAACGCCGCGTTGCGGCCCAGGCGCCGGGCAAGATTTTCGCGGGCATACAGCCCGAGGGTGATGGCGGCGACCGCAGGGCCGAAGACGTTCCCGACCACGGCGATCATGGTGCTCGCCACCAGGACCGACCAGAACGCGGGCGCCGCGAAGATCGTGGCGGCACCCACCGCGAGCACGGCGAGCGCCAGCACGACGGCGCCGCGCTTGGCCCGCGTCGCGTCGATCACGGCGCCGGCCGGGGTCTGCGCGAGCAGGCCGAGCAGGCCGCTCGCCGTCGTCACCCATCCGACCCCGGTCTGGCTCCAGTGCCGTTGCGTGACCAGGAAGACGTCGAGGTAGGGCCCGAGCACGCCGCGCACGTCGGCCAGCAGGAAGTTGACGGCATCGAGCGATCGAGGCCGGAAGCCCGCTTGCCCGGCCGCCGGCAACCCGCCCTCGCCGGTGCCGCCCAACTCAGAACGCCGCGATCAGGACGATGCCGGCCTTCATCAGCGCGCCGCCCAGGATGCGCCCGGCATTGAGGCCGTACTGCTGCATCCCGAACAGGCCGAACTGGTCGATCAGTAGCGATATCAGGATGTTGGCGGTGATGGTGAGGCCGGCGAACGGGCCGGCGCCGACCTTGTTCACGAACAGCAATCCCATGATCACCGCGAGCGCGCCGACCAGGCCGCCCAGCGGCGCCCACCAGGGCATCGCCGCGATGCCCTTGGCGCTCGGTATCGGCATCGGCAGGCAGAACCACAGCACCGTCAGCAGCGCCACGATCGGCAGGAACGAGACGATGCTGGCCAGCCAGGGGTTGTCCAGCGACCTGCGGAGCGCGCCGTTCATCGGCGGCCCCCACGCCTGCAGCGCGCCGGCAATCAGGATGAGCGGGTAGAGCCAGGCCGAGCTGAGGCTCTGCATTGCGTGATCTCCCCGCTGGTCTCAGCCGAACGCGAACGCGCCCGCGATCGCGAGCAGGAGTGCCGGCGGCATGACCACGGCGCCGAGCTTCAGGAACGCCCAGGCGCCGACGCCGTGACCCTCGCGGCGCAGTGCCGCCAGCCACAGGATAGTCGCCAGCGAACCGGTCACCGACAGGTTCGGCCCGAGGTCGACGCCGATCAGCACCGCGCTGCGCACGCGTTCGGGCACGTGCGCCAGCTCGACGACGCGGCCGGCGACCAGGCCGGCGGGCAGGTTGTTGACTAGGTTGCAGCCGACCGCGAGTGCCACGCCCACGCCCCACGCGGCAAGCGTCGCGGAGTGCCGGACGAAGCCCTGCACCACGTCGGCGAGCGCCTGCGTGACGCCGGCCTGCTCCAGCGCCTGCACCAGCACGAACAGGCCGGCGACAAGCGGCAGCACGCCCCACGAGATGGTCCTGGCGATCCCGCCGACGCCGTTCCGCGAGCGCGTCGGTACCAGGATCGCGGTCGCCAGCCCGGCAAGGACGGTCGGCAGCCCGAGCGGGATGCCGAGCCCCGAGGACGCCAGCAGCACCAGGGCGGTCGCTACGATGCCGAACGCCGCCATCCTGCCGCCGGCGGACAGCGCCGGGCGATCGATCCCCGTCGAGACCGGCAGGCGCAGCCCGGCGCGCTGCGTCCAGCGCAGCACGGCGTAGGTCGCCAGGATCGAGAGCGCCGAGGGGACCACGTATCGCGGCAGCCAGTACAGCAGCGGCGGCATGTGTCTGCCGTAGATCACCAGGTTGGCCGGGTTCGAGATCGGCAGCACGAAGCTGGCCGCATTGGCGACGAAGGCGCAGATGAAGAGGTAGGGCAGCGGTTCCGCCACCTCGGCCGTCCTGACCATCGCGGCCACGGCGGGGGTCAGCACCACGGCGGTCGCGTCGTTGGACAGGAACGCGGTGACGACCGTGCCGACCGCGAACACGAGCGCGAACAGCCGCGTGGCCGAACCGTTGGCGTGGGCGGCGGCGTGGGCGGCGAGCCAGTCGAATAGACCCTCCTGCCGGGCGAGCTCGGAGAGCAGCATCATGCCGGTCAGGAACAGGTAGACGTCGGTTCCCCGGGTGATGCCGGACCAGGCCTCGGAGGGCGACAGCAGCCCGAGCAGCACCAGCAGGGCGGCGCCCGCCACGGCCCAGATCCATTCCGGCCAGGAGAACGGGCGCGTGATCACGCCGGCCGTCGCCAGCCCGGCGATGCCCCAGACGGTCCAGGGCGGGGCGAGCACGGTGGCGGTCACCATTCCGGACTATCGGTCGAGTTCGAGCGGCATCGATCCGCCACGGACGGTCGCCGTCGCCAGGATCACCAGGCTCCGGTACCCAACCCTGCCCGGCTCAGCCGAGCCGGACCACGGTCAGCCCGTAGAGCAGCAGGGCCAGCACCAGCAGCACCAGCAGCATGGCCAGGTTGCGGCCGCGCAGGCGGCGGGCGCGCTCGGCCGCCGGCGGCAGGCCGGACGGCTTGCGCGGGCGAGACTCAGCCAAGGAGCCGGTCGGCGCACACGGCCACGAACAGCACCGCGAGGTAGAGCAGCGAGAAGCGGAAAGCCTGCCGCGCCGGCCGGTCGTCGGTGAGGCTTGTGCCGTCCGGGGTCTGGCGGTCGCGCAGCACGCGCCAGGCGAAGACCAGGAACCCGGCGTCGAGCAGCGCGGTCGCTACGAGGTAGATCGGCCCGGTCAGGCGCAGCGCCGCCGGCGCCAGCGAGACCAGGGTGAGCAGCACGGTGTAGAGTAGGATCTGCTGCCGCGTGTGGCGGGCGCCGCGGACCACGGGGAGCATCGGCACGCCGGCGTTGCCGTAGTCCTTGCAGGCGTACAGCGACAGCGCCCAGAAGTGCGGCGGCGTCCAGAAGAACACGGTCGCGAACAGCAGCGCCGGCAGCAGGCCGATCTGGCCGGTGGCGGCGGCCCAGCCGATGATCGGCGGGAAGGCGCCGGCGGCGCCGCCGATGACGATGTTCTGCGGCGTCCGGCGCTTCAGCCACATGGTGTAGACCAGCACGTAGAACAGGATCGAGGCCGCGAGGGTGGCGGCCGCCACCAAGTTGGTGGCGAGCCAGAGCAGCAGCACCGAGAACACGCTGAGACCGATGCCGTAGGCCAGCGCGTCACCGGGGGCGATGCGGCCCCGCGGCACCGGACGGTCGGCGGTACGGCGCATCAGCGCGTCGATGTCGCGATCGTACCACATGTTGATGGCGCCGGCACCGCCGGTGGCGATGGCGATGCTGAGGATGGCGATCGCCGCCACCAGCGGGTTCACGTGCACGGGTGCGATGAACAGGCCGATGGCGCCGGTGAACACCACCAGCGTCATCACCCGCGGCTTCAGCAGCGCGATCCAGTCGCGCAAGTCGGTGCCGAGCTCGGCGATGCCCGGCTCCACGGCCCCGGGCTCGGCGACGTGAGCGCTCATGCGCCGATCTCCTGGCGGTGCGACGTCGGGATGCGCCGGACGAAGGTCAGGAGCACGATCAGCGCGAACAGCAGCAGAGACAGGCTGGTCAACGCCGCACCCAGCGCCGAGGCGGTCGGCCCCGGCAACGCGCCGGACCCGGCGCCAGCGGCGAGCAGCCAGAACTGCACCCGGGCCAGCGCGGGCGGATAGGCGCGGCCGGTCATGCGGCCGACATGGTCGAAGAAGCCGGCGAACAGCGCGAACAGCGTGGCGATCGACAGCACGTCGTGCAGCTGCGCCGGGGAGAACGCGGCGCCGGTGAGCAGCCCGTCGGCGCCGCCGCCGAGCAGCACGGCGACGAAGCCGGCGGCGTGCAGGCCGGCTGCGGTGGCGAGCAGGGCGCGGATGTCGGCGCCGCGCCGGAGCGTCCGCAGCCACAGCCCGCACACCGCCAGCACCGGCAGGATGACGGCCAGCGCCTGCAGGGGCCCGGCGGCATCCAAGCTGCGCAGACCGGGCAGGCCGGCCGCCAGCATCGGCCGCGCCCAGCCCATGAAGCCGGCGATGGCCAGCACGCCCATCGCGACGACCACGCCCGGCTGGCGATCCGCCGCCGCCCCTGCATGCCGGCGGGCCGCGCGGCCGACGATGTCGCCGACCAGGCCGATCCCGGGCAGGATCATGATGCAGAAGCCCGGGTAGCCGAACAGGCGGAACAGAGGCTGCAGCGACGGCGCGGCCGGAGCACAGCGCAGCAGCGGCACGGACAGCGCGCCGAGCAGCACCGGCAGGGCGGCCACCATCAGCAGTCCGGCCACCAGCTGCGACCAAGCGAAGGGAGCGAGTGCGCTTAAGGCCAGGCCGGGGGGGCGCAGGTTGAGGATGGTGGCGACCAGGTTGGCGGCGCACAGCATGAGCGCGACCGCCGCCACCGCGATCGACAGCAGCAGCAACAGTCCCGGGGCGCCCAGGAGCAGGCTGCCCAGGGTCAGCACGAAGCCGGCGACGGCGAGGCAGAGCGACAGCGCCGCCAGGCGCGGGAAGGCGGTGTCGCGGGCGCCGACCTGCGGCGGCACCAGCCAGTTGCCGTAGCCGCCGACCAGCGCCGGGATTGCCGAGAAGAACACCAGGATCGACCCGTGCTGCAGGGCGATCGCGTGCCAGGCCGGACCGGCGATCGCGAGGTGCGCCCGCAGCGCCGGCGGCAGGCGCAGCACCAGCGACAGCGTGCCGCCGATCAGCCCGGCGGCAACGGCCAGCAGGATGAAGCCGGTGCCGATGTCGCGGTGGTCGGGGCGGCTCCGCGATCGCGGCATGGGGGTCGGTGTCTCGGGCATATCGCCAGCCGATATGGGGAGATGCCGCCGGCGTTTCGCCCCGGCGAGGGTCAATTGAGGATCAATTGCGGCTCAATGCGGCTCGTTCGTCAGCGTGACCAGCGTGAACAGGCCCAATGGCGGCACCGGCTGCAGCGTCGCGGCGCGCAGGTCGGCGTCGGGCAGCAGCGACTCGATGGCGAAGTCCGGGTGCCAGCCGAGCGAGCGGGACGCGCGGGCCATGCCGCGCTCGACCAGCAGCCGCGCACCGCCGGTGGCTAGGAAGTGGTTGACGAACAGGATGTGGCCGCCCGGCCGGACCACGCGCTTGAGCTCGGCCAGCAGGCGGCGCGGATGCGGCACCACGGAGGCGACGAACATGGCGACGGCGATGTCGAAGCGGCCGTCCTCGAACGCGGTCTCCTCGGCGTCCATCTCCAGCAGTGCCTCGACGTGCGGCATCGCCGCCGCCGCGACGCGCTGGCGGGCGCGGCTCAGCATGGCGGCGGACAGGTCGATGCCGGTGATGCGCTTGGTCGGCGCGTAGTGCGGCAAAGCCAGTCCGGTGCCGACGCCCACCTCCAGAACCGCGCTGCCGGGCAGGCGGTTGACCGAGGCCACGGCGCGCCGGCGGCCATGGGCGGACACGCCGCCGAACACGCCGTCATAGATGCCGGCCCAGCGCTCGTAGGCGGCCTTGACCGCCTCGGCGTCGAGGGCCGAGCGCGGCACCGGGGCGGCCAGGCCCGGCGACGGCAGCACCGCGCCGGGCGGCTCGTAGAGGTTGCCGGGTCCGCTCATGGCCGGGTCACGCGGCGTGCGCGGACGCGTCGGCAAGCGTGATCTGGCCTGGAAGGTGTCGAGGGCATGGGGCGGTCAGGGGACTTCTGAGGTCGTGGAGCGCCCTTCCTGCCCTGCCGCGGGGCGGGCATCAAGGGCGGGCCGGCACCGCCGGCATCAACTCGGCGACCGTCGGGGCCGGGCCGGGCGGTTTGGCGAGCGACGGACGGTCCAACCGTGGTATGGCACCGGCGGGCACGAACGAGGGGAAGCGGATGCTGATCGCGTTGCTGATCGTCCTGACGGCGATCTTCTGGGTCGGCTACGTCGCGATCTATTTCTGGGATGAGATCTACGCCTGGTTCGACAACCGGTGGGGTCCGAAGCATCGGCCGGTCAAGGTGAAGCGGCCGAGGCGGGGGATCTACGAATAGGCGGCACGACGCCGGCGCCGCAGTTGCCGGCCGCATGGAGCGGCCACGGTCGCCTTCCGCTCCTCCTCGCCGGCTATCTCCCCCTGTCGCTGCTGTTCTGCGGCCGTGGCGCCGACTGGACGCACGGCCTGCTGACCTCCGCCGGCGGCGGCGACGCCTGGAGCTTCGTGTGGTTCCTGAACTGGTGGCCGTGGGCGATCCTGCACGGGCATGACGCGCTGCGCAGCGGCTTCGTGTATGCTCCCGGCGGCTACAACCTGACCTGGGCGACGGCGGTGCCGACCGCGGCGCTGCTGGCGCTGCCGGTGACGCTCGGCCTCGGCGCCAACGTGTCGTTCAACCTGCTGACCGCGCTGGCGCCGGGCCTCGACGGGTTCTGCGCCTGCCTGCTGGTGCGGCGCTGCGGCGGCGGAGCGGGGGCGAGCCTGCTCGGCGGCCTGCTGTTCGGGTTCTCGCCGTACGAGGCCGGGCAGCTGCAGGGCCACCTCAACCTCGACCTCACGATGCCGGTGCCGCTGGCCTGCCTGCTGGCGGTGGCGCGCGCCCGGGGCAGCCTCGACGCGCCGCGGTTCATCGGCGGGCTGGTGCTGGTGCTGCTGGCCGAGTTCGGGCTGTCGGTGGAGGTGTTCGCCACGCTGTGCTCGTTCGGCGCCGGGGCGTGGCTGCTGTTCGTGGCGCTGGCGCGGCCGCCGGACCGCCCTGCCCTGCTGCGGCTCGGCCGCGACGGGCTGGCGGCGCTGGCGGTGACGGCGGCGGTCGCCTCGCCGTGGCTGGCCGCCATGGCGGCGGGGGCCTCGCGCATCGACGGCTTCGTCAACCCGCCCTGGCTCTACTCCACCAACCTGCTCAACCTGGTGGTGCCGACCCGCCTGACCTGGCTCGGCGGCCGGCTGCTGTCGCCGGTCTCGGCCTCCTTCAGCGGCAACGCGTCGGAACAGGGCGGCTATCTCGGCCTGCCGCTGCTGCTGCTCCTGGGGCTGCTCGCCCGCGAGCGCGGGCGCCATCGCGCGGTGCCGGCGCTGCTGGCGCTGACCGCGGCGCTGGCGCTGGCCAGCCTCGGCCCGTCGCTGCATGTCGGACGCTGGGACAGCCGGCTGCCGCTGCCGTGGTGGCCGGCGCTGCACCTGCCGCTGCTGAAGGCGGCGATGCCGGCGCGGTTCTCGCTCTACGTGGCGCTGGCGGCCGCGGTCGCCGCCGGGCTCTGGCAGGCGGGGGCCACGACCCGGCGCGGCCGCCGGCAGCGGCTCGCCGCCCTGGCCGTGGCCGTGCTGGCGGTGATGCCGGCCCCGTCGGCCGTGCGATGGCGTCCGATGCCGCTGCTGCCCTTCTTCCAGCCGGAGCGGGTGCACGCCTCGCTCGGCGCCGACGCGACCGTGCTGGTGCTGCCCTATCTGGCGGGAATGCGGGGCCCCACGCCGGCGATGCTGTGGCAGTGGCAGTCCGGGATGGGGTTCCGGCAGACCGGCGGCGCGCTCAGCTTCTTGCCGGCACCCGACCGGCGCCTCGCGGTGGTCTGGCAGCTGGCCGACGGCGTGCCTGGGGCCTCGTTCGGCAACGACGTCGTGGCCTACCTGGCACGGGCGGGCGCCGGCGCGGTGGTGGCCGGCCCCGGCACGACGCCGGCGCTGCTGGCGGCGCTGCGAGCCCTCGGCTGGCCGGAGCAGGACGGGGGCGGCGTCACCCTGTTCTGCGTGCCGCCGGCGGCGACGCTGCGCTACGCCGCCCTGTCCGGCGACATCTGGCCCGCGTTCGGCGCCTGGTCCTGGATGGGGCGCTCGGCGCTGGTCGCCACGCACGGCCGGAGCGCCGTGCTGCATGTGAGCGGCGTCGGGCTGCCGATGCCGGCCACCACCGTCACGGTGCGGCCCGAGCGCGGGCCCGACATCGCCTACCGGATCGGCGCCGGCGGCAAGCTCGACATCCCGCTGGCGGCCGATGGCCGCTACCGGATCATTCCCGGCACGACGTTCGCGCCGAGGATCGCCTGGAAAAACTCGGACTCCCGCACCCTGTCGTTCGCGGTCAGCCTCGAGCCGCACTGAAGAGGCCGCTCAAAACCATGTGCATCGTCCCGACCGCATCGCTGCCAGCCGATGCCGATGCGCACGTGAGGTGGTTCTGCACGTGACCCCTGCCCTTTCCCGCCGCGCGTTCGTGACCGGCGTGTCGGCAGCTCTCGCATCCGACGCCGCGCCGGCGGACGCGGTCGCGGAGGATGCCGTCGCCGCGATCGAGCGGCGGCGGGGCGGGCGCCTGGGGGTGTTGGCGTTCGACACCGGCACCGGGCGGACGCTCGCGCATCGCGCCGACGAGCGGTTTCCGATGCAGAGCACGTTCAAGGGCATCCTGGCGGCCCTGGTGCTGTCTCGGGTCGACGCCGGCGGCGACGGGTTGGGGCGGGAGGTGCCCTACGGCGCGAAGGACCTGCTGCCGGCGTCGCCGGTGACGGCCGCCCACATGGCAGACGGCAGGATGACGGTGGGCGGGCTGTGCCAAGCGATCCTGGAGCGGAGCAACAACGCGGCGGCGAACCTGCTGCTGGCGTGCGTCGGCGGGCCGGCCGCGTTGACCGCCTATGCGCGCAGCCTCGGGGACCCGGTGACCCGGTGTGACAGCTACGAGCCGGTCACGAGCTCGCTGGCCACCGACTGCACCACGCCGCGCGCCATCGCCGGGCTGGCGCGCACGATCGTGCTCGGACCGGCGCTGACACCGGCGTCCCGCACGCTGCTGAGGCGCTGGATGGCGGCGAACGTGTCCGGCCGGGCCCGGCTGCGCGCAGCGTTCCCGTCCGGCTGGATCGCGTGCGACCGCACCGGCACGGCGGACGGGGTGTGCAACGACTATGCCGTGACCTGGCCGCCCGGCCGGGCGCCGCTGGTGATGGCCGCCTACTACGATGCGCCGGGCCTAGAGCTGGAGCCGCAAGAGGCGGCGCTACGCGAGGTCGGTGCCGCGGTGGTGAGCTGGGTATCTTGAGGTCCTTAAAGACAAGCTATACTATACACCGGGCATCATTAAATGGCCTCCGCCTATGATCGGGTTCCGACTAAGGTAATGCGTTCGGGCTGTTCGACGAACCAAGTCCAGACATCGCAGCAGGTATTGACGATAGCGTCGTAGGTCTCGAAGATCCGGTTGCTGAGCTTGTTGGCAGACAGGTAAGGCCACACGTTCTCGACTTGGTTCAGCTCGGGGCTGTACGGCGGCAGCCGCAGCAAGGTGATGTTGTCGCGCACGCATATTGATTTGCTAGGAA
The DNA here is from genome assembly GCA_964247725.1 of uncultured Acetobacteraceae bacterium. Classification (GTDB taxonomy): domain Bacteria; phylum Pseudomonadota; class Alphaproteobacteria; order Acetobacterales; family Acetobacteraceae; genus Lichenicola. The sequence continues at coordinate 200,358 of CAXTVM010000002.1, read as the reverse complement.
ATACAATAATGCTATTTATAGACAGGCTTCTTATGCTTAGTGCGACGTAGAATTAATTTTGCGGATGTCGTCAAACATTTCTTCAAGCCTCCTGTTAAACTCGAACTGATCGTCATAGATAGTTTGTTCTGATACCCAAATTATATATTCGTCATTTGGTAGTGATGAGCCTGTCGGCTGGTATGAAAACGTTTTGCCGATATCCAAGAGCGTAGGCCTTGTTGTTTCCAGAGACAATGTGGTCAAAAAGATTCTGCCAACATGTATTTTTGCAAGATTCAAAGCTTCGTATAAAAGATCATCATCAGACATACTGCCGTTAGGGCAATACAACACTACCGCACACGATAGTTTTTCGCCTGGGAGCATCTTATTAGGTAGATCACGAACGAATACGCCGCTCTCTGTCGAAGCTGCTTCTATAGACCAAGCAAACGTTCTTGCTTTATCATCTTGTTCTACAACAAATTGCATATTGCAACCTGTCTTTCCTCGTATCTTTTCAATGAGTATATTTATAATACAGGGTGAAAGTGTTCTTGGTTCTAGTTTTTTCAGATATGAGTAATTCGACACTCGTAATCTGTAGAGCGCCTTCTGATTTTTAAGTCTATCGATTGATCTACGCCGAAGCTCATTTTGAATTCTGCCGTTTCTTCGGCCAAAAAGTACTTTTCCCGCGATACCCAGTGCGATCAACGCATAGACAATAGCCGTTCCCATTGTTCCATATAAGAGTCATACAATGGATGGATTGCGGGAATTAAATTTTCCGCAACTACCGCAACAAGCACTAGTCCGGCAGATATTCATTCTTCAAATTCGAGAGAACCGGATGCCCTCTCTAAACTAGCTTCTGTCGCGTTCATCGCGCCGTCTGGAAGGCGCCAGCCAGGGAAGACTTTCTTTGACTTCTCAGGTTCGTTAGTCATGGTACATGCTCCGGTCTGAGCGGCCCCCAGCTAGATGTTACTATCTTAGTAAATGGGTCCTGGGGCCGCCGGCCCTAGCGGGGTCCAGGGGCAGGGCCCCTGGCCTTCCCTACATCGCGAGAAGGCGCGTCTCGATCCGGTCCCAGATCAGCCCGGCGGTGTTGCCGCCGTCGAAGCGGTCGATCTCCTGCAGGCCGGTGGGCGAGGTCACGTTGATCTCGGTCAGCCAGTCGCCGATCACGTCGATGCCGACGAAGACGAGGCCGCGCTCGTGCAGCATCGGGCCGATGCGGCGGCAGATCTCCGTCTCGCGCGGCGTGAGGGTCGACTGCGCGGCCTTGCCGCCGACATGCATGTTGGAGCGGGCCTCGCCGTCGGCGGGCACCCGGTTGATGGCGCCGATCGGCTCGCCGTCGGCCAGGATGATGCGCTTGTCGCCCTGGCGCACGGCCTTTTCGTAGCGCTGGATCATCAGCGGCTCGCGCGAGGCCCGGAAGAACATCTCCAGCAGCGAATGGAGGTTCTCGTCGTCCTCGCGGATGCGGAACACGCCCGCGCCGCCGTTGCCGAACAGGGGCTTCACGATGATGTCGCGGTGCTCGCGGCGGAAGTCGCGGATCGCCTGCAGGTCCCAGCTGATCAGGGTGGGCGGCATCAGGTCGGGGAAGTGGGTGACGAGCAGCTTCTCGGGGGCGTCCCGCACCGAGCGGGGGTCGTTCACCACCAGGGTGCGGCTGCCATGCCCTGCCGGCGCGTGCACGTGCTCCAGCATGTGGGTGGCGGTGATGTAGGCCATGTCGAACGGCGGGTCCTGGCGCATCAGCACCACGTCCATGGCGGCGAGGTCGAGCACCGTCTCCTCGCCCAGCGTGGCGTGGGCGCCGGCGACGCGCTGCACGCTCACCGGGCGGGCGCGGGCGGTGAGGCGCTCGGTGCGCTGGTTGCGGTCGGCGGCGGCCTTGCCCTCGCGCAGGCTCATGTCGCGGACGCCGTAGAGCCAGAGCGCGTGGCCGCGGGCCTGCGCCTCCAGCATCAGCGCGAAGGTGCTGTCGCCATCGATGTCGATGGCGTCGATCGGGTCCATCTGGACCGCGACCTTGAGCGGTGTGGTCATCGCGGTCTCCCGGTTACCGATCGATGTGGGTGCGCAGCCAGTCGGCGACGGTGGCGTGCCATTGCAGCGAGTTGGCCGGCTTCAGCACCCAGTGGTTCTCGTCGGGGAACACCAGCAGCCGGCTGTCGATGCCGCGGCGCTGCAGCGCATCGAAGGCGCCCAGCCCCTGCTCCAGCGGGATGCGGTCGTCGTGGCCGCCATGGATCACCAGCTGCGGCACCCGCCAGGCGGCGACGTGGCCGGCCGGGTTGTACCGCTCGTAGGAAGCCGGGTCCGCCCAGGGGGTGTGGCCGGGGCCGCCATGCTCCCATTCGGCGAACCAGAGCTCGTCGGTCGAGAATCCCATCATGCGGTCGTCGAACACGCCGTCATGCACCACCAGGCACTTCCAGGGTGCGTTCCAGGTGCCGGCGATCCAGTTGATCATGAACCCGCCGTAGCTGGCGCCGAGCGCGCAGGCGTGGCCGGCGTCGAGGAACGGGAACCGCGCCAGCGCCGCCGCCCAGCCCTTCTGCAGGTCCTCGAGCGGGCGGTCGCCCCAATGGCCGGAGATCGCGTCGGTGAAGGCCTGGCCGTAGCCGGTGGAGCCGTGGAAGTCGACCATCACCGCGGCGTAGCCGAGCCCGGCGTAGAACTGCGGGTTCCAGCGGTAGGACCAGTCGTTGCCGAACGAGCCCTGAGGGCCGCCATGGATCAGGAACGCCACCGGATACTTGCGGCCCGGCTGGTAGCCGTCCGGGCGGACCACGTAGCCGTGCACGGTCTCGCCGTTCCAGCCCTCGAAGGCGAACTGCTGCGCCGGCGCCAGCTCGACGCCGGCGAGGCGGTCGGCGTCGACGTGGGTGAGCTGCGCGGGCGCGCCGCCCGCGGCCGGGACGCGCCAGAGCTGCGACGGGCTGTCGAGGGCGTCGCGGGCGAACACGATGTCCGGGCCGGCCAGCACCGCGGCGGAGACGTGGCCGTCCCCGGTCAGCGCCGGCGGGTGGGCGTTGGCGGCGCCGGGGCTGGCCCCGGGCCTGGCGTCGAGCGCGAACAGCCGGTCCTGGCCCATCTCCTCGGCGGCGACGTAGAGCCGGGTGCCGTCGCGCGACCACAGCAGGCTCTGCGCCGAGCGGTCCCAGTTCGGGTCGATCTCGCGGGTGGCGCCCGACCCCAGGTCCATCACCATCACGCCGTGGCGGTCGGCTTCGAAGCCGGCGCGCCTCATGGCGCGATAGGCCAGCCGGGTACCGTCGGGCGAGACCAGCGGCCCGGCGTCCCAGGCGGGGTTGGCGGCGGTGAGGTCGCGCGGGGGCGCGCTGCCGTCGATCGGCACGCGGTAGATGTCGAAGTTGGTGCTCCAGGGCTCGGCGCGGCCGGCAAGCCGGACCGAGAACAGCACCGTGCGGCCGTCGGGCGAGATCGTGTAGTCGCTCTCGTCGCCGAACGGCTTCGACGGGGTGTCGCCGTCCAGGCCCTTCATCAGCGGCACCGGCCGGCCGGTGGCCAGCCCGTTGCCGTCGAGGGCGAGCGCGAACAGGTGGTTGCGGGTGCCGTCGGCGTAGGTGTCCCAGTGGCGCACGAACAGCCGGTCGAACGCCACGCCGGTGGACCTGGCCGCCTTGATGCCGTCGAGCCGGGCCCTGGTGTCGTCGGGCGAGTCCGTGTCGGGGAACACCGCGGTCGAGACCACCAGCGCGCGGCCGTCGGGGGACGGGCGGACGCTGCCGACGTCGGACGGCAGGTGCGTCGCCTGCACCGGCGGGCCGCCGGACAGCGGCAGCCGCCAGACCTGGTCGGAGCCGCCGCGGCCGGAGATCACGTAGAGGGCGCGGCCGTCGGCCGACCAGTGCGGCTGCCGGGCGTCCGCCTCCGCGCCGGGCAGCACCGTCGGCACGGCGCCTGGGGTCCGCAGCGACAGCAGGCGGATGGAGGCGACGCCCCTGTTGCGCGCGAGGTCGGTGGCGCGCAGCGCGAAGGCGACGGTGCCGCCGTCGGGGGACACCACCGGGTCGGACAGCCGGTCCAGCGCGACCAGGTCCTGCGCGGTGAACGGCCGCGCCGGCGCGGCGCCGGAGGCGGCGGCCAGGATCGAAGCGGCGAGCAGGGCGGCGGACAGGGGTCGGGCGGTCATGGGCGGGATGTGTCTCACGGATAGGCGATCGCCGTCACCTCCAGCAGCGCGGCGCCCCGAGGCGTGGCGAGCCTCGCCTCGTCGCCGACCTGGCGGCCCATCAGGGCACGCGCCACCGGCGAGGCCAGGCTGATCTGGCCCTGGCTCAGGTCCGCCTCGTCGACGCCGACGATGGTCACGGTGCGGGCGTCGTCGGCCTCGTCGACGTAGCTCACGGTGGCGCCGAAGAAGACGCGGTCGCGGCGGGTCTGCGCGGCGGGGTCGACCACCACCGCCCGGTCGATGCGCTTGCCCAGGAACCGGGCGCGGCGGTCGATCTCGCGCAGGCGCTTCTTGCCGTAGAGGTAGTCGCCGTTCTCGGAGCGGTCGCCGTTGCCGGCGGCCCAGGAGACGATCTCGACGATGCGCGGCCGCTCGTCGCGCATCAGCGCGCGCAGCTCGGCCTCCATGCGGGCGAGGCCGGCGGGCGTGATGTAGCGGGACACGCCCGGCGGCAGGCCGGGGGGCTCGGCGTCGTCGTCATCGGGGTCGTCGGATGGCATGAGCGGCTATCGCGCGGCGCCCGATCGGCGGTCAAGCTGCGTGGGGCGCCCGACAGGGCTATCGCATTGGAGGAGGCGTGGGAGAAGGCCAGGGCGCTGCCCTGGACCCGTTGGGGCCGCGGGCCCCAAAACCCTTTCGTAAGGAGATATCTCGGGTGTGGAGATATGCCCTTAGCGAATCGGGGCCTGGGGCCCGCGGCCCCAGTGGGGTCCAGGGACGGAGCCCCTGGCCTTCTTCCTCAAGCGACAGCCGTGGGGCGCCCGACCAGGAGGACCGGACCATCATGACGACACCGCTGACCGAGGCCGAGCTGGCGACGCTGGAAGGGCTGCTGGCCAGGCTGGCCAAGCCCGGTGCCGCGCCGGGCGGCACGCTGCCGCCGGCGCTGTTCCGGTTCATGACCGAGCTCGTGGCGACCGCGAACGTCGACCTGCTGGTCGAGGACGGCGAGCGCGGCGTGCTGCTGGCCTGGCGCGACGACGCATACGGCCGCGGCTGGCACGTGCCGGGCAGCATCATCCGGCATCGCGAGGCGCTGGCGCACCGGATCGCCGCCTGCGCCGCCGACGAGTTCGACTGCGCGTTGGCGGTGGCGCCCGGGCCGGCGGCGCTGATCGAGATCTTCGACGATCGCGGGCACTCGGTGTCGCTGGTGTTCCGGGCGAGGCTGGCGGGCGAGCCGGGGCGGCGGGTGGTCGGCGACTGGGAGACGCCGGATCCCGGCGACCTCGGCTGGTTCCGGACGCTGCCGGCCGGGATGTATCCGAGCCATCAGGTGTACGGCGAGGTGCTGGCGGCGCTGGCGGCGTCCGGGCCCGGGCACCGCATCGGGGTGTTCAGCCAGCATGTCGGGGAGCGGGACGCAGCGCAGCGGTCGCCGACGGGCGAGATCGGGCCCCAGCCAGGACCGGCGGAGGCCGGGTAGCGGCGAGATTTCATCGGGATTTCACGCCGCGGCGCCGCACCGTGCGGCACTGACCGACCAGCTCAAGGGGAGACTCCATGCTGGCTCATTTCGATCCGTCATCGGGCATCATCGTCGCGATGCTGGTGGCCTGCTTCGTCCTCGTGCTGGCGTTCGAGGCGACGAACGGGTTCCACGACACCTCGAACGCCGTGGCGACGGTGATCTACACCAACTCGCTGAAGCCGATCCCGGCGGTGATCCTGTCGGGCGTCATGAACTTCGCCGGCGTGCTGGTGGGCGGCATCACGGTGGCCTACGCGCTGGTGGAGATCCTGCCGCCCGACGTACTGACGCCGCCGAACGGGGCGCCGGCGGTGCCGATGCTGGTGTCGCTGTTCGCCGCCGCACTGTTCTGGAACATCGCGACTTGGTTCTTCGGCATCCCGAACAGCAGCTCGCACTGCATCATCGGCTCGCTGATCGGGGTGGCGGCGTCGGACGCGCTGCTGCAGTCGCGGTCGCTGGGCCAGGGGGTGGACTGGCAGCAGATCGTGAAGGTGCTGGAGGCGCTGGCGGCGTCGCCGATCCTGGGCTTCGTGCTGGCGGGCGGGCTGTACGGGCTGCTGCGGCTGGTGGTGCGGCACGGACAGCTGTTCGAGCCGCCGAAGGGCGACGCGCCGCCGGTCTGGTGGCTGCGCGGGCTGCTGGTGCTGACCTGCACTGGGGTGAGCTTCTCGCACGGCACCAACGACGGCCAGAAGAGCATCGGGCTGATCATGCTGACCATCATCGGGCTGATGCCGGCGACCTACGCGCTGAACCCGCTGGCGCAGGGGCCGCTCGGCGCGCTCGGGCGCAACGCCGCGATCGCGCAGCCGCTGATCCAGCGCTACGGCGACGACCGCAAGGACCGCGGCGTGCAGGCGGCGCAGGCGCTGATTGACGACGGCGGGGGGATGAAGGGGCTGGCCGACGGCACGCCGCAGCAGGGTGCCGCGCGGGCCGCGAAGTCGCAGCTGCGCGGCGACGTCTACGAGGTGCTGAGCCAGCTGAAGCATGTCGGCGAGGCGCCCGGCCTGTCCGCCGCGGACAAGGCGACGGCGAGCCGCCTGCGCAAGGTGATGGGGCCGCCGGTTCAGTATGCGCCGACCTGGGTGCGGGTGCTGAGCGCGCTGTGCCTGGGGCTCGGCACCATGGTCGGCTACAAGCGGGTGGTGCGCACCCTCGGCGAGAAGCTGGGCCGCAGCCACATGACGCCGGGCCAGGGGGCCAGCGCCGAGCTGGTCGGCGGCATCCTGATCGGCACCGCGGGGTTCACCGGACTGCCGGTGAGCACGACGCACATCATCACGTCGGGCATCGCCGGCACCATGGTCGCGGGCGGCCAGGGCGTGCAGGGCGGCATGCTGGTGCGGATCGGGCTCGCCTGGCTGTTCACGCTGCCGGTCACGATCCTGCTGGCTGGGGCGCTGTTCTACGTGCTGGACAATCCGGGCCTGTGAGGGAAGGCCAAGGGCTTCGCCCCTGGACCCCACTGGGGCCGCGGGCCCCAGGCCCCGATTCGTCGAGGTTATACCTTCACGCACGGGATACCTTCTTACGAATCGGGGTTTGGGGCCGTCGTGCGCCAGCACGCTTCGCGTGACGGCCCCAACGGGTCCAGGGCAGCGCCCTGGCCTTCTCCCTTTACGTCTCCTCAAATGCGACAGCCCTGGACGCATGGGGATTTCGCGGACTTTCGGGGAAGACAAGCACGTGCCACGGATGCCGACGCAGCCGAACGCCCTGTCCAGCGACCTGCTGGAACGCTTCCCGCTCCGCTTCTGGTGCGTCGTCGCGCTGACGGGGATCGGCGCCGGGCTCGGCGCCGGGTTGCTGATGCTGCTGCTGCGGGCGGTGCAGCACCTGTTCTGGAACTCCTCGCCCGACGCGTTCGTCGCCGGCGTGCGGAAGACGGGCTGGGCCTGGCGCGTCGCCGTCGTCTGCCTCGCCGGGCTGATGGTCGCCACCGTGCGGTGGCTGCTCCGGCAGGTGCACGGCGCGCATGGCGGCGAGCTGACCGTGGCAATCTGGTTCCATGCCGGCCGCCTGGCGCCGGTGCCCGCCTTCGTCAACGCGGTCACCTCGATGATCGAGGTCGGGCTGGGGTCGGCGCTCGGCCGCGAATCGGCGCCGAAGCAGATCGGCGCCCTGGCCGCCAGCATGGCCTCGATCTGGACCGGGCTCCCGGCGGGACAGCGCCGCCTGCTCGCCGCCTGCGGCGCCGGCGCCGGTATGGCGGCCGTCTACGACGTGCCGCTGGGCGGCGCGCTGTTCGCGCTGGAGGTGCTGCTCGGCACGCTGTCGCTGTCGCTGATCGTCCCGGCGCTGGCCACCTCGATGATCGCGACCGCCGTCTCGTGGACGATGCTGCCGAACCAGACGACCTACCACCTGCCGGCCTACCCGATCTCGGCGACCCAGACCGTCTGGGCGGTGCTGGCGGCGCCGATCCTTGGGCTCGCCTCGGTCGCCTACGTGCGGACGATCGTCTGGGCGGACGGGCACAAGCCGGGCGGGCGGATGCTGTTCATGGCCCCGGTCCTGGTGTTCGCCGGGCTCGGCTGCCTCGCGATCTTGTTCCCGCAGCTGCTGGGCAACGGCAAGGACGTGGTGCAGGCGGCGCTGCTCGACCAGTACGGCGTGCCGCTGCTGCTCGTCCTCGCCCTGCTGCGGCCGCTTGCCACCTCCGCCTGCCTCGGCAGCGGCGCGCCCGGCGGGCTGTTCACCCCGACCATGGCCTTCGGCGCGCTGCTCGGCGGCGCACTCGGCCATGGCTGGGCGCTGGTGTGGCCGGGCGCCCCGCTCGGGAGCTTCGCGCTGCTCGGCAGCGGCGCGGTGCTGGCGGCGGCCACGCAGGGACCGATCTCGGCGATCGTGCTGGTCCTCGAGCTGACCGGCCGGCTCGACACCATGATGGTGCCGATGATGATCGTGGTCGGCGGCGCGGTGCTGGTGGCCCGCCGGTTCGAGAGCCGATCGGTGTATTCGGGGCGCCTCCATACCGCACGCTCCCGCGCCGCATCGGACACCGGAAAGGTCATCTCCGCCGCCGCGCGCTATCCGGAACTCCTCCTGGCGCTGCTGCAGGCGGACCGTCCCGTGCCCCTGCGGGTCGTGGACGAGGGAGGCGCCACCATCGGCACCGTCCGGCGGGATCGGGTCACGGACCCGGCACCCGCATCATCTCCGCTGGAGACCGCGACCGCCGGGGATTTCGTGTAGTCCCGGAGGAAGGAAGGCCAGGGCGCTGCCCTGGACCCGTTGGGGCCGCGGGCCCCAAACCCCGATCGTTAAGAAGATCATCCGTGCATGGAAGCACGACCTTAACGGATCGGGGCCTGGGGCCCGCGGCCCCAGTGGGGTCCAGGGGCGAAGCCCCTGGCCTTAGAACGCGGTCTTGACGGTAGCGATGGCGGCGAAGCCCTCGCCGATGTCGTAGGTGGGCGAGCTGCCGCCGATCAGGGTGCCGTAGCGGCCGACGACGGTCTGCGCGTTGGTGGACACCGAGTTGATGCCGCTCAGGAACTTGTTGTTGGTCAGGTTGACGAAGTTGAGCTGCAGGGTCGGCGCCTTGGCATGGCCGATGTCGGGCAGGCGGATGCCGATGTCGGCGGCCATCTCGTAGAAGGCCGGGATGTGCTCGTCGTTGGTGAAGGTCGAGTATTGCTGGCCGACGTAGCGCACGTTCCAGTTGGCGAAGAACCGGCCGTTGTCGAAGTCGAGCGCGAACGCGCCGATGAAGTGCGGGCTCTCGACCGCGGTCTTGCCGGCGGTCGGCACGAGGTCGCCGTTGCCGAGCGTGATGTCGTTGTCGATCGAGGTGTGCAGGTACTGCGCCGAGACGTAGGGGCGGATGTGGAAGAACGGGCGGGTGCCGAACTCCGCGTCGATGCCGTCCGAGGTCTGGCCGCCGGCATCGACGTTGGTCGAGAGCGCGTCGTTGGTGCCCGGCACCGCGCTCATGATCTGGCGGTTGGTGAAGTTGTAGTGGAAATAGGAGGCCGAGCCGACGAACAGGCTGCCGGTGTAGCGGTAGCCGATCTCTTCGGAGATCGAGAACTCGTTCGGCAGGCGGGTATTGCCGGGTTGCTGCACGGAGCCGTCGACGTAGCTGTAGGTGTTGTAGAGTGTGGTGTTGACCGGCGAGCGGAAGTTGGTGGAGACGCTGGCGAACACCTGGTTCCTGGCGTCGATCTGGTAGCGTGCGGAGATCGCGGGCAGCGGCTCGCTGGTGTTCTCGATCGCCTTGTATTGCGGACCGGGCAGGCTGTTGGTGCCGTCGCGGTTGACCATCGCCTCCTTGAAGCCGGCGTCGAACGTGAGGCGGTTGTTCAGCAGGTTGACGGTGTCGCCGATGAACAGCGCGTTGATCTGGGTGATGGTGCGGATGTTCTGGCCGAGATAGGCCTGACCGTTGGAGAGCTTCACGATCTCCCGGTCGCCCCAGACGCTGGTGGGCTCGCCGTTCAGGCCGACGAGGCTGGTCGTCTCGTAGTCGCGGTCGTTCGAGTACTCGTACCACCAGCCGCCGTAGAGCCGGTCGTGGGCGCCGAGCTGGTAGTAGGCCTTGGTGGTGACGCCGCTGCGCCATTGGTCGTCGAGGAAGGCGAGCATCGTGGTGGCGCCGCCGGTGCTGGGATCGGCGTTGGGGAGATTGAAGCTCTGGCTCGGAGGAATCGCCATGGCACCGAGATAGTTGCCGGTGTCGTAGGTGGTGAGGCCGATCGTGCCGTTGCCGTAGCCGTGCCACATGTAAGGGATCACGTCGAGCTCTAGGTCGCGCGTGATGTGGAAGGTCGACGGGCCGGACAGCTCGACGTTGTGATACGGGTTGCGGTTGAGCCTCCAGTACTGGGTGTCGCCGTAGGGGTTGGCCGGCGTGATGTAGGTGCCGGTGTAGTTGAAGGACTCCTTGAACGCGCCCCACTGGTAGAGGGTGGGGTTGGTGTAGCTGTTCTGCACCGCGTCCTGGTAGGCGCCGACCAGGGCGACGCGGTTGCCCTGGCCCCACTCCTTCACGAACTTCCAGTCGAGGTGCAGCCTGTCGTCGACTCCGGAACCGCGCCAGGCGCGGTCGTGCTGGTTCGAGATCGAGACGAACGCCTTGATGCCGGTGTTGCCGATCAGGCCGGTGTCGATGCGGGCGAACTCGCGGTTGAACTTGTAGGTGCCGTAGCCGTAGTCGGCGAGGCCGCCGAACCGGTCGAGCGGGTCGCGGTCGTGGAAGGTGAACAGGCCGCCGGAGCCGTTGATGGTGGGGGTGTCGATGTTGGACGAGCCCTGCTGCAGGGTCAGCTCGTCGAGGTTCTCGCTGTCGGCGAACTCCGACGGATAGGTGGTGTAGACGCCGACGTCGGCGATCGGGCTGCCCTCCCAGATGAATGCCATCTCGGTCTCGTTCAGGCCGCGCAGCGAGAGGTGGCCGCCGGACAGGCCCCAGGGATCGACCTCGGACACGTCGGCGCCGGGCAGCAGCTGCACCAGCATGAACGGGCTGGTGGCCGGCGCCTGCTTCAGGATGTAGTCCTTGCTCACGGTGCTGGTCGATTTCGGCTCGACCTGCGCCTTGATCAGGCCGCCGCCGGGCTGCAGGCCGGTGACGCCGTCGGCGCTCTTGTGGCCGGCGACGCCGGTGACGGTGATCGCCTCGCCGTTGGCGCCGACCGCCCCCGATCCGGCCGCCTGGCCCCGCGCCGCGCCGGCCGCCGCGGGCGGCGTCGCGGGCTGGCTCGCCTGCGCCGCCGCCCGCCCGCTCCAGCTCGTCGCCGCCGCCATCGTCGAGAGGGCGGTGCCGCAGAGGAGCATCGCGGGGGCCAGGCGGGCGGTCTTCATCGGCGGCGATCCTGTCAGCATGTCCTGCAAGGATCGATGCAACGCAGGTGCCATCTGGCCAAGGTGTTTCGTTGCGTAGGCGCACGGCGGGGAAACTGTTGCGAAATAGTTACAGCCAAGCCCCCGAAACGATCCGTGTCCAAGGGACCGCTCAGAGGCGGGTGATCGCGAACTCCACCTTGGCGGCCAGCTCCTCGCCCGGCTGCAGGATCGACAGGCCGCGGTCGGCGACGTCGGGATGGTTGACGGCATCGGTCATGTTGCTGGCGGGCTCGACCGCGACGTAGTCGCGGCCGGGCGGCGTGAACACGACCAGGTGGCCGAACGGCGGGCCGGCGGTGATCGTGAGCGCCAGCCCGCGCCTCGGCCAGCGCAGGAAGGCGCTGCCGGTCCAGCCGGCATAGCAGTTGTCGAGCGGCGGCCCGTCGATCCCGCGCATCGGCTCGAACCGGTAGCCGTCCTCGACCGGGAGCCGCGCGTCCGGCAGTCCGTCCGCGCCGACCTGCCAGACGCTGTCCGCCGAGAAGCCCAGCGCCAGGTCGCTGCCGCGCGGCAGGAAGGGATGGAAGCCCAGCCCGACCGGCTGGGCGCGCTCGTCGGTGTTGCGGACCCGGATGGACACCACCAGTCCGTCGTCGCGCAGCGCGTACTCGATCTCGGCCGAGTAGCGGAACGGCCACTGCCCGGCCGGATCCTCGGGCGGGGCGTGGTCGAGTGCGAGCACCGCGACCGCCTGGTCGCGATGCAGCACGCGCCAGGCGCGCATCCAGGCGTTGCCGTGGATGGCGTGCGGCTCGCCGCCGAAGTTGCGGTCGAGCTGGTAGGATTGGCCCTCGAAGGTGAAGCGGCCGTCGGCCACGCGGTTGGAGAACGGGATCAGCGCGTAGGCCCCCACCGCGGCGCCGTGCTGGGCGGCGAGCTTGGGGTCGGCGACCGGATGGAAGATGGTCTCGCCGGCGCGGGTCCAGGCGCCGAGTGCTGCGCCAACGGCAGGCTTGACCAGCAGCTTCGACAGCCCCGCCTGCAGCACCAGGTCGCCGAGCTGCGGCTCGAAACGCGGGTCGCGCGGGATCGGATCTGCTTCAAACTCTTGCATGGCGGGCCCCCTCGCCCGGATCGCGCAGCGACCCGGTCATGACGGAGACGCAGCGCCCGCCGACGTGGGCGGTTGCCACGACGCCGCCTCGCTTCTCGGCGCGGACCTCCAGCCGGCTGGGCCGGCCCATGTCGACGCCCTGGCCCACCACCAGCGACAGGCTGGCGTCCGCGGCCGGCAGCAGGGCCGCCTGCAGGGCGCCGACCGCGGCGGTGGCGCTGCCGGTCGCCGGGTCCTCGGGAATGCCGTCATGCGGGGCGAACATGCGCGCCTGCAGGTCGGTGCCGGCCCCCTCCGCCGTCCGGTCGCCGGTGTAGAGGTAGAGGCCGCCGACTCCCGCCGCGACGAGCAGGGGCCCCAGCCCGGGCTGGGCACGGGCGGCGGCCAGCGCCCGGCGCGACGCCAGCTCGACCGCCAGGAAGGCGAGGCCGACGGAGACGACCACCGGCGCATGGCGGTCGGTGCGGAGATCGTCCGGCCGCAGCGATAGGCAGGCGGCGATCGCGTCGGGCGATGCCGGCGACGGCTCCTGCCGGAACGGCGCCGGCGCGGTGAGCTCGGCGCCGACCACCCTGCCCTCGTCGCGCAGCAGCCGCACCGGCACCAGGCCGGCCGCCTCCTCGAGCAGGAGGCTCTCCGGCAGCGGGCCCACGTGCTCCGTGGCCAGCACGAAGGCGGTGCCGACGTTGGGATGGCCGGCGAACGGCAGCTCCCGACCGGGCGTGAAGATGCGGACGCGGGCATGGTGGGCGGAATCGGCGGGGGGCAGCACGAACGTCGTCTCGGAATAGTTGAACTCGCGCGCGATCGCCTGCATCCGCGCCGCGTCCAGGCCCTCCGCGCCGAGCACCACCGCCAGCGGGTTGCCGCCGAACATCCGGTCGGTGAAGACGTCGACGGTGTGGAACGCCAGGGCCACGGGCAGGCTCTCCCTTCAGCGACGGAGTTCGGGAGGCTAGCCGTTGATGAAGCGATGGGGCAAAGCTTCCGGGGTTCGTTTGAGGAAGAAGGCCAGGGGCTCCGCCCCTGGACCCCGTTGGGGCCGTCACGCGCAGCGTGCTGCGCACGACGGCCCCAACGGGTTCAGGACAGCGCCCTGGCCTTCTTCTCGCCGCAAGGAAGAGCCGATGGACTGGATCACGCCCGTCCGCCTGAAGGGGCCGCACGCCACGCTGGTGCCGCTGCAGCGCAACCATCGCGACGCGCTGGTGGAGGCGGCGTCGGACGGCGCGCTGTGGCGGCACTGGTTCACCGGCGTGCCGGAGCCGAGCGAGATGGAGGCGGAGATCGCCCGCCGCATCGGCTGGCGCGACGCCGGCAGCATGCTGCCGCTCGCGGTGCAGCGCTCGGGCGACGGCCGCATCGTCGGCATGACCAGCTTCGGCCACATCGACGCCGTAGTGAAGCGGATGGAAATCGGCTGGACCTGGTACGCGGCGGGCGTGCAGCGGACGGCGCTCAACACCGACGCCAAGCTGCTGATGCTGACCCATGCGTTCGAGACGCTGGGCTGCGTCGCCGTCGAGCTGCGCACGCACGTGCTGAACCAGCCCAGCCGGCGCGCGATCGAGCGGATCGGCGCGAAGCTCGACGGCGTGCTGCGCAACCACATGGTCGCGCGCAACGGCACGCTGCGGGATACGTGCGTCTACAGCATCATCGCCGGCGAGTGGCCGGCGGTGAGGGCGCACCTGAAGTGGTTGCAGGAGCGGTGACCTGATTCGAATGACGCTTCTACTTGGTCAACGTCATCGTTCGTTAGAAGGAACGAGGCGTGACAGCTTGTCTCCGGCGAAAATCCCATCTGCTTCTGGACCCCGCGATCGGCGCCGCGCCCGGGCGGAGCTGGCCGGGGTTCCGCGTGCGCAGCGCCCCGCCCGACCCGCCGCCTTACTGCCGCGCTGGCGCCGAGAGGTTCGACGACGGGTGACCGTCGAACCTGCACCTGCCGAGACCAGCAGGCACGTCACGCACGGCGCCCACGCCTTGCTCGTCATCGATGCGCCGGCTGGCACCAGCCCGGCGCCGACGCGCTTCGGATACCGGACGACGTCACCGTGCCGCGCCTGCCGCCCGAACCTAACCTAACCCGGTCGAGACCGTCCGGCCTGCCCCGCGCGGCAACGAGCTCGGCGACCGCGTGTTCGAGACCTGCGACGCGATCGTCGGGCGGGATCGGGACGTATGGGAGGGAGCACGATGCGGCAGGCGATCCACGAGCTGACGATCGAGACGCGCGGGCGGGGGCTGGTCGCGATCACCGCGCCGGTGGTGCACTGGGTTGACCGGCAGGGGATCGGGATCGGCCTGTTGACGCTGTGGTGCCGGCACACCTCGGCGTCGCTGACGGTGCAGGAGAACGCGTCGCCGGAGGTGCGGACCGACGTCGAGCGGTATTTCGAGGCGATCGCGCCGGAGCAGCCCGGCCGCTACGCGCACGACGACGAGGGGCCGGACGACATGCCGGCGCACCTGCGCACGATGCTGACCGGCGTGCAGCTGACGGTCCCGGTGCGGGACGCGCGGCCGACGCTGGGGACGTGGCAGGGGATCTACCTGTTCGAGCACAGGCGGCGGCCGCACCGTCGCCAGGTGGTGCTGCACCTGATCGGCGAATGACCCGGCAGATCGTGCCGGCGGCCGGCAGATCGTGCCGGGTCCGGCGGCGGCGGGTGCCGGGGCGACATGATGACGGCAGGCCGGATCGCGGCGCATCGGCTGGCATGGCGGTTGCAGAACCGCTGCAACCAACGTCCACCCGGACCCGGAGCCCCCGCCCATGTCGATTAGCAGCATCCTGTCGAACCTCGACCCGTGGTCGTCGCCCTCGGCATCGGGAGCCGCCGGTGCGGCTACCCCGGGCGGAAGCGCCGCCTCGGGTACGTCCGCGACCGCGACCGGCGCGCTGTCGAGCTTTGCCAGCGACCTGGAGGCGATCCTCGGCTCCAACACGGCATCCGCCACATCCTCCGCCACCACGGCCGCGGCGTCCGGCACCCCGACCGCGGGCGGGACCTCGAGTGCGGCGGCGGCCGGAACCAGAGCCGGAACCGCAGCGGGTTCGGCCACGTCCAGCGCCTCCAGCACGTCCAGCACATCGGGCGCGCACGGCCACCACCACCACAGCCGTGCCGGCGGCGGTAGCGGCGGCAGTACCGGCCACCTGCTGACCGCGCTTGGGTCCTCCGATGGGGACGTCTCCAACGTCAACGCCGGCGCCGCCAGCTCGGCCGGCAACCCGTCCGCAACGGCCGCGTCGTCGGCGAGCGGCACGTCCACGGTCGGAGTCGCCAGCGCCCAATCGCTGCAGCTGGCAATCCAGCAGGCGATGCAGGCCTACGGCAGCGCCGCCAACAACAGCGTCAACAGCCTGGCCGGGCTGAGCCTGTAGTCCGCGGCGGGAACGCCGGGCCGGAACCTCGGGAGGCTCAGCCGGCGAGGATCGCGGCGTGGTGCGCCAGGTGGTCGCCGATCACGCTCTGGACGAACCAGTAGGAGTGGTCGTAGCCGGGATGGCGCCGGAGCCGCAGCGCCTGGCCGGCGGCGGCGGCCCGCTCCAGCGCGTCCGGCCGGAGCTGGTCGGACAGGAACCGGTCCGCCTCGCCCTGGTCGACCAGGATCTCGTGCGGATGGAGATGGCCGTCCTGCAGCAGCAGGGTGGCATCGTGGCCGGACCAGCCGCCCGGGTCGTCGCCGAGATAGCGCCCGAACGCCTTCTCGCCCCACGGCACCGCGGACGGGTGGCAGATCGGCGCGATCGCGGAGACCGAGTGCCAGCGCGCCGGCTCGCGCAGCGCCAGGGTCAGCGCGCCGTGGCCGCCCATCGAGTGGCCGGTGATGCCGCGGCGGCCGCTCACCGGCCAGGTCGCCTCGACCATCGCAGGCAGCTCGACCGCGACGTGGCGGCCCATGCGGTAATGGGCGCTCCAGGGGGCCTCGGTGGCGTCGAGGTAGTACCCGGCGCCGAGGCCGAACTCCCAGTCGCCCGCCTCGCCGCCGATGCCGGCGCCGCGCGGGCTGGTGTCCGGAAACACCATCGCCAGCCGATGCCGGGCGGCATGGGCCAGCGCGCCGGACTTGGTGGCGAAGGTCTGTTCGTCACAGGTGAGGCCGGCCAGGGCATACAGCGCCGGACACGGCGACGCCGCGCTGGCGCCGGGCGGCATGAACACGCCGAAGCGCGCCTCGAGGCCGCCCAGCGCGTCCGAGATCTCGGCGTAGTGGCCGATGGTGCCGCCGTGGCACCGCTGCTCGGACAGCGTCCGCATCAATACACCACGACGCTGCGGATGCTCTCGCCGCGCGCCATCAGCTCGAAGCCCTGGTTGATGTCGCCCAGCGCCAGGTGGTGGGTGATCAGCGGGTCGATGCTGATCCGGCCCTCCATGTACCAGTCGACGATCCGGGGCACGTCGGTGCGGCCGCGGGCGCCGCCGAACGCCGAACCGATCCAGCGCCGGCCGGTGACCAGCTGGAACGGGCGGGTCGAGATCTCCTGCCCGGCGGCGGCGACGCCGATGATGGTGGACACGCCCCAGCCGCGATGCGCGCACTCGAGCGCCTGGCGCATCAGGGTCGGGTTGCCGACGCACTCGAAGGTGTAGTCGCCGCCGCCGCCGGTGAGCTCGACCAGGTGGCCGACGACGTCGCCGTCGGGGCCGAGCTCTTTGGGATTGACGAAGTCGGTCATGCCGAACCGCCGCGCCATCGCCTCACGCGCCGGGTTGACGTCGACGCCGACGATCCGGGTGGCGCCGACCATGCGGGCGCCCTGGATCACGTTGAGCCCGATGCCGCCCAGCCCGAACACGATGACCGTGCTGCCGGGTTCGACCCGGGCGGTGAACAGCACCGCACCGATGCCGGTGGTCACCCCGCAGCCGATGTAGCAGATCTTGTCGAACGGCGCGTCGGTCCGGACCTTCGCCAGCGCGATCTCGGGCAGCACGGTGAAGTTGGCAAAGGTCGAGCAGCCCATGTAGTGCAGCAGCGGCCGGCCCCGGAACGAGAAGCGGGAGCTGCCGTCCGGCATCACCCCCCTGCCCTGGGTCGGCCGGATCGCGGTGCACAGGTTGGTCTTGCGCGACAGGCAGCTCCGGCACTGGCGGCATTCCGGCGTGTAGAGCGGGATCACGTGGTCGCCGGCGGCAAGACCGGTGACCCCCTCGCCCACCTCGACGACGATCCCGGCACCCTCGTGGCCGAGGATGGCCGGGAACAGCCCCTCCGGATCGGCGCCGGACAGGGTGTACTTGTCGGTATGGCAGAGGCCGGTCGCCTTGATCTCGACCAGCACCTCGCCGGCGCGCGGACCGTCCAGTTGCACCGTCTCGACCTGGAGAGGCCGCCCCGCCTCGAACGCCACCGCCGCCCGCACATCCATCGACCGCCTCCCGCGTCGCCCCCGCGCAATGGGCGGGCGGTGGCGCGGCCTCGTCAAGCCGTCCCCGATCGGCGACAACCGGCGCATGGCGCGGGGCTCCCCGACGATGACGATCCTGGCGGCGATGCCGCTCGGGTGCGTGGCGGGGATCGTCGTCCATCTCGGCATGGCGGCGCCGGATGCGGCGCGGCTCGCCGACGGGGCCGGCGTGGTCGCCGAGCTGTTCCTGCGGCTGATCCGCGCCGTCATCGCGCCGCTGCTGTTCGCGACCCTGGCCGGCGGCATCGCCGGCCTGCGCGGCGGCGGCGGTGCCGGCATCGCGCGGCCGGCGCTGCTGGCGGTCGGCTGGTTCACGACCGCCTCGCTGGTCTCGCTGGCGCTCGGCCTGCTGGCCGCGAACCTGCTGCGCCCGGGGGCGGGGCTGCATCTCTCGGCGCCGCACGGGGCGATGGGCGCGGCGGCCGGCGCAACGAGCCCGGTAGCGGGCGACATGGTGACCCGCCTGGTGCCGACCAGCATCGTCGACGCGATGGCGCGCAACGACCTGGTGCAGATCGTGGTGTTCGCGTGCCTGTTCGGGATCGCGGCGGCCTCGCTGCCGGAGGACGGCGCCACGCGCGTGCGGGCGGCGCTGGGCGACCTCGCCGCGGTGATGCTGCGGCTGACCGCGCTGGTGATGCGGCTCGCCCCGGTCGCGGTGCTGGCCGCGCTGCTGGCGACCTTCGCCCGCGGCGGGCCGGCGATCGCCGGCCGCCTCGCCGTGTTCATCGCCGGCTACTACGCGACGATGCTGACCCTGTGGGCGCTGCTCGCCGGGGCCGGCCTCGTCCTGCTCGGACGGGCGCTGCCGCCGCTGCTCGGGCTGATGGCGGCGCCGGTTCTGCTTGCGTTCGGCACCGCCAGCAGCGAGGCGGCGTTCCCGCTGATGGTCGAGCGGCTGGAGCGGTTCGGCGTGCCGCCGCGGCTGGTGGGCTTCGTGCTGCCGCTCGGCTACGCCTTCAACCTCGACGGCGCGATGCTGTTCCTGGCCTTCGGCGCGCTGTTCGTGGCGCAGGCCTACGGGATCCCGCTGACACCGGGGCGGCAGGTGCTGCTGCTGCTGGCGCTGATGGTGGCCAGCAAGGGCAGCGCCGGCGTGCCGCGGGCGGCGATCGTGGCGCTGGCGTCGGTGCTGCCGGCGTTCGGGCTGCCCGATGCCGGCCTGTTGCTGATCCTGGGCGTCGACCACCTGCTGGACATGGGCCGGTCCGGCACCAACGTGATCGGCAACGCGCTCGCGACCGCGGTGGTGGCCCGGTATGCCGGTGAGGGCTGGCATGACGGCGGACGAACCGCCGCCGGGGCGGCGCCGTTGCACGGCGCAGGAGGACCACATCCATGAGCACGAGCAGCAAGATCCCGGCGACCGACCGCTCCGCGGGCGGACCCGGCAGTTCGCACGAGAATCGGGACAAGGCCCCGGACGACCATGCCGGCGCGCATCACCAGAACCGGAAGGCCGAGAAGAAGCACCCGAACGAGCAGGTCAGCACCGGCGGCGGCACCGTGCACGAGAAGCGCAAGCCCGGCGAGGGCGGCCGCAGTTAAGGCCAGGGGCTTTGCCCCTGGACCCCACTGGGGCGGTCACGCAATGCGTGCTGGCGCACGACGGCCCCAGACCCCGACTCGTCAGGAGTATACCTTCACGCGCGGATCATCTTCCTGAGAATCGGGTTCGGGCCCGCGGCCCCAGCGGGTCCAGGGCAGAGCCCTTGCCTTTCTTCCTCAAGGCCGCGCCGCCACGCGCTCCGCGACCCGCCGGATGAAAGCGACGCTGCGCTCCGGGGCGGCCACCGGGATCATGTGGCCGGCCTCGATCAACTCCAAGTCCAGCCCGGGGATCACGCCCTGCAGGGCGACGCCGTTCAGCCGGTGGTCCAGGATGGCGTCGCCGGTGCCGAACAGGACGCCGACCGGCATGGCGAGCTCGCCGTAGCGGGCTGCCATCCCCGCCAGGGTCGAGATGTCGAGCGCCACCAGCTCGGACGACGTCGCGTAGAAGCCGGACGGGCGCAGGTTCAGCGATCCGCCGCCGTCGATGTCGAACCCGGGCGGCGCCGGATCGGGCGCGAACAGATGGCTCAAGACCTCGTCGCGATGCCGCACGGCGGCCGGCGTCACCAGGGTCCAGGATACCAGCCAGCGCAGCAGGGCGGAGCGGATCACCAGCGGCTGGAACATCGGCGGCATGGCGTCGTACGGATGGGTCAGCGGCGACACCAGCGCCAGGCCGCCGACCAAATCAGGGCGGTCGAGCGCCAGCCGCAGCGCCACCGCGCCGCCGAACGAGTGGCCGACCAGCACCGGCCGCCGCAGCCCGAGGGCTTCGATGAACCCGGCCACGGCCGCCGCGTGGGCGGCAAGAGTCGGCACGGCACCGGCGCTCAGGGTGGAGTAGCCGTTGCCGGGCCGGTCCAGCGCCAGCACGCGGTAGTCGCGTCGCAGCGCGACCAGGCTGTCGGGCGGGAAGTTGAGCAACTGGCCGCCGAGGCCGTGGATCAGCACGATCGGCGGCCCGGACCCGGCATCGACGTAGTGGATGCGAGCCCCGTCGAGGTCGAGGAAGCGGCCGTCCGGCGGCACCTCCCGCTCGACCCGGCGCTTGGTCCGCCAGGTGTAGAGCACGAGGCCGGACACGGTCGCAGCGGCACCTGCGACGCCCACGGCGAGCAGCCTCGCGAACAGCCGGGCGATGCGCCTCACGGGCATGGCGCGGCCGGGAGATGCCGGTCCGGCAACGGCTAGGGCGTCATCCGACCGAACGGACTGGTTCGGCCGGATGAAGATGCTCCCAAGAACAACAATCTAGACCACGATCCGTGAGCCTTGAGCGATCGGATCATGCTCTAGATCAGGCTGATCAGCACGAGCAGCAGCCCGACCATGGCCACGCCCCAGACGATTGTCCGCCACGGCACCAGGCCGAGCGCATAGGTGGGGATGTAGATCAGCCGAGCCCAGAAATAGAGGCCGGCGCCCCATGCGGTGAGCCCGGTGTCGCGGATGGCGACATGGGCGAGCAGCACGGCGCCGATGAAGATCGGCAGGGTCTCGAACAGGTTGGCCTGCGCCCGTACCATCCGTCCGGCGAGGCCGGTATAAGTGGGCGACGTATCACGGTTGCCCATGGCCCACTTCGGGCCGCCATCCTGGCCACGCTTGGTGACCGTGGACACCACGACCTGCACCAGCGTCAGGACCAGCGTCCAGCCGAGATAGGCCAAGGCCGTGGTCATCGCATTGCTCCCGCGTCATCCGCCCAAGGGACGCCCGCGCACTCAGCGCCGGCCGGCCCGCGCGGTTGCCTTCGCGCCGCGATCAGCGCGCGGCGTGCAGGAAGCGTCCGCCGCGGACCGAGGCCAGCCAGGAGGCCAGGCCGCCGGCCGGCGCGTCGATGTCGCGGGAGGCCAGCACGAGCCTGACCCGGCCCTCGAGGTTCCACAGCGGCAGCAGGCCGACGCCGCCCGCCGAGGCCGGCACGCGGCTGTCGGCGGAGTTGTCGCGGTTGTCGCCCATCACGAACAGGTGCCCGTCCGGCACCACCACCTCCGCGGTGTCGTCCAGCGGGCCGTCGGCCCAGCGCTTCAGGATCGGGTGCGGGACGGCGTCGGGCAGCCGCTCGGTGAAGCGCTCGGCGGCGACCGTGCTGCCGTCGGCGAGCTCCTCGCGGCCGGGCCCGTCATCCCGCCAGTCGACCGGTGCGCCGTTCAGCCAGAGCCGTCCGGCCCGCATCCGCACGCGGTCGCCGGGCAGGCCCACCACCCGCTTCACCCAGCTGGCCGACGGACCGGCCGGGCCGCGGAACACGACGATGTCGCCGCGCGCCGGCAGGCGGCCGAACAGCCGGCCGCCGAGCAGCCCGTCCTGCGGCAGCCGGTTGCCGAACGGCAGCATCGCGGTGCTGTAGCCGTAGGCGAACGGCTCGGCCAGCATGTGGTCGCCGATCAGCAGCGAGGGCTGCATCGAGCCGGACGACACGTAGTAGGACGCGGCCAGGCTGGTGCGCGCGATGCAGACCAGCAGCACGGTCAGCGCGAGCTCGCAGGCGAGGTGGCGGAGGCTCGATCGGGAGGACGGTGTCGACATGGAGTTCCGGCTCGCTCGAACCTGGCTGCGGCGTGGGCGCGACCCTGGCCCGAAGGAGGTTAAGGAAACCGGCTGCGGCGCCAGGAACCGGTGCCGTTGTCGTTCACCTTTTCGAGAGTGCCGTCCACCGCTTCGTCCGGATACCCAAGGGCTGTCGCATTGGAAGGAAGGCCAGGGGCTTTGCCCCTGGACCCCACTGGGGCCGCGGGCCCCAGGCCCCGATTCGTCGAGGTTATGCCTTCACGCACGGGATACCTTCTTACGAATCGGGGTTTGGGGCAGCGCCCTAGCCTTCTCCTTCCACGTCCCCTCGAATGCGACAGCCCTGTCCGGCTACCGCTCGTCCCGGTGGTAGGGCAGGCCGAGCGCCGCGGGTGCGGCGGCGGCGGCGCGGCCGCGCGACAGCAGCGCCGGCAGCACCATGAACAGGATGGTGGCGAGGTAGGGCAGCATCGACAGCAGGGCCGGCGGCACGCCCCAGTCGCGCGCCTGGGCGAGATAGCCGAGCGCGTCCACCAGCCCGAACAGCAGCGCGCCGCCGGCGATGCGCCAGGGCCGGTAGCCGGCGAAGATCACCAGCGCTACCGCGATCCAGCCGCGTCCGGCGGTGACGCCGTCGGACCAGGACGGCACGAAGGCGAGCGTCAGGTCGGCGCCGGCGATCGCCGCCACCGCGGCCCCCACCACGACGTAGGCGAAGCGCAACGGCAGCACCGGGATGCCGGCGGCGTCGCAGGCGGCGGGGTTCTCGCCGATCGCGCGCAGCGCCAGCCCGTGGCGGGTGCGGAACAGCAGCAGCTGAAGCGCCAGCGGCAGCACCAGGAAGGCGAGGTAGGCCGGCGCGGTCTGGTGGAACAGGGCCGGCCCCAGCACGGGCAGGCGGTCGAGCAGCGGCACGGCGACCGGCTGGAAGGCGGCGGCGGCCGGGCGGCCGGCATAGGGGCGGCCGATCGTGGCGGCGAGCCCGAGCCCGCCGGTGGTGAGCGCCAGCCCGCACAGCACCTGGTTCGCGCGCGCCAGCACGGCGGCGGCGGCGAACAGGCTGCCGGCGGCGGCACCCACGCCAGCGGCCGCCAGCAGGCCCAGCACCGGGTCGTGGCCGGCGGCGACGGTGGCGATCGCGGCGATGCCGCCCAGCGCCAGCAGCCCCTCGACGCCGAGGTTGAGCACGCCGACCCGCTCGGCCAGCAGCTCGCCCTGCCCCGCCAGCGCCAGCACCGCCCCGGACTGGACCGCGTTGCCGAGCAGGCCGGACAGCACGCTCATCCGGCACCCTCCGCAGACCGCGGCCGCAGCTCTGCCGGACGGTAGTGCGCCAGCCGCTCTCCGACCGCGGCGAACAGCAGGATCAGCCCGATCAGCGCCGAGGCGGCGCTGGACGGCACCCCCTGCGTCTGCAGCACCGTGCCGCCCTCCAGCACCAGCGCCATCAGCAGGCCGGTGGCGACGCAGCCGATCGGCGAGGCCGACGCCAGCACCGCCACGATGATGCCGGTGTAGCCGTAGCCGTTCGACAGCCCGGACTGCAGCCGGTGCACGGTGCCGGCGAGCTCAGCCATTCCGGCCAGCCCGGCCAGGCCGCCGCCGACCAGCATCGCCTCGCCCAGGCGCCGGCGCACGCGCATGCCGGCATAGGCGGCGGCCTCCGGGTTGGCGCCGCAGACGCGCAGCTCGTAGCCCCAGCGGGTCAGCCGGAACGCCGCCGCCAGCGCCAGCGCCAGCGCGGGCACGGCGGCGACGCCCCAGTGCACGCCGCCCAGATGCCAGTCGTGCGGCAGGCGCGGGATCGCCGCCGGCACCCGCGGCGACTGCGCCGCGACCGAGCTGCCCGCGTCGCGCCACGGGCCGGTGACGAGGCCGCCGACGCCCAGCCGGGCGACGAAGTTCAGCAGCAGGGTGGTGATGATCTCGCTGGTGCCGAGGGCCAGGCGGAGCAGTGCGGGCACCGCGATCCAGGCCATCCCGCCGGCGACCGCGGCCAGGGCCATCAGAGGCAGCACCGCGGCCGTCGGCCCATGCGGATCGTAGAGCCCGACCCCGGCGGCGCAGGCGGCGCCGACGAAGAACTGGCCGTCGGCGCCGACGTTCCACAGCCCCACCCGTAGCATCACCGCCACCGACAGGCCGCAGCCGACCAGCGGTGCCGCCAGCAGCATCAGGTCCTCGAGGCCGAAGCGGCTGCCGAGGCCGTCGCGCAGCACGGCGGCGCCGAGCCGCAGCGGGTGCAGGCCGCACAGGCGCAGCAGCACGCCCGCCACGGCGACGGCCGCCGCACCCGAGACCAGGAACGCCGCGACGCGCACCGGGCCCGGGATCGCGGGCACGCGCCGGAGCGTCCAGCTCACCGCGAGCCCGCCGTCCTGGTCATTGGCCGCTCATCAGCAGGCCCAGCCGCTCGGGGCCGGCGGAGGCTGCGGGCAGGATGCCGGCGATGCGGCCGGCGAACAGCACGGCGATGCGGTCGGCATGGTCGAGCAGCTCCTCCAGCTCCTCCGAGATCAGCACCACGCCGAGGCCCTGCGACGCCAGCCGGTGGAAGGCGGCGTGCAGGATGGCGACGGCGCCGACGTCGAGGCCGCGGGTCGGGTAGCACGCCACCAGCACCCGGGTGGCGATGCGCTGCTCGCGCCGCGCCACCAGCCGCTGCTGGTTGCCGCCCGACAGGTTGCGGACCGGCATCGACGGGTCGGCGGGGGTGACTCCGGCCTCCTCGATGATGCGCCTGGCCACCGCCCGCGCCCGTAGCGGATCGAGGCCGAAGCCGCGCGAGATCGGCGGCCGCGCGTACTCGCGCAGCACGGCGTTCTCCGCCAGCGACAGGTCGGGCGCCAGCGCCGTGCGCAGCCGGTCCTCCGGGATGTGGCCGATGCCGCGGTCGGCGAACAGCCGCGGGTCCGGTCGCGCCACGACCTGCCCGTCCAGCAGCACGGCGCCGCCGTCCGGGCGCCGGCAGCCGGTCAGAACGGCGGCGAGCGCGCCCTGGCCGTTGCCGGCGACGCCGGCGACGCCGAGGATCTCGCCCGCCCGCACCTGCAGCGAGACGCCGGCGAGCCGCGCCTCCCGCCCATGGTCACGCACATGGACGTCGCGCAGCTCCAGCGGCACCGGCGCCTGGTTCCGAAGACGGGCCTCTCGCCTCGGCTGCGACGACGGGACGGCCCCGAGCTCGCCCACGATCAGGCGGGCCAGGGAGGCCCGGCTGGCGCCGGCCGCCGGGCACGTGGCGACCGAGCGGCCGGCGCGCATCACGGTGACGCGGTCGGCGATCTCCAGCACCTCGCCCAGCTTGTGGCTGATCAGCACCACCGCGTTGCCGCCGGCGCGGAACCCCCGCAGCGCCGCGAACAGCGCCCCCACCTCGGCCGGGATCAGCACCGCGGTGGGCTCGTCCAGGATCAGGATGCGG
This sequence comes from uncultured Acetobacteraceae bacterium, assembly GCA_964247725.1. Classification (GTDB taxonomy): domain Bacteria; phylum Pseudomonadota; class Alphaproteobacteria; order Acetobacterales; family Acetobacteraceae; genus Lichenicola. The sequence goes on along the minus strand of CAXTVM010000002.1, from coordinate 174,865 downwards.
GCGCCGCGGGCCAGCACGCGCAGGATCTCGACCCGCTGCTGCTCGCCGGGCGACAGCCCGGCCACCCGGGCGCCCGGCGCCACCACCAGGCCGAACCGTGCCGCGAGCTCGGCGGTGCGCGCCTCCAGCACCGCGGACGAGGCCCGCCAGGGGGTGTCGCTCCAGCCGAGATGGACGTTCTCGGCCGCGGTGAAGGCCGGCACCAGCCGGAAGTGCTGGTGCACCATGCCGATGCCGGCTCGCGCCGCCGCCGCCGGGCCGTCGATGCGCCGCACCTGCCCGTCGACGGCGATGCGGCCGGCGTCGGGCTGATGGAGCCCGGTCAGCACGTTCATCAGCGTCGACTTGCCGGCGCCGTTCTCGCCCAGCAGGGCGTGGATCTCGCCGCGCTCCAGCTCGAAGTCGACGCCGTCGTTGGCGAGCACGCCGTAGAACGACCGGGTGATGCCGGACAGCCTGACCAGCGGGACGGTTGCGGGCGCGGGTGCGAGCGCGGTCAGGCGGATCGGAGCCCGATGACGCCCTCGACCGGCCAGCTCCAGGCGCTGCAGGCGGCGGCGTCCATGGCGCCGCCCCTGGGCACGCGGATGCGGCCGCCGGCATCGCGGATCTCGCCCTGGAACGGGTTCCAGCCGCCGAGGATGCGCGCCCGCACCGCGTCGGCCGCGGCGGCCGCGTCCGGCGGCACCGTGCGGCCCCAGCGGTCGCGGTCGACGCCGTGGCCGAGCGGCAGCAGCGTGCCGGGGCCCGCGGTCCAGCTGCCGTCCAGGCGGCGGCCGATCTGCGCCACCACGGTCGGGCTCCAGTCCAGCAGCAGCGAGCTGATGTAGGCGTCCGAGCCGGAGCGGCGCATGTCGGTGGCCCAGGTGGCGCACTTGGCCCCGGCCTTTTCCGCCACCTGCAGGCAGGAGGCGTCGTCGAGGTTGGTGTAGATCGTGTCGACGCCGTTCTGGATCAGCGCCGACGCCGCCTGCGAGGCGGCCTGCGGGTCGAACCAGCTGTTGATCAGCACCACTTGGCAGGTCGCCGCCGGCGCCACCGAGCGGGCGCCGAGCAGGAACGCGTTGGCGCAGCCGTACACCGCGGCGATCGGGAACGAGCCGACGAAGCCGAGCCGGCCGCTGCGGCTCATCCGCGCCGACGCCACCCCCAGCACGTAGCCGACCATCCAGTGCTGGATGTAGTACCAGCTCTCGTTGTCGGAGGTGCGGTGGCCGTTGCACTCGAGGAACGCGACGTCGGGGGCGTCGTCGGCGACGCCGGACACCAGGTCGCCGTACTCGGAGGTCGCGAACACGATGGTGGCGCCGTTCTCGACGAACTGGCGGAAGGTGCGGGTGGCGTCGGCCGAGACCGGGATGCTCTCGACCTCGAGCACGCGCGCCGCCGGATAGGCCGCCTTCGCCGCCAGCACGGCGGCGTGGTGGGTGGCGGTCCAGCCGCCGTCCGAGATCGGACCGATATGGCCGAACGCGATCACCGCATCCTTGGCCGCGACCGCCGGCAGCGCCGCCGCCGCCCGCCCCGGCCGCGGCAGCAGCGGCACCGCCGCCGCCGCCAGCAGCGACCGACGCCTGAGGATCACCATGCGGGGGCCATCCACGGTTTCATGATGGCAGAATGATCAGCGGTTGCAGGGCAGGCAAGGCCAGGGGCTTTGCCCCTGGACCCCACTGGGGCCGCGGGCCAACACCCCGATTCATTAAGGATTTTATTCCTAGGCACGAGATATCTCCTTACGAATCGGGTTCCAAGGGCCGTCGTGCGAAGCACGCTGACGCGTGACGGCCCTTGGCGGGTCCAGGGCAGAGCCCTGGCCTTCCTTCCCGCTAGTGCCCGCGATACGCGACCCGCCACATCAGCCCGTTCCCGTCCTCGGTGACGAGCAGCGCGCCGTCATGGGCCACCGCCACGCCGACGGGCCGTGCCCAGACGCTGTCGTCGTCGGCGACGAGCCCGGTCATGAAGTCCTCGTAGACGCCGCTCGGCACGCCGGCGCGCAGCGGGATGCGGACGATCTTGTAGCCGGTGCGCCGGGCCCGGTTCCAGGAGCCGTGCAGGGCGACGAAGGCGTCGCCGTCATGGTCGGCGGGGAACGCGGCGGCGGCGCCGGGCGGCGCCTCGTAGAAGGTCATCGCCAGCGGCGCCGAGTGCGGCTGGATCAGCACGTCGGGCACCGTCACGCGGCCGGCCAGGTCGGGCCGCTCGCCGGCGCGGCGCGGATCCTGGTTGGCGCCGACATAGTACCAGGGCCAGCCGTAGTAGCCGCCCGCCCGCACCCGGGTGACGTAGTCGGGCACCAGGTTGTCGCCCATGCCGTCGCGCTCGTTGGTGGAGCACCAGAGGTCGCCGGTCGCGGGATGCACCGCGAGGCCGACGCAGTTGCGCAGGCCGGTGGCGAACACCTGCCGGTGGCTGCCGTCGGGATCGAACGCGAGCACGTCGGCGCGGCCCGCCTCGTGTCCCCACGCCGCACCCGGTCCGGTCTGCGCCTCCCACTGCCGGATCCCGTCGGGCGTCCTGCGCCCCATCTCCTCGGCGACGTTGGAGCCCGAGCCGACGGAGACGAACATCCGCCGCCCGTCCGGGCTGAACTGGACGTCGCGGGTGGTGTGGTAGCCGGTGCTGGCGGCGAGCTCGGCCACGATCGTCTGCGGCGGTCCGGACGGCTTCAGGTCGCCGGGGCGGTAGGGATAGCGGACGACGGCGTTGACCGTGGCCACGTAGACCCATTGCGGCGCCGGGCCCCGCGGATAGAAGGCGATCCCGAACGGCCCGTCGAGGCCGCCGGCGAACAGCTCGTCGCGATCGGGATGCGCGGCCCCGTCGGCGGCGCGGAGGACGCGGATCTTCCCGAGGCTGGTCTCGGCCACGAAGATGTCGCCGTTGGGCGCGACGCGGACCAGCCGCGGGTAGTCCAGCGTCGCGAACCGCTCCACCACGTAGCCGGCGGGCACCTTGGGAACCAGGGTTCCCGCGGGCTCGACGACGGAGGGCGTGTTGCTGGCCGAGCGGCTGGCGAACGGCGCCGGCATGTCCTGCGGGGTGATGAGCCGGCGCCGGCCCGGCGCGTCGTCGTGCCAGTCCCCGTAGGCGCGCTGTCCGGTCAGCACCGGCGCCGGACCGACACTGTCATCGGCGAGCGCAACCGGCGGCCCGAGCAGGGCCACAATGACGGACGTCGCGAGGAGATGGCGAGGCGGCATCGGCGCTCCGGATCACGCCCGGCCGATCGCCCTCCAGGCCCGGCCGACGCGATCCCTGGCTAGCAGCACGGGCGCCTGGAGAAAAGCACGCCGCGGACCGCGCGTGGCGCGGCGACGCCCCGGGGCTAGGCGGGACCAGCGGATGGCGGCAATCTCCGGCGCGTGCAGCACTCGGTCGAGTGCCGCCGCCGGATAGGCCTGACGCCCGCATGCCAGCATCGCCCACGACCTTCATCGAAGACGCGCTGTCCGTACTGAAGCGAGCCCTGCACGATCGCGGCTCGGATCTCCGCAACGTCCAGCTCGCGACCGTCTCCGCGGCCGGGGCACCGGAGGTGCGCACGCTGGTCCTGCGGGACTTCGCCTGGCCACCGGGCCGGATGGAGATGCACACCGACGTCCGCGCCGCCAAGGTGCCGGCCATCGAGGCCACGGATCGGGTCGCCGTCCTGTCCTGGTCGGCGGCCGAGCAGCTGCAGCTCCGGTTCACCGGAACGGCATGCCTGCACCGCGACGATGCACTCGCCCGCGATCGCTGGGAAACGCTGTCGGACAGGGGCCGTGCGGCTTACGGGACGGTGGCGATACCGGGCACCGCAATCCCTGGTCCCGACGATCGGCCCTACCTGGCCCCGGACGAGCGATATCGTCAGTTCGGCATCCTTCTCGTCACGCTCGGGTCGGTCGACATCCTCCGCCTCTGCCCCGAGGGCCGCCAGACCCGGGCCATGGGACGGTTTGAAGCGGATGGGCTGCGCGGCGAGTGGGTTGGCGCCTAGCGCCTGACTCTCTTCAGCCGGCCGCAGGGCTGTCCGAACCAACCCGCGATCGCGTCCTGACCAGGGGGACCGTCCCGGTCTGGCCGAACCCGACTTTCGCCTCGCGGCGATGCCGCCATCTTCCCTTCGCAGGCGTTGCGGGTCCGAGCGACACCTGACACTGATCCCGCGGTGTCAGCCGGTAGGGACATCGTCCGATGATCAAGTTCAGCATCTTGCTCACGCGCAAGCCGACCCTGACACATGCCCAATTCGTCGACCATCACAGGACGGTCCATGCCGCGCTCTTCATGTCCGTGGCGGTGGTGGGGCAGACCGTGAGGCGCTACGTCCAGCAACATGCCGTTCCTGTGGAGTTGCCTGGCATGCCTCCGGTCAAGTACGACGGCATCACTGAGCTGTGGTTCGACGATGTCGACGCGCTCGCCCGTTGCTTCTCGGATCCTGAATATCTGACGCGCGTTCGCCCGGACGAGGAGTCGTTTCTCGATCTGCATGCGTGCGACTTCGTCGTGTCGACGGAGAACGTCGTGGCGGCCTGATGCGAACCTTCGCTCGTCCCGCTTCGGCCCATCCCGCCGGTGGCGACGCGATCGCTCGCCCGTTACCCGACCTGCCGGAAGTAGCGGCTCCCTGTACGAGGACGTTTCGCAGGACGGCATCCGGACCGTCCGGCGGGCGCGAGCTTCGGATCGGCGCCAGCCTGCCTGAGACAGGCAGCGCCACAATCGGTCAAAGGCAGTTCACGTCCTCGTTCCGGCTGCGCAAGTAGAGGTCGAACTCGCGGCGCAGCTCGGGCTTGTTGCCGGCCCACTCGAACACGCCGTGGGTGTTGCGCTTGAGGTCGGCGCGCGGGTCGAAGCCGTGGCGGATGAACATCTCCCAGCGGCTGAGGTAGCCGCGATCGGCCTTGCGACCGTGGAAGCGGTGCTCGATCGTGCCAGGCACGTAGCCGATGTTGCCGTCGATGTGCCGCCGCGCGCGGGCCTGCCAGCGCATCACCTCCTCGCCGTAGGCGGGCGGGCAATGGCCGGGCAGCGAGCGGTCGGCGCGGCCGGCCAGGGCCAGCGCCATGTGGTGGTCGCCGCTGCCCATGCCGCCCAGCTCGAACAGGCCGCCGAGCCATTCCAGCGCCTGCCGGGTCCAGGCCCAGACATAGCCGGAATGCGGGTAGTCGTACGGGCCGTTGTCGTGCCGCCACCAGTTCGGGCCCTCGGCGCAGATCGGCCGACCGGCCAGGTACTGGCGGCAGAACGAGACGTGGTGCTGGATGTGCTCGTCGTGCGGGCCGAGGTCGTAGGCGTCGGACCAGGGCTGCACCACGTCGTAATGCTGCAGCGCGTGCACGGTCTCGACCGCCCAGGACGGGCGGCGATGGAAGATGTCGGCGTCGGAGGTGGCGATGTAGCGCGCGTCGGGCACGCGGGCGATGCCGAGGTTGAGCGCGTTCTCCTTCGACCAGCACCAGGTCCGCGCGCGCAGCGGGATGTGGTTCACGTGGGCGAGCCCCTCGTAGAGGAACGGCCGCTCGCCGTACTGCACCTCGACCAGGTGCAGCCGGACGCCGCTGTCGAGCATGTGCTGGATCCAGTCCTTCGCAACCGCCTCCGGCTGTCGCCAGCGCAGCGGGTTGGAGCGCACGGCGAACACGTCCAGCAGGTCAGCGCGCATCCGGTCGTCCCTCATGGCCACACGCGCATTTTACCTGGCCCAACGGCATTCTCGGCGTGTTTCGATGACGATCGTGACCGGCCCGGCCGGCGCTTGTCCCGTCCCGACAAAGGTGTGACCGTCGCGCCGCGGATCGGGTGCCGGGGGCCGACGACGATGGTGGACTGGATTGTCGTGGGCGCCGGCTTCACCGGCGCCACGGTGGCCGAGCGGATCGCCTCGGTGCTGGGCGAGCGGGTGCTGGTGGTGGACCGCCGCGACCACGTCGCCGGCAACGCGTTCGACTGCGCGGACGAGAACGGCATCGTCTACCACAAGTACGGGCCGCACATCTTCCACACCAACAGCGGGAAGGTCTGGGACTACCTGTCGCGGTTCACCGACTGGCGGCCGTACTACCACCAGGTGCTGGCCGTGGTCGAAGGCCGGGAGGTGCCGGTGCCGTTCAACCTCGATTCCATCGCCGCCCTGTTCCCGCCCTACCTGGCGGAGGACCTGTCGCGGCGGGTCATCGAGACGCACGGCTACGGCAGGAAGATCCCGATCCTGCGGATGCGCGAGAGCGAGGACGCGCAGATCCGGTTCCTGGCCGACTACGTGTACGGCAACGTCTTCGAGACCTACACCGCCAAGCAGTGGGCGCTGCGGCCGGACGAGCTCGATCCGTCGGTAACCGCGCGGGTGCCGTTCCATGCCAGCCGCGACCCGCGCTACTTCCAGGACGCCTACCAGGCGATGCCGCGCGACGGCTACGCCGCGCTGTTCGGGCGCATGCTGTCGCACCCCAACATCGAGATCCTGCTGGGCACCGAGTTCGAGCATGTGCGCGGCGACCATCCGCGCGCGAAGATCGTGTTCACCGGCCCGATCGACGAGTATTTCGACTACCGGCACGGGGCGCTGCCCTATCGCAGCCTGCGCTTCGTGCACCGCGTCGCCGACGTCGCGTTCGCGCAGCAGGTCGGCACCGTCAACTACCCGAACGAGTTCGACTTCACCCGGATCACCGAGATGAAGCGGCTGACCGGCCAGGCGCATCCGCGGACGCTGCTGATGGAGGAGTATCCGGAGCCGTACGAGCCCGGCCGCAACGAGCCCTACTACCCGATCCCGACGCCGGCGAACCGGGAACGGCTGGCGCCCTACCTCGCCTCGGCGCAGGCGCTCGCGGGCCGGGTGTGGTTCGCCGGCCGCCTCGGCGACTACGCCTACTACAACATGGACCAAGCCTGCGCCCGCGCCCTCGCCTTGTTCGAGAAGACCCTATCAAGGTGATCGAGAAGAATTACGTTTCCTCAACAAACGGTGTCCGGAGGCTCCGCCTCTGGCGGGGTCCAGGGGCAGAGCCCCTGGCCTTCCCCTCATGCAGTATCTGACCGACTTCGCCGACCAGGACGTCGTGCTGCCGATCGCCGCGATCGTGCTGTCGATCCTGCTGGCCCTCGGCTGGTGGCGGGGTGCGGCGGCCTGGGGCGCGGTGGTGGCGGCCTGCTTCGGCGCGACGCTGCTGCTCAAGCTGGCGCTGGAGTCCTGCGGACCCCGCCCGCCGCACGAGCTGATCTACAGCCCGAGCGGCCACACGATGGCCGGCACCGTGGTCTATGCGGGCATCGCGGCGCTGCTCGGCCTGTCGCTGCCGGCGAGCGTCGCGGCGGCGGTGCCGGTCGCGACGCTGATCGGCTGGTCGCGGGTCCGGCTCGGGCTGCACACGGTGCCGGAGGCGATGCTGGGCGGCGTGCTCGGGGTCGCCGGCGTGGCGGCGCTGCGCCTGCTGGCGGGCCCGCCGCCGCGGCAGCCGAGGGTGCGGCGGCAACTGCGTGCGGCGGTGCCGGCGGCGGCGCTGCTGCTGGCGGCCGTGCTGCACGGGCGGCACTCGCCGGCGGAAGCGGTGATCGGCCGAGCGGCGCGCCAGCATGTCGGGCCGATCCTGCGCTGCGGCGCGTCGTGAGGGCCGCTCAAGGGACCGCCGGGTCCTCGACGCGGACGGCCGGAGGCAATCCCTGCAGGAAATCCGCCCGCAGCGCGGCCGCGCGCGCGGCGGTGAGCCCGGCCTGTTCGGGCCGGAAGAAGGCGCGGTCCGGCGTCCAGACCAGGTAGGCCTGGGCCTCGTCCAGCATCAGCGGCTCCAGCGCCGGGTCGTAGCCCTGGCCGGCAAGCCAGGCGCGGAACCCGGCCCGCTCGGCCGGCGTCAGGGCGCGCTGCCAGAACCGGCGCGACCAGTCGGCATAGGGGCGGAGGGTGAAGAACGCGCCGTGCGACAGCTCGTGGTGCAGGATCGCCGCCCGCATCGCCGCCGAGAGCGGGCCGGAAGCGGCCGACAGCGAGACCAGCGCACCATCGCGTCCGCCGTCGGGGCCGCCCTCGGTCCAGCCGAGGCGCCGCAGCAGCCGGCGCAGCAGCGCCTCGTCGCGGTTCAGCCGCACGTGGTCGCGGTCGGCCAGCGCGAAGAAGCGGCGGAGGTCGGCGGCGGCGTAGTCGTGCCCGGCATAGTAGGTGGCCGGGGTGGCGCCGGACCGGGCGATCGCCTGCGCCAGCCCCGCATCGTCCAGCACCCGGTCGCGCGGCGCGTCCCGCTTCTCGACCAGGGCGGCGACCCGGTTCAGCATCCGGCCCTGCCCGCCCGGACCGGGGAAGTCCAGCACCAGCACGGCCGGATCGCGGTCCCAGCGCCGCAGCAGCAGCCGGGTCGGCCGCTCGGCGGCGATCGCGGCCTCGGAGGCGACGGCGACGGCGGGGTCGTCGCGATGGCGCAGGACGGCGACCCCGGCCACCGCCAGCGCGGCCAGCAGGATGGAGCCGCAAGCCTGAACTAAAGGTGATGCGAGGCGGGTGGCGGACTGTCTCATAACGATCCCTGGCCGAGCCGGCAGCCGGCCTCTATGGGAGCATGATGGACCAACGCATATCGCCCGCGGATGCAGCCTGCCCCCTGTCCGCCGCCGAGCCGGTCCGGACCCTGCAGCGCGTGCTGGTCGATCGCGCGACGGAGCTGCGGCCGCTCTACTGGCGGGCCGGCCGCCGCGAGCGGGACGGCACCGGCCCGTTCAGCGCCATCCTGCAGCCGGACGGCAGCGTGTCGCTCGGCGCCGGCACCACGCTGTCGTTCGACACCTATTTCGGCGGCTTCTTCGAGGCGCACTGGCGCATGAACACGCAGCTGGGCGAGCTCGTGCTGTCGGTGTCGGTCGGCGGACCCTGCATCGTCCGGCTGCGCCGCCGCAGCATCGGCGTCGACCGGCTGCTGGCGGAGGAGGAGACCGGCGGCGCCGGCCGGCACGTGCTGCGGTTCGGCATAGAGGACGCCAGCATCAACTTCCGCGAGTACGGCCTGCTGTACTTCGAGGTGACGGCGCTGTCCGACGAGGCGCGGTTCCTCGATGCCGCGTGGCAGACGGCGACTGCAGGCCGGCCGGTGTCGCTCGGCATCGTGCTCTGCACCTTCAACCGCGAGGCCTCGCTCGCCGGCGTGCTGCTGGCGCTGGCCGACGACCCGGTGGTGCTGGCGCGGGCGGCGCGCGTGCTGGTGGTCAGCCAGGGCGCGCCCGGCCTGGTCTCGCACCCGCTGCTGGCGCAGGCGGCGGCACGGCTGGGCGAACGCCTGACGGTGATCGAGCAGGACAATTTCGGCGGCGCCGGCGGCTTCACCCGCGGCCTGCTGGCGACCCTGGACGACCCGTCGCTGACGCACTGCGCGTTCCTCGACGACGACATCCGGATCGAGCCGGACACGGTGCTGCGGCTGACCGCGTTCCTGTCGCTGGCGCACGACGCCGTGGCGGTCGGCGGCCACATGCTGGACCAGGTGCAGCCGACCCGACTCTACGAGGCCGGCGCGGTGATGAGCCCGTTCGACTGGTTCCCGCACCCGGTGCTGCACGACGTCGACCTGGCCCCGATCGAGGGGCTGGACCGGCTGGCCCAGCCGCAGGCGGTGCACTTCAACGGCTGGTGGTGCTTCGCGGTGGCGCTGGACATCGTGCGCAGGCTCGGCCTGCCGCTGCCGTGCTTCATCCGCGGCGACGACGCCGAGTACGGCATGCGGCTGTACCGCGCCGGCATCCACACCGTCTCGCTGCCGGGTGCGGCGGTCTGGCACGAGCCGTTCTACCTGAAGCTCGGCGGCTGGCAGCTCTACTACGAGACCCGCAACCTGCTGACGCTGGCCGCGCTGCACAGGAAGTTCAGCCCGGCGGCGGCGTTCCGACGCGCCGGCCGCAGCTGGGCGCTGCACCTGCTGACCTTCCGCTACTACGGCGCGATCCTGATCCTGCGCGGCATCGAGGACTTCCTCGCCGGGCCGGAGGTGCTGCACCGCGACCCGCGCGCGCTACACGCCTCAGTCACCGGGCTGCGCGCCCGCTACGGGCCGCGGCAGGTCGACCGCCACCAGGTGCTGGTGCCGCAGCGCGTGGCGCGCATGCCGCGCCTCCGCGTGAGCTTCGTCGCCTGGTTCGCCTTCGTGCTGCTGCGCAACCTGCTGAAGCCGGTGCCGGACACCGAGTCGCGGCTGGTCGGGGCGGGCGAGTTCTCCTGGATCGGGCTGCGCCACGCCGACCGCATCGTGCTCGACAACTGGTGGGAGCCGCAGATGTCGGCCTATTGCCGGGACCGCGGCAGGTTCCGGGAGATCTTCCGGCGCGGCGTGCCGCTGCTGCTGCGGCTGATGCGGCATGGCGGCGCCGCGGCGGCGCGTTGGCGGACGGCGGCGCCGGAGCTGACCTCGACCGGCTTCTGGCGCAGCTACCTGAACCGCGGCCCGGGGCCGGCGTAGAGATTTCACTGGTTGTTCTAGCCGACCCGGGGAGACGATCGTGGCGCCGATGGAACCGATGAAGCCGATGCGGCCGCTGGAGCCGATGGAGGCGCTGCAGCCGATCTCGGCGGGCGAGACGTGGTGGCCGCCTGAGCTCGGCCACCCGGCCGCCACCGGCGCGCAGGACGGCATGCGCTACGCCGTGTTCCCGGACCGGCAGCGGCTGCTGGTCCAGGAGGACGGCCGGATCTCGACCTACGACACCGGCGACCACCAGGTCGGCGGCGTGCTGCAGACCGCCGATGGCGCCGACCGGCTGTCGTTCACCAGCCAGCACGGGCTGCAGACCCTGGCCGCGCTCAAGGCGCTGGACTGACCACCGCCACCAGCCCGGTCAGCCAGTCGACCCGCACCGACAGCAGCCGACCGCCGTCGGCCAGCGTCACCGCCCCGCCCGAGGCGCTGCCGTCGGGATGGAACAGGATCGGCGCCACCCGGCCGTCGACGTCGATCCCGGGCGGCAGGGCGTGCCGGGCGCCGCCGCGCAGCCCGTAGTCGCGCGCGGCCGTATCGATGGTGAACTCGCGGTCGCGGTCGTCCGCGATCGCGTCGGCGCGTGCCGTGCGCAGGCCGGCGGCCATCGTGCGGGCGCAGGCGCGCAGGTCGAGGGTCGGCGAGCGCAGCGGGCCGCGCGCCAGCACGATGCCGCCGATCAGGGCCAGCACCGCCAGCACCACGATCATCTCGATCAGGGTGAAGCCGGCCTCGCGCGACGGGCCCGGCCGATGCCGGACGTAACCTTCGCCCACCGCCTGCTCGCCCGCCTACTGCAGATGATGTGGGCTGGAGTCCGATGCCGTTGCCCACTGCTCGAAACCGGTCTGCCCGGACCAGTGCCCTGGTCCGAGTCCCAGCGATCGAGTTCTGGCAACCGGGTGCAGGCTGAAATGTTCCCAATCGTCCGCTACCGCCCGATCCATCGTTGTCGATCCGTCCGGCGATGCGCAGACGAAGCCATGATTTCCCCGCAGCGTCACTGCGGAACCCTTTCCGTCCGCGGCCACGGCGATACGCAGCATGCTGCCGCGCGGCCAGTCAGCCTGCGCGCCGGCACCGTCCGCACCCGTCCGTCAGGCGTCAGCCGCAGCCAGAACCGGTCGCCCTCCAGGTCGAGGCAGAATCTGCCGGACCCCTTCTCGTCCAGGTGCAGGTGCACCGGCAACATGGCATCGGCCATGGCATGGTCCGGGACGCGCGAGTGGCGGATCCGGCCAGCCAGCAGGTCGTAGACGATGACGGTGTCATGGTGGGTCCTGACCACGCGGATGCGGGCCCGCCTGCACGCCGCAGCATACTGCGCCACGACCAGCGCCGCCGCGGAGCTGTCCTCGGGGCTGGTCTCCCCGGTCTCGATCTCATGGAGCAGGGCGGTCGCCTCATCCTCGCGCCCACGGCGCAGCAGAGAGGCCAGCAACGGGAGCTGAAAGGTGCTCGGCCGCCCGAGCCGGCTGGACGCGGTCGCCGGCGGCAGGTGCGCCGCCCTTGCGGCCAGGACCGGATGGCGCGTGGCCGCGCGAAGAAGGACGTTGTGCGCCCGCTCGGCGCTTTGCCGCCGCAGCCGCCCTGCCAGCATCCGCAGGTGCGGCATGTCGTCGTTCCGTACCGCGGCGATCAGCTCCAGCAGGTTCGCGGTGCCTGCGAACGCCTTGGTGACGTGATGGCCCACCATCGGCATGCGGATGACGAAGGCCGACGGAACGACTTCCGAAAGCCGGACGGCATGGAACCGATCGATGGCATCGCCCGGATCGAAGCACAGCACGACCCGTCCATCGGCCTCGTCCGGTCGGATGTGGTGCCCGGCCATGTAAGGCCGGAACCAGTGCTGGAACCCCGGATCGTTGCCGTCGCACTCGTCGCGGTCGATCGACCATTGCGGGCACAACGCGATCGTGTGGGATGTCCCGAGCACAGCCGAGAACTTGATCGCGCCATAGCCGCCCATCGAGCCGCCATAGCCGATGCGGGTCGCATACGGTGACAGCAAGGGCGCCACGGCCCGTGCAAGCCGGCGCATCGCACTGGCGGGATACCAGTTCTCCCGGTGCGTCATGATCCCGAGACAGGTCACGTCGCCCTTGGCAGCCGGCACATCGGCGAAGAAACGGTCGCCGGACGCCAGGGTGATGGCGTCGCCGAAGGTCACCAGCACGTAGTCGGTCGAACCCTGGCGCCAGAACGCCGCCAGCTCGTCGTCTTCGTAAACCCGTTCCGGCATGCGCACCTGCCCCTTTGGTGCATCGAAGCACATTTTTGTGACAAGTTGCCAGCACGCGAACACGGTCCGCCTCATTGGAGACGGCCATCGGATGTCGGACGCCGGATCAGCGCCCTAGACCCCTGGAACCGGCATGCCGTAAGCCTCGAATTCGCGGAGGTGAAGGAAGCTGTCCTGCGTCGACTGCACGCGCAGCAGCCGTGCCGGGGTGAACAGCGGGATCCGGATCGGCTCCTCGGGATTTCGCGCGAGGTCGACTTCCGCCGGGCTCTGATAGGCGGTGTGCCACGTCTCGCCGTCGAGCGAGGCCAGCAGGCGGAAGCCGTTGAGGCGTCCGGCATGGATGGCGCGGTTGTACATCCTGACCTCGGTCAGCATGTGGCGCTGCTGCAGGTCCACGGTCCAGTAGGGATTCGGCTCGCCCTCGGTATGGAAGCCGTGATCGACGGCGCGATCGCCGTCATTGCCGCCCTCGGCATCGAGCCGGTAGTTCCGGGGCCGGGACCACATGCTCACCGAGCTCTGCCAGGCCGGTCGCGCCAGGGCCAGGTTGGAGAACGCCTCGATCGCCGGCCAGCCGCGCTCGTCGGCGATCCGGGCCAGCGCGTCGATCGTGCAGCGCATGCGCAGCCGCGCCAGGGCCAGCACCACCGCCTCCAGCACCGGTTCCGCCACCTCGCCCGCGAGCAGCGCCAGGATAGGCCCGTCCGGCGCCAGGATCCGCTCGGGCGTGTCGCCGCCCGATCCAAGCCGGACCGCGATCTGGTCGCGGAGCACGGGCAGGATCTGCTCCAGGGTAAGGCCGGTCTCGGTAAGCTCGATGAGGTCGCGCAGCGGGGCCTCTGGTAGCCGTTCAGAGGCGGCTGCACCGCCCGGAGGTAGGCCATGCCCGACCGGACCATGTGGTAGATCTTGCCGTCGTGCGGCGGCATGCGGTCCGGATGGAACAGCACGTCGTTGAAGAAGGTCGTGTAGTCGTAATAGTCGCCGAGGGTCGCGAAGTCGGCGCACTCGAAGTCGTTGTAGTGCAGCTCGCAGGCGGTGAAGGACTCGTCGTTCGGCCACTCCGGCCTGGATTGCGGCGCGATCGCCATGATCCGGGTCGTGGCGCGCACGCGGCGTTCCAGCATGAAGTCGATCGCCCGGCCGGAGAGCCTGATCAGCGGGTAGTACGAGCGCCAGACCACTGCGTGGTCCGATTGCATCGCGTCGCCCCAGAACCAGCCCGGCTCGCGCTCGCGGAAGTGGGTGGACAGGAAGTCGTGCGGATGGGACGCCGTCGAACTCGCGGAAGAAGCTCACGGGCTCGGCACGGTTGATGACGACGTCGTACTCGATCAGCCAGTAGTTGGCGGCCTCCGGATAGGCGCGCCGCGCCAGGTAGAGCGGATAGTCGCCGCAGCGCCAGAGCATGTCGCCGAGCTCGGTGAAGAGGCCGAGCGCCTCGAACGCCGCCACCGTCATCGAGAGCTTCGCGATCTCGTGCGTGTCGATCGTGCGGCTGATCTCGTCGACCGCGACGACCACCTCGTAGTCGGGCGCGGCATCGATCGACCTGATGAAGTCCAGCAGTTACTGGTCCACGAAGTGGGTCCGGACGATGACGAGGCTTGTGGCTGGCATGCGGAGCTCCGGCGGGGCGGTGGAACGGTCGCGCGGATGCGACGGTTCCCATCCGAACCGGAACGATGCATCCGGGACGCCGGATGCGGTCGCCCCCGGTCGCCCCGTGCAGGTTAGCCGTGGACCGCCGGCCGGTCGAGACGGGCTGGTCCAGGCCCCGACCCGTCTTGTCGTTGCCCCGTCTCGTCGTCGCACGGCCGCGAGCGGGCTATCCGTTCGTGATCCGGCCCTGGCCTTCTGCTCCGGGCCTACCGGACGGTGACGTGGCCCGAGCCCGAGGCGTCGCCGTCGAACACCACCACGAACGATCGGGTCTGCCCGGGCGGCAGCACGTAGCGCGCGGCGCCGTCGATCCGGTCCCCTGCCCCGCCATTGTACGCGGTGCCGCCCACGATCGTGTCGGGCGCCGCGCCGGTGTCGGTGACGGTGGCGACGACCGTGCCCGGTGCCAGGCCGTCATGGCTCAGCAGCGTGAAGCTGGCGCCGCCGGGCAGTGCGAGGGTGCGGCCGACCGCGGCCAGCGCCTGGACGGACGAGGCGGCCGTCACCGGAACGACCGGAGGCGCCGGCTCTCGGGCGTTGAGCGCCTGCATCTCGACGGCGGCGGTCATGTGGCCCACGAGCTGCTCGCCGCAGGCGGTGAGGTGGTTGAGGTCGGCCTGGTAGGTGGGCACGAGCGGACCGCCGGCGTCGGAGATGCAGTTGCGGACCGGCACCCGCGCGTCGCCACCCTCCCGGCCGCCCTCTGGGCCGCCCTCTGGGCCGCCCTCTGCGGCGGCGTCGGCACCGGTGCGGGGATCGTT
>CAXTVM010000002.1:0-159652 GCA_964247725.1 uncultured Acetobacteraceae bacterium | reverse complement strand
GGCCGCCCTCTGGGCCGCCCTCTGCGGCGGCGTCGGCACCGGTGCGGGGATCGTTGGCGAAGTCGGCCAGCACCATGCCGGCCTGCGGCACGGTGCGCCGATAGACCGGGTTGGCGACGTCCTTGTAGGCGCGATCGTTGGCCAGGCCGACGGCCGAGGTCGAGACCCCAAACAGCACCACGCCGTAGCCGTCGGCGCGCTCCTGCCGGGCGCAGGCGCCGAGCCCGGCGACGTCGGCCAGCGCCGAGGCGACGCCCCCTGCCGTATCCGGCCAGCCCCCCGCGGTGGGCAGGGCGCCGTCATGGGCGGACAGCGAGTTGCCGCGGCCCATCAGCACCGCGATGCGCAGGCCGGTGCCGGGACGGGCCTGCGCGTGGAGCTTGCGCACGCAGGCCAGGCTCATGACGTAGCCGCCGATGCCGTCCTCGCCGTCCACCTGCGCGGTCACCGGCCGGCCCAGCGCCGTGCCGAGATAGCCTGCCGCGCGGGCGGAATAGTTGTCGGCAGCCGGGTCGGCGCCGCCGTGGTCCCAGGTCCAGCTCTCGCCGAACGAGACCTGCAGGACGCCGGCATCGCGGCTGCCGTAGTAGGGCGGCTCGACGATGCCCCTCCAGCGCACGACGTCTTCGCGCTAGGCCAGCGCATCGGTGCGCTCCTGCCGCGCAGCGGGAAAGGTGCTGGACATCGACACGCCGTAGATCCGGCCGACATAGCCGCAGGCCGCCACCGGGCAGTGCCGGGCGCCGGGGGAAGCGCCGCCGATCTGCCATACCCCGCCGGTCGCGGTCTGCGGCGCGTCGTAGAGGCCGGGGGGTCCGGTGCGATACGGCGTGACCGGCAGGCCGTCGAGGTAGAGCGTCGTGGCGCCGGTCGCGCGGTCGATGGCGAGGCCGGCGACGTGGACCGCGTTGTCGACATCGCCACGGGCGAGCGATCCGGCGTCGGCGAGGTCGCCGGAGGCGGCGCGCTCCTGCGTGCCGAGCCAGGTGTTGCCCCAGCCCTCGACGGCGGCGTCGCCATCCGCGTCGCCGGCATAGGTGTTGTTCAGGCGGAGCGCCACCGCCGGATCGGCGCCGCCGTAGCCGGCCAGCGTCTCGTAGGCCGGGCCGGTCCCGGGCGCCGACACGCTGCCGGCGAAGGCGATCTCGACGTTCTGGATCCCCTGCACCGTCCGCGGCAGGTCGAGCGGCGCGGTCACGCCGGCGGCCCAGGTCAGGCCGCCCTGCACCCTGGCGGGCGCGTCGCGGCGGGCGGGCAGCGTCGCGTCGCGTCCGCGTCCGCTGCTGTCGATCAGCGTGGCGCCGCCGGTCTCTCGCAGCAACAGCCGGATCTGCAGCCCCGGATCGGGGGCGAACCCGCCGGCAGGGTTCGGGACGGCGGGCGCCGCCGCCCAGGCCGGGCCGGCCAGGACCAAGCCGGCCAGGCAGGACAGCAGGAGCAGGCTGCGGGCCCGGAGCGCTTCCCCACCGCGGCGGCAGGCCGGAACGGGGCGGCGGGCGCCGGGCACCTCAGTCGAACGGCGTCGCCGCGGACGGGCGCTGCAGCATCGCCATGAGCTCGCGGCGGGTGTCGGAATTGTCGCGGAAGGCGCCCAGCATGCGGCTGGTCACCATCGACACGCCGGGGCGGTGGACGCCGCGGGTGGTCATGCACTGGTGGCCGGCCTCCAGAATCACGGCGACGCCGTGCGGCTGCAGCACGGCGTCGATGGCGTCGGCGATCTGCGCGGTCAGCCGCTCCTGGATCTGCAGCCGGCGCGCGTAGGCGTCGACCACGCGGGCCAGCTTGCTGATGCCGACCACCCGGTGCCGCGGCAGGTAGGCGACGTGCGCGCGGCCGATGATCGGCACCATGTGGTGCTCGCAATGGCTCTCGAAGCGGATGTCGCGCAGCAGCACGATCTCGTCGTAGTCGCCGACCTCGGCGAAGGTGCGGGCCAGCATCGCCGCCGGGTCCTCGGCATAGCCCTGGAAGAACTCCCCGTAGGCGCGCACCACGCGGCCCGGCGTGTCGAGCAGCCCCTCGCGGCCGGGATCCTCGCCGGCCCAGCGCAGCAGCGTGCGCACGGCGTCCTCGGCCTGCTCGCGGCTCGGCCGGACCGGAACCGGGTCGGTGACGGCGGCATCGCCCGGGCCCGGCGTGGCCGGCGGGATCACGTCCATCGGCGGATGAACCCCTACAGCATCATCCGGCCGAACGGGCTCGCTCGGCCGGATGATGCTCGCAAGAACAACAAGCTAGCGCATGATCCGTGAGCCCATGCGATCGGACCATGCTCTAGTGGACGATGCCTGGCTGATGCGGGCTGTCCAGGCTGAACGCTGGGATCGCCACGTCGAAGCGCTCGCCCGACGCGGTCGCCACCATGTGGTAGGCGCCCGACATGAAGCCGGACGGGGTGCTGAGCGGCGTGCCGGAGGTGTACTCGAACGCCTCGCCCGGACCCAGCTGCGGCTGCTCGCCGACCACCCCCTCGCCCTGCACGTGGTCGACGTGGCCGGTGGCGTCGGTGATGTGCCAGGAACGGCGCAGCAGCCGGATGGTCTCGCCGCCGTGGTTCTCGATGCGGATGCGGTAGGCCCAGAGATACTGCCGGTCGTCCGGCTGCGACTGGTCCTCCAGGAAGAACGACCGCACGCTGACCTTGATGCTGCGCGTGGTGGTGGTGTAGTCGCCCACGTCGCCGCGGCCGTGGCCGGATCCTAGCTCCGACTCGAGCGCCAGCCTCACCGGGGCCGATCCCTTGTCCTTCATGGCGTCATCCCCCGCGGGCCCGGCCCGTCATGAAGCGTCATTCCGCCGCAGCCGCGAAGCGGCCGAGCCGGGCCAGTCCGCGGCCGAGATCGTCGGCGAGGTCGCGCACGTCCTCCAGCCCGACCGAGAGCCGGATCACCCCGTCGGTGATGCCGAGCCGGGCGCGCTCGTCGGCGCCGATCCGCATGTGGGTGGTGGTGGCCGGATGGGTCACCATCGAGCGGCTGTCGCCCAGGTTGTTGGAGACCGCGATCAGCCGCAGCGCGTCCATCAGCCGGAACGCCGCCGGTTTGCCGCCCTCGACCTCGAACGTCACCAGCGTGCCGCCGGCGCTCATCTGCCGCATTGCCAGCGCCGCCTGCGGGTGGTCGGCGCGGGCCGGATACCAGACGCGGGCGACGCCCGGCGCCTCGGCCAGGACGTCGGCGAGGGCGGCGGCGCTGCGGGTCATGGCGTCGACCCGCAGCCCCAGCGTCTCCAGCCCCTTCAGCAGCACCCAGGCGTTGAACGGCGCCATCGACGGGCCGGTGTTGCGGACGAAGGGCTGCAGCGTCCCCTCGATCCAGTCCCGGCGGCCCAGCACGGCGCCCCCCAGCACGCGTCCCTGCCCGTCGATGTGCTTGGTGCAGGAATACACCACCACGTCGGCGCCGAACTCGAGCGGCCGCTGCAGCAGCGGCGTCGCGAACACGTTGTCGACCACCACCACGGCACCGGCGGCGTGGGCGAGGCCGCACACCGCGCGCAGGTCGACGATGTCGAGCATCGGGTTGGACGGCGTCTCCAGCAGCACGCAGGCGGTCGGCACCGACAGCGCCGCGGCCCAGGCGTCGAGGTCGCCGCCGTCGACCAGCACGCTCTCGATGCCGTAGCGCGGCAGCAGCTGGGCGACGATCCAGTGGCAGGAGCCGAACAGCGCCCGCGACGCCACGATGCGGTCGCCGCACCGGAGGTGGCTCAGCAGCGCCGCATGCACCGCGGCCATGCCGGTCGCGGTGGCGCGGCACGCCTCGGCGCCCTCGAGGGCGGCCAGCCTGCGCTCGAGCGCCGCCACGGTCGGATTGCCGAAGCGGCTGTACTGGTAGTGCTGCACCTCGCCCAGGAAGGTGGCCTCGGCCTGCTCGGCGTCGTCGTAGACGAAGCCGGAGGTCAGGAACACGGCCTCGCTGGTCTCGCCGTGCGGCGTACGCTCGCTGCCGGCATGCACCAGCAGCGTGCTCGGACGCAGGCCGCGGTGCGGGGTGGTGTCGTCGCTCATCTCGGCTTCCCCGATTGACCGGAGGCCGCGGCGACCGGCCGGGGCGTTCCGGAATGTGGCGGTCGCCCGGGCCCCCGGTGCCGAGGGCGATCCGCCTCGCGCCACGACCGCCAGGGCCTCTTTAGCGCGCTTGTTTCACCTCGCCCGCAATCCGGCCGGACAAATCGCGAGGGCCCGCGGCCGCGCCTGGTCGCGCGGCGGCGAGTGATCCCTTCTGAGGCGGATCGGCGCCGTCGTCAACCGCCCGCAGGCGTTGCGCGGGGCTCAAGGTCGGGGCCCTGCCCTGGACCCGTCGGGGCCGCGGGCCCCAAACCCCGACTCGTAAGAAGACCATCCATACGTGGAAGTAGGCCCTTAACGAATCGGGGTCTGGGGCCCGCGGCCCCAGTGGGGGCCAGGGGCAAAGCCCCTGGCCTGCTTCCTCATGCGACAGCCGTGGCCGTTGCGGCGCCTCCGGCGGCCCCCTATAACGGTCGGGCGCACGCGGGTGTAGTTCAATGGTAGAACGGCAGCTTCCCAAGCTGCATACGAGGGTTCGATTCCCTTCACCCGCTCCAGCCCGCCTCAGGTCGGCGGGGCGGCGTCCCGCACGCGCTCCTGGTGGCGCTCGACGTCGCGCTTCAGGTTGCCGATCGGCTCGGCCGGCAGGGTGTCGCGATAGCCGTCGCCGGCCCAGACCCAGCGATCGCGGTCGCCGACCACGAGGTCGTGCATGCCGCCATGGGTGCCGGCCAGCACCTTGATCGGGCCACTGACGGAGTCCAGCACCTTGTCCCAGTCCGCGCCACGCCGGAGGTAGACCGAGGTCGAGCAACCGGCCGAGCCGCATAGGCTGGCCGACTGCACCTGCACGAACAGGGCGGTCTCGCCGTGCCGGGCCGACAGCGGAGTGGAGCCGATCAGCACCACCGGCCGCTCGCCGTGCTTCGCCGCCCCGGCGAGGTCCTCGGCGTTGAGCCGGCGCGCCTGCCGATCCAGCACGGTGCCGGGCTGCTGCGCCAGGATCACCGGGCTGGCGGCCGCCGGGTGCGGGCGGCGATGCTCGGCCGCGGCAGCCGCCGTCATCTGCAGCATCGGGAGCAGGCACAGGGCGGCGAGGCGGCGGATCATGCGGTTCCGGTTCCAGATCGAGGCGCGGCGGGGCAGCCACTGATCCTAGACCAGATGACCTTGCGCAACGAGGCCCCGGAAGACGCACGGAGGAGACCGGCGATGCCGTCCGACCCACCCCAGCCCGGCCGCTACCGGCACTACAAGGGCGGCCTCTACACGGTGCTCTGCGTCGGCCGCCACAGCGAGACCGAGGAGTGGCTGGTGACCTACCGCGCCGAGGCCGACGGCAGCATCTGGGTGCGCCCGCTGGCGATGTGGACCGAGACCGTGCGGCACGAGGGCGCGGCCGTACCACGTTTTGCGGCCGTCGCCGCGGGCTGACGACAGCGTCCGATGGAACCGGGCCAATGCGCGTTCGATCCGGACATGTGTGTATGGGATGACGCAATCATACACATCGGGGTGGCCATGCGTATCAACATCGTCATCGAGGACGGATTGATGGACGAGGCCATGAGGGCATTCGGCCACTCATCCAAGAAGGCTACCGTCGAGGAGGGCCTGCGGCGGCCGATCCAGTTCAAGCGTCGGGAGGCGATCCTGTCCCTGGCCGGCCAGGTCCAGTCGACCGGGGACCTCCAGGCCAGCCGCGAGGGCCGCGGCACCTTGTGATCGCCGTCGACAGCACCGTCTGGATCGACCATCTGCGCGACACGCCGACTGCGCAGATCGACTACCTTCGTGATGTGATCCGGAGCCGCACCACCTTGCTCATCGCCGGCGACTTGGTGTTGTGCGAGGTGCTGCAGGGTCTCGCCAACGAGCGCCAAGCCCGACAGGTCGAGGCCGCGCTGCGCGGCTTCACGGTGGAGCCGATGGTGGGGGCGGGCATCGCCACGCAGGCCGCGGCGAACTATCGCACCCCGCGCGGGCTCGGCATCACGGCGCGCAGGACGATCGACATGCTGATCGGCACCTATTGCATTGAGGCCGGCCACAGCCGGTCGGGCGTGCGATCCTGCCGCCCGCGCCAGAAGTCGTCGTTCGCCGTGCTGCGCAGGGGCAGGTCTCGGGGCAGGGCCGCCCACTGGCAGCCAGTGCCCAGGATATGCATGAGGCCGCCCACCACCTCGCGCACATCCACCGTGCGCTTGTTGCCGCCCCGCCAGGGGGGCGGGATCAGAGGTCCGATCAGAGCGTCCAACAGAACCGCCTGATCTGGTTGAGGCAGACGAGGGCGCAGCCGAGGATGTTGAAGGCCAGGAAGATGTCGGCGCGGCGTTCGTAGCGGACGCTCAGGCGCCGGAAGCGGTTCAGCCAGGCGTGCGTGCGTTCCACCACCCAGCGGTGACGTCCAAGGCGTTGGACGTTATCTATGCCTTGCCTGGCGATACGGAACTGGATGCCACGGACGCGGCACTCCTGGCGGCAGCGCCGGTAGTCGTAGCCCTTGTCGGCATGCAGCCTGATGGGCGGTCGTCGCGGTCGGCCGCGCTTTTCGTTCCCTACCGAGGGGATGGCATCCAGCGTTGCCGCCAGCATGCGGCTGTCGTGCTGGTTGGCCGGTCCGATCATTTCGCCAAGTGCGTGCCTCTGGCATTGACCGCGATATGGCGCTTGCTTCCTGGCCGGCCCCGATCCGTCGGGCTTGCCTCGGTAGCCCCACCCCCCTTCTTGCCTGCACAGACGCGGTGTCCAGGGCGGCACGGCACCCGTCGAGCTGCCCTGCCGCCTGCAGGCGCTCCAGCAGCATCTGGCGCAAGGCCGCCCACACCCTGCCTCGTGCCAGTCGCGTAGGCGTCGCCAGCAACTCATGCCAGAGCCGCATGCCATCCCGGCTGGCAGCATCTCCCATGGCAGGCCCGACTTCAGCACGAACAGGATGCCCGTCAGCGCCGCGCGGTCCGACAGGCCGGCCGGCCACGCCTCGGTCTTGGCAGCTCAGGCGGCAAGAGCGGCGCGATCGCCGCCCACAGATCGCCGGCAACAAGAGGTCTGGCCATGCCTCCCATAACGCGCCGGAACCGGTTTCGTCAGGCGATCTCAGGAGAATGCGGCGCATGGTCGGTTCCTTCTCGCAGTCGATCAGGATTGGCTGCCGTAAGCGGCATGGACCGCTGGCAGAATGCGTTCGAGCTGCTTGAACTCAGTCATATCGTGCACAGCCATTTCATGACTCAGCGCGTCGATGGCGCTACGGCAGCCGAATAGGCTACCCTTCATGCGTTTCACAGTTGAGGCCGCGACCACGGATATTGCTGCTCAGCTTTGGCTTCGTCATACCGTTGCTCCCGGCACACGTCTCTTGGCCGTATAGAGGCGGTTCCCACAACGGATCGACGGGCTTGCATGAACATCGCGCTTGTGTCAGCGTCTTAACAACGTGAGAGTTGTTCAGGAGCGCTTTCGCCTCTGCGGGCCGCGATTGATCAAGTCATGAAGGCAAAAGGGAGGATTTGCGTGACTGGCGCTGAAAATTCCTGTCCCAACTCCGCATGACATCGGCCGGCACAACTTCAATGACCTGTGCTAGCCTGCGCGTTCTGTCCGGATCGCCATGAAACGATCACCCGCCTCGATATCGTGGATAGCCTTCGCATGTTCAGGCTGCAGCGCAGCGCCTGCACAGAATATTTTCGGGTCTTTCATTCCGTCATGGTTGCTCTGCGCTGTCGCCGGTGCACTTACCGCAGCGTTGTGCAGGTTCATGTTTGGATTTGCCAGACTCAACGACCAGCTCGTTTCGCCGCAATTGACCTATCTCGGGATCGGCATCGCGGTAACTCTGGCCTTCTGGCTTACCTGGTTCGGGCATTGACCCGGGATGATGATACGCAGACCTATCGGCGTGCTGATCAGCATCGCGGTCCTGGTTGCGGTCATCGTGCTCATCGTGCTGTGCGTCGGACGTCTTGATACGCGGCCGCGCACGAACGACGCTTATCTCGATGCCGACATCGTGCACATGGCATCCGATGTCACCGGCCGGATCACCCGCCTCGACGTGCGGGACAACCAGTATGTGCATCGCGGCGACGAGTTGTTCGTGATCGACCAGGAAAGCTTCCGTGACCAGGTCGCCCAGGCGAAAGCCGAGTTGGCATCGGTCCAGGCGCAGCTCGCAGTCGAGTTTACCCAGGTTGCCTCCCAGATTTCCAAGGCCCAAGCTGCAGCATCCACGATCAAAATTGCGGCGGCGCAACTGGCTCTGGCGAATACGACTGTGATGCGGTTATCGCCGCTTGGCGCGCGCGGCTATGTCACGTCTGAACAAGTCGACGAGGCCCGGACCGCAGCGCGCACTGCACAGATCACGCTGCAAACCGACAAGGACGAAGCCCGGGCAGCGGCCGAGGCAGTGACCAGCGTCGCGTCTCTAGAAGCCCAGGTAGCCGCTGCGCAGGCGGAGCTTGCGTTGGCCGAAAGGAACCTGCGGTTGACGGTGGTGCGCTCGCCCTGCGACGGTCAGATCACGTCGCTCAGTGTTGCGGCGGGTGAATATGCAACCGCCGGCACGGCGGTCTTCACCATCATCGATACCGAACGCTGGTGGGCGGTCGGCAATTTCCGAGAAACAGATCTTCCTGGCCTCCGCTCTGGACTGGGCGCAACGGTGTTCGTGCTCGGTTTCAACGGAACCGCGGTGCGCGGTGTGGTGGACAGCATAGGCGGCGGAGTGGCTCCCGAAGGCGGCAGTACAAGTGGCGGCTTGCCTGCTGTGCCGCGCAGCCTCGACTGGGTGCTGATCGCGCAGCGCTTCCCAGTGCGGGTGTTGCTGAGCCGTCCGCCTGCTCCCTTGATGCATATCGGCGCCACGGTTGTCGTGCTGATCGACCGGTGAGCGAGGACAGGCCACCCGCGGTCGATATCGGCGACCCGCCAGGCGTGCTGACGCTGCTGGCGCGGGAGATGAAACCCACGCCCGGGCGGGCCGGCAACACAATGCGGCTGACGCTGTTCACCCTGCTCACGGTCACGATCGGAGAGACGTTCCGCCTTCCGGACATACTTATATTCGCCTATGCCGGCTTCATCGTCTCCGGAAACGATGCCGGGGCTACGACGCTCACATCGCTCGCGGGTATTGGCGCCATCGTCGCAGCAACCGGCGCGGCCATCATGGTCTTCATGGTCAGCCTGTCTCAGCCCCCTCTCCGGCTGCCGCTCATGGCATTGCTCGCGTTCGCGACCGGCTTCGTGACCAAAGGCACCAAACTCGGACACCCCTTGCAACTGTTCGGCCTTTGGCTGGTCTACAATCTCCCCCAGGGCGACCAGTTGATTCAGGGCGCAGCGCAACAGACCTACGTGTCAGGCAACTTCACGAGCGACACGCTGCCGAACATTGTCTTCATGTCGCCAACTGAGTCGCTCGTGCATACCTTGCTGTGGACCGCATTCGAGATGGCGCTTGCGGTGACCTTGTTGTTCCTGTTCAACAAGATCGCCGGGCGCGATCCGGCGCGGATCCTCCGCAACCAGTTGGCTGATCGTCTCGCAGCCGCGGCGCGCGTTTGCGAGGGCTGTCCACATGCGGCAGTACAACTCGCCAGATTGGCGCGGCAAGGCACCGCCAAGATGCTGAAGCTGCACGAATCTGCCGGCAAGTGGCACCCGGGTTCACCTCATCGGGACGCCGCTGAGGCGTTGATCGTCGAAATCGATCGGCTCTGCCTGGTGCTGCTGGCCTGGCACCGTCTCTCTAAAGACGACCCGACCGATGCACTCGAGCGAGCGGCGCGAGCCTGCCGGGCTGCAGAGCAGGCATTACGGACCGGTATTGCGGTCGCTGCGGGAACTGGCGCGGAGCCACCGTCAAGCCCGGACGAGCCAGTTGGCAGCATGCCGGACGCGATCGTGCCGTTGGTGAGCGAGTTGTCCAGCGTGCTGACGAAAATCCTGAACATCCTACGCGGCGAGGCTGGCGGGAAGACGGCGACACGAAGTGAAGAAAGCAAGCCACCAAGCGGGCTGCTCGTGCCCGATGTTTGGACCAATCCAGAATACGCGCGTTACGGCGTCAAGCTCACAATAGCTGCAATGTTCTGCTATTTCGTGGAACGGCTGACGAACTGGTCGGGTATCGGCACCTGCCTGATCACCGTCTTTGTCGTTTCGCTCGATACCACCGGCCAGACGGTCCACAAGGCGATGCTGCGGGCCAGCGGCTGCCTGATTGGCGGGGCGCTCGGGATCGGCACCATCCTGCTGCTGATGCCCAGCATGACCACCCTTGCCGATCTGCTGCTCGTCATGACCGGGCCGCTGCTCCTGGCAAGCTGGATCAAGAGCGGAAGCGAGCGAAGCAACTACGCCGGCCAGCAGATCGCGATCGCGTTCTACGCCTGTATGCTGTCGGGTTACGGCCCGACCCTGGATATGGAGGGCGCCCGAGACCGTATCGTCGGCATCCTCCTCGGCGACTTCACGGTCTACGTGGTCTTCACGACGGTTTGGCCGGTGAGCGTGGCGGTGACCGTGCGCAAAAACCTGAGCCAGGCATTCGACCTACTTGGCAAATTGATGGATATCCAAAAACACTCCGACAACAACGGGCTGATTGCAGAGGGCACGAAACTCCGCGAGGATTTCGACAAGGCCATAGCAGCTACCCAGGCCGTGCTCGTGAACGACCCCTACGAGACAACGCGGATGCGGCCAGACCGGCGGGATCCGAACCGCGATCGGCGACTGATTGATACCGGATCGGTTGCCAGCCTGCAGGCACTGGTGCTTCCCGTCTCGATGATCCTGGCACATCAGCCGCCCGGCTCCGTCCGCGCCGCGATCCCACAACCGGCACGCGAGGCATCGCGAGCCTACCAGGCGGCAATGTCGGCCTGGTTTCACGCCTGCGCGCGCTGGATGCGGACGGGCGCCGGGGGTGGCGAGCTTCTGGCGGCGCTGCCGCAGCCGCCCGATTTCCCGCATGCCAGCGTCGATGGCGAGGCGGCGACGCACCTTAGGGCCAGAGCTGCCTGGTTCGGCGTCTTGCATGACGATGCCGTCGCGATGATCGGGGCTGTGGGCGCCGACGCAGCACATGCAGCGAGCGTTCCTGCACCGGACGTCGCCCTTGCAAGTGCTTGACTGGCGGAGGCTGCTACCCCTCCTGGCGCTGGTGCTGCCGGTGGGCGGTTGCAACGACACGCGCGATCTCGCGCCGGCCTCGCCCGACGCACCGTGGCGCACATCGGTCAACGAGCCGGGTGCCGCACCTGATACCGTGCCGGCGGATGACCACGCCGCATCGCTCACCTCGGGCGCCGTGCCGAAGCGCTATGACCTCCCGCGTGACCCAGCCCTGCCATGGCCGGACGACCAACCCGCCATCGATCCCGCGCACGCATACAGTCTGGTCGAATTGATCGACATCGCCCAGCGCAGCAACAAGGAGACCCGCGTCGCCTGGGAGCAGGCACGCCAGGCCGCCATCGGCGTGGGTATGAGCCGCGCCGCCTACCTGCCCGACATCACCGTCGACGCGCTCGGCGGCTACCAGCGAAGCGTGACGCCGCTGCCCACCTTTCTTGACAAGAGCGGCTATTTCACATCCACCACCACCGGTATCTTTCCGGCATTGACCATGAGCTACCTGCTGCTGGATTTCGGCGGGCGTGCCGCCGAAGTGCTGACAGCTAAGCAGGTGTCATACGCCGCCAACGTCTCGTTCACCGCTGTGCACCAGCAGCTCATCCTGGACGTATCCCGCGCATATCTGGAGCTCGGTGCCGCGGACGCCCAAACCAGCGCGGCGGCACAGTCACTGAAAAACGCGCAGCTTCTGCTGGACTCCGCGGACCAGAAGCTGCACCGCGGAGAGGGAACGGTAACCGATGTCGACATGGCCCGCAGCTCCGTGGCGCAAGGCCACTATGCGGTCGCCCAGACTGCTAGCACCCGCAGCGCGGCGATGTATAGCCTGCTTTCTGCCATGGGGTCTCCGCCTGAGACGAAACTGCACGTGGCATTCCCATCCAACCAGATTGCGCCGCATCAGGCCGGCGCAACACTGCAGCACCTGATGCGGACTGCGCTGGAGCGACGGCCGGATCTGCTGGCCGATCTGGCAAAATTACGCGCCAGCGAAGCGCAAGTCACCGCCGCGCGCTCCGCGCTGTTTCCAAGGCTGCTTCTCAGCGCCAAGGGAAGCGGGAAGTACGGAGACATATCGACGGACAACCTGCCGTCGACCTCGATCAGAGGAAAAGAGCTCGGTATCTACCTTGACTTCAGTTGGACGCTCTATCAAGGCGGATCGCTGCGAAATAGCATAAGGATGGCGCAGTCGGCCGCTGCCGAGGCCGCCGACACGTTGCAATTAGCTCAGGAACAGGCGATGCGCCAAGTGGCTTTGAACTACGACGAGCTGACCGCTGGAATTGTGCAATACGAGGCGGCCCTGCAGCTGCGTTCGGCGTCGCAGACTGCATTCGACTCGGCCGCGGACGCCTACCGCCATGGCGTGGGCACGCTAACGGATGCGAGTAACGCTGAGACGGCGCTCGGCAACGCCGTGAGCACAGTCGCGACCGTGCATGCCCAGGTTCTGGAGACGGCTGCTGCGCTCGCTTTCGCGACGGGACAACTGGCGTCGGCGCAAGACGTTCAGGTCATCGCGTCTCAGTCCAACCCGCCTTGACACCATGGCGCTCGCGCTTTGCGAACTTGTTGCCGGTATTGAGTTCCCGTGCCGGACCAAGATGGGCCAATTCGAAGTTGGGTTTCTGCGTCCCGAGATCTCAACAGTGCCTGGCACTTAGAATGCAGTGCTGGATTGCTGGTCGCCCCTGCCACACGCGAGGAGCAAGGCTGCTGGTAGCGCATTTGATCCCGCATCTATCAAGGTTTGGATGGACCGGTCGTGTCGGCGATCTTCCATTCGCCGATCAAGGAGCGGCATAGCGTCACCGAATCGGTCGCGACGTGGATGTCGCTGCTGGCGAGGTTGTTCTGGCTTAAGAGCGCCTTTCGGAACCCACCTTGCAGAAGCCATGCCTCCTCATGAAGCAGTCCGTCAGGCAGTACAAGGGTTTTGAAAGGCGCTCTTAGAGCATGTTCGAGGATGAGCTGTGCCAGCAATCCGACGCGCCCTCCTGCGCTCGGGCCTGGGCTCACGGCCACCAGGGCGGCTCCGATGCGGTTGAAGCGAGACACGCTGGGTATGCCGCATCACTCCGGCACCCTCACACAAGTACACTCCATCCTCAGACCGGCCCTGAGGTCGACCTGTCCTCGACCCGGCTGGCCTGCCGCCTCAGGCCATCCTCGGCTGCATCAGCACGGGCAACGTGGCCGACCGGAGGATGCTTTCGGTAACGCCGTCGAACGGCGCCCGGACGGTCCCGCCGCCCCCGTAGCCGCCCATCACCAGCAGGTCGGCACCCGCCTCGCGCGCCAGCTCGAGCAGCCGCGCGCCGACCGCGTCGTCCCCCCTGTCGTCGCCCCGGTCCGGAACCGTCCGGACCTCCACGCGCAGGGGATCGAGCGGGTCCGGCGGCATCGCGCCGCCGCCGCCGGACGCGCCCGCCTGCAGCACGACCACCCGTCGCGCGCGCGACAGGATCGGCATCGCGGCGCGGACCGCCCGCCGTCCTTGAGCGCCGTCACGCCACACGACCGCGACGACGTCGCCGACGGCGCCGCCCGGGTGCGGCGGGACCAGCAGCAGCGGACGCCCGGCGTGGAGCAGGGCGGCGCGGATGCGCGCGAGGCCGGCCGGATCGTCCGGCCGGTGCTCCAACAGCAGCAGGTGGGCGCCGCGCCCGTGCTCGGTGATCGCGCGCATGCCGTCGCCCGTGACCGGGATCCAGCGCGCCCGATGCCCCTCCGCACGCTCGGTCACGACCCATCGGTCCAGCACCGGCCGCATCGCCGCCACCCAGCCGCGCCGGACATCCGACATCTCCTCGCCGCGCTCCGCGGTGAGCACCTCCTCGGTCGGCTGCCGGTCGCCCGGTGCCGGCCCATCGATGGCCAGCGCCGTCGTCCGGTCGGCCTCCCGCGCCATCAGGCTGGCGGCCATGGCGAGCATCGGCCGGACCGCCTCGGGCCGGTGCAGTGCCACCAGCGTGCGGTCACCGAACGCGCTCGGCACGGCGGCGGCAAGCCCGACCGATCCGGAGGTCCGGATCCACATCGCCGCCGCATGGCCGGCGACGACGCCGCCGAGGCAGAGCAGCACGGACAGCGCGACGTTGGCCAGCGCCTGGCCGGGCCGCCCGTCGCGGAGCAGGTCGAGCGTCTGCAGGCTGAAGGAGGAGAAGGTGGTGAAGCCGCCGCAGAGGCCCACCATGACGAAGGCGCGCGCGTCGGCAGGCACCGCGAAGCGGCCGTCGGTCGCGGTCAGCGTCCCGAACAGGCCGATCGCGAACGAGCCCGCGACGTTGATCAGGATCGTGCCCCAGGGAAAGGAGGGGCCGGCAAAGGCCAGCATGGCCGTGCCGATCCAGGCGCGCGCGACGCTGCCGATCGCGCCGCCCAGGGCGATCAGGGCGTAGGTCAGCATGATGCGGTCATGGCTATGTGGACCAGGGCTACACCGGCGAGCAGGCGGCGAGTGCCGCACAAGCGCATGGCATCCGGCTGGAGGTGGTCAAGCTGGCGAACGCCAAACGCGGCTTCGTTCTGTTGCCGCGCCGCTGGATGGTGCAGCGCTCGTTCGCCTGGATGGCGCGCTGCCGCAGACTGGCACGGGAGTACGAGCGCCTGCCCCAGACCGTTGCCGGGCTGCATCTCGTCGCCTTCGCCATCCTCCTGCTCCGACGCGCCGCAAACTTGGGCGCGATCTATGACAGCCTCTAGACCACGGAGATTGAGACATTCCAGACCGACATAACTCGAGGAGATGAGTAATGACAGGTTTTATAGCTGAAAGGCATGGGAAGCAATTAAAGATCAAGGACAAGTTCTATCTTCATCCGCCGATGCACTCCGCGTCGCCATGAGGCTTGAAAATATCCCCTCGCATGACTTCAACGATCTCCTTTTCATCACGACATGAGAATCTGTAGGAGTTCCTGGAGTCGACAATGGTAGCACTTCGGCATCTGGACTGTTTCAACTTCTTGAGAAAGAGCGACAGGAGTATTATCCTGATGGTGACGCGTCGATCGTGAATTCGATTGAAGAAGCTCAGGGTGGGATAGGGTACATGCTGAGTCGATGCGGATCGGCTGCTGAGGCCCGACGCTTCTGGAGTACACGTCACTGGTGGTAGGTCGGTTGCTGCGCCTCGGCATCCTGCTGGCAAGCGTGGGAGCGGCACGGGCGACACCCGCCGATGGCGAATTCCATTGCTATCTAGTTCGACCCGTCCAGCATGCGCTGCCCGCGGTCGTCCGTGGGGAGAACCCGTTGACGCACGACCATGCCGATGAGCTGCTGTGGACCATCAGCAAGAACCGGATGGAGGCGGCGGGTCACTTCGTCCTGGCGGAGATGGGCTGTGGCACGAACTGCATTCGCTTGGCTTCGGCCGACCTCTTGACCGGAAACGTCCGTTGGGTGCCGGAGACGATCAGCAGCTGGCCGATCAAGATGCTCCAGCCTGTGCTCTACCGGAGGGACAGCCGCCTCGTGATCGTGTTCGGGCAGCTGGACGAGCGCGGCTCCACCGAGCCGTTTCGCTACCTCCACGCACCTGACGGCTTCCACCCCATCCCCGATGACCAAGTCTGCCGGAAGCCTCATCGGACTCCGTGACCCTGGCACGCCGATCCCAACCCAGGCCGTCGTGCGCAAGCACGTTTCGCATGACGGCCCCAGCGGGGTGCAGGGGCAGCGCCCCTGGCCTTCACTCCCCGACCAGCTTGAGCCCGAACTGCTCCGCCAGCTGCGTGCGATACGCCCGCTGGCGCATGCGGTCCTCGTCCAGCACGGTCGGCTGGCGGCCGATCAGGCGGTGGATGCGGGCCACCTCGCCCAGGTGCTTCTGCGCCGCCAGCCGGTGCGTGGTGCTGTCGTCGTGGCGGCGGTGGATGTTCAGCGGCTCGGCGACGTAGGCCACCTGCGCGCCCTCCTCGCGCAGCAGCTCGATGTAGAGGCGCCAGTCGCCCGCCACCTTGTAGCCCAGCAGCTCGTCGCCGAGCCGCGACAGCGCGGCGCGCAGGGCCGTGCGCTGGAACAGCACGCCGCTCGCGTTCAGGATCAGGTTGCGCTCGCCGAGGCAGGCCTGCACGAAGGCCGGGCCCTCGTGCACGCCGTCCGCCTCCAGCACGGTGCCGGCGGCGGTCGCGTAGTACGGCTTGTAGCTGTCCGAGACGCTGGCGCCCTGCCCGTCCACCGCGCGGCTGTCGCAGAACGCCATCACCGCGCGGGGCGCGGTGTCGAGCGCCTGCACCAGGCATTCCAGCAGCCGCGGGTCGGCGGCGTCGTCGGCCTCGGCGATCCAGATCCAGTCGCCCTTCGCCTCGGCCGCCGCGCGCTGCCACTGCCGGAACACCGAGCCGGAATTGCGGGTCTGCGCCACCACCCGCACCTGGCGGTCCCAGTCGAGTGCCGCCGCCCGCGCCTCGGCCACGCTGGCGTCGCTGGAGGCGTCGTCGAGCACGATCACCTCCAGCACCGGATGGCCTTGCGCGAAGATCGAGGCCAGGCGCTGGCGCATGTAGCGCGCGTAGTTGTAGCTCGGCACCACCACCGAGATCCGCCGCAGCGCCGGCTGCGCCAGCGTCAGCAGCGCATTCACGTAGCGGTCGAAGCCGAGCTGGCGCGCCACCGCGCGGCCGCTGCGGGCGCGCTCGCGCGGCGGCGCGTCGTGGCAGTCCTGCGCCAGCGACAGCGCCCGGCGCGCCATCGCGGCGACGTCGCCCAGCGGCACCAGCGCGCCGGCGTCGAAGCGGCGCAGCAGCTCGGGGATGCCGCCGCTGTCCTCGAACGCCACCACCGGCAGCCCGCTCGCCATCGCCTCCATCACCACGCTGGGCAGCGGGTCCTCGCGCGAGGTCAGCACGAAGCCGTCGGCGGCGCTGAGATGGTCGGCCACGTCGTGCACGTGGCCCGGCATGTGGAAGCCGCCCGAGGCGGCGGCGGCGTCGAGCTCGGCGCGCAGGTAGGTGCGCAGGCCGGGATCGATCGCGCCCAGCCACAGGCAGTGGATGCGGCGATGCCGGCGCCGGCCGCCGGCACTGCGGTCGCCGAGCAGCCGCCAGAGCTGCAGGAACAGGTCGAAGCCCTTGCGCAGGTCGGCATAGCCGGCGCCGACCAGCAGCAGGTCGCCGTCGGCGATGCCGCAGCGCGCCCGCACGCCGGTGCGGCTGCGGGCCGAGTAGCGCACGTCCGCATACAGGCCCTGCGGCAACCGCACCGCCTGGTCGTCGCCCACCGGCACCAGGGCGCGCACCGCGTCGGCCACCGCGTCGGCCGGGAACACGACGCGCCGGGCGACGCTGGCGGCGGCCTCCAGCGCCGGCAGCAGCCGCTTCTCGCCCAGCAGCGCCGGCAGCTCGTGCACCAGCAGCACGAACGGGATGCCGGCCTCGGCCAGCAGCGGCCCGACCGCGCCCGATGCGGCGCTGTTGACGACGGCGCTGGAGTAGCCGCCGCGGCGCAGCGCCGCCAGGTGCTCGGGCAGGCGCGGGTCGTCCGCGGCCAGCACCACCGTGCGGCCGACGCTCTCGTAACCCTCCCGCATCGCGCCGCCGCCCAGCAGCAGGAACGCCACCTCGACGCCGTGCCCGCGCCGGAGCTGCCGGCCCACGTGCAGCAGCAGCGACTGCGCGCCGGCCTGGAACGCGTCGTGCCCGACCAGCAGCATCCGCCCCTGCGCCGCCGGCCGCCCGAACCCGGTCACGGCGCGGCCGGTGGCGTTGAGGTAGGCGGCGCCGTGATGCAGGTCCGGCTCCAGGTAGGCGCCCTCGGCCCACTCGTTCCAGGCGTTCACGCAGACGATCGGCTCGCCGTGGAACGGCTGCGCCTGCGCCTGCCGCACCAGCCCCTCCAGCCAGGCCTCGTAGCGGGCCGGCGTCGAGCCGTGCAGCACCAGCCCGGAGCCCTGGCGGCGGGCGTCGTTGTCCCAGGACGGGGCGGCGGTGCGGATCAGCGGGAACGGCGCCGGCGGCGCGGCCAGCGCCTGCTCCACCACCTCGTCGTAATCGTAGACCTGGGCGGTGAAGTCGCTGTCCAGCACGTTCAGCGACGGGTTGATGGTGGCCAGCCCGCCGACCAGCTTGTGCGGCGGGAACTCGATCGCCCCGTCGACGCCGTAGTCGCGCGGGTCGTTGTCGCCGAAGCTCTGCGACATCACGAACAGCGGGTCCTCGCCCGCATGGTCCCGGAACAGCCCGCGCCAGCGCGCGATCGTCTCGCACGCGTCCGGGATCAGCCCGATGCGGTAGACCATCAGCAGCGGCCGGCCGCCGACGCGGATGTAGCGCGGATCGGCGAAGTGGCGCGCGAAGCAGGCGATCAGCGGCAGCTCGTCCTCGGGCCGGAAGTCCTGCGCGATCAGCACGTCCTCGTCGGCGCCGTCCCAGCGCCGGGTCCAGTTCTCGTTCGCCCACATTAGGCAGAACGGCAGCTCGACCGAGCGGTCGGCGAGCAGCGCCTCCAGCGGCCCGTCCAGCAGCCGCTCCCCGTTGAACCAGTAGAAGTAGAACACGAAGCCGTCGATGCCGGCCTCCCGCGCCATCTGCGCCTGTTGGCGCAGCACCCCGGTGCCCTCCAGCCGGTAGTGGCCGAGGTCGCGCGGGATGCGCGGCTGGTAGTGGCCGGCGAAGCGCGGCAGGCCGCGCGCCACGTTGGTCCACTCGGTGAAGCCCTCGCCCCACCACGCGTCGTTGCGCGGCACCGCGTGGAACTGCGGCAGGTAGTAGGCCAGCACCCGCGCCCGCCGCGCCGCCGTCGCCGGCAGCGCCCGCCTGGTCTCGAACAGCGGGCCTGCCTGCGTGTGGCGGCGCACCTCGCGCGGCACCGTGGTCTCGCCCGACGGCAGGCTCGGATGCACGCCCGGCCGGTGGCGGTGCGCCATGTAGTGCAGCAGCGGGTTGCACTCGGTCTCGCCCTCCAGGTAGCGCTGCCGGTAGAAGGCCGGGTCGAAGCCGGCGAACGGCCGCCGCGCCTCGCGGAAGCCCTGCACCATGTAGTGCTCGAGCGGGTCGAGCCCGGCGGCGGCGACGTCCGGATAGCTCTTCAGGTAGAACGGGCTGTCGAACTCGGCCATCGCGCTGACGGTGCCGCCGGCGCGGTGCAGCAGGTAGTGGCGCAGCGCCGACATGCCGTCCGGCACCTCGTAGGTGCGCCGGTACCAGGCGGGATCGAACCACGAGCTCGGCCGCTGCCCGGCCGCCTCGCCGCTGGTGATGTAGTGCAGCAGCGGGTCGATCTCGTCCTGCGCCGCCTCCGGGCACTGCTGCAGGTACCAGCGCGGGTCGAAGTAGAGGTTGGGCTTGCGGCCCTCGCGCCAGCCATAGGCGTGGTAGTGCGTCATCGCCTGGTCGCGCAGGCCGGCCATGTCGGCGTTGCAGGCGATGTAGTATTCGACGTCGAACAGCCCCGACTGCGCGATCAGCTGCAGCGCGCCGGGCGGCTCGGCGCCGGGTCCCGACCCCGACATCTGGACCGTCGTCTGCGCGGCGCCCATGGCGACCAACTCTTCATTGGGTCCGGGTTGCGGACGTGAAGCATTAACTTATCGTTAGCGAAGCTAGCCACCGGCGGCGGGATTCGGCAATAGTCCGTTGCAGAGTCACGATTATTGGGATTTGCCCTCAGAATCCGCGTCGGGTCGCACGCTGCGGTCGATGTCCGCTTCGAAACGCGCCGGCTCGCTCCCGCCCGATACGCGACGTGACGCCGCCACCGCCCTGCGGCATGGTGCGCCCCGCCCGCGCCGGGCCACCCCCGCGAGTTCCCGCCATGGACCAGACCCAAGCCGCGCCGCGCCGCCAGGACGGAGCCCCGCACCAGGCCGCCACCTTCGCGGCCGGGCTGGAGCTGGAGTGCGGCGTCACCCTCGCCCCGGTCACCCTTGCCTACCGCACCTACGGCACCCTGGCGCCCGGGGCCGGCAACGCCATCCTGGTCTGCCACGCGCTGACCGGCGACCAGTACGCGGCCGAGACCCACCCGGTCAGCGCCCGGCCCGGCTGGTGGAGCCGCCTGGTCGGGCCCGGCCTGCCGGTCGACACCGACCGCCACTTCGTGATCTGCATCAACGTGCTCGGCGGCTGCATGGGCTCCACCGGCCCGCGCTCGGACCGCGGCGACGGCGAGCCGTGGGGCACCGGGTTCCCGCCGGTCACCATCCGCGACATGGTGCGCGCCCAGGCGCTGGTCGTGAGCCACCTCGGCATCGACCGGCTGTTCGCCGTGATCGGCGGCTCCATGGGCGGCATGCAGGTGCTGTCCTGGGCCGCGACCTTCCCCGAGCGCGTGTTCGCCGCGGTCCCGATCGCCACCGCGCCGTTCCACTCGGCCCAGAACATCGCCTTCAACGAGGTGAGCCGGCAGGCCATCTTCGCCGACCCGGACTGGCGGGGCGGCCGCTACTGGGAGGACGGCCGCATCCCCGCCCGCGGCCTGGCCGTCGCCCGCATGATGGCCCACATCACCTACCTGTCGGAGGAGGCGCTGAGCCGCAAGTTCGGGCGCCGCCGCCAGGCCGAGGCGCCGCCCGCCCCGACCCCCGGCCCGCGGGCGACGCTGGGGCCGTTCGGCGAGATGTTCGAGGTCGAGAGCTACCTGCGCCACCAGGGCTCCAGCTTCGTGCGCCGCTTCGACGCCAACTCCTACCTCACCGTCACCCGCGCCATGGACTATTTCGACGTCGCCGTCGACCATGGCGGCGACCTGGCCCGCGCCTTCGCCGGCACCCCCACCCGCTTCTGCGTGATCTCGTTCTCGTCCGACTGGCTGTTCCCGACCGCGCAGAGCCGCGCCGTCGCCCGCGCCCTGAACCAGGCGGCGGCCAACGTCAGCTTCGTCGAGATCGAGACCGACAAGGGGCACGACGCGTTCCTGCTCGACGAGCCGGACTTCGATCGGACCATCGCGGGGTTCCTGGCGGGGTGCGCGGAGCACGCCCGAAGGAAGGAAGGCCAGGGCGTCACGCGACAGCGTGCTGCGCACGACGCCCTGGACCCGCTGAAGGCGGAGCCTTGAGAGTCCGTTCATGAGACTCGATCAGAAACTGATCGCGGAGATGATCGAGCCGAACACGCGGGTGCTGGACATCGGCAGCGGGGACGGGTCGCTGATCGAGCACCTGTTCCGGACCCGCAACTGCGACGCGCGGGGCATCGAGCTCGACATGGGCGAGGTGACGCGCTCGGTGGCGCACGGGCTGCCGGTCATGCACGGCGACGCCGACACCGACCTCGCGCACTACCCGGACGCCGCCTTCGACTACGTCGTGCTGTCGCGCACCCTGCAGGCGGTCGAGCGGCCGCGCGAGGTGCTGCGCCAGATGCTGCGGATCGGCACCCGCGCCATCGTCTCGTTCCCCAATTTCGGCCACTGGGAGCTGCGGCTGCAGCTGCTGCTGCGCGGCCGCATGCCGATGACCGACGCCTGGGGCCGGCCCTGGTACGAGACCCCCAACATCCACCCCTGCACCATCCGCGACTTCTTCACGCTCTGCGACGGCGAGGGCTACGCGGTGCAGCGCTGGATGGCGGTCGACGACAAGGGCGACCGCGCCCCCTGGCGCCGCTCGGTGCAGCTCGCCAACCTGTTCGGCGAGCAGGCGCTGTTCCTCCTGGCCCGGACCGTCGCCGTCGGATGAGGAAGAAGGCCAGGGGCTTCGTCCCTGGACCCCACTGGGGCCGCGGGCCCCAAGGCCCCGATCCGTTGAGGTCATACTTCCACGTACGGATGATCTTCTTTCGAATCGGGGTTTGGGGCCCGCGGTCCCAACGGGTCCAGGGCAGAGCCCTGGCCTTCTCCTTCCACGTCTCCTCAACTGCGATAGCCGTGGGGACCGGAACCCGCCGCTCAGGCCTGGTCCACCGTCGCCCGCACCCGCTCCCGCCGGCTGAGGCGGCGGACCACGGTGTAGAAGGTCGGCGTGAACAGCAGGCCGAACCCGGTCACGCCCAGCATGCCGAAGAACACCGCGGTGCCGAGCGACTGCCGCATCTCCGAGCCGGCGCCGGTCGCGACCGCCAGCGGCGCCACGCCCAGGATGAAGGCGAACGAGGTCATCAGGATCGGGCGCAGCCGGGTGCGGGCGGCGTGGACCGCGGCGCGCGCGAGCGGCATCCCCTGCTCCTCCTCCGCCTGGCGCGCGAACTCGACGATCAGGATCGCGTTCTTGGCCGCCAGCCCGACCAGCACCACGAAGCCGATCTGGGCCAGGATGTCGATCGCGAGCCCCCGGGCCAGCAGCCCGGTGACGGCCGCGAGCAGGCACATCGGCACGATCAGCACCACCGCCAGCGGCAGCTTCCAGCTCTCGTACTGCGCCGCCAGCACCAGGAACACGAACAGCGCGGCGGCGGCGAACACCAGCAGGGTCGGCACCCCGGCCAGCCGCTGCTGGTAGGCGAGCTCGGTCCACTCGAACGAGAAGCCGGCCGGCAGCACGCGGCGCGCCAGCGTCTCCATCTCCGCCAGCGCCGTGCCGGTGGCGACGCCGGGGGCGGCGGCCCCCATCACCTCGGCCGCCGGGAAGAGGTCGTAGCGCGGCGCCCGATACGGGGCCGTGACCTGCTCGAAGCGCGCCACCGAGCCGATCGGCACCATGGCGCCGGCGGCGTTGCGGGTCCGCAGCCGGGCGATGTCGTCGGTATCGCGCCGGAACCGGCCGTCCGCCTGCGCCACCACCTCGAAGGTGCGGCCGAGATAGTTGAAGTCGTTGACGTAGGCCGAGCCCAGATAGACCTGCAGCGTGTCGAACACGTCCGCCGGCGCCAGCCCGAGCTTCTCCGCCCGCTCGCGGTCGATATCGGTGTAGACCGAGGGCGTCCGGGTGTTGAACAGGGTGAACACGCCGGCGAACTCGGGCCGCTGGTTGGCGGCTCCGACCAGCGCGCCGGCGGCGGCTTCCAGCGCCTCCGGGCTGTGCCCGGAGCGGTCCTCCACCATCATCTTGAAGCCGCCGGCGCTGCCGATGCCCTGCACCGGCGGGGGTGCGATGGTCAGTACCAGCGCCCCCTGCACCACCGAGAGCCGCCGGCGCAGGTCGGCGACGATGCTGTCGCCGGTCTCGCCGCGGGCCACCCGCTCGTCGAACGGCGCGTATCCGGCGAAGATCGTGGCGGCGTTGGAGGCCTCGGTGAAGGTGGTGGCGTCGAGCCCGGTGAACGGCACCGCATGCGCCACGCCCGGCGTGTGCAGCATGATGTCCACCGCCTGCCGCAGCACCCGGTCGGAGCGGTCGAGCGAGGCGCCGGGCGGCAGCTGCAGCACGGTGATCGCGTAGCCCTGGTCCTGCTCGGGGATGAAGCCGGTGGGTGCGCGCGAGAACTGCAGCCCGGTCAGCGCGATCAGGCCGGCATAGGCCAGCAGCACCAGGCCGGCGCTGCCCACCATCCGCGCGGTGGTGCGCGCGTAGCCCTCCGACAGCGCCTCGAAGCCGCGGTTGAACAGCCGGAAGCCTCCCGCCAGCGCCCGTGCCGGCAGCGACGGGCGCCGCGGGGGTGCCTGCGGGTCGTGCGGCAGGAACAGCAGCGCGCACAGCGCCGGGCTCAGCGTCAGCGACACCAGGCACGAGATCAGCGTCGAGGCGGCGATGGTCACCGCGAACTGGCGGAAGAACTGGCCCGAGATGCCGGAGATGAAGGCGGTCGGCACGAACACGGCGCACAGCGTGAGCGCGATCGCGATCAGCGCGCCGCCGACCTCGTCCATGGTGCGGTGCGCCGCCTGGCGCGGGCTGAGGCCGGCGGCGATGTTGCGCTCGACGTTCTCGACCACCACGATCGCGTCGTCGACGACGATGCCGACCGCCAGCACCAGCCCGAACAGCGACAGGTTGTTCAGCGACAGCCCGAACGCGGCCAGGATCGTGAAGGCGCCGATCAGCGAGACCGGGATCGCCACCACCGGGATCAGCGAGGCACGCCAGGTCTGCAGGAACAGGATCACCACCGCGACCACCAGCACGATCGCCACCAGGATGGTCCGGATCACCTCGTTCACCGACTTCTGGATGAAGTCGGTGGGATCGTAGACGATCTCGTAGCCGACGCCGGCGGGGAAGTCCTTCGACAGCGCCTGCATGGTCGTGCGCACGCTGCGCTCGGTCGCCAGCGCGTTCGAGCCCGGCTGCGCGAACACCAGCAGCGGCAGCGCGTCGTCCCGGTCGAGATAGCCGATCGAGCCGTAGTCGAGCGCGCCGACCTCGACCCGCGCCACGTCCCGGACCCGGGTCACGTGGCCCTGGCCGTCGTTCTTGACGATCACCTCGCCGAACTGCCCGGGCGTGCCGAGCCGGCCCAGCGTCTGCACGTTGAGCTGGAACGCCTCGTGCGAGGGCACCGGCGGCTGCCCCAGGATGCCGGCCGAGACCTGCACGTTCTGCGCCCGCAGCGCCGCCACCACGTCGTCGCCGGTCATGCCGTAGGCGGCGACCTTGTCGGGGTCGAGCCAGATCCGCATCGCGTAGTCGCGGTTGCCGAACAGCGTCACGCTGCCGACGCCGGGCAGCCGCGCCAGCGCGTCCTTGACGTGCAGGGTGGCATAGTTCGAGACGTAGAGCTGGTCGCGCGAGCCGTCGGGCGAGAGCATGTGCACGGCGAGCAGGATGTTCGGCGTCGCCTTCTGCACCACCACGCCCTGGCGCTGCACGTCCTGGGGCAGGCGCGGCAGCGCGATCTGGACCCGGTTCTGGGTCAGCACCTGGGCGGTGTCGAGGTCGGTGCCGAGCTTGAAGGTGACGGTGATCGCGAGCTTGCCGTCGCCGGTCGCCTGGCTGCTCAGATAGAGCATGTCCTCCACCCCGTTGATCTGCTCCTCGAGCGGGGTGGCGACGGTCTGCGCGATCACCTCGGCCGAGGCGCCGGGGTAGCTCGTGGTGATCTGCACCGTGGGCGGCGCGATCTCGGGATACTGTGCGATCGGCAGCGTGAACATCGCGCCCAGCCCGATCAGGGTGATGAACACGCTGAGCACGGTGGCCAGGATCGGCCGGTCGATGAAGGCGTGGGACAGGCGCATGACCGCTCCCCTGGAGCTTTACGTGTGGAGCTTTACGTGCCCCGGCGGCGGAGTCGCGCCCGGGGATGGCCCAGCCCGGACGATCGGGCGCCAGGGCATCATCCGACCGGACGGACCCGCTCGATCTGATGAGGATGCTCGCAAGAACAATGCGCTAGAGCATGATCCGTGAGCGCTTGCGATCGGATCACGCCCTAGTCCTGGTCGGCGGGGTCCGGC
This sequence comes from uncultured Acetobacteraceae bacterium, assembly GCA_964247725.1. Lineage (GTDB taxonomy): Bacteria > Pseudomonadota > Alphaproteobacteria > Acetobacterales > Acetobacteraceae > Lichenicola. Next base: position 134,271 of record CAXTVM010000002.1, on the reverse strand, counting down.
CGGATCGTGCCCAGGGTGGGCGCGACCCGGCTGCCGGGCCGGGCGCCCATCAGGCCGTCGATGACGACGCGGTCGCCCGGCATGAGCCCGCTGCGGACCACGCGCAGGCCCTGCTCGAGCTCGCCGGTCTGCACCGTCCTGGGCACCACGGTGCCGTCCGGCGCCACCGTCAGCACCAGCTCCACCGACTGGTCGAGCGTCACCGAGGCGGCCGGGACCAGCAGCACGGTGCGCGGGCCGCTGAGCGGCAGGCGCAGCCGCGCGAACTCGCCCGGCGCCAGGAACAGGTCGGGGTTGGCCAGGGTGGCGCGGGCGTGGATGGTGCCGCTGCCGCGGTCGAGCGCGTTGTCGAGGAAGTCGAGCGTGCCGGTCCGCGACGGCCTGCTCTCGTCGCCGAGGCTGACCGAGACGCGGCGATCGAGGCCCACGCCGGCGCCTTGCGCGCGCAGGGCGCGCTCGTAGGCCAGCAGGTCGGCCTCGCTCATGTCGAAGTCGAGATGGATCGGGTCGAGCGAGACCAGCGAGGCCAGCAGCGTGTTGGCGCCGGCGCCGCCGCGGCTGCCGGTGACCAGCGCGCCCAGCGAGACCTGGCGCGCTCCCATGCGGCCGGTGAAGGGGGCGGCGACGCGGCAGAACTCGAGGTCGAGCTGGGCGCTGTGGATCGCGGCGTTGGCCTGCTCCAGCGCCGCCTCGGCGGCGAGTTTGGCCTCGCTGCGCTGGTCGACCGCCTCGACCGTGCCGAAATCGGTGCGCTTCAGCTGCTGCGCGCGCCACAGCTCGGAGTTGGCGAGGTCGAGCTGGGCGCCGGCCGAGCGCGCCTGCGCCACCGCCTGCTCCAGCGCGATCTGGTACGGCCTGGGGTCGATCACGAACAGCAGGTCGCCCTTGTGCACGATCTGGCCGTCGGTGAAGTGGATCTCGGTGAGCGTGCCGCCGACCTGGGCGTGCAGGTCGATCCGGTCCACCGCGCTGAACTGGCCGAGGAAGCCGGTCTGCGGGGTCACGCTGCGTGACAGCGGCAGCGCGACCGTGACCGCGGCCGGCGGCATCGTCGGCGCCGCCAGGCCCGGCGCCGGCTGCTGCAGGCGCCACGCGGCGAGCCCGGCCAGCACCAGGCCGGCGCCGGCGGCCAGCGCCCAGGCGCGCCCGCGGCCGGAGGCGGCGCGGGTTCGTCCAGGCGGATCGACGACGTCGAAGTGCTTCATGGATCAGCCCCTTGCGGCGCTTGCGGTGCACGGCCCACGCCTGTATGCTACCGATCAGTAACTTACCGCACGGTATGAATTGACGCTCTTGCTGTCAAGCGCCTTGTTAAGGCAATGCGCGGGGCAATTGCACCATCGGCGTGCGGCAGCAGGAGGACGCAGGCGCGATGGGCCGTCCCCGTGAGTTCGATCCCGAGACGGCCTTGTCCGTGGCGCTCGACCTGTTCTGGCGCAAGGGGTTCGAGGGCACGTCGCTGAGCGACCTCACCGAGGCGATGGGGATCTCGCGGCCGAGCCTGTATGCCGCCTTCGGCAACAAGGAGCGGCTGTTCCGCCTGGTGCTCGACCGCTACCAGTCCACCTGCATGGGCTTCTTCGAGGAGGCGCTGCGGCAGCCGACCGCGCGGCGGGTGGCGGAGCGGCTGCTGTATGGCTGCGCCGACGCGCAGACCGACCGCGTGCACCCGCCGGGCTGCCTCGGCACCAGCGGCGCGCTGGCCTGCTCGGAGGCGGCCGAGCCGATCCGCGCCGAGCTCATCGCCCGCCGCGGCGCGCAGGAGGTCGCACTCCGCCGCCGCCTGGAGCGCGCCGTCGCCGAGCGCGACCTCCCGCCCGCCACCGACGTCGCCGACCTCGCCAGCTACGTGATGACGCTGGTGCAGGGCATGTCGGTGCAGTCCGCGTCCGGCGCGGACCGGGAGCTGCTCTACGGCATTGTCCGCACCGCGCTCCGGGCGTGGCCGGAAGCGGCCTGAAGCGCATCGGGAAGGAGGCCAGGGGCTTTGCCCCTGGACCCCACTGGGGCCGCGGGCCCCAGGCCCCGATTCGTTGAGGGAATACCTCCTTACGAATCGGGGTTTGGGGCCCGCGGCCCCAACGGGTCCAGGGCAGCGCCCTGGCCTTCTCCTTGCATTCCGGGCGCCACCCTGCACGGCGGCGCCGGCGGCTGGTATGGTGCGGCATCCCGTTCCGGATCCCACCACAACCGGAACCTTGTCCCTGATGACGTCGTGGATCCCCTCCGCCTCGCTGGCCGTCGCCATCCTTGCAGTCCCCGTCACGGCTACGCTCGGGCCTCCACGCGGTCGCCGGCGCAGCTCGACGACCAGCCGCCGCCGGCCGGCGACATCCCGGCGCACGGGCAGCACCCCGCACCGACTACGACTACGACCGCCGCGAGGTCATGATCCCGATGTGCGACGGCGCGCGGCTGCACACCGTCATCGTCGTGCCGCACGGCGCCCACGGCCTGCCGATGCTGCTGGAGCGCACCCCCTACGACGCGACCATCTTCGTCAAGAAGGAGATACCGCACCTGCGCGACGCCGCCTGGTCCGCCGACCGCGAGTGGATCGACGACGGCTGCGTCCTCGTGTTCCAGGACGTCCGCGGCAAGTACGGCTCGGACGGCGCCTACACCATGACCCGCCCGCCGATCGGCCCCTTCAACCCGTCGAAGACCGACGACACCACCGACGCCTGGGACACCACGGACTGGCTGTCCAGGCACGTGCCGGAGTCCAACGGCCGCATCGGCGAGATCGGCTCCTCCCACGACGGCTGGACCGTCGCCATGGCCCTGCTCGGCCCGAGCCCGGCGCTGAAGGTCGCCGCCCCCGAAAGCCCGATGGTCGACGGCTGGATGGGCGACGACTGGTTCCACTACGGCGCCTTCCGCCAGACCAACCTCGACTATCTGGCCGAGCAGACCAGCGTGAAGGGCAAGGGCGGCCCGGTGCCGCGCGATGGTGCAGGTGCAGAGCACCCTGTTCCCGCTCTACGACCGCAACCCGCAGACCTACGTCCCCAACATCCTGTTCGCCCGCCCGACCGACTACCGCCCCGCCACCATGACCGTCGAACGCGGCACCCAAGGCCGCAGCGCCGTGCTGCTGCCGGTCGTGCGGCCCACCCCGCCTCCCGGCTGAACCGAGCCGCGTGCCGCCACGAGCGGCGGGGCACGGAACGCCATCCTGTCCGCCCCGCCGCCAAACCTCCGCCCCATCGACCGCCTCTGGCCGGAAGCGGGATGTCTGCTTCCGGGCACGCTGTACCGGAAGCGGACGTTCCTCGTAGTCCCGGGGCCTAGTTATTCCTCCGCTCAGCACCGGTCTTGTCTTCGGCCCTTGACCGCCGTCGGTGAGCCAATCGATCGAAGATGCTGTCGTTGCGGTCTGGTTACGCGGCTGCGACTAGGCCAGGTTCGACAACCCCATCGCTCTCCTTGTGGAGGGTCACGGGGATCAGCTTGGCGGCGGGCGTCTTGCTGCCCTCGGCGTAGTGCTGCATTGGCAGCAGGACGTTCGCCTCCGGATAGTACGCGCCGATGCAGCCGGCGGGCATGTCGTAGCCGACGACGGCCAGACCACCCAGCGCGCGCGGCACGCCGTCAGTCGACACCGTCTCAAGGCGCACCGTGCCCCCTTCCATGAGGTCGAGCCGGGCAATATCGTCACGGTTCATGAACACGATGTCGCGGGTGCCGGAAATGCCGCGGAACCTGTCGCTGTAGCCATAGACCGTGGTGTTGAACTGGTCGTTGGAGCGCAACGTCATCAGCCGGAGGGTGTCGCGCCCGACCTCGGGCATGTCGAGATCCTCGTCGAGGCCCTTGGGCGTGATCAGGTTGGCCTTCCCGGTCTTGGTCTTCCAGATGCGCTCGCGCGCCGGCATCGGCCGCTTGAAGCCGCCCGGTTCCCACATGCGCGTTTCGTAATCGTAGAAGATCTCGGGATAGGTCACGCCAATCTCGCGCCTGATCAGGCTGTAGTCGTCGGTCCACGCATCCCAGCGCAGCTTTGGGTTGGGGTCGAGGGTCGCCTTGGCCATCTCGGCCACGAACCTGATCTCGCTGATCAGGTGAGGCGAGGCCGGCTTGCGAACACCCTTCGAGCCATGAATGCATCCGCTGGTGTCTTCCATCGACAACGCCTGATCCCCCGTCGCCTGCTGGTCCTTCTCGATCCTGCCGATCACCGGCAGGATGAAGCTGACCTGACCCGGGATGATCTGGCTCCGATTCAGCTTGGTGGCGACGTTCACCGTGAGGCGTATGCGGCGCCAGGCCGGTTCGAACAGGCTGGTATCGGGCACCGCCCGAACGAAGTTGCCGCCGAGGATGACGAAGGCCTCGATCTTGCCTGCCAGGATCTCCTCGCAGGCGTCCACCGTTGCTAGGCCCAGGTCGCGTGGCGGCTCGAAATCGAACTGCTTGGCCAGCGTATCAAGCGGCACCAGCTCTGGTTTCTCGCTGATGCCGACGGTGCGCTGGCCTTGAACGTTGGAGTGGCCGCGCACCGGACAGATGCCGGCGCCGTCGCGGCCGATATTGCCGCGCAGCAACAGCAGGTTCATCACCATCTGCACGGTCTCGACGCCGGCGACGTGCTGGGTCAGCCCCATGCCGTAGATGGCGATCGCCGACTTGGCGCGGCCGTAGATGCGAGCGGTGGATTCCATCGCCGCCCTGGCCAGGGCCGACCGGCGCTCCAGCTCGTCCCAATCCTGGGTGCGGAGCCAGGCAATGAAAGTCTCGTGCCCATGGCCGTGCTCGGCGAGAAACGCATGGTCGAGGAACGGCGCGTCGCCGGACGCGGTCGCCTGATCGTCCAGCTCGACCAGGGCCTTGCAGATTCCAGCGATTGCCGCGAGGTCGCCGCCGGTCTTGACCTGGTGATAGGCCGAGCTGATCCGAGTCTCCTGCCCGCCGACCATCTCCGTGACCGACTGCGGGTTGGTGAAGCGTTCAAGCCCGCGCTCGCGCAGTGGGTTGTAGGTGATGATCGGCACGCCACGCTCCGCTGCCTCCTGCAGCGGATGCAGCATGCGCGGTGCGTTGCTGCCGGGGTTGTTGCCGAAGATCAGCATGCATTCGGTCTTGGCGAAGTCGTCGAGGCTGACGGTGCCGATTGGCACGCCTATGCTCTCGGGTAAGGCCACCGAGGTGGTCTCGTGGCACATGTTGGAGCTGTCGGGCAGGTTGTTGTTGCCGTAGGCGCGGGCGAACAGCGCGTAGAGGTAGCTCGCCTCGTTGGAGCATCGGCCGGAGCTGTAGAACACCGCCTTCTTGCGATCCTTGACAGCGCGCATCTCCCTGCCGATCTCAGCGATCGCAGCCCCCCAGGACACCGGGACATATTTGTCCGTGGCCGCATCGTAGCGCATCGGATGCGTGAGCCGGCCGGTTTGCTCAAGCTGGTAGTCGTCCCAGGACAGCAGTTCGGTCACCGTGTGAGCGGCGAAGAACTCCGGCGTGCAGCGATGCGCGGTGATCTCCCAGGCTGTCGCCTTGGCGCCGTTCTCGCAGAACTCGAAGGGCAGCGGTGTGGCCGGCTTGATCCAGGCGCAGCTGACGCACTGGAAGCCGTCAACCTTGTTCTGACGGGTCAGCGCCAGGGCCCCGCTACCAAGAACTCCTTCCCGACGGAGGATGTTGCCGAGCGACTTGGCCGAACCCCAGCCGCCGGCCGGCGCCTTGTAGGGCTTGTTGACGGCGTGTCTGGCCATGGAAGCTCTCCGCGATACCAGGAGTGAACATCGCCTGACACGATGCGTTGCAAGGCGGACGACCTTCCTTTCCTTGAAACAGGTGCCTCCAATGGTCAGCAGAGCCTACCTTCTCGACAAGCCGGGCGGCCCTTCGACACCAAAGCTGTTCCTCGACCAGACGATCATGCCGATCCTGATCAACGCAGCCGGCGCGGTCGAGGGTCTGCTGGAGCGGGTCGCGGTCCGGACGCGCAAGCGGCCGATACACACACTGGGAGCCGCACTGGGGCTCGGCACGCTGACGATGCTGCTGGCCGTGCCGCGCCGCTCTTGAATCTCAGCCTTGCACATGGGGACTTGAACTTAGGCTGATGTCCGCTGTCGATGAAAGTAGGCGAGGTGCTCGACTGTCCGAGATGGGCGCAGAGCGGCCATCCAGCAGCACATCCGCATACGATTTGCGTTGCGGAAACGGAGCAGTTTGCGTCAAGGAAACGACCCGGAGCAAAGCGGTCCGGCTCGCGGCGCCGCCCGTCGCGAACGTGCGGGTCGCGGCCGCTCCGGTCATGGCCGGGCCCCGAGCAGACCGGCGGGCGACATGATCATCCCTTCCCGGCCTGCTGTCCGGCCTCGTCCGCGAGATCCGGGACATCGCGCAGTTCGTCGTCGATCTGCCGGCTGACCACCAACGCTTCGACGATGACGATGACTGCGGCGACAATGACGAGGGCGAAGCCGGCGATAGCTGCGATGGTCCCGCTGACGGTGATCAGCCAGATCTTCGGCGCGACCGCGTCCAGTGCGCCGAACAGAAGCGAGCTGATGAGGAGGATGGCGGCGACCAGGCCGATCAGGGTGGCCCGGACCATCAGCTTGCAGCGACGCCTGTACAGCAGAACCTGTCGCTTCAGGTTGCTGGCGCGATCGCCCTCATGCTCCTCGGAACGATAATCCCCGACGGCGTCCCGGTATCTGGTGATGGCGCCGTCATAGCGCTGCTGCAGGAACCCCATGAAGATCCATGCCGCGAAGATGATGGATGCGTTGGGACCGATCGCTTTGAGGACGTTCGTAAGCTGATCCATGTCGCACCCACGCACTCCAGACGCCGACGATCGCAAAACCACCGGGGCTTGTAAGCCGGGTGGCCGCAAATGGTTCGGCGGTCCGCTATCGGGCCACCATCCGGAGCACCTCAACGACCGCTTCGAGGCGCAAAGCAGCCATCTGCACCCTCAACGACCATCGGTCAGCGACCTCGCGGCTGCGACGATGAAGCCACCCCGGTGTCTCCCCTGCTGACCGACAGTTGGCACCCCATCGCCCCCACCATCCGGCAATCAGCTCGGACGAGCATCGGGGGAGCGCCTCCCCTCCGACGCCTCCGACGGCGGTTCCCGCCACGCAACCCCCAGCGCAGGTTCATGACACCATCTCATGACACCACGCCGAACCGTCCCCGCCCCGCATCTTGGCCTCCCGAGCTCGCGATTCGGCTACACCGTCGCCGTTGGGACAGCGTAATCTCCGCCCCCATCGCCACCGAGGCAGACCAACCGCATGCCGACCCGCCGCCACCGGGCAACCCAGCCGTCGAGATGCCCTCCCCCCGGCAGGCCGTCACGCCCGTCCGCCGGCTCCATCCGGTCCGGGCAGGACCCAGCCGAACCGACGGCAGCTCCCGGCGGACAGGCATGACGGCCGAACACACGGGATGGAGTGTACGGCCGCCCACCCCGCGATCGTCGCGCCAGTACCCGGCGCCCCCCAGACGGGATCTCCCTGACCCAGAGCGCACGATCGCCCATCGTTCAAGCCCGACCGCTGGACACTCGATCGCCGCCCGATTCCATGACCGCCGCTACGCCAGGTGCCCCGCCACCAGCGCCGCCGCGACCGCGATCCCCACTGCACGGTTCCCGCGGAACAGCCGCAGGCACAGCGCCGGCCGCCCGATGTCGAGCCGGACCGCCTGCCCCGCCAGCAGCAGCGCCGGCGGCAGCAGCATCGGCCAGAACGCCCAGCCGAGCCCGGCCCGCCCGCCCGCGACCGCCAGCGCCGCCAGCGCCAGCCCGTAGCAGCCGCCCACGAAGCGCCGCGGCCAGCCCGCCACCAGGCGCGAGGTCGACTTCACCCCCACCAGCACGTCGTCCTCGAGGTCCTGGTAGCCATAGATGGTGTCGAAGCCGAGGTCCCACAGGATCGCCGCCGCGTAGAGCGCCGCCATCGCCCCGTCGATCCGGCCGGTGGCCGCGGCATAGCCCATCGGCGCGCCGAAGCCGAAGGTGAAGCCCATCACCAGCTGCGGCCACCAGGTCACCCGCTTGGCCAGCGGATACAGCGCCACCAGCACCAGCACGCCGCCCCCTAGCGCCCAGCACAGCCGGTTCAGCGACAGCAGCACCGCCAGCCCCGCCGCCAGCAGCAGCGCCAGGAACGCCAGCGCGTGCCGCATCCCGAGTGCCCCCGACGCCAGCGGCCGCCCGGCGGTACGGGCGACGCGGCGGTCGATGTCGCGGTCCCACATGTCGTTGACGACGCAGCCCGCCCCCCGCATCACCACGCTGCCGACGCCGAACAGCAGCAGCAGCCGCAGCCGCTGCATCGCCGGCACCCCCGCCGGCAGCAGGATGCCCCAGACCCCCGGCAGCAGCAGCAGCCAGATGCCGATCGGCCGGTCGAGCCGGGCCAGCAGCGCGTAGGGCCGCCAGCGCGCCGGCAGGCGGCGGATCCAGCCGGTGGCGACGATGTCGGTGTGGGCCATGCGTCCTGCTAGGAAGGCCGCACCCGGAGGTCAACGGAGCGGCGCGTGCAGGACCTGCCCAGACTCTACGCCGAGCCGGACGACGGCGCGCTTGGCGCCGACGCCGTGCTGCCACTGCCGGGCCCGCAAGCCCACTACCTCGGCGACGTGATGCGCCGCCGGCCGGGCGATGCCGTGCGGCTGTTCAACGCCCGCGACGGCGAGTGGCAGGCCCGCATCGAGACGTTGCGGAAGGGCCGCGGCAGCGTCCGCGCCCTGCACCGGCTGCGCGCGCCGGCGCCGGAGCCGGGCCCCGCCCTGCTGTTCGCGCCGCTGAAGCGCGACGCCACCGACCTCGTGGTGCGGATGGCGACCGAGCTCGGCGCCGCCGTCCTGCAGCCAGTGACGACCGAGCGCACGATCGCCGCCCGGATCAACGCCGAGCGCTGGCGGGCGATCGCGATCGAGGCGGCCGAGCAGTGCGAGCGGCTGAGCCTGCCGTCGATCGCCGCACCCCTGCGGCTGCCCGAGCTGCTGGGCGGCTGGAACACCGGCCGGCCGCTGCTGGCGGCGATCGAGCGCGCGGACGCCGAGCCGCTGGCCGCCTGGCGCGCCCGCACGGGCCCCGACGCCGGCCTGCCGCCCGCGGTCCTGATCGGGCCCGAGGGCGGCTTCTCGCCCAACGAGCTGGCGCTGCTGCGGGCCTGCCCAGGCGTGGTCGCGGTGACGCTGGGCCCCAGGATCCTGCGCGCCGAGACCGCGGCGCTGGCAGCGCTGGCTTGCTTACTTTAGGGCCCCGCCGACAAGGCCAAGGAAGGCCAGGGCGCTGCCCTGGACCCGTTGGGGCCGCAGGCCCCAAACCCCGATTCGTTAAGAAGATGGTCCCTGCATGGGAGTACCAGCTTAATGGATCGGGGCCTGGGGTCCGCGGCCCCAGTGGGGTCCAGGGGCAAGGCCCCTGGCCTTCCTCCCCACACCCCCCAGTGCCGAGGTTGCCGGTTCCGCGGCCGCGCCATAGACATCCCCCACAACCGGTCGGTCCGCGCGCGCGGCGCCGCCCCCAAGGGATGCTCGGCGCCGATGTCCAACCCCGGTGATCAGGACGACACGCCCATCGCCTCGGTGGAGCAGCTCGGCGCCCATCTCGCCGCCGGGGCCAAGCCGCGCGCGGCCTGGCGGATCGGCACCGAGCACGAGAAGTTCGGGTTCCGGCTGCCCGGGCAGCCGGAGCCGGCCTGGTCGCCGCCGCCCTACGAGCCGCGCGGCATCGCCGACCTGCTGGCCGGCTTCGCCGGGCCCGACTGGGAGCCGATCCGCGACAACGGCGCGCTGATCGGGCTGAAGGGGCTGGGGCCGAACGAGGGCGGCTCGCTGTCGCTGGAGCCGGCCGGCCAGTTCGAGCTGTCCGGGGCGCCGCTGGCCGACCTGCACCAGACCGAGGCCGAGCTCCGCGCCCATGCGGCGGCGCTGCGGCCGATCGCGGACGGGCTCGGGCTCGGCTTCGCGCCGCTCGGGCACCACCCGACCGGACGGCGCGAGGACATGCCGTTCATGCCCAAGAGCCGCTACGCCATCATGCGCCGCTACATGCCGCTGGTCGGCACCCGCGGGCTCGACATGATGCTGCGCACCTGCACCGTGCAGGTGAACCTCGACTACGGCTCGGAGGCCGACATGGTGGCCAAGCTGCGGGTGTCGCTGGCGCTGCAGCCGGTGGCCACAGCGCTGTTCGCCAACTCGCCGTTCCGCGACGGCGCGCCGGACGGGCTGCTCTCGACCCGCGCCGACGTCTGGACCGACACCGACAACCGGCGCAGCGGCATGCCGGCGCTGTTCTTCGAGGACGGCTTCGGGTACGGCCGCTACGTCGAGTGGGCGCTCGACGTGCCGATGTACTTCGTCAGCCGCGACGGCCGCCTGATCGACGTCGCCGGCGGCTCGTTCCGCGACTGGATGGCCGGGCGGCAGCCGGCGCTGCAGGGCATCCGGCCGACGCTGGGCGACTTCGACGACCACCTGACCACGATCTTCACCGACGTGCGGATCAAGCGCTTCCTGGAGATGCGCGGCGCCGATGCCGGAGGGATCGCGATGATGGTGGCGCAGTCGGCGCTGTGGGTCGGGCTGCTCTACGACGACGCGGCGCTGGCGGCCGCCGGCGCGATGGTGCGCGAGCGGCCGTGGAGCGACTACATGGCGCTGCGCGCCGCGGTGCCCGCCCGCGGGCTCGACGCGCCGTGGGCGGACGGCACCGTGCGGGCGCTGGCCGCCCGCATGCTCGCCATCGCCGGGGACGGGCTCGCGGCGCGGGGCCTGGGCGAGGCGCGCCACCTGGAGCCGCTGCGGCCGATCGTGCGCGGCGCGCCGAACCAGGCCGAGCACTGGCTGTCGCGCTACCACGGCACCTGGAACGGCGACGTCACCCGGATCTTCGCCGAGGCGGCGATCTAGGGCATGTTGTTTTTGCAAGCATCATCCGGCCGAACGAGCCCGTTCGGCCGGATGATGCTCTAGGGGCCCGACGGATGGGCGGCGGGACCACGAGGCTGGCGCTGCGGCTGCTGGAGACCTCCGACCTGCACATGTTCGTCCACGACTACGACTACTACCAGGACCGGCAGGACAACACGGTCGGGCTGGCCCGGGTCGCCACGCTGATCGCGCAAGCGCGCGCGGGAGCCGCGAACAGCCTGCTGTTCGACAACGGCGACATCATCCAGGGCAACCCGCTCGGCGACTACATGGCGCTGCCCGGCCACCTGGGCGCCGGCTGCTGCCACCCGATGATCCGGGCGATGAACGGCCTCGGCTACGACGCCGCCACGATCGGCAACCACGAGTTCAACTACGGGCTGGAGTTCCTGGCCGCCGCACTGGCCGGCGCCGCCTTCCCGTTCGTCTGCGCCAACGTCGAGACCGCGGCCGGCGCGCCGCTGCTGCCGCCCACGATCGTGCTGGAGCGCGACCTCGTGGACGAGGACGGCACCCTGCACCGGCTGCGCATCGGCGTGATCGGGCTGGTGACGCCGCAGGTCATGATCTGGGACAAGGCGCGGCTGGAGGGACGGGTCACCGCCGGCGACATCGTGCTGGCGGCGGAACGCCACCTGCCGGCGCTGCGGTCCCGCTGCGACCTGGTCGTCGCCCTGTGCCACGCCGGCATCTCCGACGCCCCGCGCCGCGGGGGCGAGGAGAACGCAGCGCTGCACCTGGCCGCGGTGCCGGGGATCGACGCGATCCTCGCCGGCCACGCCCACCGCGTGTTCCCGGGCCCGGACTACGCGGCACTCGGCGGCGGCGTCGACTGCGCGTGCGGCACGCTGGCCGGGGTGCCGGCGGTGATGCCGGGGTTCTGGGGCAGCCATCTCGGCGTGATCGACCTGGTGCTGGAGCGGGATGCGGCCGTGCCTGGCACCCCGGCCGCACCGGCGCCGGCGTGGCGGGTCGGCGACTTCCGGGTCGAGGTGCGGCCGATCTACCGCCGCGTCGGCCGCGAGGCGCTGTCGCTCGCCGCCCGCGACGACGCGGTGCTGGCCACGGTGGCGCCGGAGCACGCGGCGACGCTGCGCTGGATGGAACAGCCGGTCGGGCGCAGCACGGTGGCGATCAACACCTTCTTCTCGCTGATCGGCAACGACGCGGCGCTGGCGCTGGTGAACGACGCGCAGGTCTGGTACGCGCGCCCGCTGCTGGCCGCCGCCGGCCACGCCGACCTGCCGCTGCTGTCGGCGGCCTCCCCGTTCAAGGCCGGCGGCGCCGGGCCGGACTCCTTCGTCGACATCCCGGCCGGCCCGCTCGACATGCGCAACATCGCCAACCTCTACATGTTCGCCAACACGATCTGCGCGGTGAAGGTGAGCGGGGTCGAGCTGCGTGAATGGCTGGAGCGCTCTTGCGCGGTCTTCAACCGGATCGACCCCACGGACCCGGCGCCGCAGGAGCTGGCGGCGCCGCGCGCGGCCAGCTACCTGTTCGACACCATCGCCGGCCTCACCTACGAGATCGACCTGTCGCAGCCGGCCCGCTATGACCGCGACGGCGGGCTGGTGCGGCCGGACGCGCACCGCATCGTGGCCCTCGCCTACGCGGGACGGCCGGTGGGGCCGGCGGATGCCTTCGTGGTGGTGACCAACAACTACCGCGCCGACGGCGGCGGCGCGTTTCCGGGCACCGGCGGCGGCCACCTGCTGCTGCAGGCGCCCGACCTCAACCGCGACGTGATCGTGCGCTACGTGATGCAGCACCCGCAGGTGACGCCGGTGCCGGCGCCGATCTGGCGCTTCCGGCCGCTCGGGCGGCCGACCGTGCTCGCCTTCAACGGCACCGCCGAGACCGAGCGCCACCTGGCCGGGCAGCCTGGCGTGACCCGGCTCGGCGACGGCGTCGGCGGCTTCGTCCGCTACGGCCTCAGCCTCGGCTGAGCCGGCGTTCGCGGCCTCGGCCCGACGGTTTTCATATTGCAGATCCGTTACGACGAATGTCGTTCACGGCCGCTTAAGCCTTTCATGGTCCTATCGGGCCGCGGGTCGCGGCAGGGCTCGGTGAAACTGGGCACCCCGACGGTCCGGACCGCAGCCGGCGCTCGACCTGCCGCCACGCGTCGTCCATATTGCGGTGCGGCAGAGGGTCACGCCGTCCGGCACAGGCAAGGATGATGCAGCCGTGAGAGTTCTCGTCACCGGTGGAGCCGGTTATGTCGGCAGCCACGTCGTCTGGGCGCTCCACGATCGCGGCGACGAGGTCGTGGTCTACGACAACTTGCGCCAGGGTCACCGGGAGGCGCTGCCCGGCTCGGTCAGGCTTGTCGAGGCCGAGCTCGCCGACGAAACGATGCTGGACGCGACGCTGGGCCAGGGACCCTGGGATGGCGTGATGCACTTCGCGGCGCTGTCGCTGGTCGGCGAGAGCATGCAGCGCCCGTTCCACTACCTGACCGAGAACGCCGGCCTCGGCATCCGGCTGGTCGAGGCCTGCGTGCGGCACGGGGTCGGCCGCTTCATCCTGTCCTCGACCGCCGCCCTGTTCGGCAACCCCGAGACCATGCCGATCACCGAGACCACCCGGATCGATCCGGGCTCGCCGTACGGCGAGAGCAAGCTGATGATCGAGCGGACCCTGTACTGGGCCGACCGCATCCACGGGCTGCGCTACGCCTGCCTGCGCTACTTCAACGCGGCCGGCGCCGATGCGGACGGGCGCTCCGGCGAGGACCATCGCCCGGAGACCCATCTCATCCCGCTGGTGATCGACGCCACCCTCGGGCTGCGGCCGGAGATCGTGGTGTTCGGCGACGACTATCCGACCCCGGACGGGACCTGCATCCGGGACTACGTCCACGTGTCGGACCTGGCGCAGGCGCACCTGGCGGCGCTGGCCAAGCTTGGCGACGGCAGCGTGACCTACAACCTCGGCAGCGGCACCGGGCACTCGGTCCGGGAGGTGATCCGCAGCGTCGAGCGGGTCAGCGGGCGCCCGGTGCCGATGCGGATGGTCGGACGGCGGCCGGGCGACCCGGCGGTGCTGGTGGCGAGCTCGGCTCTGATCCGCGCGGAGACCGGCTGGAGCCCCCGCTTCACCCAGCTGGACGAGATCGTCGCCAGCGCGCTGGCCTGGCGTCGGCGCAACCCTAACGGATATGGCAGCGCCGCCTGACCCTGTGGTGCGGAGGGGGGAAGAAGGCCAGGGCGCTGCCCTGGACCCGTTGGGGCCGTCACGCGAAGCGTGCTGGCGCACGACGGCCCCAAACCCCGATTCGTAAGAAGGTATCCCGTGCGTGAAGGTATAACCTCGACGAATCGGGGCCTGGGGCCCGCGGCCCCAGTGGGGTCCAGGGGCGAAGCCCCCGGCCTTCTTCCCGCTGAGGGCCGCGAAAGCATGGCTCCGATGTCGGACGAGCGGACGTGAGCGGCTGCGTCGATATCTATGGCTATGCGGTGGCGACCGGAAGCTGGCTGCTCTGCGGCTGGGCACCGCCGCTGGACGGGCGGCCGATCGCTGGCGAGCACGCCGTCACGCTGGTGTTCGAGCACGGCCGGATCGTCGGGACGGGGCTGGCCGCCCAGGCGCTGCGCGGCGACCTGGGGGATCTCGGTTTCGGGGTGCTGCTGCACGTCCCGGGCTCGTGCGAGCCGCTGGGCCGTCTGGTGTCGGCGACCTTCGGCAGCTTCGTCGCGATGCAGACCACCGCGGAGCTGACATGCCTCCGCGACGGCGCGTTGCTCGAGACGCTGGCCGCGCAGCACGTGGTGCCGGGCGACCCGAACGGCGAGCGCATCCGGACCGTCCTGCAGCGGCCGGCCTTTGCCGGCCACGATACGCTGGACCAGTTCGAGGGCCAGCTCGCCCTGCAGATCGACGAGGCGATCGGCTGCGGCGGGTCCGGCCTGCTGCTGAACGGCTGGCTGGTGGAGGCGCCCCCCGGGGTCCGGCACATCCGGCTGCGCTGCGGACAACGCTCGGTGCCGGTGCTCCTGGATGCCGCGGTGCGGACGGACCGGCCGGACGTGATCGCCAAATACGGGGCGGCGCTGCGCAGCCGCGCGGTCTCGTGCGGCTTCATCGTGGCGCTCGACGACTGCCTGGAGCCGGGCGAGGTCCCCTACGTCGAGGTCGAGGTCGCCAGCGGCGAGGTCGGCTTCCTGCGGCTGCGTCCGTCGCCCCTGAGCGGCCTGGAGGCGATCCGCAGCACCCTGTCCAACCTGTCGCCGCGCTACGACGAGGTGCGTCGGACCTTTGGGATCCTGGGGCCGGCGCTGTCGTCGCTGAACCGGGAACGGCTGGCCAGGCCGCGCTCCCAGCATGAGCTGGTGTTCGGCACGCCCCCGGGCGCGCCGGACTGCTCGGTGATCGTGCCGCTGTACGGCCGCATCGACTATGCCGAGGTGCAGGTGGCGCTGCTGGCGCAGGAGGGCTTCGGCGCGCGGCACGAGCTGATCTACGTCGTCGACGATCCGGCGGACGCCGCGTCGGTCTCGCGGCTGGCCGACTCCCTGTACCGTCGCTTCGCCCTGCCCCTGCGGCTGCTGCTGCTCGACCAGAACGCGGGCTTCGCCCCGGCCTGCAACGCCGGCCTCGCGGCTGCCCGCGGCCGGCATGTCTGCTTCCTCAACTCCGACGTGTTCGGCCTGCAGCCGGACTGGCTCGACCGCCTGATCGCCACGCTGGGCCGCCGGCCGGATCTCGGCATCGTCGGGCCGCTGCTGCTGTTCGAGGATGGGACCGTCCAGCACCAGGGCATAGGCTACGAGCGGATGCCCGAGTTCGGCCACTGGCTGTTCCCGGTCCATCCGGCCAAGGGCAGCCGGCCATCGCCCGGCCGCGAGGTGGTGGTGCATCCGGCGATCACCGGCGCCTGCATGGTGCTGTCGCGGCGGCTGGCGCTCGATCTGGACGGCTTCGACGAGCGCTACGTCATCGGCGATTTCGAGGACTCCGACCTCTGCCTGCGCGCGCGCCGCCTGGGCGTCGCCGTGGCGGTCGATCACGGCGTCTCGCTGTTCCACCTGGAGCGCAAGTCGCAAGCCTCCGGCGCCGAGGCGTGGCGGCTGAACGTCACCCTCTTCAACGCCTGGCTGCACCAGGCGTCGTGGGGCGCGCAGCTCGACCGCGAGATCCGGCGCGACCGCGACGATCGGCAGGCGCCATGAGGGTCCTGATCATCTCTCACAGCCACCCGGGGGTGCAGCACGGCGGCTCGGAGGTGGCGTCGTACGCGCTGTTCGAGCGGCTGGACGCGACCGACGGGATCGAGGCGTGGTATCTCGGCTGCACGCGCAGCACCGCGTTCCAACGCGCCGGCCAGTCGATCACGCAGCCATTCGCCGACCGCGACTACCTCTACACCGTCGGCGAGTTCGAGGACTTCAAGTTCGCCAACCGCGACACCGGCTTCGCGCGCGACTTCCGGCGGCTGCTGCGGACGCTGCGGCCGGACGTCGTCCACTTCCACCACTACGTGAACTGCGGCGTCGAGGCGCTCGGCTTCGTGCGCGAGCAGCTTCCGGAGGCCAGGATCGTGCTGACGCTGCACGAGCTGCTGGCGATCTGTCACCAGCAGGGGCAGATGGTGACCAGGCCGGACGGCGCCCTCTGCCGCCGCTCCGGCCCGATCGAGTGCGGCCGCTGCTTTCCGGAGATCCAGCCCGCGGACTTCTTCCTGCGCGGCGTCTATGTCCGGCACTTCCTGCGCCACGTCGACCGGTACGTGTCGCCGAGCCGGTTCCTGGCGCGGCGCTACGTCGAGTGGGGACTGCCGGAGCACGCGGTCAGCGTCATCGAGAACGTGGCGCGGGCGGGCTCCGGGCCGGATACCGCGCCCGGCTTCGCGCCGCCGCCCGGCGATCCGGGGACCCTCCGGGTCGGGGTGTTCGGCCAGGTCTCGGTGCTGAAGGGCATCGAGGTGGCGATCCGGGCGGCGGCGATCCTGGACCAAGAGGGCCGTAGCGACGTCCTGTTCCAGGTCCACGGCGACGACGCCAACCAGCCGGCCGCATTCCGGTCGCGGTTCCGCGGCCAGGTCGAGGGCTTCGGCGGCAACATCGCGTTCCGGGGCGCTTACGACAACGGCGAGGTCGACGCGCTGATGGCCGGGGTGGACGTGGTGCTGGTGCCGTCGATCTGGTGGGAGAACTCGCCGGTCGTGATTCAGGAAGCCTTCCGCAACGGCCGGCCGGTGATCTGCTCGGGGATCGGCGGCATGGCCGAGAAGGTCGTCCACGGCGAGACCGGACTGCACTTCCCGGTCGGCGACCCCCACGCGCTGGCCGGCACCCTGAAAACCCTCGCGGCCGACCCGGAGCTTCGGCAGGCGCTGCTGCGGGGGGTCGCCGGGCGGGTCCAGGAGGATGCGTTCGACGCGCACCTGCAGCTATATCGCAGCCTGAGCCATAGCCAGGGCAGCTAGAGCAAGAACGACAGGCCAGAAGATGATCCGTGAGCCTATGCGATCGGATCATCCTCTGGCCGGGCCAGGCGGGGGCGGGTTTGCGGTTCCATCGCGGAGACCGGCTTGGTAGGATGCCGGCGCAGCGGCCGGAGTGAGGCGAGCGATGTCGACCCTGTCGCCGGAGACGGAATCCACCCATGGCTGCATCGATTTCCTGACCTATTCGGCGAGCCTGGACGGCTGGCTCGCCGGCGGCTGGATCGACCTGTCCTGGGACGACCAGGACCAGCCGCCGCTCTGCATCCTCGAGTTCGGCGAGGCCCGGACCGAGGGCGAGGCGGTCGTCTGCGTGTTCCCGCGCGCCGACGTGCGCAAGATCGGCGTCGGCGTGCTGCTGTTCGTGCCGGGTGCCACGCAGCGCGCGGACGCGTTCCAGGACGCGATCCTGGTCCGGGACGGGCACCGCTACCGCCTGACCCCCTCGGAGCCGCTCGATCGGCCGACCGAGTTCGAGGCCATCGCCCGCACCAAGGGCTTGATCACCGGGGCCATGCGCTCGGGCCGGCGCGCGCACCTGCTCCGGCTGCTCAACCGGCCGACCTTCGCCGGTCACGACACGCTCGACACGCTGCAGCCGCCGGTGTTCCTGGAGCTCGACGCCGCCTGCCTGTGCCCGCCGACTGGGCTGCTGCTGCGCGGCTGGTTCATCGACCCGTTCAAGACCGTCGCCAGCATCCGGGTGCGGTGCGGCGCAGAGAGCCGGCTGCTCGACACCGATCACTGGATCCCCATCCCCCGCGCCGACGTGCGGCAGGGATTCTCCAAGCAGTTCGGCGGCCTAGTCGACGAGTGCGGCTTCCTGGCCTTCGTCGGCGACGTCTATTCGCCGGGCGAAACGGTCTACTTCGAGGTGCAGAGCAAGCTAGGCGACGTCGCCTTCAAGCGGGTGGCGCAGGTCCGCAGCGCCGGCGTCGACACCATCAAGGAGACGCTGAGCAACCTCGAGCTGCGCTACGACGAGCTGGCGAAGGCCTACGATCACGTGCTGGGACCCGCGGTGGCGGCGATGAACGATTTCCGCCTGACCGAGCCGGTCGGCCACAAGGAGATGACGTTCGGCGACAGCCCGCGGTCGCCGCGCTGCTCGGTCATCGTGCCGCTCTACGGCCGGATCGACTTCATGGAGCTGCAGCTCGCCTTCTTCTCGCGCACGCTCGGCCGCGACCACGAGATCATCTACGTGCTCGACGACCCCACCATCCTGCGCGCCACCGAGGCGCTGGCGACCTCCTGCATCGCCCGGTTCCGGCTGCCGTTCCGGCTGGTGACGCTGGCCGCCAACGTGGGCTACGCGCCGGCCAACAACGTGGGGCTGAAGCTGGCGCGCGGCGACTACGTGTGCTTCCTGAACTCGGACGTGTTCCCGAAGACGCCCGGCTGGCTGGACAGCATGGTGGCGGTCGCCGATGCGCGTCCGGAGGTGGGCGTGGTGGGGGCGATGCTGGTGTTCGAGGACGAGACGGTCCAGCACGAGGGCGTGGCGTTCGAGCCGCTGCCCGAGTTCGCCGGCTGGAACTTCAGCCTGCATCCGCGCAAGGGCCGCTATCCGAGCGCCGATGCCGGCGTGCAGGAGGTGCCGGCGGTGACCGGGGCGTGCCTGATGATGCCGATGGCGCTGGCCCGCGAAGTGGGCGGCTTCGACGAGGGCTACGTGATCGGCGACTTCGAGGATGTCGACCTGTGCCTGAAGGCGCGCGAGCGCGGCCGGATCTGCGTGGTCGATCGCGGGGCGCGGCTCTACCACCTGGAGCGGCAGTCGCAGGGCGGCCAGCAATCGTCCTGGCGGCTCAACCTCACGCTCTACAACGCATGGCGGTTCCAGAAGCGCTGGCCACCCGCGACGCTGGCGCGGATGTCGCGGCAGGAGATGGAGACCGGGGCGGAGCCGGTCGCCATGGCGGGAGCGGCGGACTGATGGACGCCCCCGACCCGCTGGCCCCCTACGCGCCATACCGGGAGCCGGCCGGCGCAGCGCGCCGGGCGCTGCCCAGCGTGCTGGTGATGACGCACAGCCATCCCAAGCTCACCCGCGGCGGAGCCGAGATCTCGGCCTTCACCCTGTTCCGCGAGCTGCGGGCACGCGGCGGCACCGCCTGGCTGCTCGGCTGCTCGAGCCCGAAGAGCGAGATCCGGCTCGGCGCCACGCTGACGCAGCCGTACGGGCCGGACGACTACGTCTACCATCCGAACGCGGCGTTCGACTACTTCAAGTTCGCCAACCCCGATCCGCAGTTCCCCAAGGTGATCGAGGAGCTGGTGGCGGAGCTGAAGCCGGACATCGTGCACTCGCACCACTTCGTGCGTTTCGGCGTCGAGATGTTCGCGGCGATCCGGCGCGGCTGGCCGCAGACGCGGATCGTGCTCAGCCTCCACGAGTATCTGGCGATCTGCAACCATCACGGCCAGATGATGAAGACCAAGACGTTCCGGCTCTGCGAGCGGGACAGCTACTCCGCCTGCGCCGCCTGCTTCCCGCAGCACGGCGAGCGGGACTTCTTCCTGCGCAAGCGCTACCTGCAGATGTTCTTCGACGACGTCGACCTGTTCATCTCGCCGAGCCATTTCCTGGCCGAGCGGTTCCGCAACTGGGGCCTGCCGGCCGCCAAGCTCGCGGTGCTGGAGAACATGCCGCCGGAGCGGGACGGCAGCACCGCCGACGCCTGGGTGCCGCCGGCGGTGCTGCCGCCGCCGGTCGAGGTGACGCCGCTGGCGTTCAAGGCCAGGCCGTCGCGGCCGGCCGGGCCGCGGACGGGCGCCGGCCGCGCCGCCGGCCGTGACGAGGAGGCGGAGGCGGACGCGCAGGCCGGCCACGCCGCGCTGCCGGCGCTGCGCTTCGGCTTCTTTGGCCAGATGTCGCCGCTCAAGGGCATCACCGTGCTCATGGACGCGGCCAGCCGCCTCACCGACCTTGGCATCAAGAACGCGGTCATCGAGATCTACGGCGACTATTCGAGCCAGCCGCTGGAGTTCCAGAAGGTGGTGGAGGAGGCGCTCGCCGAGGCGGGCGAAAACGTCGTGTTCCACGGCGCCTACGACAACTCGCAGGTCAACGCGCTGATGCAGCGGATCGACGCCATGATCATCCCGTCGACCTGGTGGGAAAACTCGCCGGTCGTGATCCAGGAGGCGTTCACCAACGGCAAGCCGGTGATCTGCTCCAACATCGGCGGCATGGCGGAGAAGATCACGCACGGCGTCAACGGGTTGCACTTCGAGGTGAGCCGCCCGGCAAGCCTGGCCGAGGTGCTGGCCGACCTCGCGACCAACCCGGACAAGCTGGCATCGCTCACCGCCGGGGTACGGCCGCCGCCGACCGCGCAGGAGGTGCTGGACCAGCATCTCGAGCTCTACGATCGCGTGCTGGCGATTTAGAAATCGCACTGCTGCCAGTTCGCTGTATAAGGCGGTCATGACCGAAATAGCTGCGCGGGCGGCTTCTCAGCGCGGCTGCCTGTCAACCACTGAGGATCGAGGAACAGGATGAACGGCGTGATGATTAGAGGCGCGATCGACCGGCTCGACAGCGACGGGGCCGTGGGCTGGCTCTTCGGCAGCGACTACACCGCTCCCCCGCTCGTGCGGGCGTTCCTGCATCACGACATGATCGGCGAGGGGTTCGCCGACGGTTACCGCGCCGACCTGGAAGAGGTCGGCTTCGGCGACGGTCGTTGCGGGTTCGAGATCCGGTTCGACCGGCCGATCGACCCGAGCTACCTGCCCTTCATCACCGTGAAGCCGCAGGACGTCGACCTGCACCTGCCGGTCGCGGTGTCGGCCGGAGCCTATCTCGACCTGGTCAACGCGGTGCTGACCGGCTACGCCGGCGCCGGACGCAACCGGTCCGTGCTGGGCGGGCTCTGGACCGACCGGGTCGACGCGGCGCAGCTGCTGGCCGGCCGCGTGTCGGTCGGCGCCTCGCCGGCCGAGCTGCAGCCCGCGCTGCAGGAGCTGATCGGCAACGGCTACGTGGTGCTGCACAACGTGCTGGCGCCGAACGGCATGGCGGCGAAGGACATCGCCAACGTCCAGACCGCCACCGCGCCGCGCGCGGCCGAGGACCAGGCTAAGCTCAAGGGCGCGCTGACCGGCCTGGCCGGGCTGCTGTTCCGCGAGCCCGTGGTGCGCCTGCTGCGCGCCGTGTTCGACGACCAGCCGGCGATCTACCGCCTGAACAGCATTGATGACGAGACCGCGTTCGCCCAGGCCTCGTCGTTCGAGGCGCTGCCGTCGCCGGGCGAGTGCGTGGCGCTCTATGCCGGCCATCCCGACGCCTCGGTGCGGCTGGACGTGGTGCGCGACAGCCACGAGCTGCCGGAGTTCAGCACCCGCGGCCAGTCGCGCTGGACCAGCGCCGGCGCCACCGAGCTCGCGAGCTTCGCCACCGAGGCCGGGTTGTCGATCGAGAGCATGGAGCTCGACGCGCTCGACGTCGCGATCGTGGGTCCGGGGCTGGTGCACCGCATCGTCGCCACCGCCGACGCGCCGGCGCTGCTGGCGATCGCCGCACCCCGCCGGGTGACGCCCACCCGCTTCCTCAGCGGCGACGGCGCCTGGACCGAGGTCGGGCACGTTTCCGGCGCCCGTATCCGCGTATAGGCTCGCGTAAGGGTCCGGCGCCGCGCCGGGCCCGCCGCGAGGAGCCTGCTGCCCTGGACCAGACCATTGCGCCCAATCCGGTCGTCACCGTGGGCACCGTCGCGTTCGGCAACGACCGGCCGCTGTCGATCATCGCCGGGCCTTGCCAGATCGAGAGCCGGGACCACGCCCTCGACTGCGCCGGCACGCTGCGCGAGATCGCCGGCCGGCTCGGCGTCGGCCTCGTGTTCAAGAGCTCCTACGACAAGGCCAACCGCACCAGCCTGCAGGCCTCGCGCGGCGTCGGGCTCGATGCGGCGCTGCGCATCCTGGCCGACATCCGCGACACGCTCGGCTTGCCGGTGCTGACCGACGTGCACGAACGCGAGCACTGCGCGCCGGTGGCCGAGATGGCCGACGCACTGCAGATTCCGGCGTTCCTGTGCCGGCAGACCGACCTGCTGGTCGCGGCCGCACGGACCGGCCGGGTGGTCAACGTCAAGAAGGGCCAGTTCCTGGCGCCGTGGGACATGGCCCACGTGCTGGCCAAGGTGACAGGCGCCGGCAACCCCAACGTGATGGCCACCGAGCGCGGCACCTCGTTCGGCTACAACACGCTGGTATCGGATTTCCGTGGCCTGCCGATCATGGCCCGGTTCGGGGCGCCGGTGATCTTCGACGCCACCCATTCGGTGCAGCAGCCGGGCAGCCAGGGCGGCAGCTCCGGCGGCCAGCGCGAGTTCGTCGCCGTGCTGGCCCGCGCCGCGGTGGCGGTCGGCGTCGCCGGGCTGTTCATCGAGGCCCATCCCGACCCGGACCGCGCTCCATCGGACGGCGCCAACATGGTAGCACTTCGCGATCTCGAGCCGCTGCTGGCGGACCTGCTGGCGTTCGACCGGCTGCGGAAGGGCCAGGGCGCTGTCTAGCGGCGCGGGCGGGGACGACCGTTCCCCTTCTCTCTCCATCATCGTGATCCCGGCCCGCCTCGGCTCCACCCGCCTGGCCGAAAAGCCGCTGGCGCCGATCGCCGGCGAGCCGATGATCGTCCATGTCTGGCGCCGCGCCATGGAGGTCGGGCTCGGCCCGGTGGTGGTCGCGGCCGACGACCCGCGCATCGCCGATGTCGTGCGGCGTGCCGGCGGCCAGGCGGTGCTGACCGGGGCCCGCCACCCGTCCGGCACAGACCGCATCGCCGAGGCGCTGGCGCTGGTCGACCCGGAGCGGCGGCACCAGATCGTCATCAACCTGCAGGGCGACCTGCCGACGGTGGCACCCCGCGTGACGTGCGAGACCGCGGCGCTACTCGACGATCCGGCGGTCGAGCTCGCGACCGCGGTGGCGCCGATCACCGATCCGAGGGAAGCGCTGACGGAGAGCGTGGTGAAGATGGTCGGCAGCCCGCTCGGGCCCCGTCGGTTCCGGGCGCTCTACTTCAGCCGGGCCGCCGTGCCGTGGGGAGACGGCCCGCTATACCACCATATCGGCCTGTATGCCTGGCGCCGCGACGCGTTGGAGCGCTTCGTCGCCCTGCCGCCCTCGACGCTGGAGCGGCGCGAGCGCCTGGAACAGCTGCGGGCGCTGGAAGCCGGGATGCGCATCGACGCCGCCCTGGTCGACGACGTGCCGCTCGGCGTCGATACGCCAGCGGACCTAGCAGCGGCGCGGGCGGCGCTGGAAAGAAAGTGAGGCCAGGGGCTCTGCCCCTGGACCCCGCCAGAGGCTCGCCTTTGGAAATCATTCTCAAGGAATCGGGTCCTAGGGCCGCCGGCCCTAGCGGGGTCCAGGGGCAGCGCCCCTGGCCTTTCTTTCCTTCTTGAGAGCATAAGGCAGCGATGTCCGATCTCCTCGCGCGCACCGCGGCCAGCGTTGCCCGCACCCTCGAGATCGAGGCGAGGGGCCTGCAGGCGATCCGCGATGCGCTCGGCGGCGGCCTGGCGGCGGCGTTCGCGCAGGCTGCCGACGCGATCGAGCAGGCGGCGGGCACCGTGATCGTTACCGGCATCGGCAAGTCCGGCATCATCGGCCGCAAGCTCGCCGCCACCCTGTCCTCGACCGGCACGCCCAGCCACTACGTGCATCCCGCCGACGCCAGCCACGGCGACCTCGGGAGCTTGCGTGCGATCGACGTGGTGCTGGCGCTGTCCTGGTCGGGCGAGACCACCGAACTCGCCGACATCGTCGAGTACGCGCGCCGCTTCGGAGTGACGCTGATCGCCATGACGGCGCGGCCGGACAGCGCGCTGGGCCGCGCGGCCGATATCGGGCTATTCCTGCCCGACGCCGAGGAGGCTTGTCCGCACGGGCTGGCGCCGACCACGTCGTCGGCCATGCAGCTCGCCGCCGGCGACGCGCTGGCGGTGCTGCTGCTGGAGCGGCGCGGCTTCACGGCGACCGACTTCAACCGCTACCATCCGGGCGGCAAGCTCGGGCTGCGGCTGACGCAGGTGCGACGGCTGATGCACGAGGGCCCCGAGATGCCGCTGGTGCCGGTCTCGGCGATGCTGTCGGAGGGCATCGTCGAGATGACCTCGAAGCGGTTCGGCATCGCCGGCGTGGTGGACGGAGAGGGCCGGCTGGTCGGCGTGCTGACCGACGGCGACGTGCGGCGCGCGTTCCAGGACAGCTTCCGCGATCGGCCCATCACGGCGGCGATGGGCACCGCGCCGCAGACGACCGGTGGCGACACGCTGGCCGTCTCGGTGCTGGCGCAGATGAACGCGTCGCGCATCACCTGCATGTTCGTGGTCGACGGGCAGGTGCCGGTCGGGCTGGTGCACGTGCACGACCTGCTGCGCGCCCGGATCGCCTGATTTTTGAGACGTCCCGGGCGTGCCTAGCGCAGCGACCGGGTGCCGGATATGGTCGTCGATTACGAGCGGTTGCGCTCAGCGACAGAGAAGTCAGCGCCTTATGTTTCGCGTCGGTGATCAGATACTCAGACTCCCAGCGCCGTCGGAGCTGGTCAGCCGTCCCAACCTCAGCGAAATCCAGCGGAAGATCATACGGCGGCTGCGGCTGCCGGCGCTGACGCTCGACCTGTCGACGCAAGGGGTTCGCTTCGATTTCGCCGCCGACGCCGTGCTGGAGATCCACTCGACCCACGTCGGCCGCTACCGCGACCAGTACGTGTTCGGGTTCCATCACCTGCATGCGCTGATCGGCCGGGACGGCGAGTTCAATTGCCAGGAGATCGACAACTACCAGGGCCGCCTCGGCCACTACCTTAATCACCCGCCGCCGCACGACTACGTGGTGCCCGACATCACCCGCGACGGGCCCGGCTACCGGGTCAGCCTCGACCGGCTGGTCCCGGAAGCGGTCACCCGGCTCGACGGGCCGATCTTCTTTGGCAGCCCGATCGAGCCGGCCAACTGGGGGATGTGGATGCTGAACGGGCTGGCCAACGCCGCCGCGTTCGTCGCCGCCGGCCAGGTCGGGCACTTCCTGTGCTACGCGCCCTCGGACTGGCAGAAGAACCTGCTGGCGTTCATGGGCGTCAGCCCCGACAAGCTGATCGAGCAGGCGCCGTGGCGGACCTACTTCTGCCCGGAGATCGCGCTGCACCAGTACTCGATGATCGACCTGGTGCCCGACGAGACCGCACGCGCGATCTTCCGCAACATCGTCGGGCGCTGCAACGGCCGCGGCCACGCGCAGACGCCGGCCAAAATCTTCGTGTCGCGGCGTACCATCACGCAGAAGTCCGGCGGCCAGCATCGCGCGCTGCAGAACGAGGACCACCTGATCGAGACGCTGGCGCGGCTGGGCTTCGTGGTGGTCGAGCCGGAGCTGATGCCGTTCGACGAGCAGGTGCGGATCTTCAGCAACGCCCGCTTCATCGTCGGCCTCGGCGGGGCCGCGATGTTCAACGCGGTGTTTGCGGCACCCGGGACCAACATCATCAGCATCGAGAGCACCGCGGTGTTCGCCCGCAACCACGCGCGGATGTTCGCCTCGCTCGACCTCAACTACGGCTTCATCTTCGGCGAGCAGAACCAGTCGGGCGGCAACTACCCGCACAACCCCTGGACGGTGAACGTTCCGGGCGTGGTGCAGGCGATCTCGCGGCTGGCCTGAACGGCCGCCGGACCGCCGCGGATGGCCCTGGGTGCCGGGCACGCAGCGCCGCGGCCACTGCAGCCGCGCAGTCCTGGCAGGCCGATCCGCACGGCTGTTACGGTGCCAGATCATGTCCGGTATTCCATTCTGTCGCTTGAACTTAAAGTGCTGAAGACGGGCTGTCGGAGAAACAGCAGTGCCCGGGCCGATCCGGCTGCGGGTGGTCGCGTCCGGCAGGCCGACCCGACTTCTGATCGGCCCCGGGTCCCCGGGCGGACGGCAGGCGCGCCCGGTGTCCCGCCTTGCACGACACCGACCTCGTCGCGTAATGTTTTACGTGTCTGACGTTGAGCTCGACGGGCAGGCCCCTGCCGGACGAGCTGACGGACGGAGCGCAGCGGTGGACGACTCTGAAACGACGGCGGTTGCGATCTGGATCGACGAGATCGTCCATCATCCCTACGGGTCGCCGATCAACGAGCAGCCTGCCCCGTTGCGACAGCCGGTCTGGAAACGGTTCGACGAGCACTGGTACCTGGCGCAATATCCGGAAGTGGCTGGGCCGATCGCCGCCGGGCTCGCCGCCACCGCCGAACAGTACCACCTCGAGATCGGATGCAGGCTCGGCCATTCGCCGAACATGTTCTTTGACGAGACCTGGTACCTGTCGGCCTATCCGGACGTGGCGGCGCATGTCGCCGCCGGCGGCGCGCGGTCCGGCTTCGAGCATTACTGCACCGACGGCTACCACGGGCGCTCGCCCCACTGGCTGTTCGACGAGGCGCACTACCTGAGCAGGAGCCCGGACATCACGCACGGCCTGCTGGACCGGCTGCAGCTCCTCAACGGCTACGATCACTACCTGACGATCGGCGACACCGAGAACCGGTCGGCCAGCCGGTTCTTCGACCCGCAGCTCTACGCGCAGAACGTTGAGGAGGGCGCCGCCGCGCAGAGGAGCCTGGGCGGCCCGTTCGAGCGCTTCCTGACCGATGGCTGCCGGGCCGGGAGCAGCGCGCGGCTGTCCTGGTACTTCGATCCGGCTTGGTACCTGCGGACCTACCCGGAGGTGCAGGACGAGATCGACCGCGGGCAGTGGAGCTGCGCGCTGCAGCACTTCCTGTGCAACCCGAGCCCGATGCTCTACCAGGGGGTGGAGTGGTTCTCCGAGCAGTTCTACGGCAGGACCTATCCGGACGTGCTCGATGCCGTCGCTGGCGGCGCGTTCCGCAATACCTACGAGCACTTCGTACGCCACGGCGCCGCCGAGCGCCGCCGCCCGCACGCCGACGTCGACCTGGTCGGGCACTTCCGCTCGCTCCGGGTGCAGGCCGAGATCGAGCGCGGCGACTTCCCCGACGCCTTTACGCACTGGCTGGCCCGGCGCGCCGCCGAGACCGCCGGCCTGATCCCGGCCCCGGTCCAGGAGGCGCAGGGCAAGCAGCTGTTCGCGCGCATGGCCGAGGTCTCGCTGGCTCAGTTCGCGCGCATCCGGCTCGACTTCGCCGTGTCCGGCGAGCCGACGGTCAGCGTCATCATCGTGCTGCACAACCAGTTCGCGCTGACCATGAGCGCGCTGGCCTCGCTGCGCAGCTGCCATGCCGGCGACATCGAGCTGATCCTGGTCGATTCCGGCTCGCGCGACGAGACGCGCCGCATCGGGCGCTACGTGCGTGGTGCCCGCCTGATCCGCTTCGACCGCAACGCCGGCTTCGTCGAGGCCTGCAACACCGCGCTGCCCTACGTCACCGGACCGGCCGTGCTCTACCTGAACAACGACGTGACGCTGGGCTTCAGGTCGGTGCAGCTCGCCCTCGAGCGGCTGCAGTCCGATCCGCGCATCGGCGCGGTCGGCGCCAAGTTCATCCGCACGCACGGCCTGCTGCAGGAGGCTGGATCGATCGTCTGGCGCGACGGTTCGACCGCGGGCTACCTGCGCGATGCCGATCCCAGCGTGCCCGAGGCCAACTTCCTGCGCGACGTCGACTTCTGTTCGGGCGCCTTCCTGATGGTGCGAGCCTCGGTGCTGAAGGAGCTGCGCGGCTTCGATGACGATTTCCGTCCGGCCTACTACGAGGAGACGGATCTCTGCGTGCGGCTGCGCAAGGCCGGCTACCGCGTGGTCTACGACCCGATGGTGGTGATCCATCACATCGAGTTCGGCTCCTCCACCTCGGCCCGCTCGGCGCGGATGATCCAGCGCAACCGCAAGATCTTCGTCGAGAAGCACCGCGACTGGCTGCGCTACAAGTCGCCGCCGCGGCCGCGCAACGCGCTGTTCGCGCGCTCGCCTAAGGACGGGCGCGGCCGCATCCTGTTGATCGAGGACCGCGTGCCGATGCGCGACCTGGGCTCCGGCTACGTGCGCTCGAACGACATCGTCTGGGCGATGGCGGCGCTCGGCTACCATGTCGGCGTCTATCCGATCTTTCCCACCACCGCCCCGATCATGGACACGCTGGCCGACTTTCCCGAGACGGTTGAGGTGCTCTATGACCGCGGCCTCGACCAGCTGCAGGGCTTCATCGAGGAGCGCGGCGGCTATTACGACATCGTCTGGATCGGGCGCACGCACAACCTGGAGCGGCTGCTGCCGATCCTGGGCGACAGCTCGTCGTCCCTGCCCGAGCACGGGCTGGTGCTCGACACCGAGGCGATCAGCGCGCCGCGCACGGCCGAGCGGGCCCGCGTGCTGGGGCTCGGCCTCGAGCGCGACTTCGAGACCATGCTCCGCGAGGAGCTCGCCTGCGCCTATTTCTGCCAGAAGATCGTCGCCGTGAACGAGCGCGACGCAGCACTGGTCCGGCAGGCCGGCCACGCCAACATCGCCGTGCTCGGTCACATGAAGGAGCCGGCGCCGACGCTGTCCGACTGGGCGCAGCGGGCAGGCCTGCTGTTCCTGGGCGCGTTCCACGAGGAGGACAGCCCCAACTACGACAGCCTCACCTGGTTCTTGGATGCGGTGATGCCGCTGCTGCGTGACCGGCTGCCGCCGGACGCGCGCTTCACCATCGCCGGCTACGCCGCCCGCCACGTCGACATGACGCCGTTCGGGCGCGACGGCCGGGTCGAGCTGGTCGGCGCGGTGAGCGACCTGCCCGCGCTGTACGACCACCACCGGGTGTTCGTGGCGCCGACACGCTTCGCCGGCGGCATCCCGTTCAAGGTGCACGAGGCGGCCTCGTACGGGCTGCCGGTGGTGGCGACCGAGCTGCTGTGCCGACAGGTGGGCTGGACCGACGGGGTCGAGATCCTGTCCGGCGGCACCGACGACGCCGCCCGCTTCGCCGACCGCGTCGTGCGGTTGTACGAGGATGCGGAGCTGTGGGGCTCCATCCGCGACGGCGCGCTGGCCCGCATCGAGACCGAGCACAACCGCGACGACTACCACGCCCGCCTCGGCGGCATCCTGTCCGAGATGATGGACCGCGACCCGCCCCGTCAGCACTGAGCCGGACTGATCGCGGCAGATCAAGGAGATGCCACCCGTCATGGAGATCTTCGGCGCGATCGACGGCTTCGGCCTGCCCGGGCTGATCAGCGGCTGGGCGGTCCGCAGCGGCGACGGCCGCTATGCCGACGACCTGCGGATCGAGGCGCGCCGGGGTGGCGACCTGCTGGCGCGGACCGAGCCGTCCGGCCCGCGGCTCGACATCACCCATGATCCCGCCATCCGGGCCGCCTTCACGCTCGATTGCTCGGAGGTGGCCACCACCGACGAGCTGCTGGGCGGCGGCGTGGCGATCGTCGCGGTCGACGCCGCCGGGCTGGAGCGGCCGCTCGAGATCTTCCCGCCGGTGCGCGAGCAGGCCCTGCATGACCATGCCATGGATCGGCTGCGCCGGCTCGAGGCCAGGCCCGAGGCACCCTGGATCACGCCGACTACGACCAGCGCCGTCCTTCGGCCCAGGGCCGGTCCGACGCGGCCGCGGCGCATCGCCTTCATCGGCGCCGGGAGCACGGTGTTCGCTAAGAACCTGCTCGGCGACATCCTGAGCGAGCCGGCGCTGTCGGCCAGCCACATCCTGCTGCACGACATCGACCCGGAACGGCTGCAGACCTCGGCCGCGGTGGCCGCCCGCATCGTGCAGGCGCTCGGCGTGCAGGCGCGGATCGAGGCGACGACGGAGCTGGGCCGGGCGCTCGACGGCGCCGACTACGCCATCAACATGATCCAGGTCGGCGGCTACCGGCCCTGCACGGTGACCGACTTCGACATCCCGAACCGCTACGGCCTCCGCCAGACCATCGGCGACACGCTCGGCATCGGCGGCATCATGCGGGCGCTGCGGACGATCCCGGTGCTGACCGGCATGGTTCGCGAGATGGAGCGGTGCTGTCCGGACGTGCTGCACCTCAACTACGTCAACCCGATGGCGATGAACTGCTGGGCGCTCGCCCGCAGCAGCCGGGTCCGCACCGTGGGTCTGTGCCACAGCGTGCAGGGCACCGCGGCGGAGCTGGCGCAGGCGGTCGGCGTGCCGCTGGAGGCGGTCGACTACCTAGCCGCCGGCATCAACCACATGGCGTTCTACCTCCGCTTCCGGTGCGGAGCTGAGGACCTCTACCCGCGCCTCCGCGAGGTGGGGGCGACGGGACGGATGCCGCCGCACGACCAGGTGCGCTACGACGTGCTGCGGCGGCTGGGCTATTTCGTTACGGAATCAAGCGAGCACTTCGCCGAGTATGTGCCGTGGTACATCGGCCGCGGCCGCGAGAACCTCATCGACCGGCTCCGCATCCCGCTCGACGAGTATCCGCGCCGCTGCGAGCTGCAGATCGCCGACTGGGAGGAGCAGCGGCGTCGGCTGCAGGACCCGTCGCGGCCAATCTCCGTGCGCCCCAGCAACGAATACGGTGGGCGCATCATCAACGCGATCGAGACCGGGCAGCCGGCGGTGGTGTACGGCAACGTCCCCAACGACGGCCTGATCGACAACCTGCCCCGCGACGCCTGCGTCGAGGTGCCGTGCCTTGTCGACGGCAACGGGCTGCGGCCGGTCCGCGTCGGCCCGCTGCCGCCGCAGCTGGCGGCGCTGATGCAGACCAACGTGAACGTGCAGTCGCTCGCCGTCGAGGCGGCGCTGACCGGTCGCCGCGAGCACGTCTATCACGCCGCCATGCTAGATCCGCACACCGCGGCCGAACTCGATCCCGACCAGATCGGGCACCTGGTCGACGAGCTGCTGGAGGCGCACCGGCCCTGGCTGCCGGACAGCCTGTTCGCCTAAGCCCTCAAGTTCCAATCGAGAGGCTCAGTTGAGGCCGCAGCACATCCCGTAGGATCGGTGCGAGCCGCAACGGCAGCGTCCGGCCCGCGCCGCTTGCCGCAGCCGCCGGCGGGCCAGCGCCTCGATCCAGCCGGGGATCAGTGCCGGCGCCGCCGCGGTGAGGGCGGCGACCGGCAGCGCGTCCGGATCCGTCCCGCCGACGCGGGTGGCGAGCGCCACCAGCCCCTCCAGGCCGGCCAGCGCCGTCGCGGCCTCTCGCTCCGCCTGGTCCTGCGCCACCGCCGGCCAGGCGTCGGGGCGGAGCGCCATGGCGCGCCCGAACCCGTCCGCCCACAGCTCCCAGAGGAGCTCGCCACTGACGGGATCGACGTCCAGCACCGGCGCGTAATGGTCGGTCGGGTCGAACGCGAGGGCGGAGGCAAAGGCGGGGATGAGGGCGAGGGC
Source organism: uncultured Acetobacteraceae bacterium (assembly GCA_964247725.1). Taxonomy (GTDB): domain Bacteria; phylum Pseudomonadota; class Alphaproteobacteria; order Acetobacterales; family Acetobacteraceae; genus Lichenicola. The sequence goes on along the minus strand of CAXTVM010000002.1, from coordinate 102,582 downwards.
GAGGGCGACGCTGTCGTGATGCGCGAGCGCCAGGCGGACGCAGTCCGGCCGTCCGGCCGCATCCACAGCCTCCATGGTCCCCAGGGCCACGCCGAGCCATTCGGATCGGGTGATCGCCTCCGGGCAGACAAGGAGCCCGGCGATGAAGCCGTCGAGCTCGGTGGGCAGCATGGCGCCGCCGGCGAGATCGCGATCGGTCAAAGCGGCCTCGAGCTGCCGCAGGTGATGCGGCAGGACGCTCACGGTGGACGACTTGTGGCGCACCACGGTCCGAACGCCTGGATCGCGGCGGGATACCAACCTATGCTTCGTCACGCAATACGAGGCAGCACCCATGGCCGAGACGATCCTGTTCCAATGTCCGGGCTCCTGCTCGCGGGTCACGATGACCGCGCTGGAGGAAATCGGCCTCGCCTTCACCGACCGCTTCGTCAACCTCGGCGCCGGCGGGCAGAAGCGGCCCGAGTATCTGGAGCTCAACCCAAAGGGCAAGGTGCCCACGCTGGTGCATGACGGCCAGGTCATGACCGAGAACGCGGCGATCCTGTTCTTCCTCGACCGGCAGCACGGCGCCGCCGGACTGCTGCCGCATCACGACGATCCGATCCGCGACAACCAGGGCCTGACCGACCTCGTGTGGTGCTCCAGCACCATCCATCCGATCGTGCGCCAGGTGCGCGCCCCAGTCCGCTACACCAAGGGCGAGACCGACGGCATCAAGGCCGATGGCACCGAGAAGTTCGCGCACGAATGCGCCGCCATGGCGGCGCGGATCGGCGACGGCTGGTGGTACGGCGAGCGCTGGTCGATCGTCGACGTCTATCTCTACTGGGCCTACAGCACGGCGGCGCTGGGCGGCTTCCCACTCGAGCACTACCCCGGCTTGCTCGGTCACGCCGAGCGGGTGCGGGCACGGCCCAGCGTCCAGCGCGCGCTGGCCAGGGAACGCGAGGCCGCCCGCAAGGCGGGCCTCGACATGGGGCTCTAGAGCGTGATCCGATTGCATAGGTTCAGGATCATGCTCTAGTTTATTGTCTTTGCAAGCATCTTTCTCCGATTGAGCAATCCCGTCCGATCGGATAATGCCTTGGGCGGCTGTTCCGGCGACTCCCGGACGGGACGCGGGGGCAATGCCTGCCGCTCAGGACGGCTCCCGGCCCTGCAGCTCCGACAGCTCGGCCATCGCCGCCTTGCCCGTACCTCCGGGAATGTCGAACATCGCTCCCGGCCCGGCCGGGTTCGGCCGCAGCCGGCGCGTCACCACGAAGGCGGTGATCGCGGCCAGCGTGCCGAACACGATGCCGCCGGAGGCCTGGCCCAGCAGCACGCCAACCGGGCCATACTGCCGCCCGATGGCGACGAACGGGATCGTCCCCAGCGTGGCGCGGCCCCAGTTGAACAGCGTCGAGAGCAGCGGGAAGCCCAAGTTGTTGAACGCGGCGTTGGCCACGAACAGCGCCCCCACCCACAGGAAGCCCGCCACTGTCAGCGAGCAGAACACGTGGATCAGCACGGCCGTATTGCCGGTGGCCGAGAACAGCGCGACCACCTGGTCCTGGAACAGCGCCAGCAGCGCCCACATCGCCAGCACGCAGCCCAGCACCAGCAGCAGCGACGCGCGCAGCGTCTCGCGCACCCGCCCGATCAGCCCAGCGCCCATGTTCTGGCCCATGATCGGTCCGACCGACCCGGTCAGCGCGAAGATGAAGGCAAACGCTACCGGCGTGATACGGTCGATGGTCGCCTGGCCCGCCACCGCCGCCAGCCCGAAGCCGGCCAGCGAATGGGTGACGTAGGCGCCGCCGACCGGGGTGGCGAGGTTGGTCAGGATCGCTGGCATCGCCACCCGCGCCGCCAGCCGCGCGTCCGGCAGCAGCCGTCGTGGGGCCGGCCATTGCAGCATGTCGTGCCGCCGGGCGCTCAAGCCCCCCAGCAGCGCCGCGGTGCCGCGGGACGCCACAGTGGAGAGCCCGGCACCCACCAGCCCCAGATGCAGCCCCAGGATCAGCGCCGGATCGAGGCAGGCGGCGACCGCAGCGCCCCACAGCGTCACCGTCATCGAGCGCCGCGCGGCGCCGACCGCGCGCAGCAGCGCCGAGAACCCCATCCCCAGGGTGATCAGCGGCAGGAACGGCGAGACGATGCGGACGTAGCGCGCCACCGCCGCCATGCTGTCGCCGCCGGCGCCGAGCAGGCGCAGGATCGGGTACAGCAGCGCCACGGTGGCGAGCCCGATCACCAGCATGATCGCGGCCATCACCACCAGCGCCGAGGTCGCGACCGCGCGCGCCTCGGCGTGTCGCTCGGCGCCGATCAGGCGCGACACCACGGCGCCGAGCCCGATCGACATGCCGATCGAGATCGACAGCTGCAGCATGCCGACGGCGCCGGCAAAGCCGATCGCGGCGGTGAGCGCGCGGTCGCCGAGCAGCGAGATGTAGAACAGGTTGAGCAGGTCGACGACGAACACCGCCACCAGCCCGATCGCCCCAGTGCCGGCCATCACCACGGTGTGCCGCAGGATCGAGCCGGTGCAGAACCGGGCGCGCCGGCGGCTCGCGGACTGGAGGGTCGTTGTCACCCCGCCGGTTCTGCCACCAACGGCTGCCGGCCGCTATCTCCGCGAGGAGAAGGTCAGGGCGCTGCCCTCGACTCGTTGGGGCCGCGGGCCTCAAACCCCGATTCGTTAAGGAGACCGTCCCGGCATGAAGGCCTAACCCTAACGAATCGGGGCCTAGGGCCCGCGGCCTCAGTGGGGTCTAGGAGCAAAGCCTCTGGCCTTGCTTCCTCATGCAATCACGCCAGCCGGGCAATCGGCTGGTGCCGCCAGCGCAGCCGGAAGTACCCATACTGCAGCAGCAACATGGCGACGAAGCTCGCAGGATAGCCGATCCAGACGCCATCGATCCCGATCGCGCCGCTCAGCACCCAGGCGACCGGCACCTCGACCGCCAGGATCGCCAGGATCGACAGCGCGGTCGGCACCATCACGTCGCCGCTGGCCCGCATCTGCCCGGACAGGATCGAAGCGGCGCCATAGACCACGGCGCTCCACAGCACGATGTGCAGCAGCCGCTGCGTCAGCAGGCGGATCGCCGCGTCGGCGACGAACAGCCGGACCAGGCTGCCCGAGAACAAGTAGGCCAGCAGCACCAGCGTGCCGGTGAGCAGCAGGTTGATCAGCAGGCCGGCGCGCAGGATCGCCGCCAGACGATCGACGCGGCCGGCGCCGATCGTCTGCGCGCTCAGGATCGTCACCGTGATCGCCACCGACAGCGCCGGGAACTGGGTGTAGGCGAGCACCTGGTTCACCGCGCCGTAGGCGGTGGTCGCCGCCGCCCCGAAGCGGTTGACCAGGCCCAGCAGCACCATCTCCGCCAGGGCCATCATCACCATCTGCAACGCCGACGGGATGCCCAGCCGCAGCACCACCCGCAGGATCGACAGCCGCGGCCACATCGCGCCGAGGAAGATCGCGTCCGGCGCCAGCGGATGGCGGCGGCGGCGCAGGTGCAGCATCAGCCAGGCGGTCGTGACGGTCCACGAGATCGCGGCCGACCAGGCGGCGGCGGCGACGCCGAGCCGGGGCAGGCCGAGCCAGCCGCGGATCAGCGCCGGCGTCAGCACCACCGCGATCGCGATCGACAGCGCCAGCGTCCAGAGCGGCGTCACCGTGTCGCCGACGCCGCGCAGCAGCTGGGTCATCAGCAGGAAGGCGAAGAACACCGGGCTGAAGGCCAGGATCACGCCGGCATAAGCGATGGCGCCCGGCAGCACGCGCGGCGGCGTCGCCAGCCCGCGCAGCATCCAGCCCGCCGCCGGCGTCAGCGCCGCCGCCATCGCGAGCCCGACCAGCAGCGCGGCGCCGAGCGTGGTGCCGGCGACGCGCTTGACCTGGTCCCGGTCCCCCGCCCCCCAGGCCTGCCCGATCAGCACCGAGGCGCCGGCGCCCATGCCGATCACCAGCGAGATGAAGAAGAACACGATCGGGAAGAACACGCCGGCGGCGGCCAGCGCGTCCGGGCCGATCATCTGGCCGAGATAGATGCTGCTGACGGTGCCCGACAGCGCCTGCAGGATGTTGCTGAGCATCATCGGCCCGAGGAAGGCGAGGAAGCTCCGCCAGAGCGGACGGGACAGGTCGACGGTCGGGGGCATGGCGCGCCGTCACACCACGTCCTCACAGATCGCGCCAGGATCACGACGCTGGTCGTGGCCCACCGCAGGACCTAAATCCTGCCCGCATGACGCTGCTCGCCTCGGAGTTCGACTTCAGCCTGCCGCGCGACCGCATCGCGCAGGCGCCGGCGCGCCCGCGCGAGGCGGCGCGGCTGCTGCATGTCGGGGTGGATGGCGACGCCGACCTCCGGGTGCGCGACCTGCCCGCCCTGCTGCGCGCCGGCGACCTGCTGGTCGCCAACGACACCCGCGTGATCCAGGCCCAGCTTAGGGCCCGGCGCGGCGAGGCGCGCGTCGGCGTCACCCTGGACCGTCCGCTGCCCGATGGCGGCTGGCATGCGCTGGTGCGCAACGCTCGCCGGCTGCGTCCTGGCGACCTGCTGCGCTTCGACGGCGGCGCAGTCACCGCGACGGTGGCGGCGCTGGGCGGGGACGGGACCGCGGCGCTGCGCTTCTCGGCGGAAGGCGCCGCCTTCGACGCCTTCCTGCGCGACGCCGGCCGGCTGGCGCTGCCGCCCTACATCGAGCGTCCGGCCGGCCCCACCGACGCCGACGCGGCCGACTACCAGACGGTGTTCGCGCGCAAGGACGGTGCCGTCGCCGCCCCCACCGCCGGGCTGCACTTCACCCCGGCGCTGCTGGACGCGGTGCAGGCCCGCGGCGTGTCGCAAGCGAGCGTCACGCTGCATGTCGGCGCCGGCACCTTCCTGCCGATGCGGGAGGACGCGGTGTCGGCGCACCGGATGCACCCCGAGCGCGGCGTCGTCACGCAGGCGGCCGCGGACGCGATCAACGCCGCTCGCGACCACGGCGGCCGCATCGTCGCCGTCGGCACCACCTCGCTGCGGCTGCTGGAGAGCGCCGCCGGCGCCGACGGCCGCATGCGCGCGTTCGACGGCGACACCGACCTGTTCATCCTGCCCGGCCACCGCTTCCGCGCTGCGGACCTGCTGCTGACCAACTTCCACCTGCCGCGCTCGACCCTGTTCATGCTGGTCTGCGCCTTCGCCGGCCAGGACCGCATCCGCGCCGCCTACGCGCATGCCATCGCGGAGGGCTACCGCTTCTACTCGTACGGCGATGCCTGCCTGCTGGAGCCGGCGGTTTGAGCGGCTTCCGCTGGCAGGCCGAGGCCGCCGACGGTGCCGCCCGGGCCGGGCAGCTGCACACCGCGCACGGCGTGGTGCCGACGCCGACCTTCATGCCGGTCGGCACCGCCGGCACCGTGAAGGCGATGACCGCCGACGCGGTGCGCGCGACCGGCGCCGGCATCGTGCTCGGCAACACCTACCACCTGATGCTGCGGCCGGGCGCGGAGCGGGTGCGGACGCTGGGCGGCCTGCACCGGTTCATGGACTGGCCGGGCCCGATCCTGACCGATTCGGGCGGCTACCAGGTGATGTCGCTGGGGGCGCTGCGGCGCCTGGACGCGGACGGCGTCACCTTCCGCTCGCACCTGGACGGCTCCGAGCACCGGCTCACCCCGGAGCGCTCCACCGCGATCCAGCACGCCCTCGACGCCACCATCACCATGTGCCTCGACGAATGCCCGGCGCTGCCGGCGCCGGTCGAGGCCGTCGCCGCCTCGATGCGGCTGTCGATGCGCTGGGCCGCCCGCTCGCGCGACGCGTTCGTGCCGCGGGACGGCTATGCGCAGTTCGGCATCGTGCAGGGCGGCACCGAGCCCGCGTTGCGCGCCGAGAGCGTGCGGGCGCTGCGGGCGATCGGCTACGAGGGCTACGCCGTGGGCGGGCTCGCGGTCGGCGAGGGCCAGGCGCTGATGCTGGCCACCCTGGACGCCGCCGTGCCGCTGCTGCCGGGGGACCGGCCGCGCTACCTGATGGGCGTCGGCACCCCGGACGATCTGCTGGGCGCGGTGCAGCGCGGCATCGACATGTTCGACTGCGTGATGCCGACCCGCGCCGGCCGCACCGCGCGCGCCTATACCGGCCGCGGCACGCTGAACCTGCGCAACGCCCGCCACGCCGGCGACCCGGCGCCGCTGGAGCCGGACTGCCCCTGCCCCGCCTGCGCCCGTCACGGCCGCGCCTACCTGCACCACCTGTTCCGCGCCGGCGAGATGCTGGGGCCGATGCTGCTGACCTGGCACAACCTCGCCTACTACCAGCGCCTGATGCGGGGGATGCGCGCGGCCATCGTCGAGCGGCGGCTTGGCGACCATGCCGCCGTACTTCGGTCCGGCTGGTCGGCCGGCGACGCGGCCGCCGCGTGACCGCGCCGCTGCACGACCGCATCCGCGACCGCGCCCTGGCGCTTGGCTTCGACGCGTTCGGCATCACCGCCGCCGAGCTCGGCCCGGAGGCGCGGCTGCGGCTGATCGACTTCCTGGCAGCCGGCCAGCACGGCGAGATGGGTTGGCTCGCCGAGCGCACCGAGCAGCGCGCGCAGCCGCGGTCGCTGTGGCCGGAGGCGCGCAGCGTGGTGGCACTAGGCCTCTCCTACGCGCCGCCGGACGACCCGCTGGCGGTCCAGCAGCGGCCCGACCGCGGCGGCATCTCGGTCTATGCCCGTCACCGCGACTACCACGACGTGCTGAAGGGCATGCTCAAGCACCTGGCGCAGTTCATCGTCGCGCAGGCGGACGGGCCCCAAGCGGTCAAGGTGTTCGTCGACACCGCGCCGGTGATGGAGAAGCCGCTGGCCGCCCGCGCCGGCCTGGGCTGGCAGGGCAAGCACACCAACCTTGTCTCGCGCGACCACGGCTCCTGGCTGTTCCTGGGCGAGATCTACACCTCGCTGGTCCTGCCGCAGACCCCGCTCCGCGCCGGCGGCTGCGGCAGCTGCACGCGCTGCCTTGCCGCCTGCCCGACCAATGCCTTCCCCGCACCCTATCGGCTCGACGCCACGCGCTGCATCTCGTACCTGACCATCGAGCACGCCGGGCCGATTCCGCACGAGTTCCGCGTCGCCATGGGCAACCGCATCTACGGCTGCGACGACTGCCTCGCGGTCTGTCCGTGGAACCGCTTTGCCGCCGTCGGCCGCACCGCGAAGCTGCAGGCGCGCGACGACCTCTCGGCGCCGCGCCTGGCCGAGCTCGCGGGGCTCGACGATGCCGGCTTCCGCCGCCTGTTCTCGGGCTCGCCGATCAAGCGGATCGGCCGCGACCGCTTCGTGCGCAACGTGCTGATCGCGATAGGCAACTCGAGCTCGCCGGCTCTGCTGCCGGTGGCGGCGGACCTCGCCGGCGATCCGGACCCGGTGGTGGCGGAAGCGGCGAGTTGGGCCTGCGCGCGCCTGGCGGATGGATGCTGAGGAAGCGCAGCCTGTCGCTGTCCGGCCACCGCACCAGCGTCGCCCTGGAGCCGGAGTTCTGGACCGCCCTCGACGCGCTGGCCACCGCGCGCGGGCAGAATTTGGTCCAGCTGGTAGCGGCCGAGGATGCGGTCCGCGACCCGCGGCGCGGCCTCGCCTCGGCGCTGCGGGTGCTGGCGTTGCAACTCCGCAACGAAAAACTTCCGGGCGCTTAAGAACCCGTTAACCTTTCGGGGTCAGTGTCCCTCTCGCGGCACCAGGACGGCGCCACCAGACAGGAAGAACTCCGATGCACATCACCAGCCCCACCGCCTTCGCCGACCGCCAGGGCACCGTCGTCAGCCCGCTGATGCTGTCGCACCAGCTGCTCTCGCTCGCCGAGGAAGCGCACCGCGCCGGCCTGCCCGCCAGCGCCACCCGGCTGCTGCGCCTCGCGCACACCGTGTGCAACGATCGTCCCGGCCGCCGCTAGGTGCAAGGAAAGCAAGGGGCTTTGCCCCTTGAACCCCATCAAAGGCGGAGCCTCTGAAATCCCTTCGACAAGTGTGGAGCCACAACACCCTCTTTTTTCTGAGTCGGGATCCAAGGGCCACCGGCCCTTGGCGGGTCCACGGCGGAGCCCTGGCCTTCCTCGCCCACGAACGATGACCCAAGCCCTGCGTATCTGACCCGGGTGTGATACGGGAAGGACATGGCCATTTGGGGCAAGCTGTTCGGGGGCGTGACGGGGTTCGCGATGGGCGGCCCGCTCGGCGCCGTGCTCGGCACGGCGCTCGGCCATGCCGCGGATCGCGGCGCCCTGCTGGACCCGCCGGCCGGAGGCTGGGGGTCATGGGGCGGCACCGGTTTCCTCGGTGCCGAGCCGCGCGACCGGCTGACGCCCGACCCGAACAACGCGGCGCTGCGGGTGGCCGCCAAGGTCGCTGCGGTGACCGGCAAGCGCGACCAGCTGTTCGCAATCGTGGTCGTAGTGCTGTCGGCCAAGCTCGCGAAGTGCGACGCGCCGGTGAACCGGCGCGAGATCGACAGCTTCAAGCGCAGCTTCCGCATTCCGCTCGAGTCGACCAGCGAGGTCGGCCGGCTGTTCGACCAGGCCCGCACCCGCACCGACGACTACATGCCGTTCGCCGAGGAGCTGGGCCGCACCTTCGCCGACCAGCCCACGGTGCTGGAGGAGGTGCTGGCCGCGCTGTTCCAGATCGCCCGCGCCGACGGCCAGCCCAACCGCGCCGAGCTCGATTTCCTCGGCCGCGTCCACCACGCGTTCGGGCTGGGCCATGGCGCCTGGGACCGCGCCGAGACCAATGCCGCGCGCCCGGCGGCGAACGAGCCGGACGCCTATGCCGTACTGGGCGTCGCACGCAACGCCAGCGACGAGGAGGTGCGGTCCACATGGCGCCGGCTGATGCGCGAGATCCATCCGGACTCGCTGGCGGCGCGCGGCGCCAAGCCGGCCGACATCCACGGCGCCTCGGACCGGGTGGCGCGCGTCAACGCGGCCTGGGACCGCATCAAGCGCGACCGGGGGCTCTGACGCATGGAAGATGTCATCGATCTGCCCAGCCCGAACTGCCGCGCGAGAGACGCAGGCGCGGTGGTCGACACGCTGGTGCTGCACTACACCGGCATGCAGTCGGGCCGGGCGGCGCTCGATCGCCTGCGCGACAGCCAGGCGCAGGTGTCCGCGCATTACGTGGTCGAGGAGGACGGGCGGGTGTTCCGGCTGGTGCCGGAGGCGCTGCGCGCCGCCCATGCCGGCATCTCGTTTTGGCAGGGCCGCTCGATGCTGAACGACAGCTCGATAGGCATCGAGATCGTGAACCCCGGCCATGAATGGGGTTACCGCCCGTTCCCCGAAGCTCAGCTCGACGCCGTCCAGGACCTCTGCCGTGCGGTGCTGTCGCGCCATCCGATCCCGCCGCTGCGCGTGGTCGCGCACAGCGACGTGGCCCCGGACCGCAAGCAGGACCCGGGCGAGCTGTTTCCCTGGGCCCGGCTCGCCGCCGCCGGCATCGGCGCCTATCCGGGCGACGTCCCGGACGCCGGCACCGGCGACCCTTGCTCGGATGCCGGGACAATGGCGGTTTTGCGCGCGCAGCTGCGGCGGATCGGCTACGACGTCGCCAAGGCGGGTGCCCTGGACACGCCGCTGGCGGTGGTGCTGACCGCGTTCCAGCGGCACTGGCGTCCGGAGACGGTGAACGGGCAGGCCGATGCCGGCACCCGCCGCCGCATCGAGGCGGTTGCGGGCCTCGTCCGTTGAGTCCCACGGACGCCGTCGCGGCGCCCGCGATTTTCGACACTCTCGAGGGCGGCCGCCTGCTGGCCGACCGGGTGGACGGCAGCTGGAAGGAATGGGGGCCGTATCTCAGCGATCGCCAGTGGGGCACGGTGCGGGAGGATTACAGCGCCGACGGCGAGGCCTGGACCTCGTTCCCGCACGACCACGCGCGCAGCCGCGCCTACCGCTGGGGCGAGGACGCCATCGGAGGCTTCGGCGACCGGCGCCTGCGCTGGTGCCTGGGGGTGGCGTTGTGGAACGGCCGCGATCCGATCCTGAAGGAGCGGCTGTTCGGGCTCGCCAACGCGGAGGGCAACCACGGCGAGGACGTAAAGGAGCTCTACTACCACCTCGACAGCACGCCGACCCATTCCTATGCCCGCATGCTCTACAAGTATCCGCAAGGAGCCTATCCCTATTCGGAGCTGGTCCGGGAGAACGCGCGTCGCGGCCAGGACCAGCCGGAATACGAGCTGTTGGACACTGGCGCGCTGGCGGAGAACCGCTACCACGACGTGTTCGTCGAGTACGCCAAGGCCGCCCCGGACGACATCCTGATGCGGCTGCGGGTGGTCAATCGCGGTCCTGATGCCGCCACGCTCTGGCTGCTGCCGCAGCTCTGGTCGCGCAACATCTGGTCGTGGTCGGAGGGTAGCCCCCGGCCGGTGCTGCGCGCGCTGTCGAACAACGAGATCGAGGCGGTCCACCCGTTGATCCCGGGAGAGTGGCGGCTGTCGGTCGAGGGCGAGGCCACGCCGCTGTTCTGCGACAACGACACCAACGTCGATCGCCTGGGCGGGCAGGCCCAGGGTGGGTTCTTCAAGGACGGGATCAACGACCACGTCGTCGGCGGCCGCGCCGGCGCGGTGAACCCGGCGCGCATCGGGACCAAGTGCGCGGTCCTGCACCGGGTGGAGATCGCCGCCGGGGCCGAGCACGTGATGCGGCTGCGGTTCCGAGCCGCGGCGCCCGATGCCGGCGACGCGTTCGCCGACTTCGACGGCGTGTTCGACGCCCGCGCGGCCGAGGCCGACGCGTTCTACGCCGTTCTGCAGCGGCCGATCGCCGATGCCGACAGCCGGCTGGTGCAGCGCCAAGCCTTCGCCGGCATGCTGTGGTCGAAGCAGTTCTACTGCTACGACGTGCATCGCTGGCTGGACGGCGACCCGGGCGAGCCAGCGCCGCCCGCCGCGCGCCGCGACGGCCGCAACGCCGATTGGGAGCATTTCAGCGTCGCCGACATCATCTCGATGCCGGACAAGTGGGAATATCCCTGGTTCGCCTCCTGGGACCTCGCCCTGCAGAGCATGGTGCTGGCGCTGGTCGACCCGGACTTCGCCAAGGACCAGGTGTTGCTGCTGACCCGCGAGGGCTACATGCACCCGAATGCGGCACTGCCGGCATACGAGTGGTCGTTCAGCGACGCCAACCCGCCCCTGCACGCCTGGGCCGCCTGGCGCGTGTTCGAGACCGACCGCGCGCTGTGCGGCAGGCCCGACCACGCCTTCCTAAAGCGCGTGTTCAACAAGCTGTCGATGAACTTCACCTGGTGGGTGAACCGCAAGGACGAGCACGGCCGCAACATCTTCCAGGGCGGCTTCCTCGGCCTCGACAACATCGCGATCTTCAACCGCTCGGCCGCCCTGCCGACCGGCGGCACGCTGTCGCAGTCGGACGGCACCGCCTGGATGGCGATGTACGCGCTGGCGATGCTGCACATCGCGCTCGAGCTCGCCCTGCAGGACCCGGTCTACGAGGACGTCGCCACCAAGTTCTTCGAGCATTTCCTGCTGATCGCCGCCGCCGACGGACAGGCGCTCTGGGACGACCAGGACAGCTTCTTCTACGATGCGCTGGTCCTGCCGGACGGCCGGAAGGTGCCGCTGCGCGCCCGCTCGATGGTGGGCCTGATCCCGCTCAACGCGGTGACCGTGCTGCGCCAGGACGAGATCGAGCGGCTGCCGGCGTTCGCCGGACGCATGCGCTGGTTCCTGCGCCACCGACCCGATCTCGCCGACCTGGTCTCGTCCTGGGAGCGCACCGGCCAGGGCGGGACCGTCCTGATGTCACTGCTGCGCACCCACCGCATGACCTGCACGCTCCGGCGCATGCTCGACGAGCAGGAGTTCCTGTCGCCGAACGGCATCCGCGCCGTCTCGCGCGCGCACAAGGCGGCGCCGTATCGCTTCGACTGGAACGGCGCCGGCTTCGAGCTCGATTACGAGCCGGCCGAGAGCACGTCGCGGCTGTTCGGCGGCAACTCGAACTGGCGCGGGCCGGTCTGGATGCCGGTCAACTACCTGCTGGTCGAGAGCCTGCTCCGGCTCCATAGCTACTACGGCGACGGCTATCGGATCGCCTTGCCCACCGGCTCGGACCACCAGGCGACGCTGCGCGAGGTGGCCGAGCAGATCTCGCGGCGGCTGGTCGGGCTGTTCACCCGCGGCGCCGACGGTCGCCGCCCGGTGCATGGCGACGTGACGCTGCTGCAGGAGGACCCCGCCTTCCGCGACCTGCTGCTGTTCTACGAGTACTATGACGGCGATACCGGCAGGGGGGTCGGCGCATCGCACCAGACCGGCTGGTCCGGGCTGGTCGCACTCCTGATCCACAACCTCGCCTGGCACGTGCCGCCGGTGCGGACGGAATGACGGCAGGCCGGGTCGGGGCTTAACCGGCGGTTAGGGTTTGGCGGTCACGGTGACTGCAATCTTCAACAACCGGAACCAGACCATGAGCGGCAGCATCAGCTTAGCCTCCAGCTCCACGACCTCGCTGCTGGCCTCCGTCTCGGGCGGCGCCCGGCCCGCCGCCCCATCTTCGGGAACCGTGTCCGGCGGCGGTGCGTCCGGTGGCGGCAGCCCCGCCGCCTCGAGCACGACCAGCAGCGCCACCACCAACGCCGACGGCTCCGTGACCACGACCGTCAGCGACTCCAACGGCAACGTCGTCTCGGTCAGCACCGTCGGCGGCGACAGCGACGGCGGCGGGTCGCAGGCCAGCGCGCCGGGCAGCCGGCTCAGCCTTCAGGCCTGACCGCAGGCCGGCTCAAGCCGTCGTCGCCTCGACCGACGGGTCGGGCCGGACGCCCAGGATGTGGGCGACCGCGTAGGTAAGGTCAGGCCGGTTCAGCGTGTAGAAGTGGAACTCGTCGATGCCGTTCGCCTGCAGCAGCCGGACCTGCTCGGCCGCAACCACCACGCCGACCATGTGCCGGGTCTGCGGATCGGTCTCGGTGCCGGCGAACATGCGCACCAGCCAGTCCGGCATCTGCGTGCCGCAGGCCTCCGCAAAGCGCCGTGCGGCGCCGAAGTTCGAGACCGGCATGATCCCGGGCACCACCGGCGCGGTGATACCTGCAGCCAGGCAGCGGTCGATGAAGCGCAGGAAGGTCCCGGCGTCGAAGAACAGCTGTGTGATCGCCCGCGTGGCGCCGGCGTCGAGCTTGCGCTTGAGGTTGTCGAGATCGGCCTGCGCGTCCGCCGCCTCCGGATGCACCTCCGGATAGGCCGCGACCGAGATCTCGAACGGGGCGATGCGCTGGAGCCCGGCCACCAGCTCGGCGGCGCTGGCGTAGCCGTCCGCATGCGCCTCGAACCGCTCGCCCTTGACCGCGGGGTCGCCGCGCAGCGCCACGATGTGCCGCACCCCCTCGTCCCAGTAACGCCGGGCGACGTCGTCGACGGCGCCGCGGCTGGCGCCGACGCAGGTCAGGTGCGCCGCCGGCACCAGAGCGGTCTCGCGCACCAGTCGCGTCACCGTGTCGTGAGTCCGCGCCTGGGTCGAGCCGCCGGCGCCGTAGGTGACCGAGACGAAGCTCGGCCGCAGCGTCTCCAGCCGGCGGATGCAGGCCCAGAGCTGCTGCTCCAGCGCCTCGGTCCGCGGCGGGAAGAACTCGAACGACAGCACCGGCGGCGCGCGGTCGGCGCTCACCTCGGGCAGCCCCGCCACGCGCGGTCCGGTCAGCCAGCGTTCCAGGACCGGCATGGCCGAACGGGCCGGCTCCCGCCCGCCGGCGCCGTCGTCGCGGCGCCTGTCCTGCCGCGCCGTGATGTCGTCCTGGAGATCGCTCATGCTGGTCCGGAAGCTCGAGATCGATGCAGGGCCGCCGGCAAGTGCTGGCCCGACGCCTGCTGCGACCTATCACGCCCGCATATGGGTCGGCCAAGCCTAGGGGGAAGCCGCCGGACCGGCAAACGGGTATTTCGTCCCGGGGGAGCGCCGCCTTGCGCCGCTACCAGGCCATGTTAGGAAGATGAAGCAACGGATCCGGGACAGGTCGGCGTCGCCGCCTGCCCGGAGCCGTCCGGGACGCCACGCCCGGCAGGACGAGCCGAGGTCGATCGATGCGCCTGCATACCCTTCTCAATCGGCCGCGCCGAAACCGGTTCGCCGGGCTTGGCGGCGTCGTCGCATGTCTGCTCGGCCTCGCCGGCTGCGCGACCAAGCCGACCGATCCATCCGCACGCGCCGACTTCGATCAGGCCAACGATCCGTACGAGCCGGCCAACCGGTTCTTCTACCGGGTCGACAACACGCTCGACGCCTACACCCTGAAGCCGGTGGCCCAAGCCTATGTCTGGCTGGTGCCGCTGCCCGGCCGCACCGGCATCCACAACGTGCTGACCAACCTGTCCACCGGGCCGCGCTTCTTCAACGACGTGTTCCAGGGCAAGCCGCGCCGCGCCGGCGACACCTTCATGCGCCTGCTGATCAACTCGACCGTCGGCATCGGCGGCATCCTCGACGTCGCGTCCGGCTGGGGCTACCCGTTCCACGACACCGACGGCGGCATCACGCTGGCGGTCTGGGGCGTGCCGCAGGGGCCATATCTGTTCCTGCCGGTGCTGGGACCGTCGACCGCGCGGGACTCCACCGGGTTCGCGATCGACATCGGCCTGTCGCCGTTCACCTACGTCCCGCGCGGCTATGGGCTGCTCACCCTGGATGACGCACGCTACGCCGCCGACGTGATCGACGCCCGCTCCGAGGTGCTGGGCGACCTCGACCAGATCAAGAGGAATGCGCTAGACCCGTACGCGACGATACGCAGTCTCTACCGGCAGCACCGCAACGCCGAGGTCAAGGCGGTGCGCGACGACCACCGGATGACGGTTCCGGACTGGTATTCCCAATGACCCGGGGCAGGATCGCCATGCTGAAGACCATCATCCGCGCTCGCCTGCCCGCCCTGGCGCTCGCGGCCGCCCTGCCCGCAGGCGCCGCGCTGGCGCCGCTGGGACTGTCGCCGATCGCCGTCGCGCACGCGCAGCAGTCGGACACGGCGTTCCTGCAGTCGCTCGGCAACCGGCTGACCGCGATCGTCAACGGCTCGGGCAGCACCGCCGAGAAGAAGGCTGCGGTGCTGCCGATCCTCAACCAGGACGTCGACGTGGAGGCGATCGGACGCTTCTGCCTGGGTCGCTTCTGGCGCCAGGCCACGCCGGCGCAGCAGCAGCAGTACCTCGCCCTGTTCCACCAGGTGCTGGTCAACTCCATCACCGGCAAGCTCGGCGACTACAGAGGCGTCAGCATCTTGGTCGGGCAGGCGACGACGGAAGACGGCGACAGCATGGTGGCCACGGTCATCGACCGGCCGGGCCAGGCGCCCGCCAACGTGCAGTGGAAGATCAGCAACGCCAGCGGCTCGCCCAAGGTGGTCGACATCGTCGCCGAGGGCGTCAGCCTGAGCCTGACCCAGCGCAGCGACTATGCGAGCTACCTCGCACACAACGGCAACAGCGTGCAGGCGCTGATCAACGCGCTGACCCGGCAGGTCTCGCGCCCGTCCTGAGCGACCGGGCGGGGATCAGGCCGGCCGGCGCACGCTCTCGTAGACCAGCATGCGGTCGCCGTCGCGCTCGAAGTGACCGCAGACGGTCATGCCGATGCCGCCCAGGACCGTGCGCGAGCCGAAGTTGCTCTCCCGTGCGACCGCGACCACGCGCGCCTCCCCGGCATCGTGCGCGAACCGGAGCGCCGCCGCCGCCGCCTCGCGGGCGACGCCGTGACCGCGTGCGCGGGGGAACAGCGCGAACCGCAGGCCCACCCCCAGCCCGTCCGGACGGTCATGCAGGCCGGTCATGCCCTGGAACAGGCCAGCCTCGCGGATCGTGAAGATGCCGAGGCCGCGTCGAGCCCAGAAGGCGAGGTCCTCGGCCATCTCCGCCTCCGCCTGCGCGCGGCCGCGCACGCCGCCCAGCATCAGCGCGAACGCGCCGGCATCGCTCTTGAGCGCGGCCATGTCGTCCACATCGCGCCAGCCGACCGGCGCCAGCACCAGGCGCGCGGTGCGGATGACACGGCCGATCGCCGCCCGACTCAGCGGCCAGACTCGGGGCGGCCAGACTCGAGCCGGCTGTCAGCGCGCCAGCGGCCGGTACTTGATCCGCGTCGGCTCCGTCGCGTCGGCGCCGAGCCGGCGCCGCTTGTCCTCCTCGTAGGCCTGGAAGTTGCCCTCGAACCACTCGACGTGGCTGTCGCCCTCGAACGCAAGGATGTGCGTCGCCAGCCGGTCCAGGAACCAGCGGTCATGGCTGATGATCACCGCACAGCCGGCGAACTCCGACAGCGCGTCCTCAAGGGCCCGCAGCGTGTCGACGTCGAGGTCGTTGGTGGGCTCGTCGAGCAGGATGACGTTGCTCTCCTGCTTCAGCATCTTGGCCAGGTGGACCCGGTTTCGCTCGCCGCCCGACAGGATGCCGACTTTCTTCTGCTGGTCCGAGCCCTTGAAGTTGAACGCGCCGACATAGGCCCGGCTCGGCACCGCGCGCTTGCCGAGATAGAGCACGTCGGTGCCCCCCGAGATCTCCTCCCAGACCGATTTGGTGTCGTCCAGGCTGTTGCGGGACTGGTCGACATAGCCCAGCTTCACGGTGTCGCCGACCTTCAGCGTGCCGCCGTCCGGGGTGTCGTCGCCGGTGATCATCTTGAACAAGGTGGACTTGCCGGCGCCGTTGGGGCCGATCACGCCGACGATGCCGCCGGGCGGCAGCTTGAAGTCGAGGTCCTCGATCAGCAGCCGGTTGCCGAACGCCTTGCGCAGCTGCTCGGCCTGGATGACCGTGCCGCCCAGCCGCGGGCCCGGCTGGATGACGATGTCGGCGGTGCCGCCCGACTTGTCGTGGCTCTGCGCCAGCATCTCCTCGTACTTTTGGATGCGGGCCTTGTTCTTGGCCTGGCGCGCCTTCGGGCTGGCGCCAATCCACTCCTGCTCGGCGGCGAGCGCCCGGCTGCGGGCGCTCTCCTCCTTCTCCTCCTGCTGCAGGCGCTTGCGCTTCTGGGTCAGCCAGGACGAGTAGTTGCCCTCGAATGGGTAGCCGCGGCCGCGCTCGATCTCCAGGATCCAGTTGGTGACGTTGTCGAGGAAGTAGCGGTCGTGGGTGATCACCATGACGGTGCCCTGGTAGTCGCGCAGCGTGCGCTCGAGCCAGGCTACGCTCTCGGCGTCGAGGTGGTTGGTCGGCTCGTCGAGCAGCAGGATGTCGGGCTTCTCGAGAAGCAGCCGGCACAGCGCCACGCGGCGTCGCTCTCCACCCGACAGCTGCGTGACCTGGCTCTCCGCCGGCGGGCAGGCCAGCGCGCTCAGCGCCATCTCGATCTTGCGGTCGAGTTCCCAGCCGTCGCCGGCCTCGATCTGCTCCTGCAGCGTCGCCTGCTCGGCCAGCAGCGCCGTCATCTCGTCGTCGCCCATCGGCTCTGCGAACCGGTTCGAGATGTCGTTGAAGCGGTCCACCGCGTGCTTCAGCGGGCCGAAGCCCAGCGCCACGTTCTCGCCCACGGTCAGGCTCTCGTCGAGCTTCGGCTCCTGCTGCAGGTAGCCCAGGGTGACGCCCTCGGCCGCCCAGGCCTCGCCGCCGTACTCGGTCTCGAGGCCGGCCATGATCTTGAGCAGCGTCGACTTGCCGGCGCCGTTCACGCCCAGCACGCCGATCTTGACGCCCGGCAGGAACGACAGGGTGATGCCCTTGAAGACCTCGCGACCGCCCGGATAGGCCTTGGTCAGGTCCTTCATCACATAGACATACTGGTAGGCGGCCATGGCGAAGCTCCCGACATAGGCGTGTGGGGTAGGGCGGAACGAGGACGTGCGCCCGGCAGGACTCGAACCCGCAACCAAGCCGTTATGAGCGGCCCGCTCTGACCATTGAGCTACGGGCGCACAGGCCTGCGATCAGATCGCCCAACTCGGCTGGGTTGGCAAGGCGGGTCTGCTTGGCAAAGCCGGGCGGCGCCGATACGGTCCCGGCACCTCTCGCCAATCCGCAGGAAGACCGCACGATGGACGTCTCCAAGATCAGCCCCGGCAAGGACGTCCCATGGGACATCAACGTCGTCATCGAGATCCCGGCCGGCTCCTCGGTCAAGTACGAGATCGACAAGGAGAGCGGCGCGGTGTTCGTCGACCGCTTCCTGTTCACGCCGATGGCCTACCCGGCCGCCTACGGCTTCATCCCCGGGACGCTCGCCGCCGACGGCGATCCGGCCGACGCGCTGGTGCTGGCGCCGGCGCCGATGGTGCCGGGTGCCGTGATCCGCGCCCGCCCGATCGGCATGCTGAAGATGGAAGACGAGAGCGGCATGGACGAGAAGATCGTCTGCGTGCCGCACGACAAGATGCACACCCAGTTCACCGAGATCCAGGAGGTGATGCAGCTGCCCGAGATCACCCGCCAGGCGATCGAGCACTTCTTCACCCGCTACAAGGACCTCGAGAAGGGGAAGTGGGTGAAGGTCACCGGCTGGGCCGGCCGAGAGGAGGCGGGGCAGGTCATCCGGGAGGCGTTGGCGGCCGTGAAGACGGCATAGGCAAGGCCATGGGCGCTGCCCCTGGACCCCGCTAGGGCCGGCGGCCCTAGGACCCGATTCTTCAAGTAAGGGTTTCCAAAGGCGAGCCTTTGGCGGGGTCCAGGGGCAGGGCCCCTGGCCTTATGCGGCCGCGATGGTCTCCTCGATCAGCGCCTCGTAGTTCGTGAGGTAGTCCGCCATCGAGAGCGTGCGCTCGGCGTCCTTGCGCGCGGCGCGGCGCAGGCGCTGCGCCAGCGCCTTGTTCTCCAACAGCTCGAGCACCGCATCGGCGATGCCGGCGGGGTCGTGGAACGGCGCCAGCAGGCCGTTCTTGCCATGGCGGATGAACTCCTGCACCGGCGCGGTATCGCTGCCGACAATGGCGCAGCCCGAGGCCAGCGCCTCCCGCAACGACCATGAGGCGACGAACGGGTAGGTCAGGTAGACGTGCGCGTCCGACCGCTTCAGCAGGTCGGCGTAGCTCTGGTAGTCGAGCTTGCCGACGAAGTGCACGCGCGACAGGTCGAGCCGGCTGCCGAGCTCCGCAGTCAGCACCTCGCGCCAGCAGCCTTCGGCCAGCCGCGCGCCGTAGCTGACGCCGTCGCCGCCGACCAGGACCACCTGCGCATCGGACCGCTCGTCCAGGATGTGCGGCAGCGCCCGCATCACGCTGTGGAAGCCGCGATACGGCTCGAGGTCGCGCGAGACGTAGGTCACCAGCTTCTCGTGCGCGCGCACCAGCACGTTGCGCAGCACGAAGTCCCGCTTCGCCAGCGACGGATCGGGCGCGCAGGCCTGCAGGTCGACGCCCTCCCGCAGCATCGCGATGCGGTCCTGCGCCCATTCGGGATAGGTCGACTTCTGGAACAGGGTCGGCGTCTGGCCCTGCCCGGCGATGTTGAGCGCGATCAGGTTGACCGCGTTCTTGGCCCGGACGCGCGCGTGCAGCGCGGGGTCGTTCGGAAATTCGGGATCGAAGCCGACGTCGAACTTGTCGACGTGATAATAGAACTCGAGGTAGCCCAGCATCGGCGTGTCCGGGTACACGTCGCGGATGTTGAGCAGCTCGCCCCAGCCATGGTGGCCGATGATGATGTCGGGCTCGAAACCGAGGTTCTTCAGGTTCCGGGCGGTCTGCGCTACCATCTCGGCGCGCAGCATCGCCACCTCGAACTCCTGCGCCGCCGGATGCGTCTCGGCCGACGCACTTCGCCTCATCTTGTAGAAGATCCTGCGGACCCCCGGCAGGACGTTGGCGTTCGGCTCGCTGATGAACACCACCTCATGGCCGCCCTGTCGGGTCAGGTGGCGCACCAGGTGCAGGAACTGCCCCGGGAAGTTCTGGTGGATGAACAGGTATCTCAAGACAAGCTCGCCATCGTCTCGACGCGGACGGCCCAGCGAGGCCGCTGAGCCCTCGGCGCACGGGCGGAGGAACGGAGGGTGTGCATCGCCGCATCATGCCAGGCAACAGCTTGACGATCCGATAAGGCCACTATCCGGCACCGTGGCCGTCCGGCCACGACGTCGCGTCAGCGCCGGCCCTTGCTGCCGGCCTTGCCGGCCGGACCGTTGTGCCGCGCCGGCATGGCACCGGCCCCACCCCGCATCGGCTTCAAGCTGGGCTTGTCCAGTGGCGGGCGGACGCCGCGCTTCAGCGCCGCGACCTTCGGCTTCACCGGCTCCGGCGCCCCGCGCGACGGCTTCGCGGCCGGGCGGGGCGCCGCCCGGGTCTTCACCGCCTGCTCGGGCTCGGCGCCGTCCGACGCCAGGTCGTCGCGCGGCACGATCTCGACCAGGAACGCCTCTAGCGGCGCCAGGTCCGGCGACTCCGCCGTGTGGGTGCCGTCGACCGGCCCGACCTGGCTGCCGTCGGTGAAGCTGGCGCTGACGCGGACGTCGAACCGTTCGGCCGCCTGGCCCTTCAGGCGTACGCGCAAGCCCAGGATCGGCAGCGCCATGCCGCGGCTGCCGCAGTAGTTGCCGCCCTCCGCCCAGGGCGACAGCCAGCCCTTGCCGAGCACCGCCTGGTATTCGATCTCGCTCGGGTCGACCAGGCTGTTCGGCGAGATGCCGAAGCCCTCGATCCAGTTCTGGCTGCCCCGGTTGCCCATCCACTCGCCGAGCCGCGACAGCACGTCGCCGCGGCGCTGCACGTGCGCTGCCACCTCCAGTTTGGTCCCCGCCGGGACCGCGCCCGCCGCCGGGGTCTCGCTTCCGCGACGGTCGCCGGCGGATGGTGCGGCCATCTGCTCCTGCGGCGGCGCGACCCGGGCGGGGGCGGTCTCGCTCAGGCGGAGCACCTGCAGCTTCGGCGCCTCCACGGTGCTGCCGGCCGCCTGGTAGATCGTGATCAGCACCTGCGACGGCTGCGACGCTACCCGCACCAGCGCCGCGTTGCCCTCGCCGCCGAGCCAGCCGTCGGCGTTGAAGGTGCTGATCGACAGCATGGCGTCGGCCGTGGTCGGCGGCCGGCTGATCCGCACCCCGGGCAGGCCGGTCGCCGGGTCCGGCAGCGGCGTGCCGGGGCTGTGGAAGACGCAGAACAGTCCTGGATCGAGCAGCATCAGGTGGGCCGAAACCTTGAGCTCCGTCACCAGCCTCTGGTTCGGTGTCGGACTGGTCTGCGACATCGTCGGGTTCCGTTCATGCCGACCACGGCCGGGCAGGTTATCGTTGTTGGCGAGGATGGTGCGACGACGTGCGCCCGCCTGCAATGGGCGCCAGCACGGCCGGAGCGGCCGCTCAGGCGCCGGAATGGCAAAGCCGCAGCAACTGCATGACGAGTTGCGGAACCGGCAGCCCCAGCGGCAGCACCGTGCCGCGACGGGTGCGGCGGATCCGCTCGGCCGGGGCGCCGAGGTCGAACGCCGCCACCGCGAGCCCGGCGCGCCAGGCCAGGCTCAGCGTGAAGCACCAGGTCTCCGGCCAGATCGACGGCAGCAATGCCAGGTCCGCCTCCTGCGACCGGATCAGCGCCACCGCATCGTCCTCGCGATACTCGCCGGTGACGAAGCGGCACCCGGCCTCCATCAGCGCCGCGTCGTCCGGCGTATGACCGACCACCACGAACTCCAGCGGCAAGGCCCGGGCACGGACCTCGACCAGGCAGGCCAGCAGCACGTCGTAGCCCTTCTCGCGGCCGATACCGCCGATCACGGCGATCCGTCCGATGCCGCCGGGCTGGCCGCGGTGGCCCGGGCGCTCCAGCGTCGGCCGCGGCGCCAGCGACGACACCGCCGCCAGCCGCTCCAGGGACAGGTCCGGGCGGTCGTCCTCCCACGGCACTACCTCCGCGCGGACCTTCGCGAAATGCCGCGCGATGCGGGCCGCCGCATCCTGCGACGGCGCCATCACCCGGCGCGCCGCCCGCAGCTCCGCCGCCGAGCGGGCCAGCAGCGCCCTGACCGCGATCGGCTCGTCGAGGCTGCTGCCCTGGATCGCGATACAGGCCTCGCAGCCGCCGACATCCGGCTCCCCGCAATAGCGCCCGCCCGGCCCGATCAACGCGATCCTCGGACAGAACCAGGCATAGTCGTGGATGAAGGCGTCGTAGGGCACGCCGAGGCGGCGGCAGAGCGTGCGCAGCAGCGGGTGGTGGCCGAGCAGGTGGTGCCACTCGGCATGCAGCACGCCCTCCGGGACCAGCATCGCCACCAGCGCCTCGAACTCCCCCGGCAGCGCGTAGCGGAGGTTGGGGAAGCCCTCCTCCAGCGCCGCGTCCGAGACCAGCACCCCGTCGCCGTCCGGCCGCAGCACGATCGGGCGTAGCCCTTGCGCCCGCAGCTGGCGGGCGCGCTCCTGCACCACGCGCTCGACGCCGCCGCCCTGAGCGTGGGTGATCAGCAGCGCCGCGCGCGGCGCCATGTCGCGTGCCGCCCGCGCCCGCCGCGCCTGCCCCCACCGCGCGAGGTCGAGCGCGCGTCGCGCCGGCGCCAGCGGGTCAGCGGCGATGTGGGCCAGGATCAGCGCGTCGTAGCCCGGATGCAGCCGGTTGATGACCTCGAGGTTGCGGCGCATCAGGTCGGTGCGCGCCGCGCCGAACGAGACCTGGCCGGCATGGGCGACGTAGACGCCGAGTGCGGCGACGTGCCGCCAGCCGAGGTGGCGCGCGCGCAGGCAGAGATCGTTCTCCTCGCCGTAGCCCTGCGCGAACAGGTCCTCGCGCAGCAGCCCGACCTGGTCGAGGCAGTCGCGCCGCAGGTACAGGCAGAAGCCGTTGCCGGTCGGGATGTCGTGCACCGCATCGCCGTTGGTCGCCGCCGCCAGCGCCATCATCCGGCGGGTGCCGGCGAGGTCGGGCATCGGGTTGCGCACCTGCCGATCGGGATAGCTGAGGATGCTGCCGTCGTTGCTGAACGGCGTCGCGGTGCCGATGTCGGGTGCCGCGTAGGCCGCCCGGCGCAGCGCCTCGAGCCAGCCCGGCGCCACCAGCGTGTCGCTGTTCAGCAGCACGACGTCGCGACCGGGGCAGGACGCGATGCCGTCGTTGGCGCTGGCCGGGAAGCCGCGGTTGGCGGCGTGGCGCAGCAGGTGGATACGGCCGGCCTCGCGCAGCGTCACCAGCGCCTGCACCAACGCCTCGTCCGGCGAGGCGTCCTCCACCACCACCAGGCGGGTGCCGGCCGGGACGTTGGCCAGCACGCTCTCCAGGCATTCGATCGTGCGGCGAAGGTGGCGATAGACCGGCACCACCACGTCGACCGGTGCGGCGGCGCCGACCTCCGGCGCCTGTCCCGCGATCCAGGCCGAGACCGGCAGGAACGGCGGCAGCTCGCCGGCCGCCGCCAGGGTCCGCCCGCGCGCCGCCGGCGGCAGGCGGCTCTGCGTGCTGTGCCGCGCCTGCAGCAAGGCGACCGCAACGGCGGCCCGGCCTTCCAGACCGGGGTCCAGCGGGCTGCCGAGCAGGTCGCGCCCGTCGTCGCCCAGCAGCCGGACCACGCCGTCCCGCTCCAGCGCCGCCGCCTCCGGAGGCAGGCACAGCAGCCGGGGCCGGGCCAGCGGCACCTCGCTGGTGATGTGGTCGGCGAAGCGCTCCATGGTGACGGTGAGGCTAGCGCCGCAGGCCGACCGCAGCGTCACCACGGGCACGCGCTCAGGCTCGCCGGGATGCCAGACCCAGCCGGTCAGCCGCCCGTCGGCCACCTCGACGAAGCCCTCGACGCGGAGGATCGCCCGGATGTCGAGCGGGCTGCCGAGCAGCGCGCGGCCGCCGCGCGACACGTCGAGCCGCCGGCCCTGCGACCAGCCGCGCGGCAGCCGCGACACGCCGCCGCTCGCCCGCGGCCGGATCGGCACGCCGTCCAGCCGCACCAGCAGCGGGTCGCGGCCGGCGCCGCGATCCAGGTGCAGGCGGCCGTCGCCGGACAGGCCGCACCAGCCGGGCCAGCCGGCGCCGCGGGCGATCTCGCCGATCAGCCCAACGACGGCAGGGTCCGGCGCATGCCGCGCCAGCGCCTCGCCGACCGCGGCGGCGGCCTCGTCGGGCGAGCCCGCGGCGCGGCGCGCCGCCGCCAGCGCGATCCAGCCCTCGCGGAAATCGTGGCGCTGCAACAGCCCCTGCAGCAGCCGCACCGCGCCGTGCGGATCGCCCGAGGACATCCGGGCCATGGCCAGCGGGAAGGTGACGTTGGCCGCGGTAGGCGCCAGGCGGTGCGCCCGCTCCAGCCAGCGCAGCGCGTCGCCGGCCTGGCCGCGGTCTGCGGCTTGGCGGCCGCGCCGGAACGCGTCCTGCGCGCGCGCCTCGGCCCAGATGTGCCACTGCGCCCGATCGGCCTCGGTGATGCGTCCGGCCGGCAGCGGATCAGGCGGTGCGGACATCGGCGCGTGCATCGCAATCCGGTCGGGCCAGCTGCCCCGGCGACAGACGGACGGACATGGACCCGGCTCCTGCCGCCGCAGGACCGGTCAGTGCTGGTTGACGGCGCGCGCCACGGGCGCCGGCGGCGCCGGTGGACGGGTGCCGAGCCGGGCCAGCTCGGCATCCGCCTGGCTGATCCCCTGCGCGCGGGCGCGCTGCAACCACAGCCTTGCCTCGGCCGGGTTGGTCTCGCCGGCGAGCCCGCGCACCAGGTAGCGGCCGAGCATAAGCTGCGCCATGGCGTGGCCGCGCTCGGCCGCCTGGCGGAAGAACACCTGCGCCTGCGGCCGATCCTCCGGCACCTCGTGACCGCCGCCATGCATCGCCGCCACCGAGAAGATCGCGTTCACATGGCCCTGCCGCGCGGCGCGCTCGAACATCTCGAGTGCCGCGGGATGGTCGCGCGGGCCGCCGCGGCCGGCCAGCAGCATCTCCGCGTAGGCCATCTCGGCGTCCGGCAACCCGGCCTCGGCCGCCTTGGCGATCCAGGCGCGGCCCTCCTTGAGATCGACCTCGACGCCGCGCCCCTCGGCCAGCATCCGGCCATACCAATACTGCGCGTTTACCACCCCGTCGGCAGCGCGGCGCAGCCACAGGGCAGCCTGGCGGTCGTTGCGCTCGATGCCGACGCCCTCCGCCAGGCACACGCCGAAATTGAAGGCGGCCACCAGGTCGCCGGTCTCCGCCGCCTGCTCGAACCGCTCGCGGGCGGCAATGCGATCCTCCTCGCCGCCGGCACCGGCCAGCACCAGGTTGCCGAGATCGACGTGTGCCAGCTGGTCGCCGCGTTCCGCGGAATGGCGGAACCAGCGGGCCGCCTCCTCCGGGTCGCGCTGTACGCCGGCGCCGGTGAGGTAGAGCAGGCCGAGCGCCCGCGCCGAGGCGGCGTGGCCGGCGGCGGCGGCGCGGCCGTACCAGGTGGCGCTCTCGGTGTAGTTCGGCGGCAGCTCGCCACCGCGCGAATAGATGTCGCCGATCAGGGCGGCGGCCTCGGCGTCTCCCGCCAGGGCGGCGCGGCGCAGCCAAGACTCGCCGCGGGCGGGATTGCGTTCGACGCCGCGCCCCTCCAGCAGGGCCAGACCGTAGCGGGCCTGCCCGGAGCGGACGTGGCGCTCGGCCGCCTGGCGGTAGAGGTCGGTGGCGGCGGCAATGTCCTGCTTCACGCCGGCGCCGCGCTCGGTCATCACGCCGAGCAGGTAGAGCGCGGTGCCGAGGCCGCCCGCGGCCGCCTTGGCGAGGCTGCTGGCGGCGCGCTGCTGCCCTTCGGCGTCGAGCGCGTTGCGCAGCTGCGCAAGGGCGATGCCAAGGTGCCCCTGCGGACAGCCGGCGGCGGCCGACTTCTCATACCAGGCGTCGGCGGCATCGAGGTCGCGGAGCTCCGCAGGACCGGAGGTGAGCAGGTAGCCCAGCAGCGCCTGCCCGTCCGGCGATCCGGCGTCGGACGCGCGCCGAGCCCAGGCGGCCGCACCCTCGTAGTCGGGCTTGGCGTCCTGCGGCGCGACACCGCCGAACATCGCGGTGCCGGACGCGGACCCCAC
Organism: uncultured Acetobacteraceae bacterium; assembly: GCA_964247725.1. GTDB lineage: Bacteria > Pseudomonadota > Alphaproteobacteria > Acetobacterales > Acetobacteraceae > Lichenicola. The sequence continues at coordinate 76,661 of CAXTVM010000002.1, read as the reverse complement.
CACCAGCCCGAACAGGTGCAGGGTGGCTAGCACCACCTGCGCCTCGACCCAGCCGGTCTCCGCCGCCCGCTCGATCCAGCGTGCCCCTTCCTCGCGGCTGACCGGAACCCCGGCACCATCGAGATAGGCGCGTCCGACGCGGAACTGGGCTTCCGGGATCCCAGCGGTGGCGGCGGCGCTCAAGGGGGCGAAGGCGCGCCCGACCTCGCCGGCTTCAATAAGGCTGAGCGCGTAGCGCAGCTTCGCACGCGGCGAGAACATCGCGGCGGCGCGCTGGGTCAGGAAGTTCGCCATCGGACCTTGCAACACTCCCGCGAGGCCCGACCGGTGGCCGGGCGATGGTCCGTCCCGGCGCCGCACGCAGCCGGGACAGCCTGGTCGATCGTCACGCCGGCCGCACGGCTCAGCTCGGGTCGCGCATGCCCTCGGTGAGGGTCGGCACGATCGAGCTCAGCAGATACTGCAGGATCGTCCGCTTGCCGACGTTGATGTCGGAGCTGACCATCATGCCCGCCGCCGGCTTGAAGTAGTTCGGCACGTCATGCAGCGTGTAGCCGTCGACCCGCAGGCGGATGCGGTAGAACGCGGCGCCGGCGCCGCCGGGAGTGGCGAGGCCGTTGGCTGGAGCGCTGGCGATGGCGGCCTGGGCACCTTCCTCCGAGAAACTGTCCGAGCTGATGTTGACGACCGTTGCGTTGGCGCCGCCGTATTGGATGTAGGGGAAGGTCTCGAACTTGACCTGCGCCTTGTCGCCGAGCTGTACGAAGCCGGCCTGGGCAGCCTGCAGCCGCGCCTCGATGTCGAGCGGCACGTCAGTGGGGGTCAGCGTCATGAACTGCTGCGCCGACGTGATCACCGAGCCAACCGAGACGTGCGCGATGTTCAGCACGATTGCGTTGCGGTCCGCCTTCATCACCAGCAGCCCGTTCGACACCGTCGCCTTCTGGTAGTCGCTGGTCGCCTCCGACAGCTTGCGCTGGGCCTCGGTCAGCGACTGGTAGGTCTCCGCCTTGCTCCCCTGGACATAACCGTCGCGCTCGGCGATGAGGGCGCTCAGCTTGTCGCGGGCCGCCGCCGCATCCTGCTGCGCGCCAATCTGCGAGCGCTCGACCTCCATCAGGTCATCCTGCGAGGCGAGCGAGTTTAGGCGGCTGCCGACCTGGTCGCGCTGCAGTTCGACCCGCATGTCGCGAACGTTGGCGGCCACCTTGACCCGGCCGGCAAAGAGCGCGGCACTGGCCTGGTAGCCGACCAGCTGGTTCTGCAGCGCCGAGATCTGCTGCTGGTAGTTGTTCAGCTTGAAGGCATATTGGTTCTTCCGCTGCAGGAAGAGCGCCGCCTGCTGGGTCGAGTCCGGACTCGAGGGATCGACCGCGTAGTCCTTGTCGGATGCCTCGGCCGTGAGCCGGTTGACCTCCGCCTGCAGGCTCAGGGTCTGGCTCCGGAGGTTCTTGACATCCGCGTTGCTGATGGTCGGGTCGAGATGCGCCAGCACCTGGCCCTTGCGGACCGCGTCGCCCTCACGCACGTCGATCGAGCGGATGATGGAGGTTTCGAGCGGCTGGATGACGATGGTCGGCTCCGTCGCCACCAGGGCGCCGGGCACCGTCACCACCCGGTTGATCGGGAACAGCGCCATCATCAGCAGCCCCGCGATCGACATTGAGGACACGATCCAGGTGATGTAGCGGGCCGACGGCGTAGGCGGCATCGCCGCCATGGCAGCGCTCGGGGAATGGAACTCCAGCAGGGCGGGCGGCATGTCGTCGTTGCTGGCGGCGACGCGGCGGGAGCCGCGCTTCGGGCGCAGCCCGCCGGCCTCGCCGTGCGGGACGATCTCGGTCGAGTCGCTCATGCTCAATCCCCCTCGGCCAGCATCGGCGCCGGACCCGCATTGCGCTCGGCGTTCATGTGCCGGTTCTGCTGCAGCCAGAGCTGGCGGTAGATCGCGCAGCGCTCGACCAGCACGTTATGCGGCGCGATGTCGTTCACCTTGCCCTGCTCCATCACCAGGATCAGGTCGCAATCCACCAGCGACGACAGCCTGTGCGAGACCAGGACCATCGTGCGTCCCTTGGCCATCCGCGCCAGGTTGGCGTTGACCAGTGCCTCGCTCTCCGGATCGAGCGCCGAGGTCGCCTCGTCCAGGATCAGCAGCTTGGGGTCGGAGATCAGCGCGCGGGCGATCGCCAGGCGCTGCTTCTGACCACCGGAGACGTTGGTCGAGCCTTCCTCGATGAAGGTCTCGTAGCCGGCCGGCATCCGCTCGATGAACTCCTCCGCACCGGCGAGGCGGGCCGCCCGCACCACGTCATCCAGCGTCAGTCCCGGGCGGCCGGCGGTGATGTTGTCGCGGATGGTGCCGCGGAACAGGAAGTTGTCCTGCAGCACGACCCCGAACGAGCGGCGCAGGTGGTTGAGGTTGATCTCCCGCATGTCGACGCCGTCGAGCTTCAGGTAGCCGGTGTAGCTCCGGCTGACGCCCTGTAGCAGGCGGGTGATGGTCGACTTGCCCGAGCCGCTTCGGCCGACCACGCCCAGCGAGGTGCCGGCCGGGATCTCGAAGTTGACCCCGTCCAGCGCCTTGGTCGGGGAGCCTGGGTAGGCGAAGTTGACGTCAAGGAAGGACAGCGCGCCCAGGATCTTAGGACGCATGCCGGTGGTGAGCGCCTTGGTCTCGGTCGGCTGGTTCAGCACCGAGCCGACCTCGCCGAGCGCCGTGCGCACCTCGGTGAAGTCCTCCAGCAAGCGGGCGAAGCCGACCAGCGGCTGGGCGACTCGGCCGCCCAGCATCATGAACGCGACCAGGCTGCCGGCGGTGATCGTGCCGGTCCCGGTGGTGTCCTCGAGCGCCAGGTAGGCGCCGACCAGCATGACGCCGCGGCTGATGAACAGCTCGACCGGCATGATGATGGTCTGTGGCCAGTTGGCCATCCGGCCGGCGGCGAGCTTCCAGCGCGTGACCTCGGCAGTCTTCTCGTCCCATTCCTGTCGGCGCATCGGCTCCAGCGCCAGCGTCTTCAAGGTGCGGATGCCGGCGATCGACTCGTAGAGCACCGATCCGCGCTCGACCTCAGCGTTGGTGACACGGCCGATGTAGTAGCCGACCGGTCCCATGAAGATGACCACGATCAGGCCGATCGCGCCGGCGGCCGCCAGCACCATCCACGCCAGGGTCGAGCTCAGGAAGAACAGGAACGGCAGGATCAGCACCAAGGTGAACATGTCGAGAAAGGTGCGCAGCAGCGATCCCGTCATGAAGTCGCGGACCTTGTAGATGGCCATTACGCGGCCGATCACGTTGCCGGCCTGCTGGCGCTCGAAATACTCGAGCGGCAGCGCCAGCAGCCGGTTGAACACGTGGATGCTGATGCGGCTGTCGACCCGGGCCGTCATCACCAGCACCAGCTCGCGCCGCGCGTAGGTGAGCAGCGTCTCGTAGAAGGAGATGACCACCAGGATCATGGTGATGGAGAACAGCGTCGCCAGCGAATGCTCGCCGACCACCTTGTTGATCACCTGCATGATGATCAGCGCCGGCAGGATCGTCAGCACCGACAGCACCATCGAGGACAGCATGATGTCGCGCAGCGACGCGCGCTCGCGCATTACCACGCGGCTCAGCCAGCGCACGTCCACCGGCGTCTCGGCCTCGGACTCCGACCGCGCCCGGCGCACCAGCAGCACGTCGCCGGTCCAGACCTGGCTCAGCCGCAGCTCGTCGACCGCGACCATCGGCTCGCTCTCGCCGGCCATCGGGTCGCGCAGCCAGACGATGCCGCGATGCGGCTCGGCGGAGATGAACAGCCCGGCCGAGCCGTCCTTGAACATCAGGACGATCGGCGGGGTATTGTGCATCTTCACCAGGTAGCGCCACTTCAGGTGCATGCCGCGCGCGATCATGCCCTGGTCGTCCATCCAGCGCACCAGCGTCGCCGGCGACGGCGACGGCTCGTTCGGCTCGGCCTGGAAGGTCTTCGGATCCAGTTCGACGCCGTGGTACTTGGCGGCGGCCATCGCGGCGCGAAGCCGGATGGTCAACGGGTCGGGCGCCTTCGCACCCTGACCGGCAGCGGGGCGCTCCGGCGTAAGTCCGAAGTCGCCGGCGTTGTCGTTGCGTTGATCCACGGGATTTCCTTCAACAGGACGCATCGGGTCAAGGACGTCCCCGGCGCGTGACGCAAAGCCGCCATCGGCGCGACCAGCCGCCGGAACCTAGCACGCAATATCCCACAGGTGATGGATTTTATCCTAACGCCGGCGCAACGCGATAGCGGGCCGTCACCAGGAGATCGGCGGCGAGCAGGCGCCGGGCGGTCGCGAGGTCGGCCGTCGGCACCGCCAGCACCACCTGCCGGAACGGCCCCAGCGCACCGCCGGCACCCTGCCGGAACAGCTCCGACAACCCGATCGCCAGCCCCGAGCGCCCGCCGCAGCAGGCGCAGCCCGTCACGTGCGCCCGCAGCCCGGGCCGGACCAACTCGCCGGGCAGGCGCCTGACCGCGCCCCAGCCGTCGGCGCCGCCATCGACATCGCCATCTTGGCCGGCCGCACCCACCAGCAGCAGCACCCCGTCCGGATCGGGCGGCGGCGGCGGCGTCTGCAGCCGCAGCGGGATCCGGGGGTCGAGCCGCATGTCCTGTCGCTCCGTCGGTTGCACGCCGGACGCTGGACAGCCGCGCCCGGCTTTGTGAGAAGCGCGTCGGGACCCCATCTGGCAAGTCCGGCCTCCCAGGCTTGCCGGACGGAGGCGGACGCAGGCCCGCCAGCCAAAGGATCACGATGACCCGCCCTCACCTCCTCGACGCCCTCCGGGACCAGGTCCTGCTCTGCGACGGCGGCATGGGCTCGCGGGTGCAGATGCTCGACCTCGAGGTCGAACGCGACTACTGGGGCCAGGAGAACTGCACCGAGGTGCTGAACCTGTCGCGGCCGGAGCTGGTGCGCGAGATCCATCGCGGCTACTTCGCCGCCGGCGCCGACATGGTCGAGACCAACAGCTTCGGCGGCTCGCCGATCACGCTGGCCGAGTTCGACCTGGACGGCCGCACCCACGAGATCAACCGGGTGGCGGCCGAGCTCGCCCGCGAGGCGGCGGACGGGTTCTGCGACGGCCGGCACCGCTACGTGGTGGGCTCGATCGGGCCCGGCACCAAGCTGCCCTCGCTCGGCAACGTCGCCTACGATCCGCTGGAGGCCGCACTCGCCGCGCAGTGCCGCGGCCTGATCGCCGGCGGCGTCGACGCGCTGCTGATCGAGACCTGCCAGGACACGCTGCAGATCAAGGCCGCCGTCAACGGCGCCAAGCTGGCACGGCACCAGGCCGGTACCGACACGCCGATCTTCGTCCAGGTCACGGTCGAGACCACCGGCACGCTGCTGGTGGGGCCGGACATCGCCGCCGCCGCCACCGCCATCCACGCCCTCGACGTGCCGCTGATCGGCCTCAACTGCGCCACCGGGCCGCAGGAGATGGCCGAGCACGTGCGCTGGCTCGCCACCAACTGGCCGCGCCTGCTGTCGGTGCAGCCCAACGCCGGCCTGCCCGAGCTGGTCGACGGCCGCACCCACTACCCGCTGACGCCGGCCGAGATGGCGAGCTGGATCGAGCGCTTCATCGTCGAGGACGGGCTGAACCTGGTCGGCGGCTGCTGCGGCACCTCCACTCCTCATATAGAGGCGTTGGACGCGATGCTGCGCCGCCGGACCGAGGCCGGGCACCGGCCGGCCCCGGTGGCCCGCCGCCCGGTCTGGATCCCGTCGGTCGCCAGCCTCTACAGCCAGACGCCGCTGCGCCAGGAGAACAGCTACTTCTCGATCGGCGAGCGCTGCAACGCCAACGGCTCGCGGAAGTGGCGCGAGCTGCAGGAAGGCGGCGACTGGGACGGCTGCGTCGTGGTCGGGCGCGAGCAGGCGGCCGAGGGCTCCAACGCGCTCGACGTCTGCACCGCCTTCGTCGGCCGCGACGAGACCGCGGAGATGGACGAGGTGATCCGCCGCTTCACCAGCTCGGTGAACGCGCCGCTGGTGATCGACAGCACCGAGACGCCGGTGATCGAGAGCGCGCTCAAGCTGCACGGCGGCAAGCCGATCATCAACTCGATCAACTTCGAGGACGGCGAGCACATCGCGACCGAGCGCCTGGTGCTGGCACGGAAGTTTGGCGCCGTCATCGTCGCGGGCACCATCGACGAGGAGGGCATGGCGAAGACGGCAGACCGCAAGCTCGCCATCGCCGAGCGCCTGGTCGCGTTCGCCTGCGACCGGCACGGGCTGCCGCACTCCGACCTGATGATCGACCCGCTGGTGCTGACCATCGCCACCGGCATGGAGGACGACCGCAAGCTCGGCCAGTGGACGCTGGAGGGCATCAAAGCCATCCGCGACCGCTTTCCCGACGTGCAGATCGTGCTCGGCCTCTCCAACGTCAGCTTCGGCCTGAACCCGGCCGCGCGCGCGGTGCTGAACTCGGTGTACCTCGACCATGCGGTGCGCGCCGGCATGACGGCGGCGATCGTGCACGTCAGCAAGATCCGGCCGCTGCACCTGATCCCGCCCGAGGAGGTCCGGGTCATGGAGGACCTGATCTTCGACCGCCGCGCCGAGGGCTACGATCCGCTGCAGACGGTGCTGGCGATGTTCGCCGAGCGCAAGCTGGCGGACGCGGTCAAGAAGGTCCGCGCCGACACCGTCGAGGGGCGGCTGCGCGACCGCATAGTCGACGGCGACCGCAAGGGGCTGGAGGCCGAGCTTGACGAGGCGATGGCGCGGATGCCCCCGCTCGACATCATCAACACGGTGCTGCTCGACGGCATGAAGACGGTGGGCGAGCTGTTCGGCTCGGGCAAGATGCAGCTGCCGTTCGTGCTGCAGTCAGCCGAGACCATGAAGGCCGCAGTGGCGCACCTGGAGCCGCACATGGAGCGCGCCGAGGGCCAGACCCGCGGCACCATCGTGCTGGCCACCGTCAAGGGCGACGTGCACGACATCGGCAAGAACCTGGTCGACATCATCCTGACCAACAACGGATACCGGGTCTGCAACCTCGGGATCAAGGTGCCGCTGGCCGACATGCTGGCCGCGGTGCGCGAGCACAAGGCGGACGCCATCGGCATGTCCGGGCTACTGGTGAAGTCGACCGTGGTGATGCGCGAGAACCTCGAGGAGATGGCGCGCCAGGGGCTGCAGGTGCCGGTGCTGCTGGGGGGGGCGGCGCTCACCCGCAACTACGTCGAGGAGGAATGCGTCGCGGCCTACAACGGCGGCCGGGTGGCCTATGCGCGCGACGCGTTCGACGGGCTCTCGCTGATGGACAAGCTGGCCGGCGGCGAGCTCAATTCCTACCTCGGCGCGATCCAGTCCCGGCGGGGGGGGGCCAAGGCGCGCATCACGAAGAGGGCGCCGGAGCAGGCGGAGACGCGCGGCTACCAGACGGTCGACCTGGCGGGCGCGCAGGCCCGACGGCGGCGGCTCAACGAGGTCCTGCCGGTGTCCGAGCCGCCGTTCTGGGGTGCCCGCGTGATCGAGGCCGCGCCGAAGGCGGTGATCCCGTTCCTGAACGAGCGCAGCCTGTATCAATTCCAGTGGGGCTTCCGCAAGCAGGGCCGCTCGCTGGACGAGTTCCTGAGCTGGGCTCGGCAGGAGCTGCGTCCGGTGATGCGCCGCATGCTGGCGCTGTGCGCGGACGAGGACATCCTGCGGCCGCAGGCCGTCACCGGCTACTGGAAAGCGGCCGGTCAGGGCAACGAGCTGATCCTGTTCGAGCCCGACGGCCGCACCGAGGCCGCTCGGTTCGCGCTGCCGCGCCAGCCGCGTGCCGACGGCGCCTGCATCGCCGACTTCGTGCGCGACGTCGACGACGAGCGCCGCGACGTGGTCGGGCTGCAGGTGGTGACGGTGGGGCAGAAGGCCTCCGACGTCGCCCGGATCTGGTTCGAGGCCAACCGCTACCAGGACTACCTCTACCTGCACGGGCTGTCGGTGGAGATGGCCGAGGCGATGGCCGAGTACGCGCACAAGCGCATGCGCGCCGAGCTCGGCCATGCCGCCGAAGACGACCGCGACATGGACCGGCTGCTGTCCCAGGGCTATCGCGGCTCGCGCTACTCGTTCGGCTATCCGGCCTGCCCGCGGCTGGAGGACCAGGAGCCGCTGCTGCGCCTGCTCGGCGCCGACCGCATCGGCGTCAGCCTGTCGGACGGCTGGCAGCTGCATCCGGAACAGTCGACGAGCGCGCTGGTCATTTTCAATCCCGACGCGAAATATTTCTCTGTCTGACATCGTCAGTCTCGGAGTTTGAGACTTGGCGGAAGTCGCATCGCCGAGTGACAAACTAGAGATCAACAAATCGTTAACTTTCGATTGCAGGCGGCGGCAACCTGCGACTAAGCGTGGTGCCCAGGTTCGCGGCGTCGCGAGCCGTCCGGTGCGGGAGCGCGACGATGGCCGATTTGACGGGCACCAGTGCCGAGTTCACCTACAGCTACAGCGACAGCTTCACCGGCTCGCTGCAGTATGATTTCACCCTGGCGGCCTTCGGCACGTCGGGTACCAACATCGTCTCGCTCGCGATCACCGCGGCGGCACCCGGCGCCGTGACCGCCGATGCGGGCTACTACTCGCATGTCATCGACAGTCAGGTCGGCCCGCAGAGCTTTGCGACGACGTTCGACGTCGGATTCTCGACCGCCGCCGCGACGAGCTCTACCTATACGAAAGCGGCGGGCTCGCTCACGACCGGCACCGCCGGTCCGGCGGAGAGCTACGAGGGCTACGGCACCCTGGAACTCGGCGGCACGTTCCTAACCGCCACCGGCGACGGCGTGACGTTCAAGGGCATCGACAACACGCTGGTGCTGGACAGCCCCGCGGCAGCCACGTCGATCCCGCTCACCGGCTTCAACCAGGCCGGCGACCAGGTCGTGCTGAACGGGATCGTCGATCTGAATGCCGCCATCCTCGGCTACAGCAACGGCGTGCTGACCTTCCGGAACAATGGCATCACCTACGGCCTCGACATCGCAGGCGGCGGGTCGGCGGCGAACTTCGTGCTGACCAGCGGAGCCGCGGTCGAAGGCGGCAACGCCAGCTCCTACGCAAACGACCTGGTCATCGACTACGCGACCTGCTTCCTGCGCGGCACCATGATCGCCACCCCCGCCGGCGAGGTCGCGGTCGAAGCTCTGCGCTCTGGCGACCTGGTCACGACGCTCGAGGATGGCGGCCCGGTGGCGCGGCCGGTGACCTGGGTCGGCGGCCGCCGGATGCGCGTGCACGAGCACGCCGACCGCGACGACGCCTACCCGGTCCGCATCGTCCGGCACGCCTTTGCCATGAACGTGCCGCACCGCGACCTGCTGGTGACGCCCGAGCACTGCATCCTCACCGAGGCCGGCCTGGTCCCCGCGCGCATGCTGGTCAACGGCACCTCGGTGCTGGTCGACCGCAGCCTGGCCGAGTACGACTACCACCATGTCGAGCTCGGGCGGCATGGCATCCTGCTGTCGGAGGGACTCAGCACTGAGAGCTACCTCGACACCGGCAACCGCGCGATGTTTCAGGACGGCGCCGGCGGCGCAGCACCCCGACCCGGCCTCCGCACCGCGGCCCCGCTGGCGGTGGCGCGCGACGCGGTGGAGCCGATCTGGACCCGGCTGGCCGAGCGCGCGGCAGGCCTCGGGCTCGGTCCGGTGCCGGCGATGGCGGCGCTGACCGACCAGCCTGACCTCCGGCTGCTGCTTGATGACGGGCGCGAGCTCGCCGCCTGCTGGCACAACCGGCAGCGCCACATGTTCCACGTACCGCGCGGCGCCCGGCCGACTCGCCTGCTGTCGCGGGCGGCGGTGCCGGCGCAGGCGGTGGGGCCATTCATGGACGACCGCCGCCGGCTCGGCGTCGCAGTCGAGCGTCTGGTGCTGTGGACCGGGCTGCGGGAGCAGGTGGTGCCGGCGAGCGAGCTCGCGATGAGCGGCTGGCACGACAGCGAGGGCCCCCTGCGCTGGACCGACGGCGACGCCGCCCTCGACCTGCCTTGCGCCGGCGGCGAGACCTTCCTCGACATCCATGTCGCCGGCACCATGCTCTATCCAGACGAGCTCAGGCTGGCGGCCTGAGGCGGAGCGGCTCGGCGGCGCTTGCGCCGACCGCGTCGATGCGCGCCCATGAAGCCGGCCGATCACGGCGCGCCCGCCCGGGCCACCCTCCGCGGATAAGGCGACCCCCTCATGCGCACACCCTGGCCGCCAATCCGGCCCGCGCCGCCCGCCGGCGCCGGCGCCGCCTTTGGGACGCTACGGCCGTCTGGCGCCGGCGGGTGAGGCAGGCCAGTGCCGCCTCTGCGTTCCCGGCGCTGTGGGATCGGGCCGCGGTCGAGGCCGCCGCCGGTCCGGCGGCAGCGGAGCCGGCGGCGCGGGTCCGCCGCCTGGCGCAGGAATTCGGACAACACGCCCTGCAGGGCGTCGCCGACACGATCAACGACCAGCCCGCCGCCCTGGTGCAGTCCAGCGCCTCGTTGCTGCAGACCCTGTTGTCGCTCTGGGCCGCCTGCGGGCTGTCGCCGGAAGAGATCTGGATCGAGCTGCACAAGCGCGAGCAGCTCGGCAGCCTGCTGATGCAGCTCAACCAGGCGCCGGGACAGGCGCCGCGCCGGCTGCTGAAGCCTTGGCGGATCGACAGCACCAAGCTGCCCTGAACGGCCGAGCTGCTCGATACGCCCGACATCGGACGTCGGTCAGGTCGTTTCGACGATCGCGCGGTCTTGCGGGCGATCTCGCCATCCGGCCGCAGCGGGTTCGGGATCACGGGTCGCGATCGAGCCGGCGCAACGCACGCGCACCGTTCAAGCGGGAGATCGAGCGGTGCTCAACGCCTCGTAAAGACATTGCTGGTTGAGTGGTCCAACAGAGAAGGGACCTCTCGGCATGCGGCTGACACTCTCACTCCGGCGACGCCGCATTCCCTTGCATGTCGGCATCATCGCCGCGGTGCTCTTCATGTGCCTGCTGCTCCTGGTGCTTGACGGCTGGCGCACCTGGCAGATGCGCGAGGCGACGATCGCGGCGGACAAGATCGAAACCGCGAACCTGACCCGCTCGCTCGCCGAGCATGCCCACGACACCTTCGCCGTCGCCGACCTGCTCACGCTCGGCCTCCGGGAGCGGGTCGAGGCGGGACCGCTTTCGGCGGAACACAAGGCCGGACTGGAGCGGCTGATCGCGACGCGCCTGCCGATGGTGCCGGCGCTTTCCGGCCTGGCCGTGTTCGACGCCGCGGGAGCCGAGGTTGCCGGCGAGCGGAACGCCGCGGGCGGCGCGCTCGCGGTCGGAGACCGTGCCTACTTCGCGTATCATCGAGGCCACGCCGACCGCGGCGTCCTGGTCGGGGACGTCATCCGCTCGCGCGCCGACGGGCAGTTGAGCATCACGGTGTCGCGTCGCCTCGACGATCCGCAGGGCCACTTCGCCGGGGTCGTGCGCGCGAGGATCTCGGTGGCGGTCCTTCTGAAGTACTACGGCAGCTTCGCGATCGGTCCGCAGGGCGCGATCACGCTTGCCTCCACCCGGGGATTCGTCATCGCGCGCACCGGCAAACATACCAAGATCGCCGAGGTCATATCCTCCGGAGCGGTATTCTCCAGGATCAGCGCCGGGCAGGTCTCGGGCAGCTTCGACAACCCTTCGCCGTTCGACGACATCACGCGCCTGGGCAGCTTCCGCATGGTCGGCGACTACCCGCTCTTCATCGTCGTGGCCCACGCGCTCGACGAGGTGCTGGCCGGCTGGCGCGCCGACGCCGAGCTTCACCTGGCGGTCAGCCTCCTCGTGTCGCTCGCCCTGGCGCTGGCGGGCAGCCGCTTCGCCCGCCAGGTCCGGATCAGGCAGCAGGCCGAACATCGCTACCGCCTGCTGTCGGAGAATTCGAGCGACGCCATCGTCTGCATGACGCTGGACGGTTCGCGAAGCTACGCGTCGCCCGCGTTCACCGGGCTCACCGGATGGAGCGTCGAGGAGGCCGTCACCAGAAGATCGGCCGATATCGTCCACCCCGACGACAGGCAGATGCTGGCGGACATCGTACCAGCCCTGCTGGCCGGTGCCGCCCAGGTCACGTCGTGCTTCCGCTATATCTGCAAGGACGGGTCGCTGCTCTGGGTGGAGACGCGTGCGCGGCTGCTGCAACACGGCGACGAGGATATGCAGGTCATCGCCAACGTGCGCGACATCACGGACCGTCGCGCGGTTGAGGCCGTGCTGCATGACAGCGAAGAGCGGTACCGCATGCTCGCGGACAGCACGAGCGAAGTGATCATGTGCCTCGATCAGCATTTCAGGTGCACATACTGCTCGCCAGCCTGCCGAACCGTGTTTGGTCGCGAGCCGGAGCAGATGCTCGGCGTCAGGCTGGAAGACACGATGCACCCCGAGGATGCCGGAGAGATCATCAAGGCGGTCCAGCCTCTCCTGACGGACGCGTGCGGGCGCGCCTGCGTCACCTACCGTGTTCGACATGTAACCAGGCTCTGGGTCTGGATCGAGGCGACGGTCGACGCCGTGCAGGCCTCTCCGGCCGGAGGTGCCACGTCGCTGATCTTCTCCCTCCGTGACATCTCGGAGCGTTATGCGCAGGCTGAGGAGCTGCGGACGGCAAACGTGGAGCTGAACCGTCTCGCTCGCCACCTGGCGCGCGCCAAGGATCAGGCGGAACGGGCCAATCAGGCCAAGTCACGCTTCCTTGCGGGAATGAGCCACGAGTTGCGGACACCCTTGAACGGCATCCTCGGCTACGCCGAGCTGCTGAAGTTGGGAGGTGAGCTCAATAACAAGCAGGTTCACTGGGTTTCGGCCATGCTGGAGGCCGGCGAGCACCTTCTCCAGATGATAAACAGGGTGCTCAACCTTTCCGCGATCGAGGCGGAAACCGTCGAGTTGAAGCTCAGCGAGGTAGACCTGCCCCTGTTAGCACGTGCATGTGCCGACCTTGTCGAACCGGTCGCGAAAGCGAAGGGCTTGAGGCTTGGTCTGGTCATCGCTCCGGGGACGCCTAGCTGGATCGTCACCGATGCCGGCAGGCTGCGGCAGATCCTGCTAAACCTGCTCGGCAACGCCATAAAGTTTACCGCTCACGGCTCCGTCGAACTGCGTCTTCAGCCCATCGCGAGCCTCTGCGTCCGGATCGAGGTCGCCGACACCGGGCCCGGCATCCCGATCGAGCTTAAGCCGCGCCTCTTCCAGAAGTTCGAGCGTCTTGGCTTCAACGATTCAACGGTCGAGGGGGCCGGTCTAGGTCTGGCGCTCTCGGCGCAGATTGCCGCCATGCTGAAGGCTCGCATAGAACATCGAAACGGACCAGACGGAGGAAGCGTGTTCTGGCTGGACTTGTCCTCGGCTCCGGACGTATCCCCAACTGTCAATCCCAGCATGGAACGAGCTTCGTCCGGGAGCGAGAGGACGGGGCTCCTGGAGCGGTCCCGGATCCTGGTGGTTGACGATATTGCGATGAACCGGGACATCACAGCCTCGTTCCTTCAGTCCTCCGGCCATGAGGTCACGCTGGCGGAGGGCGGCTCCGAAGCCGTCGATACGGCCTCGGTGGACGATTTCGACGTTATCCTCATGGACGTTCAGATGCCTGGAATAGATGGCCTTGAGGCGACACGTCGGATCCGCCTGCTCTCAGGCCCAAGGGGCAGGGTGCCGATCGTCGCCCTGACGGCACAGGCCTTCAGCGAGCAGATCGAGGAGTGCTACGCAGCCGGTATGGACGCTCATCTGGCGAAGCCGTTCAAGCAAGCCGCTCTGCTCGCCTCGTTGGAGCGTCTTCTCGCCTCTCGCAGCACGTCCGGCCGGGCTGGGCCCGTAACGGTCGAGCCGGATGTGGGGAAGATTAGTCCCGCTCATGCCGGTAATACGCAGTGTCTCCCCATATCCGCTCTCGATGCGCAGACGGACGGCCGACCTGTACCGCTTAACATTGCCACGTTTGACAGCATGACTGCCATTCTCTCACCCGAGGCGATCGAGTCTTATCTGTCGACAATCAAGGACCGCGGTGAAGAGCTGCTGCGGGCGCTACAGGGGTTGGATGTTCCCGCATGCCCCGATCATACGCTGGGCTCGGCGGCCCATATCCTGGCTGGCAGCGCCGGCATGTTCGGTTTTGAGCAACTTGCTGCGGCCGCGCAGCTACTCGATCACGTGATCAAGGCGGGTAAACCGGTGACCCGACTGCTGGTCGACGGCCTGTCGACCAATCTTGATTTCCTAGTCAGGGAGTTGAAGGGTCGGATTCCTTCTCCGGTGATGTCCCGATAACGGGATCGCAGAGGGTCGCGTGGCCCGAGTTATGGTGCGCGAGCACGTCTCCGTGAGTCTACCAGCCATCAGCAAGCGAATTTGATCGGCTGGTGTTCATTCTCAATCGCTGACCGTTCGTCCGGCAGCAGTTGGAGTTCCCTCATGAGCTGGGAACTCGTCGACGGGAGCATAGACGACCCGGCCTGCAGCTCCGACCTGGCTCTGGTAGTTCAACCCGACCGGATCATCCACTTCCTACCCTTCGGCGGATCCGAACGGGACATCAAGCGTTGTGTTGGCGTGCTCGCTTCAGAAAAGCCGTTGGACTCCCACAGAACTTACTCGTTCCGAAGTAGTCGGCGAACACGATGTCGAAAGTCCCGTTTTCTAGAGCCCTAATCGCCTCCGCCATGCTGATCGCCAGGCTCACGTCGTAATTGGCTTCTTCCAGAGAAACCCTGAACGCGGAGAGGACCGACTCCTCTTCATCCACGATGAGCACCTTCACCTTCTCTAGGCAAGTCGTGACCCGCAGCAGAGGTGCGTCGGCATCATCGTCTTCCAACGCGCAACTCGGAGAGGCGCCTTGCGGGATCAGTCCGCCGCGCGGATCGCCATCACGGGCCTGCTTGAAGTGCGCCAGGCTCCGATCGTTCTGAAGACCTTGCAGGACCGTGATCAGCGCCTTCGGGTTCCAGGGCTTCTGCTGGACGTGGTCGAAGACCGTCTCGGCCTCCAACTCGTTGCTGAGCATGTCCTGAATGTTCGCGCTGAGTGCGATCAGGTAGGGTTGGATGACGCCCGTCATCTCTCTCCTAATCCACTTCGCGGCGTCGACACCATCGAAGCCCGGCATGGCATAATCAAGGATGATGACATCGAACCGGTCATCGCGTATCTTTTTGATCGCCTCCAATCCGGTTGCGGCAGTCGCGACGTAGTATCCATGAGACACGAGAAACCGCTCAAGGACTTGTTGCTGTATCAAATCATCTTCGACGACAAGAATCCGACTGGACAAATCGACCTCCCGCTTCCGGTCATGGTGACATTTGAGATTGTTTTCATGCCGTTTACCTAAATTACAATGCACATCGTTTCAGGACCCTTAACAGTCTGCCGAAGCATAAGCAGGCTCCAGGGGTACGGATGGTCGGACGCCGCCCGCCGCAGGCGACGTCGAGGCAGCGATCGCCTCAGCTGCGCATCGAGGCTCCATCGACACGATGTCGTGCGCGCAACCCGCCGGCCGACCGGGACCATCCGAGTTGCCGACGCCACGTGGCCGCGCAGTCCCGGCGAGCAGGGTGCCGTACGGGCTGCCGAAGCTCTGGCGGATCGACGGCACCAAGCTGCCTCAAGCGGCCGGCGTCCCGCCCGCGGCAGCGGCGTCGCGTGGCCGGGTGCCCCGGCCTTGGCTTTCCGTCGCGACGGCGCGATATAGCGCGGCATGAGCTGGATCGATCTCGTCGTGCTGGCGATCCTGCTGCTGTCGGCGCTGGTCGGGCTGATGCGCGGCTTCGTTCGGGAGGCTCTGGGCCTGTGCGCCTGGGTGGGGGCCGCCATCCTAGCGGAGCGGCTGTACGGCCAGCTGCTGCCATTCTCACGGCGTATGATCGGCGACGACGCGGTGGCCGATCCGGTGGCGTTCGTGGTCGTGTTCGTGGTATTGCTGATCGCCTTCCTGCTGACCGCGGGCGCTCTCGGCACGCTGGTGCGCGGCTCGCTGCTGAGCGGCATCGATCGGCTGGCGGGGTTCGCGTTCGGGTTGCTGCGCGGGTTCGCGGTGCTGGTGATCGCTTTTCTGGTGGTGGCGCCGCTGCTGCCGGTGGCGGAGTGGCCGTGGGCGCTCCGCAGCAGCCGGAGCCTGCCGTTCGTGGATCGGGGCGCCGCGTTCGTCGCCGCGCGGCTGCCGCCCCGGTTCCGCCCCGACCTTGGGCCTGTGGTCACGACGCCGCAGGCCGACCACGCCATCTGACCGCCGCACCCGCCCGCGCCGGCAGGAGAGCCCACCATGACCGCCGCCCCCGGCCTTCCCGGTAACAGCCTGCCCGACCCCTCGGGACCCCATGACGACGACAAGCCGCACGAGGAATGCGGCGTGTTCGGAATCTGGAACGCGCACGACGCCGGCGCCATGACGGCACTCGGGCTGCACGCGCTGCAGCATCGCGGCCAGGAAGCGACCGGCATCGTCTCGTTCTCAACCACCGGGCCGGATGTGCGCTTCCACACCCACAAGGGGCTGGGGCTGGTCGGCGACGTGTTCGGTGACGCCCGCATCATCGGCGGCCTGCCGGGCAGTGCGGCGGTCGGCCACAACCGCTACGCCACCACCGGCGCCACCGTGATCCGCAACGTGCAGCCGCTCTACGCCGAGTTCGAGTTCGGCGGCCTTGCGGTCAGCCACAACGGCAACCTCACCAACGCCACCTCGCTCCGCCGCGCCCTGGTGCGGCGCGGCTGCATCTTCCAGTCGACTACCGACAGCGAGGTGTTCATCCACCTGATCGCGATCAGCCTCTACACCTCGGTGGTCGACCGGCTGACCGACGCGCTGAAGCAGGTGATCGGCGCCTACTCGCTGGTGGTGCTGAGCCAGGAGGCGCTGATCGGCGTGCGCGACCCGCTCGGCGTGCGCCCGCTGATCTTGGGCCGCATCGATCCGGCCCGGGATGCCGGGCAGTCCGACGCAGCCAAGCCGGCCTGGGTGCTGGCCAGCGAGACCTGCGCGCTCGACATCGTCGGCGCCGAGTTCGTGCGCGACGTCGAGCCGGGCGAGATCGTCATCATCGACGATGCCGGCGTGCGCTCGATCCGCCCGTTCGGCGACAAGCCGGCACGGTTCTGCGTGTTCGAGTACATCTACTTCGCGCGCCCGGACTCGGTGCTGGACGGACACGGCGTGTATGCCGCGCGCAAGCGGATCGGCATCGAGCTCGCTCGCGAAAGCCCGGTCGACGCCGACGTGGTGGTGCCGGTGCCGGATTCCGGCGTGCCTTCGGCGATGGGCTACGCGGTCGAGGGCGGCATCCCGTACGAGCTCGGCATCATCCGCAACCACTATGTCGGCCGCACCTTCATCGAGCCGACCGACCAGATCCGCAACCTCGGCGTCAAGCTGAAGCACTCCGTCAACCGGGCGATGATCGCCGGCAAGCGGGTGATCCTGGTGGACGACTCGATCGTGCGCGGCACCACCAGCCGCAAGATCGTCGAGATGGTGCGCGCCGCCGGCGCCTCCGAGGTGCACATGCGGATCTCCTCGCCGCCGACCACGCACAGCTGCTTCTACGGCATCGATACGCCGGAGCGCGGCAAGCTGCTGGCCGCCAACCACGACACCGCCGAGATGGCGCGGCTGATCGGCGCCGACAGCCTGGCCTTCATCTCTCTGGATGGGCTCTACCGGGCGCTGGGCCGGCCGGAGGGCCGCGACCCGGCGCGGCCGTTCTATTGTGACGCCTGCTTCACCGGCGAGTATCCTATCGGTCTCGCCGACCTCAACGAGGACAGCCGGGCTCGGCCGAGCCTGCTGTCGGATGCAAGGTAAGGCCAAGGGCTCTGCCCCTGGACCCCGTCAAAGGCCGAGCCTTTGGAAACCACACTGACGGAATCAGGTCCTAGGGCCGCCGGTCCTAGCGGGGTCCGGGGATGGCGTCCCTGGCCTTCCCGCGTCGCGCTGATCACCGGCGCCGGCCGCGGTATCGGTCAGGCGACCGCCACCGCCCTAACCGCAGCCGGTCTGCACTGCGTGTTGCTGGCACGCACCCAGGGCGGCCTCGACCACACCGACGACCTGATCCGCGCCGCGGGCGGCAGCGCTACCCTGCTGCCGCTCGACCTGGCCGACGGCGGCGCGATCGACCTGCTCGGTCCTACTTTGGCGCAGCGCTTCGGCCGTCTCGACGTGCTGGTCCATGCCGCCGCCGAACTGGGCGCGCTGACGCCGGTGCCGCACATCCAAGTGCGAGACTGGGACGCGGCGATCGCCGTCAACTTGACGGCCGCCTGGCGGCTGATCCGCACCCTGGCGCCACTGCTGACCGTCGCCCCGTCCGGTCGCGCGGTGTTCCTGACCGACGCCGTCGCCGCCACTCCGCGTGCCTTCTGGAGCCTGATGGCCGCCTCGAAAGCCGGCATGGAGGCGCTGGTACACACGTGGCAGGAGGAGATGCGCGCGCACGAGACGCTGCGGATCTCGCTGTTTGATCCGGGCCCGACCGCGACCCGGCTACGCGCGCAGGCAATGCCGGGCGAGACGGCCGCCTCGCTGCCCGATCCCCGCATCGCCGCCGCCGCCGTGGTCGGTCTCTGCGTCTGATCGTCTAGTCTGCAAGAAGGCCAGGGGTTTTACCCTTGGACCCCACTGGGGCCCGCGGCCCCAATGGGTCCAGGGCAGCGCCCTGGCCTTGCCTGCTCGGAACGACCTCATTTGATGGCCTTCATCCGTGACCCTTGATCGGCCGGCGGCATCGCCGACCCATCGCGCCGCCGAGCAGGCGCTGGAACGGGTCGAGCGGGCGCTGGTCACGGCGCCCGACGAGGTCGACCTGCTGTTCGACCGAGGCTGCCTGCTCGACCGGCTCGGCCTCGGCGATCCGGCGCGACAGGCCTATCTCGACATGCTGGCGCGCGACTTCCGCCATGCTGGGGCGCTGGCCAATCTCGGGCACCTGCTCGCCGCGGCCGGCCACACCAGCGTCGCGCTGACCGTGTTCGGTCAGGCCGTGGAGGCGCATCCCGAGGATCCGGCGGCGCACGTGCGCCTGGCCCGGCTGCTGCACCGCGCCGACCAGCCGGCGATGGCTCGGCGGCATTACGACGCGGCGCTGGCACTCGATCCGTCCCATGCGGGCGCGCATCAGGGCATGGCCGCGCTGTTGGACGGGATCGACCAGGCGGGTGCAGCGCATCACCGCGCGCTGGGCTTCGCCAGCTGGCCGCTCAGCACCGCCCCTATCGCGGGGCGGCGCCGGTGGTGGTTCTGCAGCTGGTCTCGGCCCACGGCGGCAACCTGCCGACGCGCCCCCCGCTCGACGACCGGCTGTTCCTCACCCACACCCTGGTCGCCAAGTACGCGGATCCAGCCCCGCCGCTGCCGCCGCATGACCTGGTGTTCAACGCCATCGGCCACGCCGATCGCTGCGCCGAGGCGCTGGCCGCCGCCAAGCGGCTGCTGTTCGGCACCGGCCAGCCGGTGCTTAACCCGCCGTCGCGGGTCGCGCGGACGACGCATCTCGAGGTCATGCGCCGGCTGGCCGGCGTGCCCGGGGTAGTGGCGCCGCGCACCGTATCGCTGCCACGCGCGGCTATCTCGGCCGGGGTGCCCGAGGGCTTCGTGCCGCCGTTCCCGCTGCGCAGCCCGGGGCACCATACCGGGCAGCACTTCGTGCGGATCGACCGCGCGGCTGACCTGCCGGCGGCCCTGGCTGCGCTGCCGGGCGAACGGCTGCTGGCGATCGAGGCCCTCGACGCCGCAGGTGCGGACGGCCTGTTCCGCAAGTATCGCGTGATGCTGATCAAGGGTGAGATCCTGCCGCTGCACTTGGCGATCTCCATCGACTGGAAGGTCCACCACTACATGGCCGGCATGACGGATGCAGCACACCAGGCGGAGGAGGCGCGGTTCCTGGCTAATGCCCGGGATCTTGGCGGTGACCGCGATGTCGGCCCTCGGCACGATTGCGGCGGCGCTGGAGCTGGACTATGCCGGCGTCGACTTCGCGCCGGCCGCCAACGGCCGATTGCTGCTGTTCGAGGCCAGTGGCGCGATGATCATCGCCCCGCCGCCACTCGATCCGATCTGGAACTATCGGAGGCCGGCAGTCGAGCGGGCGATCCAGGCCGTGCAGGCGACGATGTTTGATCGCGCGGCGAAGATCCAGCCGACATCGGCCTCAACCAGTCAATCTCTTACCGCAACAGATCTGCTGGAACCGGGGCGTCCCGGACGATACCGGTCAGGTTCCATCTCAAGCGACCCCGCAACTGCGTGTTCGAACACTGCAGAACTCCGTTGAGGCCAACCATGACGAAGCCGGGCGGCTGCAGCAACCAAGCATCCGGTTCAATACGACCCTGTCGGTCGACGAGTCGAAGGTGCCCTGCATTCGAAAGCTGCCCGAAGGCACAACGCGTCCGAAAGGCAGGCTCGAGAAATCGAACACCGCGGTGAGGGCGCCGTCCGGCGCCGTGTCGACGACGAGATGCAGGACGGTCGAGCCTTGAGAGCATCGATACGTACCGTCGCAGGTTCCGGCCATGGGCGGAGCCGGTCGGGCCATCGAACCGGTGGCGCCAAGCACGAAGGCCATCATCCCGATACTGGAACGAATTCGGACCAATCAGCAACTCGCAGAAGGAAAGAAGTCACAAGGCCGGCCAGTTTTCGGAAGACGTCAATCGTCTTCCATTTCCCGTCGACCAGACAAGTCCGATCCTTGACCCATCAACCCGCAAGGTCGAGCGCCAGCGCTTCCGCCACGCGGATGCCGTCGATGCCGGCGGTCATGATGCCGCCGGCGTAGCCGCAGCCCTCGCCGGCCGGGTACAGCCCGCGCGTGTTCAGGCTCTGCAGGTCGGCGCCGCGGGTGATGCGCACCGGCGACGAGGTGCGGGTCTCGACGCCGGTCATCACCGCATCCGCCATGTCGAAGCCGCGGATCTGCCGGCCGAACCGCGGCAGCGCCTCGCGGATCGCCGGGATCGCGTAGTCCGGCAGGCAGTGCGCGAGGTCGGTCGGCGTCACGCCCGGGGTGTAGGAGGGCACCACGTCGCCTAGCATCGTCGAGGCGCGCCCTGCCAGCAGGTCGCCGACCCGCTGCGCCGGCGCCCGGTAGTGCCCGCCGCCGGCCTCGAAGGCGCGGGATTCCCAATGGCGCTGGAACGCGACGCCAGCCAGCGGCCCGTCGCCGAACGGCGCGAAGTCGGCCGGCGTCAGCCCAACCACGATGCCGGCGTTGGCGTTGCGCTCGTTGCGCGAGTACTGACTCATGCCGTTGGTCACCACCCGCCCCGGTTCCGAGGTGGCGGCCACCACGGTGCCGCCCGGGCACATGCAGAAGCTGTAGACGCCGCGGCCGTTGCTGGCGTGGTGCACCAGCTTGTAGTCGGCCGCCCCCAGCAGCGCATGGCCGGCATGCTCGCCGAAGCGGGCGCGGTCGATCAGCGATTGCGGGTGCTCGATGCGGACCCCGATCGACAGCGGCTTGGCGTGCATCGACACGCCGGCCGCTAGCAGCGCCTCGAAGGTGTCGCGGGCGCTGTGGCCGATCGCCAGCACCACGTGGCGCGCCTCGACCGCGCTGCCGTCGGCCAGCGCGACACCTTCGATGCGGCGGCCGCCGTCCCGGCCGAGCCCTATCTCGAACCTCGTCACGCGGCTGCCGAAGCGGTATTCGCCGCCCAGCACCTCGATCTGCGCGCGGATGCTCTCGACCATCGTCACCAGCCGGAAGGTGCCGACATGCGGCTTGGAGACCACCAGGATCTCCTCCGGCGCGCCGGCGCGGACGAACTCGTGCAGCACCTTGCGGCCGTAATGCTGACGGTCGCTGGCCTGGCTGTAGAGCTTGCCGTCGGAAAAGGTGCCGGCGCCGCCCTCGCCGAACTGCACGTTGCTCTCGGGCTCAAGCTCGGAGCGGCGCCACAGCGCGAAGGTGTCGACGGTGCGCGCGCGGACCGCGCGGCCGCGTTCCAGGATCAGCGGCCGCAGCCCCATCTGCGCCAGGATCAGCCCGGCCAGCAGACCACACGGCCCGGCGCCGATCACCACCGGGCGGCGATAGCCCGGCCGCGATGCGCGTGCGGCGCCGTCGGCCAGCACGGCGCGATAGCCCATGTCCGGGGTCGGCTGCACCTGGTCGTGGCCGCAGAGGCGCGCCAGCACCACCGCCTCGTCGCGCACGGCGACGTCCAGGCTGTAGACCAGGCTGATCCCGTCGCGGCGGCGGGCGTCGTAGCCGCGCCGGAACACCGCGTGCGACAGGATGTCGGCCGCCGCGACGCCGAGGCGCGCCGCCGCCGCCGCGGGCAGCGCGTCCGGCGGGTGGTCGAGCGGCAGCTTGAGTTCAGCGAGACGCAGCATGGGGGGAGCCCAGGGCCAGGAGGGGGATGCGGCCGATGACGGGACCGCCGATATCGGCCTAGCATCGGGGCCGTGCAAGCGCGCCCGGTGCGGCGACCCCAGCCCGACCTACGGAGGCCACCTATTTCAGACCATGCCCACCATCACGGCCATGCGCACGTGCCGGCCCGCTTCGGCGCCGCATTCGCGATCGGCATGGCGCTGAACCTCGCCTATGTCGGCGCCGAGGCGGCATACGGCGTGATCGCCGGCTCGGTGGCGCTGCTGGCGGATGCCGGCCACAATGCCGGCGACGTGCTCGCCATGGCGGCCGCCTGGCTCGCCACCTCGCTCGGCCGCCGGCGACCGACCGCGCGCTTCACCTATGGGCTGCGGCGCGCCTCGATCCTGTCCGCCCTGTTCAACGCCACCCTGCTGCTGGTCGTCACTGGCGGAATCGCCTCCGAGGCGATCCGGCGCCTGCTGTACCCGGGGGCGGTCGCCGGGCGGCTGGTGATGGTGGTGGCGGCCGCGGGTATCGCCGTGAACGGCGTCACGGCACTGCTGTTCATGTCCGGCCGCCGCCACGACCTCAACATCCGCGCCATCGTCCTGCACATGGCGGGGGATGCCGCCACCGCCGCCGTCGTGGTGGCGGGCGGCTTGCTGATCGTGCTGACCGGCTGGTCGCGCATCGACCCCGTGCTGAGCCTGGCGGTGGCGGCGGTGATCGTCGCCGGCAGCTGGTCGCTGCTACGGCAGTCGGCGGCGCTGGCGCTGGACGCGGTGCCGGCGGGCATCGACCACGCGGCGGTGGAGGATTTCCTGCGCACGCTGCCCGGCGTCGTCGACCTGCACCACCTGCACATCTGGGGCATGAGCACTACCGAGACGGCCCTCACCGCCCACCTGGTGCGCCCCGGCCTGCCGCCGGACGACGACCTGCTGCGGCAGGCGGCGGCGACGCTGGCGCACCGCTACGGCATCGGCCACGCCACCTTCCAGGTGGAGGTCAGCGAGGATGGCTCCTGCGCCCTGGCCGTTGCGGCCGAGGAGGATGCCGTTTGCGTGCCGGCCGCCGCCGGCGCGGTCTGACCCTGTCGCCGTCCCCGCCCGACCGGACGCTGCCGTGGCCGTCTGCCGTCCTGCTGGGCCTGCAGCACGCGCTGTCGATGGACGTCTACGTGGTGCCGTTCCTGATCGGCGCAGCGCTCGGCCTGTCCGCCGGCGAGCTCGCTACCCTGATCGCCGCCGGCTTCGTCGCCGCCGGCCTCGCCAGCCTGCTGCAGTCGCAGCTCTGCCTGCGCATGCCGGTGATGCAGGGCCCGTCCTACGTGCCGATCGGCGCGGTGGTCGCCATCGCCGCCGACAGCGGCGGCGGCACCGCCGGGCTCGGCACCGTGTTCGGCGCGCTGATCCCGGGCGCGGTGCTGCTGGCGGCGCTGGGATGGCCACTGCGTCTGTTCCACCGCCTGATCGAGCGCCTGGTGCCGCCGCTGGTGGGCGGCGCCATCATCGTGGTGGTCGGCATCACGCTGATCCCGGTGGGACTCCAAGGCGACGTGCTGTCCGGGCCGCCGGCACGGCTGGACGGCAACCTGGTGCTGGCTCTGGCGTCGGCGGCCATCCTGGTCGTGGCCAGCCTGACCGGCACCGCGCTCGGCCGCGGCACCGGTGGTGCCGCACGGCGCTGGGGCCGGGCGCTGCGCTCAGGCTCGGTGCTGGCGGCGCTGGCCGGCGGCAGCCTGCTGGCAGTCCCGATGGGCCGGCTCGACCTGTCGCCCGTCGCCCGCGCGCACTGGTTACAGCGCCCCCCGCTCGCCGGCCTCGACATCACGCTGCACCTCTCGGCTCCCGCCGTTCTGACCATGCTGCTGGTCTATGCCGTGGTGCTGGCCGAGACCACCGGCACCTGGCTGGTGATCTCCGCCGTGACCGGCCACGCGTTCGCGCGCCGCGACGCCGACCGCGGCGCGTTGGGCGAGGGGCTCGGCTGCCTGCTGTCGGCGCTGCTCTGCAGCGTGCCGGTCACCGGCTATTCCGCCAACGGTGGGCTGATCGCGCTGACCGGCGTCGCCAGCCGGCGCGTATTCCTGGCCGCCGCCCTGTTCCTGGTCGGCTTCGGGCTGTGCGGCAAGCTCGCCGCCTGCATCGCCTGCGTGCCGGCGCCGGTGATCGGCGGGCTGTTCGGCGTGCTGTGCGTGGTGATCCTGATGAGCGGCCTGGGCATCCTGGCCCGGTCGGGTCCGGGCCAGGCCGGCCTCGACGAGCGCGGCATCATGGTGGCCGGCCTGCCGATCCTGCTCGGGCTCGGCGCCGTGCTGCTGCCGCCCGGGCTGCTCGCCACCTGGCCGCTGCTGGCCCGCGAGCTGCTCGGCTCCTCGACCGCGGTCGGCGCCGGCTCGGCGATCCTGCTCAACCTCGTCCTGCCTCAGCCGCCCCCTCACCCGGCCTCGCGTCCCGCGGTCCAGACCGAGGCGATGTTGGCCCGCGATGCGCCGTAGAGCAGCGTCGCCAGCAGGTCGCCGTCGGTCTCGCCGCCCCACAGCCGGATGGTCCCGCCCGGTGCCGCCGGATCGACCAGCATGGCGTCGAAGGCCTGGCCCGGCGCGAACCGCCCGACCGGCAACCCGAGCACGTCGGCGCCGCCGGCGGTCGCCAGGTGGAACGCCTCGCCGATGCCGATCCGCGAGACCGGACGACCGCGCCGCTCGGCCGGCAGCGCCGGATCGACCCCGCTCTCCAGCATCCGCGACGACGCCACCGCGCTGCGCACCGCCTCGAACATCGAGCCGGTGGGACCGCCGGCGACGTCGGTGCCGAGCCCGACCCGGACGCCCCGCGCCAACGCGGCACGCAGCGGGAACACCGCGCCGGCGAAATATGCGTTCGAGAGCGCGCAGTGCGCGACCCCGCCGCCGCGCCGTGCCACCAGATCCATGTCGGCGTCCGACAGGAAGTTGCCGTGCGCCAGCACCGTCCGCCGCGTCAGCAGCCCGAACCGGTCCAGCACCTCGGCGTCGCTGCGGCCGAACCGATCCAGCACGTGCCGGTGCGCCCAATCGCTCTCCGAGCAGTGCGTCTGCACCGCGCAGCCCTCGTCCCGGGCCAGCTCGCCCAGCCCCTCCAGCAGCCCGTCGGTGCAGGCCGGCACGAAGCGCGGCGTCACCACCGGCTGTACCAGCCCGTCATTGCCAGGCAGGGCGCGCACCTCGGCCAAAAGGGCGCGGGTGCCGTCCAGGGCCGCGGCGGTATCGGCGTCGCGATACCAGGCGGGACAGAGCCCGGGATGGTCCATCGCCACCCGTCCGACCAGCGCCCGCTGCCGCCGCTCGACGCAGATCTCGGCCAGCAGCCGCGTCGCCGGGCCGTGGATGGTGCCGTGATAGACAGCGGTGGTGGTGCCGCCGGCGAGCAGGTCGCGGACCAACGCGTCGTAGACCCGGACCGCGTGGCCGAGATCGGCATAGCGGGCTTCCAGGGGGAAGGTGTGATGCTGGAGCCAGTCCTGCAGCGGCAGGTCGAGCGCGCGGCCGGTTTGCGGATATTGGGGGGCGTGGAGGTGCAGGTCGACGAAGCCCGGCAGCAGGATGCCGTCCGGCCGCACCAGCAGTCCCGCCGTCCGGGCACCCTCCACGGCGCCCTTCCAGGACTGGTCCGACCGCGCGTGCACCGCGGCGATGACGCCACGACCGTCGATCCCCACCAGCGCCTCGCGCAGCACGGCAACCTCGCCCATCACCGGCGCATGGATAAAGGTGCCCAGGATCGAACGGTCGCGGAGGTCCATGGGGAGGATGTAGCAGAAGGCCAGGGGCGCTGCCCCCGAACCCTGCTAGGACCGCCGTGCGCAGCACGCTTCGCGTGACAGTCCTAGGACCCGGCTCTTATAGAACGGTTTCCAAAGGCTCCGCCTTTGGCAGGGTCCAGGGGCAGAGCCCCTGGCCTTCAGAACAGCGCCATCTGCCCATGCCGCGTCGATGTCGGCA
Organism: uncultured Acetobacteraceae bacterium; assembly: GCA_964247725.1. Lineage (GTDB taxonomy): Bacteria > Pseudomonadota > Alphaproteobacteria > Acetobacterales > Acetobacteraceae > Lichenicola. The sequence continues at coordinate 50,313 of CAXTVM010000002.1, read as the reverse complement.
CCGCGAAATGCCGCATCTCCAGCGGGGCGGGATGGCCGAGCCCGTGTCGGGCGGCGGCACGCTGGAAGCGCTGCGCCAGCATGTCCGCATAGGGCCCCTGGCCCCTGAAACGCTGGCCGAAGCGGCTGTCATTAAGCTCTCCTTCACGCGTTTCGCGTATCAAGGCGAGGACGCGGGCAGCGCGCTGGGGATGATGCTGATGCAGCCACGTCTCGAACATCTGCCGGAGCTCGAGCGGCAGCCGCAGCAGCGTGTAGGCGGCGCCCCCGGCACCGGCCGCGGCCGCCGCAGCCAGGATGCGCTCAAGCTCGTGGTCGTTGAGGCCCGGGATCATCGGCGCGGCCAGCACGCCGGCCGGAATGCCGGCCGCCGCGAGGCGTGCGAGGCTCGCCAGCCGGCGCTCCGGGACCGCCGCGCGCGGCTCCATGCGCCGGGCCAGCTCCACGTCCAGCGTGGTGACCGACAGCCAAACCCGCACCAGCCCGCGCCCGGCCATCCGCTCCAGGATGTCGAGGTCGCGCACCACGCCGGCCGACTTGGTCACGATGCTGACCGGATGGCCGAAGCGCTCCAGCACTTCCAGCACCTGGCGGGTCAGGCGCAGCGTCCGCTCGACCGGCTGATACGGATCGGTGTTGGAGCCGAGCGCGATCGGCCGCGGCTGGTAGCCCGGGCGGCGCAGCTCGGCGTCGAGCAGGGCGGCGATGTCCGGCTTGAAGGTCAGCCTGGTCTCGAAATCGAGGCCGGGCGAATAGCCCAGGAAAGCGTGGCTCGGGCGGGCATAGCAGTAGACGCAGCCGTGCTCGCAGCCACGATACGGGTTGATCGAGCGGTCGAAGCCAAGGTCGGGGCTGTCGTTGCGGGCGATGACGCTGCGGCTGTGGTCCCGCGTCAGCGTGGTGGCGACCGGCGGCGGCAGCAGCTGCTCCGCCGCGATGCTGTCCCAACCGTCGTCGTAGGGTTGCGTCGCCAGCGCCTCGAACCGGTTGCCCGGATTGCCGGAGACGCTCCGGCCCCTGCGCGTCGGCGGCGGCTGGCCGGAGGCGGACGGCAGCTGCTGCAACATGCTGAACTCCCCCGGCGACCGATGGCGATCGCCACCGGCACGCTAGAGGGCCAACCCGATTCCCGTCAAGAACGGATAGGGAACATGTCGAGCTTGCGGTGCGTTGGGTTTCAAGGCTCGGATGCCCTCCGCCACACCGTCGTGGGCACGATCCCCGGCGTGAATGGTTTGGGACCTTGAACGGAGACGCGATACGCTCGCGGCGTGGAACCGGGATCGTGCCGGCTCGCCGCAGCCGCCATCGTCCTGTCCATCCGCGAGATGCCCGCCTTCCATGTCCCTGATCGTCATCCTCGATGACCGCCTGACCAATCGGAACATCTATGCCCGGTTGTCGGAGTCGCTCGAGACCGGCGCCGGCGTCGTCACCTTCGACGATCCGCGGGCGGCACTGGCCTGGCTCGCCGCAAATGAGGCTGACCTCGTCATCACCGACTTCAAGATGCCCCATCTGGACGGCGCCGAGTTCACCCGCAGCCTGCGCTTGCAGCCGAAATGCGTGGATATCCCGGTCGTCGTCATCACCGCCTACGACGACCGCTCGTTCCGCCTGCAGGCGCTGGAGGCGGGAGCCACCGACTTCCTGCGCAGCCCGATCGACCACGCCGAGTTCACGACCCGCGGCCGCAACCTGCTGCGCATGCACCGCCAGCACCGCATCATCCAGGCACGCGCCCGCGAGCTTGAGCTCGAGCTGCAGAACAGCGAGCTGTCGCGCGAGAAGCTGGTGCGTGACAGCCGTGAGGCGCTGGCGCAGGTGATCGACACCGTGCCCGCCTTCATCAGCGCCACCGACCGGGACGGCGAGATCGTGTTCGTCAATGCGTCTCAGGCCTCGCTCCAGACCTCGCTCCAGGCCCCGCTAATGACGCGGCCCCGGCCGGCGTCGGCGCCCGTCAACGGCTGCCCGGTGTTCGGCGACGACTACCAACGGCGCAGCCGCTCGCTCGACCTGCTGGTGTTCCGCAGCGGCAAGCCGCTGCCGGCGTTCGAGCAGGAGGTGGTCGACCCGCGTGGGGATCGCCGCATCCTGCTGACCACGAAGTCGCCGCTGCGGGACGGCGCCGGCACCGTCGCCAGCGTGCTGACCACCTCGCTCGACATCACCGACCGCAAGCTCGCCGAGCGGCACCTGCAGCATGTCGCCAGCCATGACGGGCTGACCGACTTGCCGAACCGCCTGCTGCTGCGCGAGCGGCTGCAGCACCGCCTGGCACGCCATGGTCGCAACGGCCGGTCGTTGGCACTGCACTTCCTCGACCTCGACCGCTTCAAGGCGGTCAACGACCAGATGGGCCACCATTTCGGCGACATGCTGCTGAAGGAGGTCGGAGCCCGGCTGGTGGCCAGCGTCGACGGCAACGCCACCGTCGCCCGCATCGGCGGAGACGAGTTCGCGATCCTGCAAACCCAGATCGAACACCCCGACCAAGCCGCCCAGCTCGCCGCCGCCATCATCGAGCGCATCAGCCAGCCGTCGCTGCACGGCGGCCAGGAGATCTCTATCAGCGGCAGCATCGGCATCACCCTGTCGCCGGGCGACGGCACCGAGCCCGAAGAGCTGCTGCGCAACGCCGACCTCGCGATGTACCAGGCCAAGCTCGACGGCCGGAACAGCTACCGCTTCTTCGTCAACGACATGAACACGCGCGTCAGCCGCACCCTGCATCTGCGCCAGCAGCTCCGCCAGGCGCTGCGCCGGGACGAACTCGTGCTGTACTACCAGCCGCAGATGAACCTGGCGACCGGCCGCATCGCCGGCGTCGAGGCCCTGATCCGATGGAACCACCCGACCGACGGGCTGCTGGGGCCGGGCGCGTTCCTGCCGCTGGCCGAGGGGCTGATCGCGGAGATCGACGCCTGGGCGTTGCGGCGCGCCTGCACCGATGCGCTGCAATGGCAACGGCCCGGGCTTGCCCCGGTCCAGGTCGGCGTCAACCTGTCGCCGGTCCATGTCGGCACCGAGCGCACCCGTCAGATGATCACCGCGGTACTGGCCGAGACCAGGCTCGACCCATCCCTACTCGAGCTGGAGCTGACCGAGCACGAGTTGGTGGATGACCTGGCCGCCGCCGCCGCGGTGCTGAAGGAGCTGCGGCTGCTCGGCGTGCGCGTCGCGATCGACGATTTCGGTATCGGCTACTCGTTTCTGAGCCACGTGAAGAACCTGCCGGTCAACCGGCTCAAGATCGACCAGTCCTTCGTCCGCAACCTGCTGACCGATCCCAACGACGCCGCGATCGTGAAGGCGATCATCAGCCTTGCCCACGAGCTGCAGATGACGGTGGTGGCCGAGGGCGTCGAGACCGTCGAGCAGCTGACTCACCTAGCCGGTGAGGGCTGCGACGAGATCCAGGGCTTCTACTTCAGCCGGCCGCTGCAGCTGGCCGAGCTGATCGAGATGCTGCGCCACGAGCCGCGGTACGCCGACGTTGGCTGACGCCCGGTCCACGCTCCGTGTGGCCTTGCAGGCGCTGCGGCTCCGCGTGCGCGGCCGCCTGGACGCGCGCCCGGACCTCGAGCACGAGACGGCGCTCAACCGGCTCGCCTTCTTCGGACTGATCGCGGTCTATCTCGGCCTCACGCCGCAGCCGGAACCCGTCCTGACGAAGATCATGTGCATCGCCTACGGCCTGTTCGGCATCCTGACGGTTGCCGCGGTCCAGCTCTGGCCGGCTGCCAGTCATCCCCGCCGGATCTTGGCTCTCGTCGCCGACCTCGCGGCGCTCTCCATCGAGCTGCACCTGAACGGCCAGACCAACGCCGTGTTCTATCCCATCTACCTGTGGATCATCTTCGGCAACGGCTTCCGTTTTGGACTGGCCTACCTGTTCATTGCCATGAGCATCGCGCTTGCGGGCTTTGGGCTGGTCATCGGGTCGACCGTCTATTGGCGGCAGCAGCCGCTGCTCTCGACCGGCCTGCTGCTGGCCCTGCTGATCCTGCCCGCCTATGCCGGCAGCCTGATCCGCAAGCTGTCCGAAGCCAAGCGCGTTGCCGAGGAGGCCAATCGAGCAAAGAGCCGGTTCCTTGCCAACGTCAGCCACGAGCTGCGCACGCCGCTGAACGCCATCGTCGGCTCGACCTCGCTGCTGCGCGGCACGCAGCTGGGGCCGGAGCAGCGCGAACTGACCGACGCGCTCGGCGTCGGCACGCGGGCCCTGCTGTCGCTGATCGGCGGCGTCCTGGATCTCTCCCGGATCGAGGCCAACCGGATGCCGGTGCGGCTGGAGCCGCTCGACCTGCCGGACCTGCTCGCCGACATCCGCGAGCTGCTGGCGCCGCAGGCGCGCCTGAAGGTGCTGCGGCTGCGGTTCCACGTCACGCCGCGGGTGGCGCCGGTGATCGTCTCGGACCGGCGCCACCTCTACGAGGTGCTGCTCAACCTCGTCAGCAACGCGATCAAGTTCACGTCGGACGGCCAGGTCACCGTGTCCGTCGATGCCCACGAGATCGGTGCCGCGCGACAGCGCCTGCGCTTCGAGGTCGCCGACACCGGCATCGGCATCGCGCCGGAAGCGCGCGAGCGCATCTTCGACAGCTTCACGCAGGCCGAGCCGACCATCATCGACCGTTTCGGCGGCACCGGCCTCGGCCTGTCGATCGCCCGTCAGCTGGTGACGCTGATGGGCGGCGAGATCGCCGTCGACAGCTTGCCCGGCAGCGGCAGCACGTTCTGGTTTGACATCGAGTGCGAGACCGGCACAACAGCCGGGGACGACGCCGAAGCGGCCGGCCGGCCCGACCGCTCGATCAGCGACATCCGAATCGTGCTCCTGTTCGAGGACGCGCTCCTGGTCAGCCGCATGCGGCGGCGGATGGATGCGCTCGGCCTGGCCGCCGAGCAAGCCGAGGACGAGCAGGACGCCCTGTTCCGATTGCATAATCCGCCGCGATCGTCGGTGCGGTCACTGCTGCTGCTGCAGCGCGAGCGGGTGACACCGGACATGACGCTGGACCCGGCGACCGACGACTTCCTGGGATCGTTTGGCGACCATCCGGTGATCGCCGTCGTCGACGCGGCAGGGCTTGGCAGGCGGCCTGCGGAGATGTCGTTCCGGCGCCGTGTCGGGACCTGGCTCGACCGCCAGGCCAGCGACGCCGAGCTGCGCCTCGCCGTGCGCACGGTTGCGGGACGGCCGGAGCTGCGCGATGGGACGGATGCGTCGCCTCCTACGCCGGCGGTCGCCGTGGGTCCTCTACATGTGCTGGTCGCCGACGACAACGACATCAACCTGCGCGTGGTAGCACGCGTGCTGGAACGGGCTGGCCATACGATGCGGCTGGTCAAGGACGGATCGGCCGTCCTCGACGCGCTCGAACAGGAACGCTTCGACATCGTCCTGATGGACGTGAACATGCCCGTCATGTCGGGTATCGAGGCCACCAAGCTGTATCGCTTCGCCGAGCTGGGCGAACCTGCCATCCCAATCGTCGCCCTGACTGCGGACGCGACGCCCGAGATGGAGCAGGCGTGTCACGAGGCCGGGATGACCATGTGCCTGACCAAGCCGGTCCAGGTCTTCACGCTCGCAGCGACCCTGGAGCGGCTCGCGCAAAAGACCGCCCGGCCGGTCACGCCCGATCGGGATGAGGTGTCCCGCGACCTGACGTCCGATCTGCATCCGGTGTTCGATCAGCAGATCATGCAGAACCTCACGGATCTGGGAGGCCGCGAATTCCTGGATGAGCTCGTAGAAAGTTTCGCCATCGATGCCGGAGAGCTCATAGCCGGCATCGCGGACGCCGCGCGCGGGACGGATCTCGCGGAGTTCCGCAACCAAACCCATGCGCTGAGAAGCTGCGCCGCGAACATCGGCGCAGCCGCCATCCAGGAGCTGTGCAGCGCCTGTCGCGACGTCCGCGCGACCGAGCTGTCCAGCCGTGGTGTCGCCCTGGCCGGACGCCTGTCGGATGAGCTGCGTCGGCTCCGGAGCAGCACGACCTCGATGGCCACGATGCCTCCGAAAGCTCAACCGGATCGGCTCCAGTCCAGCTTCCGGCGACACTGAACCCGTGCTTACTCCGCGGCCGGCGGATCAAGCCAGCGGACCTACTCGGCCGCCACCGCATGCGCAGGCTCCATCGCAGCCAATCGACGTCGTTGCGCCGACATCAGCCGGTCCATCTTGCGCAGATCCGCCTCGCCCAGACGCATCGCCGCATCGACCCAGATCTCGACCACGTCCCGCAACTCGGCGTCGGTGATCGGCGCGACCCGTCGGCGCGTCCGCAGCAGCGCCTGTTGGGTGTTGAACTTGCGGTTGTTACGAGCCACGTAATCCCTGACCGCATCCTCGCCCTCGCCATCCTCGGCGAGCACGTCGACCACGCCCATCGCATGCAGCTCGGCGCCGGTGTAGATCCGGCCCGACATGATCATCGCCTCCGCACCGGCCGAGCCCAGCTTGCGCGAGAGGAAACTGTAGGCGCCCATCCCGGGGAACAGGTTGAACAGCACTTCCGGCAACCCGAGCTTGGCGCTGCGCTCGGCTACCAGGACATCGTAGGACAGCGCGCCCTCGAAGCCGCCACCGAGCGCATCGCCCTGCACCAGGCCGATGGTGACGATTGGCAGATCGAACGCCACGTGATTGGTGTAGACGACGTCGATGCAGAGATGGGCATACGCCGCAAGAGCGTCGCGATCTCGCATACGGATACGGTCTGCGAACAGCGCGAGATCGCCGCCGAGGCTGTAGATGCCGGGAATGTCCGAGCCGAAGACGACGTATTGTACGGGATCACGTCCGAGCGTGATCTGCTCGGTCCGAAGCTGCGCAACCATGCCTTGGATCGCCAGCACGTCGTGCAGGAATGGCACCGTCATGCGCGCGTTGCCGTGCCGGAGCTGGATCATGCTCCAGAAGATCCGCATGTCGGCTTCGTAGTTGTTCTGAAAGTAGTCGAGGTGACGAAGCTCCATGGCCTGGGCCGGCCGGTCCGACACCGGTCGATGGGAAGCATTCTCCGCTGAACCGAGGCCAGCCTGGTCGATCCGCCTCGTCCGGTTGCTGATGAAGGTCATGGTGCGGTCCTGATTGTTGGGCTGTCGCGCTTTTGCGAGACCGGTCATCGGTCATCCATACAGCGCCACCAGTGTGTCCCCCGTTCTCCCTGAACTTCTACCAAGTTATTAAAGAACAATAAAACAAACTTGAAAAGCAGCTAATATTTGAGACCGTAGCGTGTTCATGAGATTTTCAGTAACGAAATACGCTGCCGGTCGTTTTCCAGCGTCAGCGTGCCGACAGATCGATCCGCGCGATGCGGCCGGCGGCGGTCCCGAACACCAGCCACGATCCGCCGCCGCCGAACGCCAGCGCCGTCACCGCCCCCCCGCCCGCGTCGCAGACCGGCAACACCCGGCGCGTCGCGATGTCGGACATCAGCACGGTGCCGTCGTCGAAGCCGGCGGCGACGATGTCGTGCTGAGGATGACAGGCAACCCGGGTGCAGACCGAGTTCGCCACCCCGGCCAGCTCCGTGGGTGCCCGGCCCATCGGGCCGCCGCCGTGGAACGGCCACAGCACCACCGCCTCGGCGCCGCTGCTGGCGAGCCAGCGGCCATTGCGCGAGAACGCCAGCGACTGCGTCTTCTGCGGATAGCCGCTCATGCGCATGGTGTGGCCGTCGGCGAGGCGCCAGCCGTGCAGCTCGTTCTCCTGCATCGCCGTCACCAGCGCCTCGCCGTCCGGATGCAGGACCACGCCGACATGGCTGCCCTTCCACTCCAGGCGGCGCAGGCTGCTGCTCGTCGACGCGGTGAACCACAGCGAGGCACCGCCGTAGTGCGAAGCGGCGAGGCGCTTGCCCTTGGCATCGAAGGCGAGGCCCGACACCGTGCTGTCGTGATCGAGCGTCTTCAGCAGGATGCCGTCGGCGTCGCGCAGCTCGACCTGCCGGCCAGCCGCGGCGGCGATCAGCCCGCGCCCAGGGTGCCGGCCGTCCGCGTGGCTCGCGACGTGCTCGACCCAGCGCCGCCCCTGGCCGAGCCGGACGACCGCGCCGGTGTCGCCGTCGATGCGGCGGAGCGCGTTGTCGTCGCCGCCGGTGACGAAGCCGCCGGGCCGGACGTCGGCGGCGAGCGACAGCAGCGCGCCGTCATGCACGGCGATGCAGCGCCAGCCATCCTCGCCCGGCTGCAGCGACGCCAGATGCAGCTCGCCCTCGCCGGTGGCGAACGCGGCCAGTCGGCCGTCCCGCGAGGCGGCGCACGCGATGACGTGCCCGTCGACGGTCCGGCTGTCGCCGCGGCCGCGCAGCAGCTGGTCCGGATCGGCAAGTGCTGCCGGCATCGCGGCCCCCGGCCCCGCCATCAGGCGCGGCAGCTCTCGAAGCCGCGACGCAGCCGCGACCGGTTGAGGTTGCGGCCGATGAACACGATCCGGGAGCCGCGCGGCTCGTCCGCCCGCCACGGCCCGATGAAATTGCCGTCCGCCATCATGTGCACCGCCTGGAACCCGTATCGGCGCCCATCGCCGGCGAAGTCGAGGATGCCCTTCGAGCGCAGGATGTCCTGGCCCTGCTCCTGCAGCAGCGCGCCGATCCAGGCCTGGAACCGCGACTGGTCGAGCGGTTCCGACACCGTGAAGGAGAGGCTGCCGACATCCTCGTCGTGGCCGTGACTGTCGTCCTCGAGAAAGTCCGGCGCCACCTCCAGCGCCCGTGCCAGGTCGAAGCCGCCCTGGTCGAGCACGTCGGCCAGGGCCACGCGGCCGCGCACCGCCTGATGCAGCCGCACGTGGCGGTTGATCCGGCGGATGCGCGCCTCCAGCGCCGCGAGGTCCGCCTCGGAGACGAGGTCGGTCTTGTTCAGCACGATCACGTCTGCGAACGCGATCTGGTTGCGCGCCTCGGCGCTGTCGGCGAGCCGCGCCGGCAGGTTGAGGGCGTCGACCACGGTCACCACCGCGTCCAGCCTGGTTTTCGAGCGGACCTCCTCGTCGACGAAGAAGGTCTGCGCCACCGGCGCCGGGTCGGCGAGGCCGGTGGTCTCGACGATGATGCCGTCGAACCGCGCGCGCCGTTTCATCAGCGCGCCCAAGATGCGGATCAGGTCGCCGCGCACGGTGCAGCAGATGCAGCCGTTGTTCATCTCGAACACCTCCTCGTCGGCATCGACGACGAGGTCGTTGTCCACGCCGAGCTCGCCGAACTCGTTGATTACGACCGCATACTTGCGACCGTGCTGCGCGGTGAGGATATGGTTCAGCAGCGTGGTCTTGCCGGCGCCGAGATAGCCGGTCAGCACGGTCACCGGCACCAGGTCGGCGGTCGCTGGGTCAGCCATGGTCGGTCTCGCTCCGGCAGGTCGTGGACGGGGGCCTTGCCCCTCGAATCGGCTGGGATATGGGAGCCGCGCCCGCTTCGGCCAGCCCCATGCCCAGCAGCAGGAAGAACCAGCCGCCGAGCGGCATGTTGGTGAACGCGCTCGACGAGGCGATCGGCCATTCGTGGATGAAGACCGAGGCGAACAGCCCGACCCGCCAGGCAAGCAGCGCCCCCCCGGCAGCATCGCGCGCAGGGCCCGCCAGGCCGCGCGACAGAGCGACGAGCCAGGCGGCCACCATCGCGCAGAACAGCGCCAACCCGAGCACGCCGGCATCGGTCAACGCCTGCAGATAGTGGTTGTGGGCGTGCTGCACGCAGATGGCCGCGCCGCCGCCGAGCCCCGCGGGCCGACCGAACGGCCGCCAGTCGTGGAAGTAGGCGGGGTCCGGACAGCCGTGGCGGAAGCCGTCGAAGCCGAGCCCGGTCCATGGGTCGGCGGCCGCGATCGACAGCGCGCGGGTGTAGATCAGACCGTACGAGCTGTGGCCGAAATGCGTGATCTGCCGGTCGAACAGGATCACCAGGTGGTGGAAACCGGCCGGGGCCACCAGCGCCGAGGCCGCCACCAGCAGCGGCGCTGAGGTCAGCGCGGCCAGCAGCGGCACGCGCAGCCGCGGCAGCAGCAGGCCGGCCACCAGCAGCCCGAGCAGGGTCAGCAGCAGCGGCATGCGCTGCCCGGCCAACACCATGGCGGCGAGCCCGAGCAGCAGCGGCAGAGGCGACACGACGCGCAGGAGCCAGCGCCAGGCCTCGGGGCGGGCGCGCCCCGCCCGCTGCAGCAGCCAGGTCGCGGCCACCAGCATCACCGGCAGCAGCAGCCGCGACAGCGGCGCCGCGGCGCGCGGCTTGTCGTACGGCCCGGTCAGGGTGCCGTCCGGGAACCGGGGCATGCCGAACAGGTTGGCGCCGGTCACCGCCTGCAGCAGCATCTGCGCCAGCAGATAGAGGCAGGCCGCCGCCAGCAGGCCGCGCATCCATCGACGCGGCGCCGCCTGCGCCAGCACGCAGTGCTGCAGCGCCGCCACGAACAGCGGCAGCCGCAGCACCGCCACCGCCTGCAGCAGCCCGGCCCAGCCGCCGATGCCGAGCGGCCCAACCGGCACCGAGCACACCACCAGCCAGCCCCACCAGGCCAGCGCGCACCGCATCCAGCCCAGCCGCAGCCAGCTCCAGTCGCGGCCGAGCCACGACCATCCCAGAAACAGGCCGGCGACGAGGTCGATCACCGCCTCGGCAATGCCGCGCCCGTGCAGCAGGAACAGCGGACAGGCCAGCGCCAACACCGTCATCGCCCGAAGGGCGGCGGCCTGCCACGCCCGGGCGGCCCTCATCATCCCCGGGACCGCGGCGAAACCGCGGTCTGGCGGATCAAGCGGTCCCGCAACGCGTCCAGCCGGGCGCGCGCCGCTGGCAGGTCGTAGGTTGCCGCTCGCATCCTGCCGGCAGCGCTGAGCCGTGTCCGCTCCAGCGGGTCCGCGGCCAGGCGGCGCAGCGTGGCCGCGATCTCCGCGGGACGGTCCGGATCCACGATCGCCGCCGCCTCCCGCACCAGCGCGCCGAGGCCGCCGCGGCCGGAGCAGACCAGGGCGGCGCCGCTCGCCATCGCCTCCAGGGCGGTAAGCCCGAACGGCTCCGGCCACCGGCTCGGCACCACGACGATCGCAGCCCGCGCCATCGCCGCCAGCACCGCGGCGTGCGGCCGGTAGCCGGCAAGCTCGACCCCGGCGCGGGCCGCCGTCGGACGCAGCGCCGCCAGGAACGGCGTCTCGTCGATGCCGGGGCGGAACCGGTCGGCGCCGATCATCAGCGCGCGCCATCCCGACAGCGCCGGCAGCGCCAGCGCGCAGGCGGCGACGAAGCTGTCGGCGCCCTTGTCCGCCACCAGCCGGCCGGCGAACAGGATCGTCGGCTCCCGCTCGGCGGCCGGGCACGCCGGCGGCAGCGCTGCCAGGTCCAGGCAGTTCGGCAGCACCGCCACGTCAAGGCCGGCGGTGCCGGCCAGGTACCGCTCGCGCAGGTCGGCCGACACGGTGGCGATCCCCATCGCCCGCGCCAGCGCCTCCCGCGAGCGCGGCGTGCGCGCGAGGCGCATGGTGCGCGGATCGTTGTGCAGCACCAGCAGCATCGGCGTGTGCGGGAATCGCCGGGCCAGCGCGGCGGCCACGTCCGGCCGGTTGTGCACCTCGATCAGCCGGACCGGCTGCCGGCGCAGGAGAGCCGCCACCCCGGCGGCGTAGCGGCTGGCCGCGCGGCCCGGCCGCCATCCGCCCGGCGGCACCGGCAGGTAGCGTTGGTCGTCGAACGGCGCCTCCGCGATCCGGCGGCCGATCACCAGCTCGTCCGGCCGCGCCAGCCGCCGCACCAGCAGGCCGACCGCGCCGACTGCGTCGGCCGAGAATCCCTCGCGCGGCGGCAGCACGATCGCGACCGGCGCCGGGTCGGGCAGGATCAGGGGATGTCCTCGTAGCGGGGGAGCCGCCACGCCGCCGGTTCCGCCGCCGCGTCGGCGACCCATCGCTCCAGCAGCGGATGCGCCCACACGGCGTCGCGGTAGGCCGCCGCGACCGGCCCCAGCCGGACCCGATAGCACAGCAGCCGCGCCACCACCGGCGCGAACATCGCGTCGGCGATGGTGAAGTCCGCCCCGAACAGGTATGCGCCGCCGACGCCGTATCCATCCCCCGCCTCGGTCCAGATCCGCTCGATCCGGTCGATGTCGGCCTGTACCGCGCCATCGATGCCCTGCCCCAGCGCCCGGTGGCGTCCGAGGTTCATCGGCATCGCCATGCGCAGCGCCCGGAAGCCCGCATGCATCTCGGCCGACAGCACCCGCGCCCGCGTGCGCGCCGGACGCGACGCCGGCCACAGCCTGGGGGCCAGCTCGGCGCAGTACTCGCCGATCGCCAGGCTGTCCCAGATCTGGTTGCCGTCATGCTCGAGATACGGCACCAGTCCGCTCGGCGACAGCCGGACGATCTCCGTAGTCGGGCCGTCCGACAGCGCCACCACCCGCTCCTCGACCTCCAGCCCCGCCAGCCGGACCATCAGCCAGCCGCGCAACGACCAGGACGAGTAGCGTCTGGTGCCGATCAAGAGGGTACCCGTGGGCATCTGATTGCTCCGGTATGGACCGGCGTTCTCACTAGAGCGCCCACCGATGGTCGGCAAACGCCGGATGGTCAGATCGGCCGCAGCGAGACGGTCAGTCGATCGAGCACCATCCCGATGGGAATCACGAGGCGGATCAGCAGCATCAGATACAGCCAGGATAGAATCGCAGAGAACTGGCTCAGCGCGATGACATCGAGAAAACTGCCAGGCCATGCTGCACCACCGGGCAAGTGGCGGACGAGCCGGGGCACGATCGCCATGGCCAGCGGCATGAGCGCCAGAAGGGCGAAGATCATCCCGAATGCCGATGGTCCGTGCGCCGAGACCGCCGCCATGACGAGGAGTGCCAGCACCTCGCCGATCCAGCAGAGCAGCGACCAGACGACCAGCCGCAATGGTGACGATCGCTCCCTTGGCTGCGGCCTGATAGCTACCGCCATCCGCATGACCGACGGTAACAAACGCCTCACCAGGCCACCGACCTGGCGGGCTTCTCCATCGACAGCGTAGTCGAACGATCTGCCGATGAAACGACAGGTCGCCCCTTTCAGGAGCTCGAGTACCGACCACCCCGCCGCAAGCCAGAGCGCTGGGTCAATGCCGTTCCCGGCCGGGAGCTGGATCCCGAGGCAGCCAGACATCAGCGGCGGATGAACCCGCCGCCCAGGATGCGGCTGCCGTCGTAAACTACGCAGGCCTGGCCCGGTGCCGGCAGCGCCGGCTCCTCCAGCCGCACCCGGTCGCCCTCGACCACGGCGCGCCGTGGCGCCTCGCGGGCGCGGAGCTGCACCTGGCACGGCAGCGGCGCCACCGGCGGCTCGATCAGCCAATTCACGTCGCGCAACGCCACCACCTCGCAGCCGGAGGCGTCGCGCGGCCCGATCACCACGCGCCGCGTCGCCGGATCGAGCGCCACCACCCGCTGCCGCAGCCCGCCGAGCCGGGCGGCGTCGCCGAGCCGCCGCGACTGCCCGACCGTGTAGTGCGCGAGCCCGCGATGCCGGCCGCGCACGACGCCGGCCGCGTCGACGATCTCGCCCGGCTCGGCCGTCGCCGGGCGCAGCCGCGTGACCAGCTCGGCATAGGAGCCCTCGGGCACGAAGCAGATGTCCTGGCTGTCCGGCTTGTGCGCCACCGCCAGGCCCAGCCGGTCGGCCTCGTCACGCACGTGCTGCTTGTCCGGCATGTCGCCGAGCGGAAAGCGCAGGTAGTCGAGCTGATCGCGGGTGGTGCCGAACAGGAACCAGCTCTGGTCGCGGCCGGCATCGGCCGGGCGATGCAGCTCCGGGCCGCCGGCGCCCTCGACGCGGCGGACGTAGTGCCCGGTCGCCATCGCGCCGCAGCCGAGCTCGCGCGCCAGCCCGAGCAGGTCGGTAAACTTGACGCCCTGGTTGCAGGCGATGCATGGCACCGGGGTCTCGCCGGCCGCGTAGGCATCGGCAAATGGCTGGATCACGCCGTCATGGAAGCGGCGCTCGGCGTCGATCACGTAGTGCGGGATGCCGAGCCGGTCCGCCACCCGCCGCGCGTCGTGGATGTCGTCGCCGGCGCAGCAGGCGCCTCGGCGCTTCGCCGCGGCGCCGTGGTCGTAGAGCTGCAACGTGGCGCCGAGCACCTCGTGGCCCTGCTCCACCAGCAACCCGGCCGTGACGCTGCTGTCGACGCCGCCCGACATCGCGGCAAGGATGCGCATCGCTCAGCCGGTCTTGGGCAGGCGCACGACCAGCCCGTCGAGCGCCGCGCCGACGACGATCTGGCAGCCGAGCCGCGAGGTCTTCTGCAGCCCGAAGGCGAGGTCGAGCATGTCCTCCTCGTCCTCGGTAGGCGACGGCAGCCTCGAGGCCCAGGCCGGATCGACCACGACGTGGCAGGTGGCGCAGGCGAGCGAGCCCTCGCACGCCCCCTCGAGGTCGATGCCGTGGCGATGCGCGATCTCCAGCACCGACAGCCCGTCCGGCGCCTCGATGCGCCGCTTGCGGCCGTCGCGCTCGATGAAGGTCATGGTCGGCATCGTCGGTTCGTTCTCCGTGAAAGTCGGGGGCGTTGCCCCTGGACCCCGCTAGGGCGGGCGGCCCTAGGACCCGATTCCTTGAAGTTAGGTTTCCAAAGGCTCGCCTTTGGCGGGGTCCAGGGGCAGAGCCTCTGGCCTTCCTGCGCGCGCAAGAGACAATGCCGCCGCTTCCACCTCGGCGGCGGAGGTAAAGCGTCCGAGGGCCAGGCGCAAGCTGCGGGCCACCTGCTCCGGCGCCAGCCCCATCGCCGACAGCACGTGCGACGGCGCCAGGTCGGCCGCCGAGCAAGCCGAGCCGGTCGATAGGCACAGCTCCGGCGCTGCCGCGATCACGTCCAGCGCCCGGCGCCCGGGAAAGCGCAGGTTGAGATTGCCCGGGATGCGATCGTCGAGATCGCCGTTGAGCTCCAGCCCCGGGACCAGCGTCCACAGCCGGTGCAGCAGCCGGTCGCGCAACGCCAGCAGGCGCGCCGCCTCGTCCTCCCGTTCCAGCCCGGCCAGCCGCGCCGCCTCGCCGAGGCCGACGATCAGCGGCGTCGGCAGCGTGCCCGCGCGCAGTCCGCGCTCCTGGCCGCCACCGGAGAACAGCGGCCGCAGCCGCACCCGCGGCCGCCGGCGCACGAACAGCGCACCGACCCCCTTGGGCCCATAGAATTTGTGGCCGCTGACCGAGGCGAGGTCGAGTTCCAGCGCCCGCAGGTCGAGCGGCACCTTGCCCACCGCCTGCGCCAGGTCGCTGTGCAGCAACGCGCCCGCCGCACGCACGATCGGCGCCAGTCGCGGCAGGTCCTGGATCAGCCCGGTCTCGTTGTTCACCGCCATGATGCTGACCAGCAGGGTCGGCACGGCCAGCGCATCATGCAACCGCTCCGGATCGAGCCGGCCATCGCGCCCCACCAGCAGCACCACCGGCTCGAAGCCGTCCGCCGCCAGGTCGCGCACGGTTTCCAGCACGCACGGGTGCTCGGTCGCCACGGTGACCAGCCGCCGTCGCGGGTCGCCGGTCCGAAGTGCCTGGCGCGCCGCACCCTGGATCGCCAGGTTGTTGCTCTCGGTGGCGCCCGACGTGAACACCAGCTCGCGCGGCTCGACCCCCAGCAGCGTGGCCAGGTGCCCGCGCGCGCCCTCGACCGCCTCGGCCGCGCGGCGTCCCATCGCGTGCTCGGCGCTATGGGGGTTGCCGAACTCCTCGGCGAACCAGGGCAGCATGGCGGCGACCACGCGCGGATCGCAAGGCGTGGTCGCCTGGTTGTCTAGGTAGATCACGCCGCCCGCCCGGCCGCGATGCCCCCGGCCAGCGCCGCATAGGCGTCCAGGAAGCGGTCGACCTCCTCGTCGCGCACGCTCCAGGGCAGCGAGACCCGGATCGCCGAGCCGGCCAGCGCCGACAGCCCCATCGCGTCCAGCACGTGCGAGCGCGCCACCTTGCCGGACGAGCAGGCGGCCCCGGCCGAGACCGACATCCCGGCCAGGTCGAGCGCGATCAGCTGGCTCTCGGCGCGGCGGCCGGGCAGCGCCAGGCAGGTGGTGTTGGCAAGCCGCGGCGCCGTGGCACCGCAGGCGATGGCACCCAATGCCACCGCCCGGCGCTCGATGCGGTCGCGCAGCGCCGCCAGTGCCGGCTGCCGCTCCGGTTCCCGCCGCGCCGCCTCGCAGGCCGCGGCGAACCCGGCAATCGCCGGCAGCGACGGGGTGCCACCGCGCCGGCCGCGCTCCTGGCCCCCGCCCTCGACCACCGGCCGCAGCCGGAACCCGTCAACCGCAGGCCCGAGCAGCAGGGCGCCGGCGCCCTGTGGCCCGCCCAGCTTATGGCCGGATAGAGCTACGCTGTCGGCGCCGAGCTCCGCCAGCGACCAGGCCAGCCGGCCTGCCGATTGCACAGCATCGACGTGCAGCAGCGCGCCGTGGCGTCGGCACAGGGCGGCGGCGGCCTCGATCGGATGCAGCACCCCGGTCTCGTTGTTGGCATGCATCAGGCACACCAGGGCAGGACCACCCGGCGCCGCCAGCCGCGACTCCAGCGCGTCGAGGTCGAGCGTACCGTCGGCCAGCACCGGCAGCATTGCAGCACCCGACGCCGCCGCCCGAACCGCGTCGTGCTCGGTGGCGCCAACCAGCAGCCGGCGGCCCTCGCCGAGCGCCTGGATCGCCAGCGCGTCGCTCTCTGTGCCGCCGGAGGTGAACACCAGCCCGGCCGGATCGGCGCCGAAGCAGCGCGCGATCCGCTCGCGCGCCTCCTCCAGCAACCGGCGCGCCTGCCGGCCGTGCGCGTGCACCGAGGCCGGGTTGCCGGGCTGCTCGAACGCGTCCCTGGCCGCATCGCGCGCCGAGGGACGCAGCGGCTCGCTGGCATTGGCATCGAGATAGGCGCGGGACGTCGTCACGCCAGCCCTTGGGGGCGGCGACCATTGGGCGATGGCCACTTGGTCGGTCATGCCGTGATCCTCACGGTTCCGTGTAGCAAGACATGGGATACCGTGTCGTCCTGAAGCGGTATTCCATTGTAAACGCTGGAACCGTCTCGTTATAGAGGTATAGGCGCTGGTCGCCCGGCGTCGCGGCCGGATCGGAGACTGAGAATGTGCAGGGCGCCCCCGAAGTCAATCACACCGCCCCCGGCCTTGGCGGTGGCAGCCACGCGCCGGACGCACGCGTGACCTGCCGGCACTTTCATGCGGCTCGGATATCGGGCCATATGGCAGGTTCGTGGCGTCCGGTTTCACGTGCCGTGCCATCGTATGGTCAGGACCACGGATCTGGTCCGCGCGCCACCTGATGAGAACCAGACCAGGCGGGGCATCGCCGGGTATGATTGCGTCGTAACACGCTGGGATCCATGCCACCGGAGACAGCCCATGAGAATCGCGGGACATTATGCCTGAGGTGATGTTCGCCGGCCCCGACGGCCGGCTCGAGGGACGCTACCACCACTCCGGAGAGAGCAATGCACCGCTCGCCCTGATCCTGCAGCCGCATCCGATGCACGGCGGCACCATGAACAACCGCATCACCTACACGATGTACCGCAGCTTCGAGCGGCTCGGCTTCTCGGTCATGCGCTTCAACTTCCGTGGCGTCGGCCGCAGCCAGGGCCGCTATGACGGCGGCATCGGCGAGATCTCGGACGCCGCCGCCGCCCTCGACTGGATGCAGATGGTCAACCCGAACTCCGGCGGGCTGTGGATCGCCGGCTACTCGTTCGGCGCCTTCGTCGGCATGCAGCTGCTGATGCGCCGCCCGGAGATCTCCGGCTGGATCAGCGTGGCGCCGCCCGCCAACCACTACGATTTCGGCTTCTTGGCCCCCTGCCCCTGCGGCGGTCTGTTGCTGCACGGCGATGCCGACGAACTCGTCCCGGAGCCTGCGGTGCGCAAGCTGGTCGACAAGCTGAACACCCAGAAGGGCGTAACCGTCGACTATCGCATCTTCTCGGGCGCCGACCACGTGTTCGCCAACCACGCCGAGCCGGTATCGGACGCCGTCGAGGACTATGTCGGCAAGATCGTCGCCCGCAAGACGATGGCGCTCGCTGCCGATTGAAGGAAGGCCAAGGGCTCTGCACCTGGACCCCGTCAGAGGCGGAGCCTTTGGAAACCAATCCTTAAGAGTCGGGTTCCGAGGGCCGTGGGCCCTCGGGCGCGGTCCAGGGCAGAGCCCTGGCCTTGAAGGCCGTAGCTCATGCCCCGTAGCGACTTTCTCATGGAGGCCGAAGCACGCGGCTTCGTCCACCAGTGCACCGACCGCGACGGCCTCGACGCCGCGCTGCAAGCGGGGCCGATCTCAGGCTATATCGGCTTCGACCTCACCGCCGACTGCCTGCATGTCGGCTCCATGGTGCAGATCATGCTGCTGCGCCTGCTGCAGCGCCACGGCCATCGTCCGGTGCTGCTGCTCGGTGGCGGCACCACCAAGATTGGCGACCCGTCCGGCAAGGAGGAGGCGCGGCAGCTGCTGACCCCGGAACGGATCGCCGCCAACGGCGAGGCCATCCTGGGGATCGTGCGACGCTTCGTGCGCGCGGACGACGGCCCGACCGGGACGATCATCGCCGACAACGCCGACTGGCTCGACCGCCTCGGCTACATCGAGCTGCTGCGCGAGGTGGGTCCCCACGTGCCGGTGAGCCGGATGCTGTCGTTCGACAGCGTGCGGCTGCGCCTGGAGCGCGAGCAGGGCCTCAGCTTCCTCGAGTTCAACTACTCGATCTTGCAGAGCTACGACTTCCGCGAGCTGGGACGGCGCCACGGCGTCTCGCTGCAGATGGGTGGCTCCGACCAATGGGGCAACATCGTCTCCGGCGTGGACCTGGTGCGCCGCACCGACCGGCGGCAGGTCTACGGCCTGACCACGCCGCTGATCGCCACCGCGTCCGGCGCCAAGATGGGCAAGACCGCCGCGGGCGCGGTCTGGCTGTCGGCGGACCGGGTGTCGCCGTTCGACTACTGGCAGTTCTGGCGCAACACCGAGGATGCCGACGTCGGCCGATTCCTGCGCCTGTTCACCGACCTGCCCCTACCCGAGTGCGACCGGCTGGCAGCACTGACGGGTGCCAAGATCAACGAGGCGAAGAAGGTGCTGGCCACCGAGGCGACCGCGCTCTGCCACGGCCGCGCCGCGGCAGAGGCCGCCGCCGAGAGCGCACGCCGCAGCTATGAGGAGGGCGAGCTGGTGCAGGCGGCACTGCCGTCGCGCGACGTCCCGGCCGCCGATCTCGCGTGCGGCATCCCGATCTTTCGACTGCTGGCGGAGAGCGGGCTCGCGGCCAGCAACGGCGAGGCGCGCCGGCTGGTGCGCGGCGGCGGTGCCCGGATCAACGACCGGCCGGTGTCGGACGAGAGCCGGCTGGTGACCGGCGCCGACCTGGTCGAGGGCGCGATCAAGCTCTCGGCCGGGCGCAAGCAGCATGTGCTGATCCGCCCTTTATCTTAAGTCCGCTTGGAAGCAAGGGTTTATGACCCCATTTGGGAATGGGGTCTGCCGGATGAGAGTGCCGCGCAGCGGCACGTCCGGCGTGGCAACAGGAACCGGAGCGGAGCGGCCTCTCGACCGTGAGCCCAAGGCCAGAGCGCAGACGGCCGCGCCGGATCGTCGGCACAGCGCGTTCTCAGGCGGGGTCTCAGCTCTCGACCCGGTTCCGTCCGGTGTTCTTGGCCCGGTAGAGCGCGCGATCGGCGTGCTCGAACAGGTCGGTCAGCGGCTGGCCAGCCTTCGGCCAATTGCAGGCGACGCCGACGCTGACCGTCACCACGCCCGCCCCGTTGCCGGCATGCGGGATCGCCAGCGCCTGCACGGCGGCGCGCAGCCGCTCGGCGATCTCGAGTGCCGCCGGCGGCGCCGCGCCGGGCAGCAGCACCGCGAACTCCTCGCCGCCCTGCCGCGCCGGCAGGTCGCCGCCTCGCTGCGCCGCCGAGCGCAGCACGTCGGCGATCGCGATCAGAACCTGGTCGCCCTTCCGATGCCCGTACAGGTCGTTGTAGCTCTTGAAGCGATCAGCATCGAGCAGCAGCAGCGACAGCGGCGCACCTGTCCGCGCCGCCCGCCGCCATTCCTCCGACTGAGCCTCGTCGAGTCGGCGCCGGTTCGGCAGCCCGGTGAGCGCGTCGGTCTGCGCCAGCCGCCTCAGCTCGTTCTGCGACAGCATCAGCTCCACCAGCTGCCGGTGCCGCTGGGCGACCACCAGGTAGAGCCCGACGAACAGCAGCGAAATGATCGGCGTCAGCACGCGGTAGCCGGCATCGTCGGCGACGATGCACCCGACCAGGGCCGGCATCAGGCCCGCCGTCATCTGCAGCAGCACGATGCGCGGGAACGCCAGGTTCCGCGCCGCCACCACGCCGGCGATGCCGCAGGTCGCGGCGAGCGAGAGCGCGCAGAGCACCGGGTCTTGCCCGGTCGCCAGGATGCACAGGCAGATGACGCCCCAGCCGGCGGACGCCGCGGCGGATGCGAGCCCGAACAGCACGATCCACGGCGACGGATCGATGACGGGATCGGGGTCGCGCTGGGCGCGCAGGATCAGGACGCATCGCAGCAGCAGCAGCGCGATCACCGCCGCGGTCGCCGCCACCGCCACGCGGCCGCCATGGCGGACCAGCTCGGCCCGCAGCACCACCACCGCCATCAGCAGCACCGTCACGATCGTGGCGATCGGGCCGAACAGGGTCTGGACCAGCGAACGGCGGATCCGCATCGGCAGCGCACGGCTGCTCCGGCTCTCGAACGCCTGCGCCAGCCAGCGCATCGGGCCGGCCAGGACTCCCAGCCGTCCTGGGCGATCCTCGGCGCGGGCTGGGCTTGGAACCATGGAGCATTATCGCCGGCACAGGGTTAACGGGAGGTTGGCACCCGTTGCAGTCCCTTGCGGGATCGATCGGGATTGCGCCCGATGGCGCCGCTTCGAGGACATGTCGATGGATGGCAGCCTGCAACCGATCCGCGCACCGGAGAACCAGCTCGCCATCCGCCGGGCGGTGGCGCATCTCTGCGGCCGGCTGGGCTGGGCGGTGCTGCACGAGGTGTCGCTGCCGAACGGCCGACGCGCTGACCTGCTGGCGCTGCGCCCCGACGGCGGCTTCGCCTGCATCGAGGTCAAGTCCGGACCGCGCGACTTCCTGGCCGACGGCAAGTGGCAGGATTATCGGCCGTTCTGCGACGCGCTCTACTTCGCGGTCGACGAGGGCTTTCCGCAGGCGCTGCTGCCGGCCGACGTAGGGGTGATGGTGGCGTGCGTCGGCCCGTACGGCCTGCCCGCCGGCGTTACCGCCGAGGCAGACCTGCTCCGCGATGCGCCGCCGCACCGGCTGCCGCCGGCGACGCGGCGGGCGCTGACGCACCGGTTCGCCACGCTGGCCGCGAACCGCCTGGCGGCGTTGGAGCATCCGTCGATCACCGCCTCGCTCCGGGCGGCGCTGCGGGTCGAGTGAGGAGAAGGCCAGGGGCTTTGCCCTGGACCCCACTGGGGCCGCGGGCCCCAGACCCCGATTCGTTAAGGGTGTACTCCCATGCAGGGACCATCTCCTTACGAGTCGGGGTTTGGGGCCGTCGTGCGCAAGCACGCTTCGCGTGACGGCCCCAACGGGTCCAGGGCAGCGCCCTGGCCTTCTTCCACCCTGGCCGCGCCGCGACTTTCCGTGCGAGGTTGAAGATATGGAACCTCCGCACAACCCGTTGCAGGCCGTGACGACCCGGCTGGAGGCGGCGCGCGGCATCGTCGACGAGGCGGCGGCGCTGGCGATGCGGATGCGGCCGCCTCCCGGGGGCCCGGCCGGCACCCAAAAGTCGGCGCAGGACTGGCTGACCGAGACCGACGGCGCCGTCGAGGGGCTGATTGCCGAACGAACCCGCGCGCTGTTCCCCGACGACGGCTTCCAGGGCGAGGAGACCGGCCGCACCCGGAACGGCACCTTCCGCTGGGTGGTCGATCCGATCGACGGCACCTCCAACTATGCCCGTGGCCGCAGCCGCTGGTGCATCTCGCTCGGCCTGCTGCAGGACGATCGGCCGGTGGCAGGGATCATCGTCGCCCCGGCGCTTGGGGAGACGTTCCTCGGCCTACTGGGCGGCGGCGCCACGCTCAACGGGGTGCCGATCCGGGCCTCCCCGGTCACCGACCCGGCACGGGCAATGGTGGAGGTGGGCTGGGGCCCGCGTGTAGCCCAGGCCGACTTCGTCGCCACCACCGGGCGGGTGGTGGCGCTGGGCGCCATGCCGCGCTCCAGTGGCTCCGGCGCGATGGCGCTCGCCGACGTCGCCTGCGGCCGGCTGGACGGCTACATCGAGCTGTCGATCCAGCTCTGGGACGTCGCCGCCGCCCTGGTGATCCTGTCCGAGGCCGGCGCCGTGGTGTCGCCGTTCCTGCGGCAGGGCGGCCTGGAGCGTGCCATCCCGATCCTGGCGGCCTGCCCCGGGATCGCCGACCGGCTCGCCGAGACCAGCCGTGTGGCCCTCGCCTGAGACGGCCCGGCGCGGATACCTCGTAGCAGCATGCTAGCGCAGGCCATTGTTTCGACGCAGTTTCCGTGTCAGGTCACGCCCACCTGCCCAGGACCACCAGGGGGACCACCGGAATGCGCTTCACGACCCTGCGGCTGGCAGCCTGCGCACTCTTGGCCTGCGCGTTCGGGACCTGCTGGCGTCCGGTGGCAGCGCAGGACGAGCGCCAGCTGCGGCAGCAGGAGCTGGTCGACCGCGCCACGCTCACCGCGCAGGACATCCTGTCCTGGCGCCAGGACGACGAGGGGAAGCGCCTGCTCCCGCTTGCGCGAGGGGTGATGATCTGTCCCAGCATCTTCCGCATGAGCTTCCTGTTCGGCGGGTCGGGCGGCGGCTGCGTGCTGCTGACGCGCGATGCCGCCGGCTCCTGGTCGGCGCCGGCGTTCTACTCGATGGGCTCCGGCAGCTTCGGCCTGCAGGCCGGCATCCAGGATGCCGAGGTCATGCTGTTCATCCTGACCCGCAAGGGCCTGACCGCGATCCTGGATAGCCAGTTCAAGATCGGCGGCGATGCCTCGCTGGCGTTCGCGACGCTCGGCCTGGGCGTGGAGGGCTCCACCACCGCGGCGCTGCGGGCCGACATCGTCGCGGTCGAGAAGACCAAAGGGCTGTTCGCCGGCATCGCGCTGCAGGGCAGCATCATGAGCTCCGACAGCGTCGGCGACCGCGCCTATTACGGCCAGCCGGTCGGTGCCGAGGACATCGTGGTTGCGATGCGGGTGAACAACCCGGGCGCCGACCCGCTGCGCTCGACCCTGATCCGCTACAGCCAGGCGGCCGCTCCGCGGCCTGTCTACGGCCCATCTGGCGGACGCCCGCCGAGCTACTCAGCGCAGCCGACCTATCCGCCGCCAGGCGAGTCCGGTCCGATCCAGCTCGCCCCCAACGCGCCGGTGCAGCAACAATCGTTGCCGCCGCCGCGCTAGGGGACCCCAATGGGTGCGAAGACCCAGAAGCCGTAAGGCTGCCCCGTATAGCGGTACGGGATCAAGCTGCCGGTTTCCGTGACCTCGTCGGTGTCCTTGAGCTCGGCATCGGCGATCGGTCTGATGGTGAACGGGACGTGAGCTGCCAGCGCCATCCGCTACAACCCGATATTGCCAGTGAGATCAGGCTTGGTGACGCCGCAGACCTGGAGGGCACGGTCAAAGTCCTCGCCGTTCCGGTGCGTCGTGGTCAGCAGGCAGGCCACGTTCGTGCCGGGAACCGGTCCGCGCCGGGGCGGGCTGGCGCTGCAGGCTGCCGTCAATCCCGGCAAGAGCGCCGTCATCCGGATTGCATGAACCGTTGGCTGAGTCCTTTGGACGAGGAAACCGATACGGACCGGCGAGTTCCAGATCAAGCGGCCTCCTCCGCCTCCAGCGACGCCATGTCGATCACGTAGCGGAACCGCACGTCGCCGCGCTCGACCATTCGGTAGGCGTGGTTGATCTGCTGGATCGGGATCACCTCCACCTCGGGCGCGATGCCGTGCACGGCGCAGAACTCCAGCACCTCACGCGTCTCGGCGATGCTGCCGATCAGCGAACCGGCCACGCTCTTCCTGTGCATGACCCGCTCCTGGTTGTTCTCCGCCGCCAGCGGCTCGATGGCACCCACCACCGCCAGGGTGCGGTCGCGCTTCAGCATCACGACGTACGGGTTGACGTCGTGCTTCTCCGGCACCGTGTCGAGCATGAAGTCGAAGCTGTTCGCGAGAGCCGCCATCGCCTCCCTGTCGCTGGACAGCACCGCGGTGGCCCCGAGGCCCTGTATCGCATCCAGCTTCTCCTTTGAGCGGGTGAACACCGTTACGGCGGCGCCCATCGCCCGCGCCAGCTTGGCCGCGATGTCGCCGAGCCCGCCGAAGCCGACGATACCGACCTTGTCGCCCGCCTTCACGCCCCAGTGCCTCATCGGCGACCAGGTGGTGACACCGGCGCACAGGATCGGCGCCGCCACCTCCGGCCGCAGCCCGTTCGGGATCGACAGCACGAAATCCTCCGCCGCCACCATGACGCTGGAGTAGCCGCCATAGGTGTTGTCCTGCTCGTACATGTTGGATCCGGTCGGCGCCGCCTTGGCCGGCACCATCGGCCCGTTATAGGTCGCGAGCCAGCTGTTCGGCCCCTCGCAGTAGTTCTCCTCGTGCGTCTGGCAGGGCTCACACTGCCGGCAGCTGTCGACCATGCAGCCGATGCCGACGATGTCTCCCACCTTGTGCAGCGTGACGGCGCCGCCCGTGCGCGTGACCCGGCCGATCACCTCGTGGCCCGGCATGCACGGATAGACCGTGTTCGACCACTCGTTCTTCACCTGGTGGATGTCCGAATGGCACACGCCGCAGAACATCACCGCAATCTCGACCTCGTTTGCCCGGGGCTCGTCCCGTTCGAACCGCAACGGCCTCAGGCAGCTGAAGGAATGCTGCGCGGCATAGCCGATCGCTTGGGTCATGCGGATCTCCTGGTCAGGGTCGGGTCGATCAAGCGGGAGTGGCGGGATGGAAACGGAACAGCTGCGTCTGGTTGACCCCGAGCCCCTGCCACGCCTTCATCTGCGGGATGTGCGAGGCGGTGACGTAGATCGCACCGTCCGGCCCCTCCGCCATGCTGTCCGGCCAAAGCAGGCGCGGATCGTTCACCAGCACGCTGAACGAGCCGTCCCGCTCCAGCCGCCGGACCTGGTGATCCTCCGCGGCGGTCACCAGCATGCCGCTGCGCCGGCTGAACCAGTAGCCGTCGGCGACGAAGCCGCGCGCCGCCACTTGTACTTGCGCGCCCAGCCGCTGGGCGCTGAGCCCGCGGTCGAACAGCAAGGCCAGCGGCACCCGATACATTGTCCGGCCGGTAGTGGCCTGCCAGTAGACCGTGGTGTCGGTACCGTCGATCAGGATGCCGTCGGCGGAGAACTGCGCGCCCTGGCCGTCGAGCCGGCGCAACGGCGCGCCGTCGATGGCGATGGTGACGTTCTTCTGGAACTGCGTGCTGGGGTGGCCGACCAGCACCCGGCGCGCCTTGCCGGTCTCGACGTCGAATGCGATCAGGCAGCCGGGCTGCCCGGAATCGGTCAGCACCGCGCGCCGCCCGTCGGCGGTGAAGCGGATATCGTTCAGGTAGCTGCCCTGCGGCGCCACATCCGGTCCGAACTCGTAGACGCGCCGCACGGTGTTGGTGGCGAGGTCGATGCAGACCAGCTTCGGGCCGCCGCTCACCTCCAGGCTGAGGCCGGGCGCGGCCGGATCCAGCACCCAGAGGCGGTCCTGCGCGTCCACGGTGACGCTCTGCACGCAGACGAAGCTGCGGCCGGGGTCGGCCGAGGCCGGATCGGCAGCGCGGAACGCGTTCCAGCCAGCGTCTGGGAACGGCGTCAGCGTGCCATTCGGGCCCACCTCGGCGACCGAGATCGCCACGTCCTCCTCCCAGCGCGGGAAGTTGACGAAGATCCGGCCGCCCTTCGAAACGCCGACCCCAGTCACCTGGCGCGGGTTGTCGAACGTCGCCACCAGCTCCAGCGGCACCGGACCGGCGGCGGCGCGTGCGATCAGGGAAGGCGCCAGGGCCGCGGAGCCGATACCCAGGACGAAGTCGCGGCGGCGGAGCAGATAATCGAGTTCAGGCATCAGGCGCTCCCAGGTCGCTCGCCTCAAGCATGGCGGCGGACCCCGGTTTCACCTCACTTGGTTGTTGATCTTGGCTGCCCCAGGCTCAGGTCGGCACGTAAGGTCCCAACGCCTTCGGCCACGGCCCCCTCGTGCTGTCGAGGCCAGGTGCCGGGGGCATGGCGACCGGCCGGCCGGTCGCCGCCGACCGGTAGATCGCCGCCATGATCTTCAGGTCCTGCAGCCCCTCGGCACCGCCGGTGCGCGGCTCCTCGTTCGCGTTCAGCGATGCCGCGAACGCGTCCATCTCGCCGGCGAACTGGTTCTGGGGCGCGAACCGGCGCATCTCGGTGGCGCTGGCGCGGCCGGCCTTGCGGTTGATGTCGATCGCCAGGTTGTCGTAGCCGAACGCCGGGTCGAGCCCGAACCATCCGGTCTCAGCCTGCACGCGCAGCCAGCGGCTCTCGTGGAAGCTGTAGCCGCAGCTACCCTGGCCGATGATGCCGCTGGGGAAGCGGAGCGTGAACAGCGCGACGTCCTCGACCTCGCGGAAGCGCGGATCGTCCCGCGGCTGCGTGATCTGGCCGGTCACCTCGACCGGCTCTTCGCCGGTAATGTAGCGGAACGCGTTCAGGCAGTAGAGCCCGACATCGGGCAGCGAGCCGCCGCCGCTGAGCGCGCTGATCTGCCGCCACTGCCCGTTGGCGGCGTCGTTCTGCCCGTTCACCGCCTCGATCAGCCGCACCGCGCCGTAGGCCTTCGAGCGCGCCATCTCGATGACCGTGCGGTGCTCCGGCGTGTATTGCAGCCGGTAGGCGATCATCAGCCGGCGGTTCGCGGCGCGGCAGGCATCGATCATCGACTGCGCCTGCGCGACGCTGGCCGCCATCGGCTTCTCGCACAGCACGTGCTTTCCGGCATTCGCGGCGCGGATGGTGAACTCGGCGTGCAGCGCGTTCGGCAGCACGATGTAGACGAAGTCGATGTCGGGGTTATCGCGGATGCGGTCGAAGCTCTCGTAGCTGTAGAGGTTCCGCTCCGGCACCCCGTGCTCGGCCGCGACCGCGCGCATCTTGTCCGGCTCGCCGCTGACCAGCGCCGCCAGCCGCACCGACTTGGCCTCGCCGAAGCCCGGGATGATGTTCTCGAGCGCCAGCACGCCCAGCCCGACCACGGCCACGCCCAGCCGGTGGCCCGGCGGCTTCGGGTTCGGCACCTCGCCGTTCTGCTCGCTCTGCTGGTGCAGCGGCGGCAGGCTGACAGAGCCATCCCGCACGCTGCCGCGCAGCGCCGGCGGCTCCTGCTGGCCGGTTGCGGCCAGTGCCGGGGTGATCAGCGCAGCGCCGGCGAGGCCCACGGTGGTATTGAACAGGGTGCGTCGGGTGACGTCGGTCATGCAGGCCCTCCCGGTGCTGTCGCGACCCTAGAAGCCCGATGGGCTTGCCCGGTTCCGATGCCGGCACAGCGGGCGGGCCCACCCCCCATGTCCTCCCCGGCGCTGGCTTGACAGCACATCCGGAACGGCCTCGTCCCGACCCGACCCTCGTCGTCGCGTCCGGAGCAGGCCGATGTCGTCGACCATCATGGAGAGGCAGGCGGCCCTGCTGGCGCAGTATCCGACGGTCCCCCCGCCCCCCGAGGTTGGGGCCGCGCAATATCCGATCAACGTCGAGCGGTCCGGGACCGGCGGTCCCCTGGTCGTGCTCATCCATGGCGGGGTGCAGGGCGGCATCGACGGCGGGCCCGCCACCTTCGCCGGGCAGAGGGCGCTGGCCGGGATGAGCTGGCGGATCGCCATCGCCGACCGGCCGAGGTTTGGCCGGAGCCCCTCGCGCGGTCCGGACGACATGGAGCGCGACGCGGCCTGGATCTCCGAGCTGCCGGGGGATGGCGGCCACCTGATCGGGCCTTCCCGGCGCGGCGCAGAGGTGCTGCTGGCGGCAGCACGCCGTCTCGACCGCATGCACTCGCTCGTCCGGGTGGAGCCGGCGCCGCAGGGGTTGGCGACGATCGATCCGCTGGTCGAGACCGACCCGCCGCTGCGAGCGGCGGTCACGGGGATGGTCCAGCCGATGCTCGCCGCGCACATGCCGGCCGACTACGCCTGCAGGTTCACGCGCGAGACGTTCGGCCGGGCCGGGGCGGACAGCGCCCGCAACATGGCGGATCTCGACGAGGAGCAGGCGGCGCGGCTGGGCTGCGCGCTGCTGCGGGGGGCCGCATGGCGGCACCCCCGATCCTGTGCCAGGCGGCCGAGATCGTCGCCCGGGCGAGGATCCCGGTGCTGGTCGTCACCGGCGGGTGGAGTCCGTCCTTCGACGCCGTCGCGCGCATCGCCGCAGGTGCTGCCGGCGGCCGGCAGGCCACTGTGGCGTCCGCGAACCACTTCCCGCAGATCGAGAACCCCGACCAGTTCAGCGGGGTGGTCGACGCCTTCATGCGCGAGCACATCCCCGTGGAGACGGTGGAATAGCATACCGCTTCAGCGATCGATCGTCGGCACCTGCGGCGGCGGCCGGAACGGATCGAGCGTCGGCATCTGTCCCGACCGGGCTGCCTCGATCGCGCGAAGCTGCGTCACGTTGCGCAGATGGTCCGCCAGGCTGGCCGAAAAGGCGTGTCCGCCGGTACCGGTAGCGACGAAGTACAGCAGGGCGCCCGCCACCGGATGCGCCACCGCCTGCAGGGCGGCGAGGCCGGGGGCGGCGATCGGTCCCGGCGGCAGGCCCGCGATTACGTAGGTGTTGTAGGGGTTCGGCTGCAGCAGGTCGGACCGGGTCAGCGGCCGCGGCAGGCCGCCGAGGCCGCCGTCGGCACCATATGCCACCGTCGGATCCGACTGCAGGCGCATCCCCCGGCGCAGCCGGTTCGTGAACACCTCGGCCACCAGTGGCCTCTCGGCGGGCAAGCCCGTCTCGCGCTCGACAATGCTGGCGAGCGCCAGCATCTGCGCGGGCGTGGCGAGCGGCAGCGACGGATCGCGCGACGCCCAGCTCGTCGCCAGGGCGCTCTGCATCGCCGCCTGCATGCGCTCCAGCAGCACCGCTCGGCTGGTGCCGAGCTCGTAATCGTAGGTCTGCGGCAGCACCGCGCCCTCGGCCGGCAGTGCGAGGCCGCCGGCCAGTGCCGGCGCGCGCAATACCAGGGCGGCGATCTGCACCGCGGTCAGCCCCTCCGGGATCGTGATCTGGTGCTGTACCGGTCGCGCGTGGCGCAGGATGCCCAGCACCGCCAGCATCGAGGCGTGCGCCGGAAACCGGAACTCCGCCGCATGCAGCGGCGCCTCCCGCTCGGTCAGCCGGGCCAGCGCCATGAACAACAGCCGGTTGCCGTCGCCCGGCGCCAGCACGCTTGCGCCCTGCAGCGCCGCCGTTACCGTGCGCAGGTGGCCGCGCGGCACCACCAGGTCGCCAGTCTGCGGCAGCGAACCCGGCCGCATCGCCGCGAACCGTATCCCGAACCCGCCAGCGGCGGCCAGCGCCAGCAGCACGAAGCCGGCTAGCAGCGCCCGGCGCATGGCTCAGACTGCCGCCGGTCGGCCGGTCAGACCCCGCGCACCAGCAGGCTGGCGTTAGTGCCGCCGAAGCCGAAGCTGTTGGACAGCGCCAGGCGGATGTCGCGGCGCTGCGCTTCGTGCGCCACCCGGTCGATGACGCTGAGGCGCGACGGCCGGTCCAGGTTCAGCGTCGGCGGCGCCACCCGGTCGCGGATCGCCAGGATCGAGAAGATCGCCTCGATCGCCCCCGCCGCCCCCAGCAGGTGCCCGGTGGCTGACTTGGTCGACGACATCGCGAGCCCTCTCGCATCGTCGCCGAACAGCGTCTCGACAGCTTCCAGCTCGAGGTCGTCGGCCATGGTCGAGGTGCCGTGCGCGTTGACGTACTGGATGTCGGCCGGCGTCACCCTGGCGCTGGCGATCGCCTTCTTCATCGCCCGGAAGGCGCCCGCATGGTGGTCCGCCGGCGCGGTGATGTGGTGCGCGTCGCCGGACAGGCCGTAGCCGATCACCTCGCCATAGACCTCGGCGCCGCGGGCAAGGGCATGCCCGTACTCCTCCAGCACCACGATGCCGGCACCCTCGCCCATGACGAAGCCGTCGCGGTCCTGGTCCCACGGGCGGGAGGCCCGCTCCGGCGTGGCGTTGAACCCGGTCGACAGCGCGCGCGACGCGCAGAAGCCGGCGATGCCGAGCGCGCACACCGCCGCCTCGGCGCCGCCGGCCACCATCACCTCGGCGTCGCCCAGCATGATCAGCCGCGCGGCGTCGCCGATCGCATGCACACCGGTGGCGCACGCGGTGACGGCGGAGTGGTTCGGCCCCTTGAAGCCGTAGCGGATCGAGACGTGGCCGGAGATCAGGTTAATCAGCGCAGACGGGATGAAGAACGGCGAAAGCCGCCGACCCTTGCCGGCGGCGACCTGCAGCGATGCCTCGTAGATCGACTGCAATCCGCCGATGCCAGACCCTATCATGACGCCGGTGGCTTCCTGCTCCGCCTCCGTGCGCGGCACCCAGCCGCTGTCCTCGACCGCCTCGGCGGCGGCGACCAGACCCAGATGGATAAAGCGATCCATCTTCTTCTGGTCCTTGTGCGGGATCCACTCCTCGAGGGCGAGGCCGCCCTCCTGGCGCCGGCCGGACGGGACCTGGCCCGCGACCTGCGCCGGCAGGTCGGAGGCGTCGAAGGCGGTGATGGCGCCGATCCCGGAGCGGGCCTCGAGCAGCCGCGTCCAGACCGTCCCGATGCCGATGCCGAGCGGGCTCGCGATGCCCATTCCAGTGACGACGACCCGCCGCCGTCCTGATCCCTGGCTATCGCTCGCCATCCGTCCGCTTCCGCTGGCGGTCAGGCCGCCTTCTGCTTCTCGATGTAGTCGATCGCGTCCTTGACCGTGCTGATCTTCTCCGCCGCATCCTCGGGGATCTCGACGCCGAACGCCTCCTCAAACGCCATCACCAGCTCCACCGTGTCGAGGCTATCGGCACCCAGATCGTCGATGAACGAAGCCTCGGGGGTTACCTTGCTTTCCTCGACGCCGAGGTGCTCGACCACGATCTTCTTAACCTTGTCGGCGATTTCGCTCATCTGTCTGCTTCCTGTCTGCCCCTGGTGAAGCGGGCGGTTCGAAACGCGATCGTCCTGTCCTGACCCGCCCCCGCCGCCGTTGCCGGCGAGCAGGCGGACCGTGCGGCCCGCTCCGGACGAAGCAGCGGGCGATTAGCATGGTTCGCGCGCGCGCGCCAAGCGGAGTGCCGCCAGGGCGTAACGACCTCAACTCATGGCCATTCCGCCATTGACGTGCAAGGTAGCGCCGGTGACCCAGCCCGCCTCTGCCGAAGCCAGGTAGAGCACCGCCGCCGCCACGTCCTCCGGCGTGCCCATGCGGCCGAGCGGGATCGCGGCATTGAGGCGGGCCTTCTGCTCCGGCGCCAGGCCCTCGGTCATGGGAGTAGCGACGAAGCCGGGGGCCACCACGTTCACGGTGATGCCGCGCGAGCCGACCTCCTGCGCCAGCGACTTGCTCATGCCGATCAGCCCCGCCTTGGCGGCGGCGTAGTTGGACTGGCCCGCGTTGCCGGTGACGCCGACGATGCTGGCGATCGAGACGATGCGACCGGCGCGGCGTCGCACCATTCCCTTCAGCGCCGCCCGCGCCAGCCGGAACGGCGCCGCCAAGTCAACCTCCAGCACCGCGTTCCAGTCGGCATCCTTCATCCGCAGCGCCAGGGTGTCGCGGGTGAGGCCGGCATTGTTGACCAGAACCTGCAGCGGCAGCGCGGCGGCGGCCTCGGCGGCGGCCACCAGCGCATCGGGAGCGGCGGGGTCGGCGAGGTCGGCCGGGCAGGCGTGGGCGCGGCCAGGCGCGACGGCGTCCAGCTCGACCGCCAGCACATCGAGCGCCTCCCGTCTCGTTCCAGACAGCGCCACCGTCGCGCCCTGGGCGTGCAGGGTGCGGGCGATGGCGGCGCCGATGCCGCCCGAGGCGCCGGTGACCAGGGCCAGTTGGCCGTCTAGCCTGAACATGATGCTCCTTTTTTAAGGAAGGCCAGGGCTCTGCCCTGGACCCGCCAAAGGCCGCGGCCCTTTTGGAACCCGATTCCTTAAGAAATCGAGTCCAGAGGCGAGCCTCTGGCGGGGTCCAGGGGCAGAGCCCCTGGCCTTAAAGCTGCTTGAGAAGAGCCTCGATCTCCTCCGGAGTGCCGGCGCCGCGGGTCGCGGCGTCCGGCGCGATCCGCTTCACCAGCCCGCACAGCACCTTGCCGGCACCGAGCTCGACGAAGCTGTCGATGCCGATCGCGGTCATCGCCTGCACGCTCTCGCGCCAGCGCACCGTCGCCGTCACCTGCTCGACCAGCAGCGCCCGGATCTGCGCCGGCTCCGTCGCCTTGGCCGCGGTGACGTTGGCGATCAGCGGCACCACCGGCGCCGACACCGCGGCCGCCTCCAGCGCATCGCGCATCACGTCCGCGGCCGGCGCCATCAGCAGGCAGTGGAACGGCGCCGACACCGGCAGCGGCATCGCCCGCTTCACGCCGCGCGCCTTGGCGACGTCGATCGCGCGCGCGATCGCCCCCGCCGCCCCCGAGATCACCACCTGGCCGCCGCCGTTGTCGTTGGCGATCTGGATCACCTCCTGGCGCCGGGCCTCGCCGTCCGCCGCCGGGACCGGGGCGGCGGCGGCGCAGATCTCGCGCGCCTGGTCGAGGTCGACCCCCAGCAGCGCCGCCATGCCGCCCTCGCCCGGCGGCACCGCCCGCTGCATCGCCTCGCCCCGCAACCGCAGCAGCCGCGCGGTGGCGGCGATGCCCAGGCTGCCGGCGGCGGCCAGCGCCGAGTACTCGCCGAGCGAATGCCCGGCCACCAGCGTCGCCCTGGTGCCTATCGAGATCCCGCCGTCCCGCTCCAGCACCCGCAGCACCGCCAGCGAGACGGCCATCAGCGCCGGCTGCGCGTTGCGGGTCAGCGTCAGCTCCTCGATCGGGCCGGAGAACATCAGCTTCGACAGCCGCTCGCCGAGCGCGTCGTCGACCTCCTGAAACACCTCGCGCGCCGGCGCGAAAGCGGCTGCCAGGTCACGGCCCATGCCGGCGAACTGGCTCCCCTGGCCTGGGAAAATGAAGGCGTGCACGGGCATCGGACAGGTTCCGGCTGTTGACCGCCACAGCCGCAGCCGCGCCGGGGATACGGGCCCTGAGATGAGGGACGAGGTTACCGCCTGTCAATCTCATGGCCGAGAACCGACCTTTGGCCCAGGCCGACGAGACGTCGTGACCTGTAGGCGTGCGACGCGATCGTCGGCGCCTGCTGCGATGCATGGACCTGGTTCGCCGAACAGCCCGAACGCATCACCTCGATAGGAACCCGATGTCGGGCACAGGCCAGTCAATGATGCCGGACGTATGAAGTCGCCGACTGCCAGATGGGTATGGACCACCGGTCCGATGGGAGCAGCGGCTTGGGCGGGGTCGGATGGAGAGCACCTCGCAGGGCAGCATGACCTGCACCGTGACCGGCAGGGAGATCATCCAGGGCGCATCGGCCTCATCCGGCCAATCGTCGTCCGGATCGTCCTCGGCCGGCCCGTGGGTGACGTGCGCCTCCATCCAGCCGTCCCGATCAGGCGGGCATTACGACAACCGTCCCCATCGTCGTAACGAAGAAGGGTTCGGGCGGCACCGATTGCCGCCCGGCAGGAAATGCCGGGTCGAACTCGGCAGATCTTGCCGGGTCGGCGTTGGAAGACGGTGCCGCACAACCCGATGCGGCTGGCCCGCACCTTGCACCAACCGGACCGGCGAAGCGTTGCGGAGGACTGTCGTTCCATGTCCGGCGTCTCAGGATCGACCGCGATCTCGGTGTACCTCTCGACCGTCAAGGACGAGCAGGCCCAGGTCGCGAACTACGTCAAGAGCGATCCGACGCTTGCCTCGACGGTCGCCAAGTTCACCAAGACTGCGCCGACCCTGACCACGCCGGCCGCGATCCTGAAGAACTACAGCGCGCTCCAGGTGCTGACCGGCGCCTACAACATCAGCTCCGACATCGGCGAGACCGCCGTGCTGAAGGACCTGATGACGCAGAACGTCAACAGCACGAGCTCGCTGGTGCAGCAGACCTCCAACACCGACTTCCTGCACTTCGCCCGCGCCACCGACGCCCGTGCCAGCCAGACCGCGTCGCTGGGCAGCTCCGCCACCCTGTCGCTCAGCACGGGCGGCGCCTCCGCCTCGTCGCTCACGGTGCAGAACACCGCCTACAGCCTGGCCAGCACCGCACAGACCGCGGCACTTCCAGGCGTGAGATGGAGCTTTGTGCTGAACGACGGATCCGCCGCCAGCTCGATCGCCACCGCCCTCAACAGCGTGGTCGAGGCGACCGACAGCGGGGCCTATTACGGCGTGTCGGCGTCGGGCACGGCGGTGCCGTTCGGCGGCGCGCCCGCGGTCACCATCTCGACCGACAGCGCCGGCAACACGGTCTACAGCGTGCCGCTGGCCACCGACGCGAACGGCAAGGTCATCAAGAAGGCGGAGATCGTATCGGTGAAGGTCGCCGCCAGCGCCGGCACCACCGGCACCGCGGCCGTCGCCGCCGCGACGGCGCAGCTCGGCGCGCTGCAGGGTGCCGTGAAGGCGGCCGGCTTCGATGCCACCCTGTCGTCCCAAAACGACCTCACCGTGACCGATCCGGCTTCGTCCGGCGTCAACAGCCTCGCCCGCACCAACGGCACAGCGATCGCCGTCGCGACTGCCGATACGCTCGACAGCGGCGGCCGTCTGGAGTTGGGCGAGGCCGGCAAGACACTGTCTCCGGGGCAGATCCTGACCGACGGCACCACCGAGATCGGCACCGTCACCTCGGTCGACAGCTTCGGCAACGTCACCCTGAAGAGCCCGACCAGCGTCAAGATCGCCGCCGGCGACACCATCGAGGTCGCCACCGGCCTCGGCTTCAACTATGTCGGCACGACGCTCGCGGCCACCGGGGCCGCGGCGAAGGGCAGCAGTATCCTGGCGCTGGGCAGCGTCGGCGCCGCCCTGAAGCCGGGCCAGATCGTCACCAGCGGCGGCGTCACGCTGGGCACGATCGGCAGCGTCGACGGCAAGGGCAACGCGACCCTGCTGGGGCCGCTCGCGGCGGCGGTCTCGAGCGGTACGTCGCTGACGGTCCTGCCCGCGGTCTCCGGCGGCCCCACCCCGGCCCTCACCGATGCTGCCAACGTCAGCGGGATCGTCTCGAGCTACGAGACCAACGCCTTCGAGGCCAATCAGGGGACCCAGAACACCGGCATGGACGACGCGCTCTACTACAGCCGCACCATGCCCGGCATCACCAGCATCAACCAGCTGATGTCGGACCCGAGGCTGCTGTCGGTGGTCACCACCAGCCTGGGCATGCGGAGCTATTTCGGCTCGCTCGACTTCGACCAGCAGGTCAGCCTGCTGACCTCCAAGGTCAAGCTGAAGATGCTGACGAGTCCTTTAGGCATCAAGCAGACCGCCGAGCAGTACCTCATCGCCCAGACCCCCAGCACCAACCAGCCGCTCACCGGCATCGCCGCCCTATTCTCCGGCATGTCGCCCTCGGGTGACGACCTGTTCTCGGTGATCGCCGGCGTCTCCAGCGCCAGCGCGCCCAGCACCACCACCGACCCGCTGCTGTCCCTGTTCGCCTGACCGGAGCGCCCGGCTGGACCCGGGTCAGGCGGCGACCAGGTCGGCGGCGAGGCGCTCGATCGGCGTCGCCCAGTCGAACGGCTCCGGCTGCTGGTAGAGGCGCAGGCCCTCATACCAGGGCGTATCGACGCGCCCAGTCAGCCAGCGCCAGCACTGGTCGAAGCGCGACAGCATCCGCACCGGGCGGCCGAGCGCCGCGGCGAGGTGTGCCGTCGAGGTGTCCACCGCCACCACCAGGTCGAGCTGTGACACCAGGGCGGCGGTGTCGTCGAAGCTGCCGATCCACGCGGTGTGGTCGATCAGCCGCAGGCCAGGCGGCGACGACGCCGCCTGCGCCGCGGCCTCGCCGATCTGCAGGCTGTAGAACACCGCGTCGGGAACCGCCGCCGCGAGCGGCGCCAGTTCGGCCAGGCCGATCGAGCGGCGGCGGTCGGCGAGCGCCGACTCGCGCGAGTAGGGATGCGGGCCGCCGGCCCAGACCAGACCGATGCGCCGCCGCCCGCCGATCCGGTCGGCGGCGAGCCGGACCGACCAGGCGGCGACGCGGTCCGGATCGGGCGCCAGGTAGCCGGACGGCGACGGGATCGTCTCTATCGTGGTGCGGAACACGCGGGGCAGCGAGAACATCGGGCAGTGCAGGTCGAACGGCGGCAGCGCCGCGCCGTGCTCGACCACCCCGTCGATCCCCGGCAGCCGGGACAGCAGCGTCAGCAGCGGCCGGCGGACGCGCAGGATCACCCGGCCGCCGCGGGCCTTGGCGAGTGCCGCATAGCGGCAGAACTGCAGCGTGTCGCCATAGCCGCCCTCGTCGTGCAGCAGCAGGGTTCGCCCGGTGAACGGCGCTCCGTCCCACATCGGCGCCGTGAACCCGTGAGGCGGCTTGGCCCGGGTGCGCCAGCGCCACTCGTACTCCTCGAAGCCTTGCAGGTAATCGCCCGCGGCGAGCCGGGCCAGCGCCCGGTTGCAGCGCGTCTCGGCATTGTCCGGATCGAGCTGCACCGCGAGGTCCAGCACCGTCATGGCGTGCTGCGGCACGCCGCGCGCGGTCAGCGCGACGCCGAGGTTGGACAGGGTCGGCGCGTGCCCGGGGTTGACCGCCAAGCTGTTGGAGAAGGCGGCGATGGCGTCGTCGAGCCGCTGCAGCTCGACCATGGTGTTGCCGAGGTTCGACCAGGCGGTCCAGCCGCGCGGATCGATTTCGACCGACCGCAACAGCATTCGCTCCGCCTCCCCGAAGCGGCAGAGCTCGTTCAGCAGGCCGCCGTAGTTGCCCAGAACCAGGGCGTCCGCGGGGTCCGCCGCCAGAGCTGCCCGGTAAGCGGGTTCGGTGTGACATGCCATGGCGGTAGATTACAGCAGCAGCGGTTAACAGAAGGCCAGGGCTCTGCCCTGGACCCGCCGAGGGCCACGGCCCTTGGAACCCATTCTGACAAGCGGTTTCCAAAGGCGAGCCTTTGGCGGGGTCCAGGGGCACACCCCCCTGGCCTCCCTACCCTTCCTCCGGGGTGAACGACGCTGTCAGATCCGACAGGTGCCCGATCTCCTCGAGCCGGACCCCGTCCGGCGCCACCAGGCGGGTGCGGCCATGGGCCACCCGGCGGGGCAGGAACACGTGCTCGAAGCCCAGCTTCTGCGCCTCCTTGAGCCGCGCCTCCGCCTGCGTCACCTGCCGCACCTCGCCGGACAGCCCGACTTCGCCGAAATAGACCGAGCCGGCGCTGGTGGGCTGGTTGGCCGCGGCCGAGGCCAGCGCCGCCGCCACCGCGAGGTCCGCCGCCGGCTCGCCGATGCGCAGGCCCCCGGCGACGTTCAGGTAGACGTCCATGCCGGCAAGCTTCAGGCCGCAGCGCGCCTCCAGCACCGCCAGCAGCATGGCGAGGCGGCCACCGTCCCAGCCGACCACGGCACGCCTGGGCGACGAGCCGCCGTTCGGCGACAGCAGCGCCTGCACCTCCAGCAGCACCGGCCGGGTGCCCTCGAGGCCTGCGAACACCGCGCTGCCGGCGATGTTGCCGCGCCGCTCGGCGAGGAACAGCGCCGACGGGTTCGGCACCTCGGCCAGGCCGCGGTCGGTCATGGCGAACACGCCGATCTCGTCGGTGGCGCCATACCGGTTCTTGGCGGCGCGCAGGATGCGGAACTGGTGGCCGCGGTCGCCCTCGAAGTAGAGCACCGCGTCGACCATGTGCTCGAGCACGCGCGGACCGGCGAGCGCCCCCTCCTTGGTGACGTGGCCGACCAGGATCAGGCCGAAGCCACGGGCCTTGGCCAGCCGGATCAGCTCGAAGCCGGACGAGCGCACCTGGCTTACCGAGCCGGGCGCGCTCTCGATCGTCTCCAGCCACATGGTCTGGATCGAGTCGATCACCACCAGCGCCACGTCACCTGTGGTCTCCAGCGTCTGCGCGATGTCGACCACGTTGATGGCGGCGGCGAGCTCCAGCGTCGGCGCGGTAAGGCCGAGGCGGCGCGCGCGCATGCGGAGCTGGTCGACCGCCTCCTCGCCCGAGATGTAGAGCACGCGGCGCCCGGCGCTCGCCATCGCGGCGGCGGCCTGCAGCATCAGGGTCGACTTGCCGATGCCGGGGTCGCCGCCCACCAGCACCACCGAGGCCGGCACCAGCCCGCCGCCGAGCACGCGGTCGAGCTCGGCGATGCCGGTGTCCATGCGCGGCGGCGGCTCGGCGGCGCCCTCCAGCCCGACAAAGCCGATGCGGCCGGCCTGGCGGCCGGCGCCGGCCACCGGACGGGCCGAGGCGGCGCGACCGTCGGCGGCCTCCTCGACCAGCGTGTTCCACTCGCCGCAGGCATCGCAGCGGCCGCTCCATTTCGGCCAGGCGGCGCCGCAGGATTGACAGACGTATCGCGCCTGCGGCCGCTTGCTCATCTCGGCCCCCCGGGCGGCGGCATCGCGGCGGTGAACAGGGTCGCCTGCTGCAGCGCACCGCCGCGGGACGCGGCATCCGCCGGCTGCAGCAGCACCAGCAGTGCGATCGGCGCGGCCGGTGCCGGCCGCGTCAGCAGGTAGCGCTGCTCCCGCCCGCTCTCGTCGGTGCCCATCAGCCGCATGCCGGCGTGGTCGGCCAGCGCCAGGCGGGCGAGGCCGATCGTCAGGGCGTGCGGGTCGATGCCGGTGCCGCCGTTGCCGCACCAGCCATCGTCGAAGGCCAGCACCATCAGGTGGCCGGGTTCGCCGTCGACGGCATAGGCCTGGCCGGGACGTGCCAGCGCGCCGTTCGGCACCGGGCGGTAGCGGGAGGCGGCCAGTTCACCCGCGAGTGCCCGGCGGTCGTCGGCATGGCGCAGGCAGGTGCGCTCGAACAGCCGGGCCAGCGCGCCAGCCGCAGCGACGCCCGCATCGGATGACGCCGTGGCGGCGCCGGATGCGCCCAGGACCAGGACGCCCAGCAGGGGGGCGACCAGCAGCCCGGACAGGACCACGCGCTCCGCTATCGCCGCAGCTCCATGCTGATCGGACCCTGGCGGCGGCCGTGCGTGAACTGGTCGACCAGCGGGTTGCCGCTGTGCAGCAGCTCGCCGGCCGCACCCTGCCAGACCAGCCGGCCACCGTACAGCATGGCGGCGCGGTCGCCGATCCGGGCCGCGGAGGCCATGTCGTGGGTGATGGCGATCGCGGTGCAACCGAGCCGCCGCACGCAATCGACGATCAGCCCGTCGATTACGGCCCCCATGATCGGGTCGAGCCCGGTGGTCGGCTCGTCGAAGAACAGGATCTCGGGCGTGGCGGCGATGGCGCGCGCGAGGCCGACGCGCTTCTGCATGCCGCCCGACAGCTCGGCCGGCGCCAGGTCACCGACGCTGGGGTCCAGTCCCACCTGGGCCAGCACGGCGTCGGCGCGGTTGTGGGCGGCATCCCGCGACATCCGCGCCCGGCCGCGCCGGGCGAGCAGCCCGAAGGCGACGTTCTCCCAGACCGACAGGCTGTCGAACAGCGCGCCGTTCTGGAACAGCATGCCGATCCGCGCACGGATGGCCGCCTGTTTGCCGTGCCCCTGCGCCAGCACGTCGACGCCGTCGATCTCGATGCGGCCGGCATCCGGCTCGACCAGCCCCAGGATGCAGCGCAGCAGCACCGACTTGCCGCTGCCCGAGCCGCCGATCACCACCGTCGAGGTGCCGGCGGCGACGTCGAGGTCGATGCCGTCGAGCACGCGCTTGCGGCCGAAGCTCTTGGTCAGGCCACGGATGCGGATCTTGGGCACTAGAGGGGGCGTCGCGGACGCGGCGCTCATCGCGAGAAGAACATCTCGGTCAGCACGTAGTCGAAGCACAGCACCAGGATCGAGGCGGCCACGACCGCCGCGGTGGTGGAGGCGCCGACGCCCTGCGCGCCGCCGCGGGAATGGTAGCCGTTGTAGCAGCCCATCAGCGCGATCAGGAACCCGAACGCCGCCGCTTTGGCCAGCCCGACGGTAACGTCGATCGGCTTCATGAAGGAAAACGTGCTGGCGATGTAGGCGGACGGGCTGAAGCCCAGCTTGACGGTGGAGACGACGAAGCCGCCGAGCACGCCCAGGATGTCCGCCACCACCACCAGCAGCGGCAGCGCCAGGATGCCGGCCAGCAGGCGCGGCGCCACCAGGTACTTCATCGGGTCGGTCGAAAGCGTGTCGAGCGCGTCGATCTGGTCGGTGACGCGCATGGTGCCGATCTCGGCAGCCATCGCCGCACCCACCCGGCCGGCGACCATCAGCCCGGCCAGCACCGGGCCCAGCTCGCGCACCACCGACAGCACCACGATGCCGGCGATGGCGCTCTGCGCGTTGAAGCGGGAGAAGCCGGTGTAGGACTGCAGCGCGATCACCATGCCGGAGAAGATCGCGGTCAGCGCCACCACCGGCAGGCTGAAGAAGGCGAACTCGAAGAAGGCGGTGGCGAAGTTGCGCCAGTAGAACGGCGGCCGCAGCAGGTGCGACAGCCCGGTGAGCGCGAACAGCGACAACCGGCCGGCACCGGCCACGGTGTCGAGCACGGCACGGCCGAGCGCTGCGACCAGATCGAACAGGCGGGTCAAGCCGGGCGAGCCGCGACCGGATCTCGTACCGCCTGGATCGGTCCGCGGACCGGCTGGGCGGGGCCGGATCGGA
Organism: uncultured Acetobacteraceae bacterium; assembly: GCA_964247725.1. GTDB lineage: Bacteria > Pseudomonadota > Alphaproteobacteria > Acetobacterales > Acetobacteraceae > Lichenicola. The sequence continues at coordinate 9,432 of CAXTVM010000002.1, read as the reverse complement.
CACAGCGGAGGGAGACGCACATGCGGGATGGCTATAACGGCAACATGGCGGCCTCGCCAGTCCGGGAGCCGGTCCGGGAGTGCGTCCGGGAACCCGCCGGAGGGGACCCGCGCCTTGATCCCAGGTGTCGCACCGCTATGGTGCTGCCGAGACCGCAACGGAGCCCCAGCGAACATGCCCGGCCTGGTTCGCAAGCGCGTGCTCGTCACCGGCGGGGCCGGATTCCTGGGCTCGCACCTGTGCGAGCGGCTGCTGGAAGACGGGCACGACGTGCTCTGCGTCGACAACTACGTCACCGGGCGCCGGGAGAACATCGCGCCGCTGGCCGGCTCGCCGCGGTTCAAGACGCTGCGCCACGACGTCAGCACGCCGTTGCTGGCGGAGGTGGACGAGATCTACAACCTGGCCTGCCCGGCATCCCCGGTGTATTACCAGCAGGACCCGGTGCAGACCATCAAGACCAGCGTGCTGGGCGCCATCCACATGCTCGACATCGCCCGGCGCACCGGCGCCCGGGCGTTCCAGGCCTCGACCAGCGAGGTGTACGGCGACCCGGACGTGCATCCGCAGACCGAGGACTATTGCGGCAACGTCAACCCGCTGGGGCCGCGCGCCTGCTACGACGAGGGCAAGCGCTGCGCCGAGACGCTGTTCTTCGACCATCGCCGCCAGCATGGCATCAGGATCAAGGTGGTGCGGATCTTCAACACCTACGGCCCGCGCATGCACCCCGACGACGGCCGCGTGGTCTCCAACTTCATCACCCAGGCGCTGCGCGGCGATGACATCACCCTCTACGGCGACGGCAGCCAGACCCGCGCGTTCTGCTACGTGTCCGACATGATCGAGGGCTTCGTACGGATGATGGACAGCGAGGACGACGTCACCGGCCCGGTCAACCTCGGCAACCCGCACGAGCTGCCGGTGCGCGAGCTGGCGCTGCGGGTGCTGGCGCTGACCGGGTCCAGGAGCCGCCTGGTGTTCCGGCCGCTGCCGCAGGACGACCCCACCCAGCGCTGCCCCGACATCGGCCGCGCCCGCCGGGTGCTGGGCTGGCAGCCGCAGGTCGGGCTGGAGGACGGGCTCGCGCGCACCATCGCCTATTTCGAGCGGCTGCTAGGCGGCGAGCCGGCGAGGCCGGTGTCGGACGGGCTGATCACCGGCTGATCCCGACCGGCTGCAGACGGAACAATCGAGGACCGGATCCATGCGCATCGCGATGATCGGCGGCGGCTATGTCGGGCTGGTGTCGGCGGCCTGCTTCGCCGAATTCGGCATCGAGGTCGCGGTGGTGGAGGCGCACGCCGGGCGGCTGGCGGCGCTGCGGGCCAGCCGGATCCCAATCTACGAGCCCGGGCTCGACGCGCTGGTGGCCGGCAACACCGCCGCCGGCCGGTTGTCGTTCGGCAGCGACGTCGGGCAGGCGGTGGCCGGGGCGGAGGCGGTCTTCATCGCGGTCGGCACGCCGCCCCGCAACGGCGACGGCCATGCCGATCTCACCTACGTGTTCGCCGCCGCCGAGCAGGTGGCGCGCGCCATGACCGGGCACGCGGTGATCGTGACCAAGTCGACCGTGCCGGTCGGCACCGGCCGGCGCATCGCCGAGCTGGTGTCGCGGCTGCGCCCGGAGCTCGACTTCGACGTCGCCTCGAACCCCGAGTTCCTGCGCGAGGGCTCGGCGATCGGCGACTTCATGCGCCCGGACCGGGTGGTGATCGGCACCGACGCAGAGGCGCCCGGCGCCGCGCGGGCGCAGGAGGTCATGCGCCGTCTGTATCGCCCGCTCTACCTGATCGAGGCGCCGATCCTGTTCACCAGCCTCGAAAGTGCCGAGCTCATCAAGTACGCCGCAAACTCCTTCCTGGCGATGAAGATCAGCTTCATCAACGAGATGGCCGACCTTTGCGAGCGGGTCGGCGCCGACGTGCACGAGCTGGCGCGCGGCATCGGGCTCGACCGCCGGATCGGCGCAAAGTTCCTGCATGCCGGCCCCGGCTACGGCGGCTCGTGCTTTCCCAAGGACACGCTGGCGCTGATGCGGATCGCGCAGGAGGCCGGGGCCTCGTCGCGGCTGGTGGAGGCGACCGTGCAGGTCAACGAGGCGCGCAAGGCCAGCATGGGGGCCCGCATCATGTCGGCCTGCGGCGGAGCCGTGCGCGGCAAGCGGGTGGCGGTGCTGGGGCTCACCTTCAAGCCCGGCACGGACGACATGCGCGACGCACCGTCGATCCCCATCATCCACCGGCTGGTCGAGAACGGCGCCGAGGTGCGCGCCTTCGACCCGGCCGGCCTGGACAGCGCGCGGCCGCATCTGCCGGCCGCCGGGGTCAGCTATGCCAAGGATGCGCTCGATGCTGCCACCGGCGCCGACGTGCTGCTGGTGCTGACCGAGTGGAACGAGTTCCGGGCACTTTCGCCCGCCCGGCTGCGCGCGCTGATGCGCGGCCGGGTGGTGATCGACCTGCGCAACATCTACGACCCGGCAGCCATGCAGGCGGCGGGGATGACTTACAGCTCGATCGGGCGGCCGTCACCGAGGCGGCGTGAACCGCTTGGCCGGACCGGCACCGACTATGCCGCGCCGGCTTAAGGGCTGGTTTACTGGGTCGCCCAACCGTCGGCCAGCGCACCGATATCGACGCCGATCCCGCCCAGCGCCTTGATCCGTCCGCAATAGGCGATCCCGAGGGGACCGGGCGCCGAGACCAGGAACACCGCACCCGGGAACGGCACCGCGATCTCGTCCAGGACCTTCTGGTGGCGCTCCGGCAGGAAGCCAGCCATCGGCGGACCGTCGGACAAGGACCTCGAGGCTTCGTTCGGCACCATGATGGCCCGCATCTCGCCGACGCCGCAGAAATGGCCGAGCCGTGTCGCCAGCGTCGGGTGCGGGCCGATGATGCCCAGGAACGGCAAGCCGCTCAGCAGCGGCCGCAGGAACGGCACGCTCTCGTGCATCAGGCTGGCGATCTGATGATCGGCGAAAGCCTGCCTGTTCTGGCTAGACAACGATTTCCACATCTCGGCCAGGAAGCCGAAATGGTAGTGCTCCCCCCGCAGTTGCTCCGCTCCCGGCAGGCCGATCACATCCGCACTCCGGATGGCATCGATGAACAGAAGCTCAAGCCTGGAGAGGAACAGGACGCCAAGGTTCTCCGCCGGAGCGCCGAACCAGCTTTCCCACACGCTGTCGAGGACGGCCGAGAGCTCTTGCGGACGCAGCATACGGTGGGCGGACGGGCTGATGGAGCAGCAGTACCGAGCCAGAGCGTAATCCAGCCGCAGCAGGGTGAACGGCTCCCGGGTCGCGATCGCCTTGCCGATCCGCCCGAGGACGGTCTCGGTCCTGAGCCACGCCGACGAACTCTCCTGTTTGGCCACCGCAGCGACGGCCGCCTCACGATCGCAGGCCAGCGACAGCTTGGCGGCGGCAAGGTGGGCGAAGGGCGGGTAGACACCAGCATAGCCTTCGGCGAGACGGTCGAGCAGCGGCTCGGCAGCCAGCAACTCGTGATACCCGCCGCTGGCGGCCAAGGCCGTCGTGTAGTTCCAGAGTGTATCGTTCTCATGCTGCAGGATTGGCGCCGCCTTGCGCAGGAACGGTAACGCCGCCGCGAACTGTCCTTCCCGCGACAGCGCCGCGCCAAGCCTGCTGTTCAGCATCGGGTCATCCGGCCACGTCGTCAGCAAGGCGCGCAACGCCCCGATGTGGGCGTGCGGATCGTCTTGCTGCTGGACCAGCCGCAACTGCAGTCCGTAGGCGGGGGCGATGTCGGGCCAGAGCGCGATCGCCCGCCTGCACGCCTCGAGCGATGCGGCCGGGTGGCCGTCCCGCTCGAGCTCCAGGGCGCGGTTCAGCCATCCCTCCGCGTCCGCGGGCAAGGTCCGAGCAGCATTCGGGTCGCCCATCACGGCGTGCTGACGGTCTGACTGTAAGGCCGCACCCTCTCCCATGGGCGGAAGCTATCACAGGGCCATCGTAAGGCCAGGGCTCTGCCCTAAACCCGTTGGGGCCGTCGTGCGCAGCACGCTGTCGCGTGACGGCCCCAAACCCCGATCCATAAGAAGATCGTCCGTGCGTGGAAGTAGGCCCTCAACGAATCGAGGCCTGGGGCCCGCGGCCCCAGTGGGGTCCAGGGGCAAAGCCCCTGGCCTTCAAACGCCGCGCCGACGGCCCCGTGCTCGCACAGGCGGCGGAGGTGCGATATGAGCCTGGAGACGGCATGATCCCGGATCCGCGATGAACAGCCAGTACCTCTACGCCGCCGATGCGCTCCGCGAAGGCCGTCCCGGAATCAGCTACGAGCAGGCCGCACCGGTGCAGAGGCACCTGCGGACGTCGCCACGCCTGCTGCTAGGACCGGTGCCGCGCTCGTTCGGCGAATGGCATTACGGCGATCGTCAGGCGCCCGCCGTGGGTCTCTACCGCATCGACAAGCTGATGCTGCAGGCGGATCGGGTTCTGGTCCAGGACGGCCGCATCTTGTGCATCGAGCAGAACGGCATCCATCCGCAATCAATTGAGCAGGCAGACACCAGCCGGAGCTCGGAGCGGATGACGGACATCGACCAGGAGGTCGTCCTGCTCTGCGGGCCGGCCTACCAGATGTATGGTCACTGGCTGATCGACTTCCTGCCTCGCCTGCATATCCTGACCCATCTGGGCCTGGATCTCGGCCGCCTGACCTACCTGTTGCCGCACAACATCATGGCGTTCAGCCGGAAGTGGCTTTCGCTGCTCGGCATCGCCGACGCGCAGATCAGAACCTATGATGCCGTGACGGAAACCTGCCGGATCGCGCGGGCCCTCATCCCGACCGCGTTTCGCGGCAACGGCCGCGCCAGTCCGTTGATGGCCGCAGCCGCGACGGCGTTCAAGACGACGATCATCGGCACGCCAACGGTCACGCCGACCCGGCATCTCCTCATCTCCCGGCGACAATGGGGAAACGGCAGCCGGTCCATGACCAATGCCGACATCGTCGAGCAACGCATGCAGGCAGCCGGCTTCGAGATCGTATGTCCAGAAGAGCTGGCGATCGACGATCAGATCCAGCTGTTTGCGCAGGCGCGGATCATCGTCGGCGAGTATGGGTCCGGCCTGCACAACTCCATCTTCTGTGCAGGAGGCAGCTTCGTGGTCAACTTCCGGGGCACCGAGGGACATCCCGGCTTCCTGCAATCCGGGCTCTGCGAAGCGCTCGGCCAGGATGTCGGCTACGTGTTCTGCGAGACCGAGATCGCGGCGGGGGCGCAACGCTTCTCGGCCGCCGAACAGGATCTCGCGCTGCTGTTGCCGCTGCTCGCCGACTACGCCCCTACGAGTGGACGTTGAAGGTGGCGGGCGTATCGACGATGATCTGTAGATAGGCGTGCCGGCCGGCGGTCGTCGCCGCCGGCCCGTATGCTTCCATGACCTCGCCGGGCTCGGGTGCGATGGTCACCGCACCCTGCCCCTCCTGCAGCACCTCGACCCGACATCCCACCGGCAGCCCGATCGGCACCAGGTAGGCATGCCGGGACGCACCGGTGTCGCGGATGGTGGTGCCGCAATCGCCTGCCCGCAGACGCCGCAGGGCGGCCTCCGCCGTCACGATGCCGCCTCGTGCCTGCAGGCTGCCCGTCGTCACGCTGTCGGTGGCGAGGCCGCCGCTGATCCTGGCACCGCCGGCGACACCCCTCATCCCACCCACCGTGATCGAGGGAAACGCGGCGGCGACCTGGAACGCAGCTCCCGCCGGATAGAGGATGAGGTCGTCGATCAGGCGGCCGCTGGCAGCGTCCTGGCAGAGGAAATCCAGGTTGCTGCCGACGTCGCCCAGGATGCGACACGAGCTGGCCGCGCCTGAGTTGAAGTCCACCAGCGGTGTCAGCGCCGCGGTCTTGCTGCCGAGGGCGATGGCGCCGTTGGCGTTCCCGGTCACCGAGAAGCCGACCGCGTTGAGCGTCTGCCCGGCGGTGACGGTGGGCGCCACCACCGCCCCGGTCGCGTCGACCGACAGGCCGGCTCCGGGCAGGATCTCGCCGGCGGCACTGCCGGTGCTGTCGCCGCCGCCGACATGCAGGCGTTGCGCGAACAGGCTGCCGTCTTCCATGACGTGGAAGTTGTCGAGATGGCGCCCGACGTGTCCATCCGGACCCGCATAGGCCGCGGTCCGATTGGCGAGGATGGCAGCGCGGATGGCGCCGCGACGGAACAGGATGCCGCTCTCCAGTCCGGGGCCGCCGCCGGCGACGTTGCCCTGCAGCAGGAGGCCGTAGGCATCGCGCACGGTGCCGTCGAAGATCCAGTCGTAGCCGCTGACGGGATCGAGGTCGTCCAGCTCGGTGACCGCCACCGACCGCCGGTTGATGATCTGCGCCTCCTGCAGGATCGCCCCACCCTGCGATCCCGCATCGAGGCCGAGCACCCAGTTCGTGTCCCAGAGGCCGCCGGCGAAGTTCGAGGGCGGCATCTCGGCGATGATGAATTGCCCGACCAGGTCGTGGCTGGCGGCGTGCGCGATGCCGCCCGCATCGGTCCAGCGCGTGTAGGGGTCGGAGTCAGTCAGCCGGATCGACTGCACGTTCTTCTGGTAGGAGACGTGCGAGCCGGTGGGCACGGCGTAGGCCGAGAGGAACTGCAGGTTTTCCTGCATGCTGGATGCGAACTGCCGTGAGACGGCATCCGCGATCAGGCCCTGAACCTGGCTCTGGTCGGTGAAGTTCGGGATCCCGGCGCTGCCGAAGGCGGCCGTCGCCGCGTCCAGACGATAGGTGATGCCGGCGGTCTCCGGGATCGCCCGGCCCAGGTAGTAGCGGCCGCTCGGCACGTCGACGACGCCGCCGGTCGGCAGCGCCGCTTCTGCCGCCAGAAAGGCGGGACTGTCGTCATGCGGACAGAAATCCACAACCGTGCCGACCTCGTCGGCGGCGGCCAGCCCGATCGACAGCGTCACGCCGTCCGCCGCCGATGCCACCACCCTGTCATTTGGCGGCACGTTCATGCCGGTCACCAGCTCGCCCACCTGCACCGGAGGCGCTGCCGCGAACCTCATCACATGGCTCCCGGACGCCGCGGCGGCGGCGAGCGGCCGCGAGACGACGGTTCCAAGCGCACCGAAGTCACGGACGTTCACCGCACCGGCGCCGCCAGCGAGGGCCGGTGGTCCAGCTCGAAGCGACAGCATGACCGACATCGCGAACGCGGTCCGGAGCCACAAAGCCTTCATGACCGCCGTCATCGGCATGACCCTGCTTCGCCATCCGTCGGATCGTCTAGATCAGCCGCCAGTTCCCAGCCTGGCTCGACTTGTATTCCATAGGGGGAGCCGAGAACAGCTTACGATACTCCGGCTCGTCGAGCAGCACGAAGTTCCGAAAAGGGTTGCCTGACTTCATATATTCCAGCGGGTCACAGAAGATGTCGAGGATCGCGAACGTCAATGCTCCAGGTCCGGTCAGCACCCAGACGCCGCTCTTGCGTCCGTGGCGCAGCGTGCTCTCGATGTTCTGGATGCAGTGATCGAGCGCTCGCTCGACGATCCTTGTGCCGCTGACGGTGCCGATGAACCAGTTGTTCACGCAGCTCGGCAGACCCCGGCTGAACGAGTAGATCTCGGTGATGCCGCCGGTCTGGAACATCGGGTTCAGGGACTTGTCACAGACCTCGTCCGCATCGACGTAGAATCCACCCAGCTTGTACAGGTAGGCCAGACGAAAGAAGTCGGCCTTCGCCGAGACATGGAAGCATCCCCGGTAGACGTCGACGTGGCGAACGCCGTAGTGGGTCGCGATGAAATCCTCGGCGTCCGCATCGCAGAAGAGGGCGTGTTCGTAATCCGGGTTGGAGTCCTTGCACCGCTCCATCAGCATGGCGACCTCGCCGGGCGGCTGCGGCTTGTCCCAGAACTGGAGGATGCGCCGGGGGATCGCCGTGCCGTCATCCGGGTTGGGCGGAAGTGTCGCCAGCGTCGCAAGGTCGGGCTGGGGCAGGATCCCGGACAGGAGGGCCACGTCCAGGAAGCTGATCCAACCGTCCTCGAAGGCCGCACCTTCCCGAACCCGAAGACGACGAGACAGGTAGACGCCGCTTCCCTTGGCCACCGCATAGGATGGATCGAGTGCCGCCGACCGCTTGAGCAGATCGAGCGCCTTGGTCGGCTCGTTGCCCGCCTGGAGGATCAGACTGAGGTGAAGTAGTGAGATCGGATCATCAGGTGACCTTGACAATACACTCTCGAATGATTTCCTGCTCTCGGATAAGTTTTTGTGATTGAATGTCAACACGCCTTCCCGGCGAAGCGTCTCGATATCAGGATCAGTGTCGTCTGACATTTGATTACATCACCAACCGATCAGGTCAATTTAGACTCTACCACAGGAAATGGGACATGACGACCTGGATCAGGTAGTTAGGATGGTATAGCATAACCTAGATGTGCAGGGTCGAGTTTTCTGTGGCATTGCTCAAAGCTTGAATGGAAGACAACTATGCTTTGCATCCGCCTCCGCATTACTCAAGCGGTTCGGAAGAATTATTTCATCAAGATAGGTTCTGGTTCATATGGTGGAAGTATACCGTGCTCCCTGCCCTGCCTTATTTGGATGAGAAATGTAGAGGGATCATCGTAACGCGTTCCTGCCAGGTCGGATACCTTGTATCGCCACCATCTGGACGCCAGCAGCCCGTCTATAAGATCCTGCTCAAATCGAAAGCGAATGAGCTTGGCGGGATTGCCGCCGACGATCGCATAAGGAGGCACCGACTTCGTCACGACGGCTCCAGCTCCGACGATGCATCCAGTCCCAAGCACGATGCCACGCCCAAGGAGGGCATCCTGACCAATCCAGACGTCATGCTCGATGATCGGCGGATCATTTCTGTTCGGACGTGTCGCGTGTCCGCCATAGCGGGCGATTTCTGAGACACCGTGATCTTCTAAGCATTGATTAAAAATAATAAAATGAGGATCGTATGACAGCGATGAGGTCGTGACGAAGTGGGTGTGGTGATTGTGTGCCATCACCCGGACGTTCCAAGCGATCGAACAATATCGACCAATCTTCGTCGAGGCGGGCAGGCTGCTGGACGAGTAGCTGAAGGCGCCGATCGTCGACAACTCGACACCGTTCAACGTTGCCGAATACGGTTCTATGGCCGTATCTTCTTCAAATACAACAGTCTGATCGTGTCCAAACCGATTATGTCCATCCTGCGTAAAGAAAACCCTCTTTTTCTTAAGCGCATCCACATGATTGGCTGTCATCACTGCATGCATGATGGTATCGATCTCAATATCTTAATAAGCAGAAGAACACTGCGACGGCGGCTTGAACTTCAATTGTCAGACATCACGCCAAAGGTCCTATCCCCGCCCCTCATGCACCATATCCAAGTCCGCGAACCGGGTGAACTCCCCTTCGAAGAACAGGTCGACCTTGCCCGTCGGG
>CAXTVM010000001.1:0-252674 GCA_964247725.1 uncultured Acetobacteraceae bacterium | reverse complement strand
TCACGGTCAGGGCGGGAATCCCCATTCGACTCCCTCAGGTCAGAAAAAGCTCTAGTGGAAGGCCTTGATGGTGGCATCCTTGACGGTGCGGTTCATCCGTTCGGCCTGACCGTTGGTCCGCGGATGATAGGATTTGGTAAGCTTGCGCGTGATGCCATGCTCCTTACAGATGCGGTCGAAGATGTGGCCGCCGAACATGGTTTCCATGGCGGGGTGGCGGCCACGGTTCTTTGGCAAGTCGGCGAAGGCCATGCCGTTGTCGGTCAGCACGGTGTGGATGACGTATGGAAAGGCACCCACCACGCCGCGGAGGAAGTTTGCTCCATTCGTCTTGCCTGCGTCATCTCGGAACTCGACATAGGTGAACTTGGACACGCGGTCGATGGCCAGGAACATGTTGAGCTTGCCCTGAGCCAGGCGCAGCTCGTTGATGTCGATATGCACATAGCCGATTGCGGTTTCGGCGAACCTGCCTCGTTTAGAGAGCCTCTCAGGATCGTCGGGCAGGCCAGAGATGCCATGACGTATCAGGCAGCGGTGCAGGCTGGAACGTGTCAGCTTCGGGATGCCGTCACGCAGGCATCCGAGCACGTCGTCGAGCGGCAGCAGGATGCGACGCCGGAACTCGACGACCATCGCCTCCTCCTCCGGACTCAGCACGGTGCTGCGCGGCGCCGCCGGTCCCATCGGGGCGTCGGCCGTGGTTGTTCGGCCACGCCACTTGTTCACGGTGGTCCGGCTCAGGCCGTAGCGCTGGGCCAGGGTGCTGGTCTTTTCTTGCGACGCCTGGAGCTCGGCTCGAACTCGCGACGTCGTTCGGGCTGAGCCGTGAAGACTGCCTGCCATAACGCTTCCTCCGCCTCTCGCGTCAGAATAACGTCACGACTCTCCGGGACCAAACACCTAAGAATGAAATGGTCGTGGCAGCGGGACAGGCATTCGAGGGTGCGGATGAGCCGATCAAGCTGCTGACGGGCCAAGATATACCCGTATCCATCGTGGTGCATCGCCCGCATCCGCACCAGCAGGCCGTTCTGATGGCTGAGGACATAACGGAGAAGCTGAACGAGCGTCAACTGGGTAGCGTCTCTCCGTATTAGGGCATGTCTCCGGCCGGGCCATCTGGCTCTGTCATGGTCGGGGGAGAAGACGCTAGGCCGGAAGTTATTGAACGACGACATGTCTCGGAAATATTCGGTGCGGGCGCCTGTCGATACGGCAGTACGAGAGGATTTCCAGGCTTGTAGCTGCATGATAGCAGACGGTAGAGGGAAAGAGACCATTGGCTGCCAGAAGCGCAAGCAACGGTCGCGCAATCGCCTGCCGACCTGAGACCAGCGATATCGGTCTTTCAGTTTTCATCTCGATATAAAAATAAGCACCCACATGAGCCGTCGGTTTGACCGTCAGGAATGTTGGAAGGTTCGGACCGAAGACCTCGTCCTGCTTTGGAAGAAATGGTATTATGTAGGAAAGGGGTGATGTGGCCAGCATGATGATGCCAGGAGCCTCGACAGGTTCCGGAATAGACATGTCATACCAACGTGATCTCCACGCGGTATGGCCCCAATCGCGAGTCCGGAACGTGACTAGTGTTGCAAGTGCTAAGAGTCCTAGAGCATCGATCCGAATGCGTGGGTACGGCAGCTGTCTCGCAAAGATGAGCAGGACCGGACGGGTGAGAAGTTCTAGGGTGATGGCCTAGCGCTGGACGCCAAATTCGAAGATCCAGATGATGAACACGGCACTGAAGAAGACAACTAGCCGAAGCTCGATGTTGCTCATGGTTTGCGGCTTGATCTGGATGCGGGACACCTTCAGAAAAGCCATTCATACCATGATCGTTGTGGCAACAAGAAATATTAGTGCAAAGCGGACATCCTGAAATGGTATCTCATTGGTTGGCGTGCTGCCAGAAGCCCACTGGATTGGATAACGGATGACGTCGAGAAGACCATGGGCGCCGAATCGCGGGTCAAAGTGATTGGACAGTGGAAAGTCGGACGAGCGGAAGATACCTTTCCATCATGGAAATACGGGATTACAGAACTTCCTGTACAGCGTGGCGGCTCAGAATCCGCCGGTAATGATAAAGCCAAGAAACCCACCAACCGCCACTGCCGACAGGCATCTGATGACTAGCCGGGCCCCGAGCGGCCGTACGACCGTCGTGAAGGCCAGGGCGATGGCATAGAGCATGCAAGTCAGCTTGATACCGGAGCACATTCCCATCAGCATGCCGGTTATAAGGTACGAGGCAGGTAATACATTCAGCATGATGAGTACGGAAAATAGGATCGATAATGGCGGAAGATTATCAAAGAACGTGGTTCCGATTTCAGATAACGACAATGGACTGCAAGCCGAAACGAGCAGGGTGACACAGACCAGGATCCTGCGCTCGCGTGGCGGGTATGTTGACGTCAGGGCCAAGAGGATGAGGTAGACCGGGATTAACAAGAGGCCGGAAGTTCCATCGATCAAGGCGCCAGCGAGCTTGGGCTGCAAGTGCTGGATCAGCTCGTACGGGATGATCTCGGCCAAAGGGTTCAGGAAGCCCCGCACGCGGGCCGGCGCTCCATATGACGCAGATCTTCCATGAAAAAAACCTAACATGGTAGTAATAATAGTTTCTTTGGTCAGAACTTACATCCTGGCCAAGTCGAATCGCATATAGCGAGCAGACGAGACAAAAAAATAGGGATGCAAATTTCGTTAGAAGTCTTTGCATTTTCTTTCAAACGGCAATAGAAGAAGACTATTTAGCGATAGAACAGGTCGGGCTTCCGGTCTCGTGCTGCATGACTCAATACCGCCCATTGCACCAAGCTCGATGGAGGATCCTACCGTCCGGGTGCCGGCATATCCCGTTCATTCGACGGTGGAGCAGCCTGCGACGAGATCATCAAACAGATGCCTGACGCTGGCGCCGAGAACCTGTTGCAAGAATTTGCCAGCAGGCGCGGTGTCCTGTCGTAGCCGGTCGGTCAGGTCGCGGGACAGGCGGGTGATGGCTTGCGGACGGCACTTGCGGACGATGTCCAGCAATCCGTCCGCATATCGTTCGGGGCTGTGGTTTCGTCGCACGTGATCCCGACCTGCGGCCCCCATTCGTTGCCAGCGTTCGGGATCGCAGCAGAAATCGATGAGCGCATGATGCAGGTCCGCCGCCTCCGAGCCGGGGTCGACGAAGTGGCAGCAAGTCTCCGGTTGTTGGCCGTACCAGCCGATACGTGTCACGATTGATGGCAGACCGTGGGCCCAGATGCGGAGCTGGCTGGCGGACGCCTCGCCGACGGTGGGGTTCCGCAGGTTCAGGGCCAAATCCGCGTCGTCCAGTGCGTGGCCGAGCTCGGCGATGGATACGAAGCCTCGCACCCTCACACGGTTGACGAGGTTCAGTTGCTCGAGCAGGTCTGCCAGCGCTTCCGGATCATGGTGCGTACCATAGATGTCAAGGGTGAACCAGTTCCGCACCGAGCTTTCGGTCAGAACGCGGAGGATCGTCTCGACACCACGATTGCTGCTGAGGAAGCCGAACAGGATCAGCCTGTAGGGCGGCCGCATTTGTCTGGGCGGCGGCTGCCTCGGCCATTCGCCGCTGAAGGGGAGATGCAGGAACCTGACGCAGATCGGCGTGGTGGTCTGGAGAATCTTGCTTGCTTCCTGATTGTGAAGGACGAGCGTGATGGCGCGGGTCGCAGGTGCCAAGGTTGCGGGAAGCGCATCGACCAGATCAAGACTGCGGCCTTTCGTCAAAGCAAGTTCGGCTCGTTCGCATCCCTCGGTGCCGTGACAACGTTCGATCGCGGAGAGGTAGGTCTGCCTGCGATCCATGGTATGATAAAGGCCGAGCAAGAGGTGATGCAGGCTGACGTCATGAACAACAACGATGCCTGGCACCAGCTGGCAAAGATCGTAAATATCTTGGTGGTAGAGGACGTTATTGCCGATATGAAATATGTTTGAATCTGCCTCGTTGAGATCGCCATAGGACACCGCGTCGGCGTGGAACGACCTCACGGCGATGGCCTCGTCCGGAAGCGGGTCCCAGGCTTCCTGCGGTGTCCACACGACCACGTCCGCCCGTTGCGCCAGTTCGACCAGGATCGGCACGTTGACGTTGGCGATCTCGGTTGCCTGCGGTGGCAGCGGAGTGAAGACATTGATCTTCAACCGTAGGTTGCGGCTCATGCGAGCAGGTGCGGCAACACGTTGTCCCAGCCGATGTCCAGCTCGACGTAGCGTTCGGCACCACGCTCGCCCATTTGCCTGGCTTGGTCCGGCCGCTTCCATAACCGGTCGAGCGCCGCGGCCAGGACCTCCGCCTCGGGCTCGCAGATGAGACCGTTGTCGCCATCCACGACGAATTCCAACACTCCGCCGGAGTCGGTGCAGGTCAGCACCGGCTTCGCCGCCAGCATGGCCTCCAGGGTGACGTAGCCGTAATCCTCGTCCACGGGCGGGAAGATCACCGCCCGCGCATCGGCATAAAGCTGGATCCGGTCCGCTGCCGAGACACGGCCGAGCCATCGCGCGCGGTTCCCCAACGGGGCGGCCTCGGCGCGGAGCCGTGCGCCGTACTCGGCTTGGTCACTCTCGCCCATGAACACGACGCGAACGTCGCTATGGGTGAGGCGCAGGGCGGCCAGCACCAGCGACTGCCGCTTCGTCTGGTTGATCCGGCTCGGCATCAGCAGGTAGTCACCGCACTCGCCACGGCGCATGCCGGACGCGCCGGGCGGCGGATGGTAGAGCGGCCGTGAGGATATGCCACAGCTTTCCTGCAGCCGGCGGCTGACGTTCCTCGAGATCGTGTAGCAGGCGCGCGCGCGCTGGATGTAGTGCCGGTCGGCGCAGGCGATGAGCTCGCGCACCTCGGCGCCCTGCGGATCGGGCCGGAGCGAGTTGAACTGGCTGTCCCACAGGTCGAACGCCTCGCGATGCTGGTGCAGCAGCCAGACCGTCTGCCTTGGATGGTTTGCAAGGTAGGCTGGAAACTTCAGGGCGATGACGTGGTCGATGTTCTGGCCGTTGCTGCTGGTGAGGTCCGTCAGGCGCCAGGTGGCCATGGCGTCCACGAGACAATGCGCCGGATACCATTTGAACGGTATGCTGACGATCTCAGCCTGATGGCCGGCTTCGCGCAGGGCCCGGGCTAGCTCCTCCGCCAGCAGCTCGGCGCCGCCGCGGATGAACGGCACCTGGACCGTGGTGATGGCGATCCGCACCGCTAGAGCATCATCCGACCGAACGGACTCGTTCGGCCGGATAAAGACGCTCGCAAAACAACAAGCTAGAGCATGATCCGTGAGCCTTAAGCGATCGGATCATGCTCTAGGGCTTCCGACCGATTACGGCATAATCCCGCGGGCCGTAGAACAGCGCATCCAATCGCTCCGTCAGCGCGCGGTCCTCGCCGCCGAAGCTGACGCCGGAGGGGTGCAGCCGCTTGATCTCGACCGTCTCGTAGCCGCGGGCCTCGACGATGATCCGGACCAGCTCGCTTGGCATCGGATTCCGATGGGTTGGGTCCATGTAGAAGGTGTGGCTGCCGACCAGCACATTCTCCGGATCGGGCGTCTCCAGCAGGATTGCCCCGCCCGAAGCCAGCACGCGGTGGGCCTCGTCTAGAATCGCGACGAAGGTCTCGAACGGCAGGTGCTCGATGATGTGGAAGCCGCTGATCAGGCCGAGCGTGCCGTCGGGCAGGGCCCGCAGCGCCGCCAGCGCGTCGCCCTCCTCGCACGGCAGCCCGAGCTCGCGACAGAGCGAGACCATCATGGCGTTGAGGTCGATACCCCGCGCGGACAGGCCGCGCTCGCCAAGCAACTCGAGCCACTCGCCGCGGCCGGCACCGATGTCCAGTACCGGCCGGTCTGGAGTGCCGGCGTTGATCTCCGCCAAGAGCGGCAGGTGCGCCGCCTGGCGGGTCTTGATCTCCTCGCGGGAGCCGCGGGCGTGGTCCTCGAACTCCAGGTAGAGCGCGTCGAGCGCCGCGATCGGCATCGAAGGAACTGCCGCAGGCACCGCGTCCGGACTGCCCCGCTCGTCCATCACCTCGCTCAGCCGGGCCAGCAGCCGGCCCCGGGTGGCGCCGCTGCGGGCGAGCGTGTCGATCTGCCGGCCGAACGCCGCCAGCCGTTCTCCGAACTCAGCCTGCTGCTGCAGGAGCTCGTCCAGGCGCTGCCGCTGCTGCCGGATGTCGAGCAGCTCCAGCGCCAGGAGGCGTTCGTCGAGACGGGCCGCCTCCTGGTCGGCACGCTCCGCCTGCCGGCCCAGCGCCGACTGCAGCTCGTCGATACCGGACTGCAGCGTGTCGACGCGCTCGACCATCGAGACCAGCGAGTGCATGTACCGTTCGGTAAGGCGCTGCTGGGCCTTCATCTGCGCCGCCCTCGCCATGCGGTAGCCGTCGAGTTCCGCAAGCCGAGCCTCGGTCGCGCGCCGGGCGTCCCCATTGACCTCGTCCAGCCGCTGGTTGCGCCGTTCTAGCGCCTCGAAGCGCTGATCGACGGCGCGAAGCGTGTCCTCGATGGTATCGGCCCGCCTCTCCATGCGATCGGTGCGGGAGGCGGTCTCGCCATGCCGCAGCTCGAGGTCAGCGTGCCGCACGCCCATGTCGGCCTGCCACGCCGCGAGCTCGTCCTGATCGTTCGAGACACGATTCGGTTCGACGGGCTCTGATGGCGGCTGTGATAGCCCGATCAGCCGGCGCAGCATGGAGTTCCGCTCCTTCAAAGCTGCCAGGTTTCGAGCATCGTCAGCCCCCTAACAGGAGTTTTGGCGTTATACCGGGTGCCCCCGGGAGGCACCAGCCGTCGCCACCCGATGCCCAGGGCTCCCGGGGATGGCCGGGAAGGATGTCCGGCAGGGTGGCGCGCCGATGGAGCAGCGCGTAGATATGGCGCTAAGCCATGCTCAAACCTAGAGTACGATGAACCAACTGGCCACCAATGCCGTCCGTCGGGCGATGCCCCTGCAGAGCGGCGGCGGCAAGGATGACCCGCTTCGGGTTCTGATGGAGCTCAGGCCGTGCTTCGACGGCTATGCCGGCATCCCGCAGGAGACCAGGCTGCTATTCGCGGCGCTTGCCCGCTCCTCTGGCTTCCAGGCCGGTGGCCTACTCAACGGATCGTCGTCGATGCAGACTCCGCGGCGGCGGTCGGCGCGTGCCGACGAGGGTATGGCGACGTTCGTGCAGAGCCAGCAACTGATCGCGCTCGACTCCGGCGAGCGGACCATACCGAGGGGCCGCCGCATCGCCCGCAGGCTGCTGCCGCGGCCGGTGATGGATCGCCTGGAGGCGATCGAGCGGTGGGGGATGGTCGAGACACTCGATACCCTGCTCGATCCGGAACTGTTCGAGGACTGGCTCTGGATGCGGCTGTTCCGGCTCGGTATGCCGGCGCAGGACCGGTTCCTGCTCCGCCAGGCACGCTACCCGATCCCGCAGATGGCGTGGCACGAGGCGGCGCGGCTGGCCGATAGCAGGCATCCCGGTCGCCGGGCTAAGCTCGACATGGCTAACGGCGGATGGGACATCCACATCGCCCATACGCCCTGCCCATACGAGTTGCGCGGCGGCAGGCTGGTGGTGCGCTACCACGACGCGATCCCGATGCTGTGGCCGCATACCATCAGCCATGCGATTGAGCATGCACGGAGCCACTACCGCATGCTGGGCGCCAATGTCGCGGACGGCGCCTGGTTCGTCTGCACGTCGGAGCCGGTCCGCGACGACCTGCTGCGGATCTTCCCATCGGCCGAGAACCGGACCTTCACGATCCCTACCATGTCCTCGCCGATCTTCAGGCCGGACGTACGGCCGGACCACGAGATCAGGTCGATCATCGCGCGGGGGCGCGCGGCGGCCGCGGACCGGCTGCGCACGGTCTCGGACGATCACGTGGGCGAGGCCAGCCTTCCGGCGGCCGAGCAGGCCAACGCGCGACCGCTGCCGGACGAGCCGTTCGTCATGGCGGTGTCAACGCTGGAGCCACGCAAGAATTACGGGCTGCTGATGCGTGCAGCCGCGGCGGCGCGGCGGGGCGGCGCCCGCTTCCGGCTGGTGGTTGTCGCCAACCCGGGCTGGCGCAGCGAGGATGAGGTGCGGCTGCTCAAGCAGCTCGTCGCCGAGGGCGTCGTCCACCACCTGGTCGACGTATCCAGCGTGGACATGCGGGCGCTCTATACCGCGGCGCATGCCGTGATCTGCCCCAGCCGCGCCGAGGGCTTCGACCTGGCGACGGTCGAGGCGATGGCGTGCGGCGCGCCGGTGCTCGCCTCCGACATCCCCGTGCACCGCTGGGTCTGTAGCCACGCCGCGCAATACTTCGATCCCTATGACGAGGATGGGCTGGCCCGGCTGCTCAGCGAGGTCGTCGCGCAGCCGCGCGATCAGGGAATGCTGGGCGACTTGCGAGAGAAGTCTCTGAGGCACGCGATGCCGTATCGGCAGCCGGTGCTGGAAGCGCAGTGGGACCGCATGCTGCACGACGTGGCTGCCGGCCGGCCGAATCCCGGTTGAAGCCCTGCCGCAGGTCTCGCGCATCATGACCGATCCGACGACCCTCGACCGCCGCATGGCGGTGGCGAGGACCCTGGCCGACCGTTGGTCGAACCGCCGGGAGCTTCCCGGGGTTGCGGATGCGGCCCTGCTGCTGCTGCTGGCGCTGCGGCGGGATCTCCGACCCAGGCTCCAGCGGTGGCTCCACCTGTCGCGGCTCCTGGCCGTGCCGATCGGCCTGCTGCTGCTGGTGCTGGGCTACCTGAACGCTAATCGGCAGCTGCCAACCCGGCCGCGGAGCCTGGCGACGGGCGATGGCTGGTGGGCCTGGTACGACCAGGGCAAGACCCTGCAGGCGATGCTGGGCTGGCACGCGCATGCCGCCGACGCCGCCAACCAGTGGTATCAGCCCCTCTACCCGCTGGCCGGCGCACTGGGGATGGCGGTGACGCCGGACCAGCCGTTTCTGCTGCCCGATCTGCTCGGGCTGCTCGCCTCGTTCCTGCTGTTCGTGCCGCTTGCTGGCACGCTTGGAATCGGCCGCCTGATCGCGGCGACGGTGTTCCTGGCGATCACGCTGGGCGAGCCGGCGATCGTGCAGAACTGGGTCATTCCTTGGAACACCAGCCTGACCACGCCGCTTCTGCTGGGGGGGCTGCTGTCGGCGGCCAGGATCGGCCTCGGGGCGCGGCATCGTTCAGCTTGGGCGGCCGTGCTGGGCGTCGCGATCGGGTTGCTGCCGGCGCTGCGTCCGACCGACCTGCTGGTCCTCGTGCCGGCAGGCTGCCTCGCCGGCGTCGCCGTGATCGTCGATCGGTCATACCGGCCGGGAGTCGCCCGCATCGCCGCGGCGGCCGCGCTCGGCCTCGGAACCGGGCTTGCGACGGTCCTGGCGCTCTACGTGCCGATCTTCGGGTGGCGCCCCAGCCCCTACATGGTGCTGTCCGGCCGCACCGGCTTCGACTGGCGCCTGCTGCCGCTGCACTGGGTGACGCTGGTGGTGGGTCCGCGGCCGCTGTTTCCGAATGAGAAGGGGCTGGTCGAGGTGTTCTGGTGGTTGGTGCCCTGCCTCGCGGGCCTGATCGTCGTGGTGCTGCGTCGCCTGCGCACCGATTACGTCGGCCGGCGCAGGCTGGTGCATCTGATGGTCCTCGGTGGGATCGTGCCGTACTGGTGCCTTTACCTGTCGTATCGGGACCTGCATCCCATGGGGCTGTGGGGTTACCACAACTTCCACTACTTCGTCTGGACGCTGCCGCTGCTCGGCCTGTACGGCGTCTTCCTGCTGAGATGCTGTGTGGCCGGCGTCCAGGTCATGTGGTGCCGCGGCCGGCGCGCCGGCGCGCGATCGCTGGCGCCGATCGCGGCTGCGGTCGTGCTCACCGTCCTGTCGCTGTGCTGGCGGCCGCAACTCGTGACGTGGCCGCATCCGGCGCCGGCACCGCGGATCGACGTGGCGGAGAACCAAGTGCTGATCCCGGGCGGCCTGTCCGACATCCGCGACGTTCTGCTGATCTCGGCACTCGATCCCGGCGGCCGCATCTACTTCGGCGACCACGGCCTGCGCGAGGGCGGACAGGCCATCGAGCACTTCTACGGCTTCAGGGCCTTCCCGATCCCCGGAGGCATGATGATCCTGCCCCTGCGGGTGCTGCCGCGGGACGATGGCGTACTCCGCTTCGATCGCGGCGTCCGGCTGGATCCGACGGTGCCGCCGATGCTCCTGCGGGAGGACATGGTGTTCGGGCTGCCATGCTGGGCACCGCGGATCCTGCGTCCGGCCGTATGTGCCATCGAGTCACCGCTGCCGGGCCCCCCCGTCTCGATCGGGCACCAGATCGATTTCGACTCGAAGATGGAGGTTCCATACCTGATCCCGGGTGGCTGGACCGACCAGTGGGATGGGCGCTGGACGCTCGGCTACCATTCCAGCCTGCAGTTCCGTGTGCCGACGCCGCGTGCGCCCGATGAGGGCGTGGTCATCGAGGTCGAGGGGGCCGGCTTCCTACCGCGCGGCTCCGACATCCTCGCCGTCGACGTGGCCGCCAACGGGCATCGGCTCATGCAGTGGCGGGTGTCCACCACCCGGGAAGTGGCGCTGCGCGTCAATGTGCCGGGCTCGCTGATCCCGGCCGATGGCGAGGTCCGCCTGACCCTGTCGGCCCTCAACGCGCGCAGGCCGATCGACACCATCGCCGGGGACAACGACCGCAGGCTGCTGGGCTTCAGGGTGCGGGCGATGCGGCTGCTGCCGTGGTCGTTGCAGGGGGAGACCAGCCCGCCGATGCCGTGATGGTGTCGAGCGAGCACCGGACTGTTCAACGCACTGTGTTCCTGGCAGGAAGCGAGCATGCGCCCGACCGGTTGCAGGCCGGTTGATGGCAGGATGGTCGCGTCCGCCCAGATGGATCCGGCCCGACAGCCGCAGGCGCACGAGGGAAACCGTCATGAGCTACCGCCCATACCAGCAGATCGAACGTCGCCGGTCGCGCCAGATCCATGTCGGGCGGGTGCCGGTCGGCGGCGATGCGCCGGTCACCGTGCAGACCATGACCAACACGCTCACCAGCGACGCCGCCGCCACGATCGCGCAGATCAGGCTGTCCGAGATCGCCGGTGTCGACATCGTGCGGGTGTCGTGCCCGGACGAGGAGAGCACCGCGGCGCTGGCCGAGATCGTGCGCGAGGTGAACGTGCCGATCGTGGCCGACATCCACTTCCACTATAAGCGGGCGATCGAGGCGGCGCGGGCCGGCGCCGCCTGCCTGCGCATCAACCCGGGCAACATCGGCTCGCCGGAACGGGTGCGGGAAGTGGTGAGCGCGGCGCGCGAGCACGGCTGCTCGATCCGCATCGGCGTCAACGCCGGCTCGCTGGAGCGGCACCTGCTGGAGAAGTACGGCGAGCCGAACCCCGACGCGCTGGTCGAGAGCGCGCTTGAGCACGCGAGGATCCTGCAGGACCTCGACTTCCACGAGTTCAAGATCAGCGTGAAGGCGTCCGACGTGTTCCTGGCGGTCGCCGCCTACACCCAGCTGGCCGAGGTCTGCGACCATCCGCTGCACGTCGGCATCACCGAGGCGGGCGGCAAGCGCGCCGGCACCGTCAAGAGCGCGATCGGGCTCGGCAACCTGCTGTGGGCGGGGATCGGCGACACGCTTCGGGTCTCGCTGTCGGCGGAGCCGGCCGAGGAGGTCCATGTCGGCTGGGACCTGCTGAAGTCGCTCGGCATCCGCCACCGCGGCGTGAAGATTATCTCCTGTCCGTCCTGCGCGCGGCAGGGCTTCGACGTGATCCGCACCGTGGCGGCGCTGGAGGAGCGGCTGGCGCACATCGAGACGCCGCTCACGCTGTCGATCATCGGCTGCGTGGTGAACGGGCCGGGCGAGGCGCTGATGACCGACATCGGCGTCACCGGCGGCGGCTCGGGCCGGCACATGGTGTATGCAGCCGGGCGCCAGGACCACACCATGCCGGCCGACCGGATGATCGAGCACGTGGTCGAGCTGGTGACCGAGAAGGCGGCGTCGATCCAGGCCGGTATCGATGCCGACCGGGCCCGCGAGGCGGCGGACGCGTCGCGGGTCGCGGCCAGCGCCGCCGCGGAATAGTGGACGCGCTGCAACCGGTCCGCGGCACCCGCGACCTCTTCGGCGAGGATCAGCGCCGGCACTCCTACGTGGTCGAAACGGCGCGGCGCGTCGCCGAGTTGTACGGCCACGACGAGTGGTCCACGCCGATCTTCGAGGACACGCGGGTTTTCGCGCGTACGTTGGGCGAGACCTCGGACGTGGTGTCGAAGGAGATGTATAGCTTCGCCGATCGCGGCGGCGAGCCGATCACCCTGCGGCCGGAGGGCACCGCCGGCGTGTGCCGGGCGCTGGTCAGCAACGGGCTCACGCAGTCGCTGCCGCAGAAGGTGTTCTATGCCGGGCCGATGTTCCGCTACGAGCGGCCGCAGAAGGGCCGCTACCGGCAGTTCCACCAGATCGGCGTCGAGCTGATCGGGCCCGCCGAGCCGCTGGCCGACGCCGAGGTGATCGCGCTGGGACGCGACATCCTGCGCGGGCTCGGCATCGAGGCGCAGGCGGTGCTGGAGCTGAACACGCTGGGCGACGCGGAGAGCCGGCAGGCCTGGCGCACGGCGCTGGTCGGCCATTTTTCCGAGCTGCGCGGTCGGCTCTCCGAGGAGAGCCAGGCGCGGCTGGAGCGCAACCCGCTGCGAATCTTGGACAGCAAGTCGCCGCAGGACCAGGCGCTGGTCGCGGATGCGCCCACCATCGAGCCCAGCCTGACCCCGGCGGCACGCGGCCACTGGGACGCGCTGCGCTCGGCGCTGGACCGGTTCGGGATCGCGTTCCGCGAGAACCCGCGCATCGTGCGCGGGCTCGACTACTACAGCCACACCGCATTCGAGTTCGTGACCGACCGGCTGGGCGCGCAGGGCACCGTGCTGGCCGGCGGGCGCTATGACGGGCTAGTGGCGGAGATGGGCGGACCGCCGACGCCGGCGGTCGGCTGGGCGGCCGGGATCGAGCGGCTGTCGATGCTGCTGGAGCGGGTGCCGGAGGCGCCGCAGCCGGTCGCGGTGGTGCCGGTCGGCGAGGCCGTGCTGCCGGACGCGACTCGCGTGCTGCAGGCGCTGCGGGACGCCGGTGTGCGGGCGGAGATGGCGTATCGCGGCAACGTCAGGCGGCGCATGGAGCGGGCCAACCGCATCGGAGCGCGGTTCGCGGTCATTCTCGGCGACGAGGAGGTGGCGCGCGGCGTGGCGCAGCTGAAGGACCTCGGCGGCGGCGGCCAGGCCGAGGTGGCGCTGGCGGCGCTGCCGGCGCACCTGCGGGCGCTGCTCGGCTGATGCGCTTCGAGGACCGGCTGGACCGGATCGTCGGGCGCTCCGACGAGCTGCAGGCGATGCTGTCGGGCACGCTGGCCGGCCCCTTGGCGGGCGAGGCGTTCAACCGCGCCTCGCGCGAGTTCGCCGAGCTGGAGCCGCTGGTGGAGCGGGTCTCGGCGCTGCGCCGGGCCGAGCGGGAGGTGCTGGATGCGGAGGCGATGCTGGCCGATCCCGACTTGCGCGAGCTGGCGCAGTCCGAGCTGGATGCCCTCCGCGAGCGGCTGCCGGGCTTGCGTCACGAGATCCGGCTGGCCCTGCTGCCCCAGGACGAGGCCGACGCCCGCAGCGCCATCCTCGAGCTGCGGCCGGCGGCCGGCGGCGACGAGGCCGGGCTGTTCGCGGCCGAGCTGTTCGGCGCCTACCGCCGCTTCGCCGAGCAGCACGGCTGGCGCTTCGAGCCTCTGGAGTACGACGAGAGCGAGCTGGGCGGCCTGCGCGGCGCCATCGCCAGCGTCACCGGCCGCGGCGTGTTCGCCCGGCTCAAGTACGAGAGCGGCGTGCACCGGGTGCAGCGCGTGCCGTCGACCGAGTCGCAGGGGCGGATCCACACCTCGACGGTGACGGTGGCGGTGCTGCCGGAGGCGGAGGAGGTCGACGTCGCCGTGAACGATGCCGACCTGCGCATCGACGTGTATCGCGCGTCCGGCGCCGGCGGCCAGCACGTGAACAAGACCGAGAGTGCGGTACGGATCACCCACCTGCCGACCGGCATCGTGGTGGCGATGCAGGAGGAGCGCAGCCAGCACAAGAACCGTGCCAAGGCGATGAAGATCCTGCGCGCGAAGCTCTACGAGGCCGAGCGCGCGCAGGCGCATTCGTCGCGTGCCGCGGACCGCAAGTCGCAGGTCGGCACCGGGGACCGCAGCGAGCGCATCCGCACCTACAACTTCCCGCAGGGACGGGTGTCGGACCACCGCATCAACCTGACGCTCTACAAGATCGACCGCGTCATGCAGGGCGAGTTCAACGAGTTCGTCGATGCGCTGACGGCCGACGAGCAGGCCGCGTTGCTGGCGCGGGAGGACTGACGGATCGGGATCCCGCCTGATGCGACGGCCGTGTCGGTCCGACATGCAGCATCTAGCCGGAGCCCGGAACGTCGTACGTGCGTCCGGACAGCACCCGATCACGGGCCCGGCGCAAGGCGGTCCGGCCGCGGCAGCAGCAGGGCCTCGAGCTGCTCGGCGCGGTGCGCGCTGGTCTGCGTCGCCAGGATGCGGCGGCGCGCGCGGTCGGCCAGCGCGTCGCGGCGCGCGTCCGGCCAATCCAGCGCCGCCAGCACCGTCCCGGCGTCGTCGGCTAGCACGATCTCCCGGTCCGGCTCCAGCATGTCGGCGATGCCGTCCCAGCGGTCGGACACGATTGGGCAGCCGCAGGCGGCAGCCTCGAACAGCCGCACGCTCGGGCTCCAGCCGGCGCGGATCATGTCGGCGCGGGTGACGTTCAGAGTCCAGCCGCAGGCCGAGTAGAAGTCGGGATGCGCCGCCGGCGCCAGGTGCTCGATGCGCTCGACGTTCGGCGGCCAGTCGATGCCGGCCGGATATTGCGGTCCGGCCACCACGAAGCGGCGCCCCGGCGCCCGCCGCGCCGCCTCGATCAGCAGCCGCGACACCGTCGGCTGGCGGTCGTCGCTGTAGGTGCCGAGATAGCCCAGGTTCCAGCGCCGCGGCGCCCTGGTCGGACGGTACTGGACGGGATCGACCGAGCAGTAGAAGCCCTCCGCGCGGCGGGCGCCGAACTCCCGTTCCAGCCGCCGCAGCGTCGGGCCGGCGCTGAAGGAGAGCAGCAGGTCGAAACCCGGGATCACCGCCCGCGACAGGTAGGCGCAGTCGTCCCGCTCGAGTGCGGCCAGCGTCACCGGCGTGTCGATGTCGTAGAACGCGGTGACGCCGCGCGCCGTCGCCTGCACCAGGCGCGCGACCGCGATCCCGTCCGGCACGTAGGACCCCAGCAGCACCGCGTCCGCATCCGCGATCGCCGCCGCGTGCGGCGCCAGCCCGTCCAGGTCGTCGTAGAGCGCCAGCCGGCAGAAGCCCGGATCGGGCAGGTCGCGGTTCTGCGCGTACCAGGGCCGGTCGCGTTCCAGGAACAGCACCTCGTGGCCGCGCTCGGCGAACGCGCGCAGCAGCGCCCGATAGGTGGTGGCGTGGCCGTTGCCCCAGCTCGAGCTCAGGCTGAGGCCCAGCACCACCAGCCGCATCAGCCCTGCTCCTGCCTGCCCACCGCATCCTCCAGCACCTGCTCCAGAAGGGCGGCCCTGCGGTCGTAGGTGTGGTTGGCCAGCACGCGGGCCCGGGCGGCGGCGCCGATCTCCCGCGCCCGCGCCGCGGTCAGGCCGCGCAGGTGGTCGGCGACGTCGCGGCCGTCGCGTGCCACCAGCACCTCGCGGTCCGGCTCCAGGAACAGCTCGATCCCTTCCCAGCGGTCGGTGACGAGGCAGGCGCCGGCGCCGGCGGCCTCGAAGATACGGGTCGCGGGCGAGAACCCGGTCTCCGCCATGCTGTCGCGGGCGACGTTCAGCACCGCCCGCGCCGACGCGTTGAACGCGTTGTGGGACGCGGTCGGCACGTGGCCGATCGCCCGCACGTTGGCCGGCATCCGCTTGTCGTGCCAGCCCGAGCCGCCAAGCAGGAAGCGCTCGGTGGAAAGCTGCGCCGCCGGCCGCAGGAAGAACTCCTCGATCCGCGCCTCGCGGTCCGGCAGCCGGTTGGCCAGCAGCGACAGCGTCGCGGCGAAGCCGGCCTCCGCCGGCACCGGGCGGTGGCTGGCGGGATCGAGCGCGTTGTAGATCGGCACGCAGGCTCGGGCGCCGAAGCCGCGATAGGCGCGGACCACCGGCTCGCCGCCGCCATAGGTCAGCACCAGGTCGAGCCGGCGCAGCGTCGCGTGCAGCGGATGGGTCTGATCGGTGCGCAGCTCGGCCAGCGTCGCCGGCGCGTCGACATCGAGGAACGCCCGCACCGCGCCCGGCCGGCCGGCGGTGGGGAGAGCGGCCAGCAGCGCGTCGTCGAACACGCCGACGCCGCTGCACTTGATCACCACGTCGGCCGCCGCCGACTGCGCGAGGGCCGCGCGCATCGCTGCGGGGCTCGCGTCGTAGACCACCGACCGGGCCCAGTCCGGCGGCTCGATGTCGCGGTTGCGCTGGCGGTCGAACGCGTCCGGCTCGAAGAAGCTGATGCCGTGGCCGCGCCCGGCCATGGCGCCGAGCAGCCCGCGATAGTAGGTGGCGGCCCCGTTCCAGTACGAGGACAGCAGGCTGGACCCATAGACGGCGATCTGCATCAGGCGGCGGTTCCCAGCGTGGCGGCGATGGCGAGCAGCTCGGCGGCGCGATGGGCGCAGGAATGCCGGGCCCTGATCGTAGCCAGCCCGTGTTCGGCCAGCGAGGCCCGCAGGCCCTGGTCGGCGGCCACCGCGCGCAGCCTTTGGGTCATGGCGGCGCCATCCTCGGCGACCAGGTAGTCGGCCCCCGGCGTGAACAACCCCTCGGCATCGTCCCAGGGCGCGCAGACCAGCGGGATGCCGCAGGCCAGCGCCTCGAACACCCGGATGGTCGGGATGCCGGGCAGCATCGCCACGTAGGGCCGCCGCGGCACGTGCACGGTGACGAGGTGGCGCGCGAACACGCCCGGCGCCAGCGGGTTGGGCAGCCAGCCGCGCAGGGTCGCGCCGTGGCGCGCCAGCACGGCGCGGGCCTCGTCCGGATAGCGCACGCCGTGGATGTCGAGCGCCAGCCCCGCCGCCCGCATCGGCGCCAGCAGAAACTCCTCGAGTTCGGCGCCGCGCTCGCCGTCGCCCCAGTTGCCGATCCAGACCCCGCCCTGCCGGTCGGTGGGCTCGGCCGGCGGCCGGAACCGCCGCAGGTCCGCCGCCTCATGCCAGACGAACACCCGCTTGCCCCAGCCCCAGCCCTCGTAGATGCGGGCCAGCGTGGCGCCGAACGCCAGGATGCCGTCATAGCCGGACAGGTCGAAGTGCCGGATCGCCGCCGGGTCGCTCGCCGCGCGGTGGTGGGTGTCATGGAACAGCAGCCGGAACCGCCCGCCTTGCGCGCGCCTGGCGCCGATTGCCGCCACCAGCGCCGGCGGGTTCCACTCGTGCAACAGCACGAGGTCGGCGCCATCGAGCAGCGCCTCGAGGTCGGGTGCCTCCGCCGGATAGAGGCCGGCCGACAGCTCCGGGTAGTGGGTGGCGAACGCGGCGAGCCCCGCCGTGCCGCCGTCGCGGATCAGGTTCTCGCGGCTCCACGAGTCCGCCGGTTCCCAGGATTGCACCGCGTGTCCCAGCGCCTGCAGCTCGCGCAGCACGCCGCGCAGGAAATGCGCGTTGCCGTGGTTCCAGCACGAGGTCAGCGCATGGGTGAAGGCGACGATCCGCATCGTCAGGCGTGGCCAGCCAACGCTAGCGCCGGCGCGTGCAGCGCCAGCGTCGCCCGTGCCATCGCCGCCGCGGTGTAGCGCCCGGCGCGCGCCGACGCCTCCCGGGCCAGCGCCGTCGGCGCGTCCAGCGCCCGCGCCATCGCGGCGGCGAAGCCGGCCTCGTCGCCCGCCGGCACGAAGGCGGCAGCGCCGTCCCACAGCTCGCGGAACGCGGGGATGTCGGACAGCACCAGCGCCAGCCCGCATTGCGCGGCCTCCAACACCGCGAGCCCGAACGGCTCGTAGCGCGCGGTCGAGACGAACACGCGGGCCTCCGCGAACGAAGCCGCCAGTGCCGGCTCGTCGAGCGAATCCAGCGCGCGTAGTGACGGCGCACTGACCACGGCCCCGTCCGGGCCCCGCAGGCTGCCCGCCGCCAGCACCGGCGCGTCGAGCCGGGCCGCGGCGCGATCAAGCGTCGCCACGTCCTTGGCCTCGTCCCAGAATCGCCCGGCGGCCAGCACCGCCCGCGGACGCTCGTGCGCGGGCAAAGCAGGCGTCAGCATCGGATGGCGGCCGTTCGGGATCGCCGTGATCACGGCAATCGGTCCATACGCCTCCAGCACCTGGTCGCGGAACGCGCGGCTCGGCACCACCACGTGGCGCGCCCGCCGCAGCCCTGCCTCGGTGGCGGCGATCCGCCAGGCGAAGTCGGCCGGTGGCGGCCCCTCGCGAAGCGCCCGCCACCAAGTCAGCAGGCATGAATGCAGCCCTGCCACCACCGGCACCGGCCAGGCCGCCGCCTCGTCGCCGAGCAGTGCCGGCGCGTGCAAGTGCACGCCGTCCACGCCCAGCCCGTCGGCCAGCTCGGCCAGGTCGCGGCCGGCCTGCGCCAGCGCCGCCGCGTCCGGCGCGGTCCAGTCGAGCGGGCCGTCGGTGGCGTGCAGGATCAGCCCCGGGATCGCCGTCGCCTCGCACTGCTGCGCCACCGTCGGCCGTGGCCCCAACGTCGCCAGCTCGACCGCGATGCCGACGGCCGCCCACTCGCGCGCCAGCGTCAGGCTGTAGCGCCAGACGCCGCCCACCGCATCGGTGGTGACCAGGATGCGTCCCGTCATGATTGCCTGATCAGCAGCGGCACGCCGCCTCGAGCTCGCCCAACGGCAGGGGCGCATCGTCCTGGATGTCGGACAGCCGCTCGAACTGCCGGAGGTAGTGATCGTGCGCCCGCTCCCACGCCTGCCCGTCCGGGAGCCCGAACAGGCGCCGGTAGTCGGGCGAGCTCGGATACGGGTACAGCGGCACCGGGTCGTTGGCCCACACCCCCGCCGCCTGCAGCCGCGCCCGCCAGGCGGCGACCGTGACCGGGTCGTCGCCGGCCACCTGGATAAGGTTGGCCTGCACGAACGCGACGTGCCGCCGGGCCAGGATCAGCCGGTCCGCCAGCTCGTCGGTGGACAGCCGGCAGTTCTTGTCCAGCTCGGCGCGGCCGGCCGCGGTCAGGCTCTCGACCCCGGCCTCGATCGACACGCAGCCGGCCCTGCCCAGCAGCGCCAGCATGTCCGGCTGCCAAAGGTCGATCCGGGTCTGGATGCCGAACCGGAGCCCCCGCCCGGCCAGCGCCTCCAGCAGGGGCCGGTTCGGCAGGAAGATCTCGTCGATGAAGTAGAGGTAGCCAACCCCCTGTGCGCGCAAGGCGTCGATCTCCTCCAGCAGCGGCCCCAGCTCGCGCCGTCGATAGCGGTCGCGGAAGTCGATCTTGGCGCAGAACGAGCACGAGTACGGGCAGCCGCGCGACGCCTCCACCTCGGCGCCCGGCAGCTCATGGCCGGACCCGTCGCAGGCCGTGTCGAAGCGGTGGTGGTGGTGCCGGTGGCGCTGGATCCAGCGGTCCGGCCAGCGCAGCGCCGGCAGGTCGGTGAAGCGGGCCGCCTGCGGTCCGCCGGCGGCGAACAGGCTGCCGTCCCCGCGCAGCGTCACGGTGCCCGGCACCTCTCCGGCGACCCCGCCCTCGGCCAGCGCCAGCACCACCTCCTCGCACTCGCCACGCACCACGCAGTCGGCGCCGAGCTTGCGCAGCGCCGTCTCCGGCGTCGCCGAGCCGTGCGGGCCCACCGCCACCAGCCGGGCCCCCGGGCAGGCGAGCCGCAGCGCATCCAGCAGCAGCCGCGGCAGCCGCAGCTCCGGCTGCGCGCAGCGCCAGAACAGGTAGGTGGGAGCGGTGGTGACCACGATCATCGCTGGCGCGAAGGCGACGCAGGCCGCCGCCAGCCCCTCGATGTCGAGCTCGTCGAGCAGGCCGTCCCGCATCAGCGTCTCGTGGCCGGTGCGGTCCAGCAGCGCCTTTGACGCCCCCAGCTCGATCGGCAGGTGCGGCGCGCGGCAGCCAAAATAGATGCTGCCCTCGAACGACCAAGGGGGGTTCAGCAACGCGACCTTCATGAACCAGCTCCAGGAAAGGAAGGCCAGGGGCGCTGCCCCTGGACCCCGCTAGGGCCGGCGGCCCTAGGACCCGATTCTCTAAGAATGGATTGCAAAGGCTCCGCCTTTGCTGGGGTCTAGGGGCAAAGCCCTTGGCCTTTCCTTCACCAGCTGCGGCCGCTCCGCCTCGATCCACCGCTTCAGTCTCGCCACGCCCTCCCGCCATCCGAGCGGCACCGCAAGGCCCAGAACCTCTCGCGCCCGCCTCGTATCGGCGACGAAGTAGCGCTGGTCCCCGGTCCGCCACGGATGCAGCGTCCGCTGCACCGGCCGGCCGGTCAGCCGCTCGATCTCGGCGATCAGCATCAGCAGGGTGATGGCGTTGTCGGCGCCGCCGCCCAGGTTGAACGCCTGGCCGGCCACCGCCGGCGCGCGGTCGCGCGCCGCCAGGTAGGCCTCGACCGCATCGCCCACCTCCAGCACGTCGCGCACCTGGCGGCCGTCGCCGTACAGGCAGAGCGGCCGGTCCTGTAGCGCCGAGAGCAGGAAGTGCGCGAGCCAACCCTGGTCCTCGGTGCCGAGCTGGCGCGGCCCGTAGATGCAGCTCATCCGCAGCACCACCAGCGGCAGGCCGAACGAGCGCGCATAGTCCGAGACGTACTGGTCGGCCGCACCCTTGGAGCAGCCGTAAGGGGTGTGGAACGAGAGCGACCGCGCCTCGTCGATGCCGTGCGCGCGGAGCGCAGGGTCGATCGGCAGGTAGGCGTCGCCGTTGTGCGACAGGGGGATGTCGGCCAGGTCGCCATAGACCTTGTTGGTGCTGGCGAACACCAGCGGCACCGGCGGCCCAGATCCGTGCCGGCGCCGCAGCGCCTCCAGCAGGTTCAGCGTACCGCGCAGGTTGATGTCGTGGTCGGCCAGCGGGTCGAGCAGGCTGGTGGTGACCGCGACCTGGCCCGCCAAGTGGAACACGCTCGACGCGTCGCGGGCGGCGTCGGCGACCGCGGCGCCGTCGCGAAGGTCGGCGATCGCCACCGAGACCCGGGCGCGATGCCGGCGGCGCAGCCAGTGTAGGTTCTCCTCGACCCCGGGCCGTGCCAGGCTGTCCAGCACCAGCACGTCCTCACCGCCCTGGGCGAGCCGGTCGGCCAGGTTGCTGCCGATGAAGCCCGCACCCCCGGTCACCAGCGCAGGGCGAGCGCCGGCCAGCGCCGGCCGCGGCAGGCCGGCCGCCGCCACCGCGCGCACCGCCGGCACGCCCCCCTCGGCCAGCAGCCGCCCCAGCAGCTTCGGCGCGCCGGCCTCGGTGTAGAGGCCGAAATGGTAGTGCCGCTCGTCGAAGTGCGGCCCTTCCTGCACCGCGACGCCGGCTGCGACGTCCTGCAGCCCGTACCAGTAGATCCGCGCCACCGGCAGGTCGAGCAGGTCGACGAAGCGGTTGAGCTGCGCGAACGGATCCTGGCGCCAGGTCGAGTAGCCGGTCTCGGTGATCCACAGCTCGAGCTTCGGGTTGTGGACGCGCACCGTCTCGCCCACCGCGGCGATCAGCGCCTCCCAGCCACGCCAGGAGCGCGCCTCGCTGTCCCAGGTGCCGGGAAATCCGTGCAGCCCGACCGCGTCCAGCACCCCGAGCAGGCCGCGCTCGCCCATCAGCCGCAGCCAGTTGAGGTCGGCCGGGCAGGGGCCGCCCAGCACCGCCCGCAGGCCGCGGCGCTGGATCCAGTGCGCGGCCGCCCCCGCCATCTCGCAGAACAGCAGCCAGTCGATGTCCGCCTGCCAGTCCCAGTCGAGCAGGTTATTAGGCTCGTTCCAGATCTCGACCGCAGGGAACAGCCCGTCGAAGCGGGTGATCAGGTGGTCGATGAAGTCGGCGTAGGCACGCAGCTCGCGCGGCGCGCCGTTGGCCCGGCCGGTGCGCGACAGGCTGGGCGGCGTGAAGTGCACGCAGGGCAGCAGCTCGACCTCGCGCGCCAGCCGCGGCACCAGCCAGCCGTACCAGTCCGCACCGCCCGGCGCCACGTACTCGGCCCACGAGATGTGCGTGCGCACCCGGCCGATGCCGAGCCTGGCCATCCGCTCCAGGCTGGCCTCGACGCGGGCATGCTCGCCGGGCCGGAACCATTCGACCAGCCCGAGCGGGGCGCCATCCGTCATGCCACCAGCCCGCGCGCTTCCAGCTCCCGCCGCGCTTCCTGCACCCGATCGGTCGCCTGCTGGCGGCGCACCCACTCCATCTGCTCGGGCAGCGCGTTGGCGAAGGTGCGCACCGGCTCGAAGCCGAGCACGCTGCGCGCCAGCGCGATGTCGGAAAAGCAGTGCCGGATGTCGCCGGAGCGCGCCTTGCCGACCAGCTCCGGCTCCAGCTGGCCGAGCTCCATCGCCGCCGCCGCCGCCCGCGCAACCTCGGCGATCGAGACGTCGATGCCGCTGCCGATGTTGAACACCCCTCCCGCCGCCGCCGGATGGTCGAGCGAGAGCAGGAACGCCTGCACCACGTCGTCGACATGCACGAAGTCGCGCCGCTGCCGCCCGTCCTCGAACACCAGCGGGCGCTCGCGGTGCAGCAGCCGCGAGGCGAAGATCGCCAGCACCCCGGTATAGGGGTTGGAGAGCGCCTGGCCCGGGCCGTAGACGTTGAACATCCGCAGCGCCACGCCCTCGATGCCGTACGCCGCCGGCGCGCACAGCACCATGCGCTCCTGCATGTACTTGGTGATCGCATAGACCGAGGCGAGCCGGGGCGGCTTCCATTCCGGGGTCGCCGCCGGGATCAGCGGCCGCCCGTCGGGTCCGACCGGGTCCCAGCCGACGCCGGCCGCACGCGTCGGGCGCGTCACGTCCGGCATCGGCGTGCCATCGGCGGTGACGTAGAGTCCCTCGCCGTACACCGACATCGAGGACGCCACCACCACGCGCCGCACCGGGTGCTCGATCAGCGCCTGGCACAGCGTCGCGGTGCCGCCGTCGTTCACCGACACGTAGCGCTCGATCAGGTACATGCTCTGGCCTACGCCGACATCGGCGGCGAGGTGCACCACCGCATCGACGCCGGCGAGCGCCCGCGTCAGCGCGTCGAGGTCGCGGATGTCGGCCTGCACCAGCTCGACGCCGTCCGGCACCGATTCGGAGGTGGCGCCGTGCGGATGGACTTGGCTGATCAGGCTGTCATAGACCCGGACCTGGTCGCCGCGGGCGAGCAGCGCCCGCACCACGTGGCGGCCGATGAAGCCGGCGCCGCCGGTGACCAGTATCCGTTCCGCCATCCCGATCCCCACCTGCCCGTGCAGCCAACCATCATCATGAAGAAGAAGGCGCGCGGCAATGGCGGTCCGGCCTGCCGCATCGGGAAGAAGGCCAGGGGCTTTTCCCCTGGACCCCACTGGGGCCGCGGGCCCGAGGCCCCGATCCATTAAGGGTGCGCCTTCATGCAGGGACCGCCTTCTTACGAATCGGGGTTTGGGGCCCGCAGCCCCGAAGGGTCCAAGCAGCGCCCTGGCTTTCTACCGGTAGTGCAGCGTGACCGCGATCGCGGCGTCCGCGGCGTCGATCCGCAGCGCGCAGGCGCCGAACGAGGGCGGCCCGTAGCCCGGTGCCGGATCGCGCGAAAACCCCACCCCGTCCTCCGGGATCCCGAACAGCCCGCGGCGCAGGTGGCCGAGATCGGTCTCGTCCTGGTACGCGGCGACGGCGTAGGTGCCGGGACGGACGTCGGCGATGGTCGCCGCCACCGTGCCCGAGCGGGACGACACGATCGCGTGGTACGTGCAGCGCTCGTTCAGGAACTCGGCGCGTTCGCAGAGGCCGATGCGGACATGGCCGAGGCCGTTGCGCACGCCCAGGACCTCGACCCTGACCGTCGCGGACCGGCCAACTGCGGGCAGGACTACGATCATCAGGGTTGTCAATCCGAGCAGGGACCTCCTCATGCGGGCACGTAGCTCCGGCCGCGCCAGGTCGTCGGACGGCCCGACCGCGCACGGGACAGCGCCGTCCACTGCAGCGCCAGCAGGGTCAGCACGCCGGCCGGATGCATCGCCGCCCCGCACAGGCTCTGCCGGAACCGGTACGCCAGCAGGGCGCGCAGGGCGATGTTGCAGGCCACCGCCGCCAGCGCCTGCGGACTCGGCGCCAGCAGCATCAGCGCCGCCGGCAGCACGTGCCCACCGCCCAGCAGCGCGGTCCAGACCGGCAACGACCGCCGCGTCGCCATGCCCTCGGTGGCATTCTTGCTGAGCCCCTCCCAGAGGTCGCGGCGGTTATCGTACATCCGGCAGCTCGCGATCGCGGTGGCGTCGAACAGCCCGGTCGCCAGGCCGTGGCGGCGGAAGGCGCGAGGCAGGGTGAGGCCGTCATGCAGGGAGGCAAAAATCGCCCCATGTCCGCCCATGGCGCGGTAGCCGTCCCGCCGGGCGATGAAGAGCTGTCCGCAGCCGGCGGCGAAGCGCGGATCGGCCTGGCCGGCGTCGAGGACCTGCGGCCGGTAGCCGAACAGCAGCAGGTGGATCAGCGGCAGCAGCAGCCGCTCCGACCAGCTGCCGGTGATCTGCCGCGGCACGCCGCTGCCCAGCGCCACGCCGGGGTTGGCCTGCATGAAGCCGGCCATGCGCGACAGCGCGTCGGTCGCCAGCCGGACGTCGGCATCGACGAACACGAGCAGCGGGTGCCGCGCCTCGCGGCCGAGGCGGGCGCAGGCATGCTGCTTGCCGGACCAGCCGGGCGGCAGCGCGCCGCCGCCGCCCAGCACCCGCAGGCGCGGATCGCCGACCGCGGCCAGGATGTCCGGCGTGGCATCGGTGGAGCCGTCGTCCAGCACCAGCAGCTCAAGCTCGACGTCGTCGTTGGCCAGCACGCAGCCCACCGCATCGGCGATGTTGGCGGCCTCGTTGCGGGCCGGGATCAGCACCGACACCGTCGGCCGGGCGGCCGCTGGCAGCGGACCGCGCAACCGTCGCAGGTTGCCGATCGCGATCACCAGCGGCAGTGCCGCCAGCACCAGCGCCAGCCAGCCCGCGACCCGCCCGGCGCGGCCTGACCCGACTGCGGGGTCGTTCACGCCTCCTCCCCGTGCGAGGCGACGAACCGGCGCCCCGACGCCCAGAACCGCAACCGGCGCCAGCCGTCATAGGCAAGGCTGGTGCCGGTGCTGCCGCGCAGCAGCCGGGTGAAGCGGGCCGGGTCGCGCGCCTGAACGTCGGCCGCCAGCCGGTCCATGGTCTCCGTCAAGGCGGCCTCCAGGCGCTGCGTCCAGTCGGCCGTCCGCACCAGGCGCTCGCCCGACAGCGGCGCTCCGAACCGTATCAGCAGCTCGGGCCGGCTCTCGTTCCAGAACGCGTATTCGAGCGCCAGCGGCACCAGCAGGGCGTCCGGCACCATCGCCGCCAGGTGGGCGATGCCGGGCCGCAGCCGCACCGGCCGCACCCGCGGGTCGGTGAAGTCGCCCTCGGCGGTGATCCACATCATGAACCGGCCGGCCGGGCCGCCGGGATCGCCCAGCACCCGGCGCGACACCGACAGGAAGCGGCGGGCGCCGCCGGCGGTATGCTTGTCGATGCCGAAGATGCCGAGTCGCCGGAAGAAGCCGTAGCGGCGCAGCGCCTCCTCCTCCATCGGCCCGAAGCCGGGGCGGCCGGGGAAGCGCATGTCGGCCAGCAGGATGTAGATCGCCGGGTCCCACCAGGACGGGTGGTTGCCGTAGACGATCACCGGCCGATCAGCCGGTAGCGTCGCGGTGTCGAGGCCGGACAGCCGGATCGCCCGAAACCGCCGGCCGGCCGACCATCGCAGGTAGAGCGCGAACAGCCGGAACAGGAACTCCGAGCGGCTGGCGACCGGATCGTCCGCCAGGTCGTCCGGTGTCAGGCGCTCAGCCTCGTCTCGGGGTCGTTGCGGCGAAAATCCTGGTCGAGGCTGTCGGCGGCGATCCAGCCCGACATCATCACCATCGGCATGCCCGGACCGGGATGCGCCGCACCTCCGGCCAGATACAGGCCGGGTAGGTCGCGCGAGCGGTTGCCGGGCTTGAAGGCGCCGACGAAGCGGCCGTGGCTGGCGAGCCCGTAGATGGCGCCGTCCAGCACCCGGTAGCGCTCGTGGATGTCGGCCGGGGTCAGGATGCGCTCGACCCGGATACGCTGCTCGAGGTCCTTCAGGCCGGCGGTGCGCGCCAGCTTGTCCAGGATCACCCGGCGGTAGCCCGGCAGCATCGCGGTCCAGTCGTGGTGCGGCCGGAGGTAGGGCGTGTGCACCAGCACGTAGAGCGCCTCGCCGCCCGGCGGCGCCACGCCCGGCTCGGTGCGGGAGGGTGCGGCCACGTAGCAGGTGGGGTCAGGCGCCGGCTCGCCCTTCTTGTAGATGAAGTCGAATTCCTCCTCGGGGTCGCGCGAGAAGACGAAGTCATGGTGCAGCAGGTGGTCGTAGGCGCGGTCGAGGCCGAGATACATTACGACGCCCGAACAGGCCGCCTCGCGCTTGCGGCGCCGGGTGAAGCTGCGGTCGGCCGCACCCCCCACCAGCTCGCGGTAGGTGCGCACGCTGTCCATGTTGGACACCACCGCCGACAGCGGCACCGTCTCGCCCGCCTCGGTGACGACGCCGTCGGCGCGGCCGCCGGACTGCGTGATGCGGGCGATGCCGGTGCTGAGCCGGATGTCGACGCCAAGCCGCTCGGCCAGCGCCGTCAGCGCGTCGGGCACCGCGCGGGTGCCGCCCATCGGATACCAGATCCCTTCCTGCACCTGCATGTGCGCGATGCTGCACAGCACCGCCGGCGCCAGGTAAGGCGATGAGCCGACATACTGGGTGAAATGGTCCAGCATCTGCGACACCCGCTCGTCGCCGATGCGCTTCCTGATCTCGCGCGCCACCGTCGAGCCCATGCGCAGGCTCATGACGTCGCGGAGCGTCTTCAGGTCCATGTTCTTCTTCATGTCGAGCGTGTCGCCGATATCCTCGACCGACCGCCAGAAGAAGAACTTCTTGCTGACCTCGTGCAGCTTCTCGCTCATGGCCAGGAAGTCGACATAGCCCTGCTCGGTGCCGGCCTCGGCAGCGCCCGAGAAGCCGCGCAGGCGCAACGCCATCGCGGCGATGTCCTCGTCGAGGTCGAGCACCGCGCCGTCCTCGAAGAAGCAGCGCCACTGCGGGTCGAGGCGACGGAGGTCGAGCCGGTCCGACATCTCCTCGTCCGCCTCGGCGAAGATCCGCGCCAGCACCGAGGGCACCGTCAGGATGGTCGGCCCCATGTCGAAGCGGTAGCCGTCCTGCTCGTAGAGGGCGGCCTTGCCGCCGAGCCAGTCGTTCTTCTCGAACAGCACCACCTTGTGCCCGCGCGCGGCCAGCGTGCAGGCGGCGGCCAGCCCGCCTAGCCCTGAGCCGATAACGCCCACCGGATGGGTCATGCCACGCCTCCCTCGAGGACCGGCTGCATCGGTGCGCCGTCCGTCCCGGTCCATTCCATCTCGGTGCCGACGGCGCGCAGGCCGAGATCCTCGGCCAGCAGCCGCGAGCTGATCCGCGCACCCTCGAAAATCACCGGCAGGCCGCTGCCCGGATGCGTGCCGCCGCCGACCAGGTAGACGCCGTCCAGGTCCTCGAACCGGTTGTGCGGCCGGAACTGCAGCATCTGCGGCAGCGAGTGGGCGAGGTTGAACACCGCCCCCCGATGCACCGCATGGTCGATGTTCCAATCGGGCGGCGTGATCATCTTCTCGTAGACGATGCGGCGCTCGATGTCGGGCACGCCGGCCCGCGCCAGCCGGTCCAGGATCAGCCGCCGGAACCGCGGCGCCGCCTCGGCCCAGTCGATGCCGCCGTCACGCTCGTGTCCCACCGGCACCAGCACGTAGAGCGTCGAGTGGTTCGGGGGGGCCAGCGCCGGATCGGTGATGCAGGCGTTCTGCAGGTAGAAGCAGGGCTCGCCCGGCGGCACCCGGCCCGCCTCCACGTCCGCCAGCGTGCGGGCATAGTCCCGGGAAAGGTAGATCGTGTGGTGCGCCAGCTCCTCAAGCCGGCCCTCGATGCCGAGATAGAGCATGAACGTGGAGCAGGAGAGCTTGGCCTTGGCGATGCGGCGGTCGTTCCAGCGCCGACGTAGGCCAGCCGGCACCAGGTGCGCCATCGCGTGCAGGAAGTCGGCGTTCATCACCACGGCGTCGGCGCGGGTCTCGCCGGCGTCGGTGCGCACGCCGACCGCGCGCCGGCCCTGGAACTTCACCTCGCGCACCGGCTCGCCGAGCCGGAACCGGACCCCCATCTGCCGCGCCGCGTCGGCCATCGCCCGCATCACCGCGCCGTGCCCGCCGCGCGGATGGAAGATGCCGAACTCGTACTCCATGAACGCCAGGATGGTGAACAGGCTCGGGCAGCGATACGGGGACATGCCGAGATACTTGCTCTGGAACGAGAAGCCGAGCCGCACCCGCGGGTCCTTGAACCAGCGCTTGAGGTCGCCGTCGACCGAGCTCATCGGCCGCAGCAGCCGGAGCGCCTTCAGCACGTCAGGCTTCATCAGGTCGGCGAAGCTGTTGAACGGGCTTTCCAGCACCGGCCGGAACGCCGCCAGCTTGGCGCGGTTGTCGGCCATGAAGGCCGGGATCATCGCCGCGTCCTCGGGGCTGAGCTCGGCCACCGAGCGCTGCAGCCGGGCGATGTTGCTGCTCGCCGTGATGCGGCCCGCGTCCTCGAAGATGACGTCGTAGTGGGTGTCGAGCCGGATCAGCTCGACCGCGTCCTCCAGCCGCCGGCCGCAGCTGGCGAAGATGTCGGCCAGCACGCGCGGATAGAGGAAAAAGGTGGGCCCGATGTCGAAGTGGAACCGCCCTTGCGCGGTGGGCGCCTCGATCGTCCCGGACCGGCCGCCGACGGCGGCGTTTCGTTCGAAGACCGTGACCTCTGCGCCGGCTTGAGAGAGCAGCATCGCCGCTGCAAGGCCGCCGGGACCGGCACCTATGATTGAGACGGGCCTGTTCATGTGGAGCAAAGCCTTACATGCTTCTCCTGCGCGCACCAGCCGTGCGACCCGCCTCGGTCCGGGTTTTTGCGGTCACATGGCTGGCAACATCCTCCCGCGGCCGCCGCCGGCCCACTCTCCATTCAAGCTTTCCATCCCAGCCTTGGGGGTGCCCATGCCGGAGTTCCGTTCGATCTACCGCCACGGCTTCGCGCGCGTCGCCGCCTGCACGCAGCCGGTGTGCCTGGCCGACCCGTCCGCCAACGCCGAGGCGACCCTGGCGCTGGCCGCCCGCGTGGGCGCCGAGGGCGCCGTGCTGGCGGTGTTCCCCGAGCTCGGCCTCTCGGGCTACGCCATCGACGACCTCCGGCTGCAGGACGCGCTGCTCGACGCGGTGGAGCAGGCGCTGGCCCGGCTCGCCGAGGGGAGCGCCACGCTGTTGCCGATCCTGGTGGTGGGCGCGCCGCTGCGCCATGGCGGCGCGCTGTTCAACTGCGCGCTGGTGCTGCATCGCGGCCGCATCCTCGGCGTGGTGCCCAAATCCTACCTGCCGAACTACCGCGAGTTCTACGAGGCGCGCCAGTTCGCGCCCGGTGTCGGCCGCACCGCCGAGACGATCGCCGTCGCCGGCGGGCGGGCGCCGTTCGGCACCGACCTGCTGTTCGAGGCGGACGACGTGCCCGGCTTCGTGCTGGGCGTCGAGATCTGCGAGGACCTCTGGGTGCCGCTGCCACCCAGCACGGCGGCGGCGCTGGCCGGCGCCACCGTGATCGCCAACCTGTCGGCCAGCAACGTCACGGTCGGCAAGGCCGAGACCAGGCGGCTGCTGTGCCGGTCGCAGTCGGCGCGGGCCCTCTGCGCCTACCTCTACGCCGCCGCCGGAGAGGGCGAGTCGACCAACGATGTCGCCTGGGACGGCCAGGTCGGAGTCTTCGAGGCCGGCGTCCCCCTGGCCGAGACCGACCGCTTCCCCGCCGGCGCGCAGGCGGCGGTGGCCGACCTCGACCTCGACCTGCTGCGCCAGGAGCGCGCCAGGATGAACACATTCGACGCCAACCGCGCCGCCTCGATGGCGGGTGCGGCCCCCTACCGCCGGATCGCGCTGTCGCTGTCGCCGCCCGCCGGCGACCTCGGGCTGCGCCGGCCGCTGGAGCGGTTCCCGTTCGTGCCCTCCGACCCGGCGCGGCTGACCCAGGACTGCTTCGAGGCCTACAACATCCAGGTCACCGCGCTGATGCAGCGCATGCGCGCGATCGGCGTGCGGCGGCTGGTGATCGGCGTGTCGGGCGGCCTCGACTCGACCCAGGCGCTGATCGTGGCCGCCCACGCGGTGGACCGGCTCGGACTCGGCCGCGACGCCATCCTCGCCTTCACCATGCCGGGCTTCGGGACCGGCGACGACACCCGGGGGAACGCGCTGGCCCTGATGGAGGCGCTGGGCGTCACCTGGTCCGAGCTCGACATCCGCCCGTCCGCCACGCTGATGCTGCAGCAGATGGGCCACCCGTTCGGGCGCGGCGAGCCGGTGCACGACGTCACCTTCGAGAACGTGCAGGCGGGCCTGCGCACCGACTACCTGTTCCGGCTCGCCAACCAGCATGGCGGCATCGTGGTCGGCACCGGCGACCTGTCCGAGCTCGGGCTCGGCTGGTGCACCTACGGCGTCGGCGACCAGATGTCGCACTACAACGTCAATGCCGGCGTGCCCAAGACGCTGATCCAGCACCTGATCCGCTGGGTGATCGCATCCGAGCAGTTCGGCGCCCCGGTGCTGCGCACGCTGGACGCCATCATCGAGACCGAGATCTCGCCCGAGCTGGTGCCGGCCGGCGAGGGCCGCGCGCCGCAGAGCACCGAGGCCGCCATCGGCCCCTACGCGCTGCAGGACTTCACCCTGTTCTACCTGCTGCGCTACGGGTTCCGCCCGTCCAAGGTGGCGTTCCTGGCCTTGGCCGCCTGGGAGGACGCCGCCCGCGGCGACTGGCCGCCGGGCTTTCCCGAGGCGCGCCGGGTCGCCTACGACCTGCCCGCCATCCGGCACTGGATGGAGGTGTTCCTGCAGCGCTTCTTCGGCTTCAGCCAGTTCAAGCGCAGCGCTGCGCCGAACGGCCCCAAGCTGTCCGCCGGCGGGTCGCTGTCGCCGCGCGGCGACTGGCGGGCGCCCTCCGACGGCAGCGCCCGCGTCTGGCTGGACGAGCTGCGCCGGAACGTGCCGAAATAGGCGTCAGGCGGCCGGGCGTGCCAGCTCCCGCTCGGCGATCGCCGCGTAGAGCCCGGCGCCGTAAGGGATCGCCGCATCGTTGAAGTCGTAGCCCGGGTGGTGCACCGGGTGGCCGTCGCCGTTGCCGACGTTGATGTAGGCGCCAGGCACCGCGTCGAGCATGAAGGCGAAGTCCTCCGAGCCCATGATCTGGCTGCGGTCGCGGTCGACCGCCGCCTCGCCGACCAGGCTCGCCGCCGCGTCGGCCAGCACCGTGGTGCGGGCGGAGTCGTTCACCAGCGGCGAGAAGATGGTGCGGATGTCGAGCGTGGCGGTGGCGCCGAATCCGGCGGCGACGCCTTCGGCCACCCGCCGCATGGCCCCCTCGACCAGCGCCAGCACCTCGGTGCGGAAGGCGCGCGTGGTACCGCGGATGCGCACCGCGTCGGGGATGACGTTGTAGGCCTGGCCGCCCTCGATCGCGGTACAGCTCAGCACCGCGGTGTCCACCGCCGGCACCGTGCGGGCCACCACCGACTGCAGCGCGCTCACCACGTGGGCCGCCGCCAGCACCGGATCGATGCCCGCCTCCGGCCGCGCCGCATGGGTCCCGTGGCCGGTGACGGTGAGGTCGAAGAAGGCGCCGCCCGCCATCATCGGCCCGGGCCGGATCGCATAGCGGCCGACCGGCAGCCCGGGGTGGTTGTGCATGCCGTACACCGCGTCGCACGGGAACCGGCCGAACAGCCCGTCGGCCAGCATCGCCTCCGCGCCGCCGACGCCCTCCTCGGCCGGCTGGAAGATGAGGTTGACGGTGCCGTGGAACCGGCGCGTCTCGGCGAGGTAGCGCGCCGCCCCCAGCAGCATGGTGGTGTGCCCGTCATGGCCGCAGGCGTGCATGATCCCCGGCGTCAGCGAAGCGTGCGCCGCGCCGGTGGCCTCGTGGATCGGCAGCGCGTCCATGTCGGCGCGCAGCCCGATCGCGCCGCCGCCATGGCCGGCGCGCAGCACGCCGACCACGCCGGTGCGCCCGACCGCGCGGTGCACCTCGATGCCCCACGACTCCAGCAGCTCGGCCACGATCGCCGAGGTGCGGTGCTCGGCGAAGCCCAGCTCCGGGTGCGCATGCAGGTCCCGCCGCACCACCGTCAGCATTTCCCCGTAGCCGCCGATGTACTCAAACGCAATCGCCATCGATGTCCTCTCCCCCGAGTGAAGCCGTTCGATGATGCGCCGTGCCGGCGATCCACGCGCCGTCCTGCGCTCGGGCCTAGGCTCACGGCCGGAAGGCTGCTCCGCTCCCGTTCAGGATGGACACGCCAGCCGTGCCGCCACC
Organism: uncultured Acetobacteraceae bacterium; assembly: GCA_964247725.1. Taxonomy (GTDB): domain Bacteria; phylum Pseudomonadota; class Alphaproteobacteria; order Acetobacterales; family Acetobacteraceae; genus Lichenicola. Next base: position 220,003 of record CAXTVM010000001.1, on the reverse strand, counting down.
GCGGCACTCTCACTCGACACGCCCCATTCTCCAACGGTCTGCCTCGGAAATTATTCTGGCCGAGCCGGGCGGCGGCGGCCAGCCGTCTCGCCGCGGCTCGTGCCGGCTGCCATGGTGGCGTCCATGCACCTGACCCTTCCGGGCGACCTGCTGCCGCGGCTCGCCATCCTGGCGCAGGTGCTGCTGATCGACCTGATGCTGGCCGGGGACAACGCGGTCGTGGTGGGCTTGGCGGTGGCCGGCCTCGAGCCGCGGCAGCGGGTGCGTGCGGTCGGCGGCGGCGTGGCCATCGCGGCGCTGGTGCGGATCGGCCTCGCCCTGGTGGCGCTGCGGCTGCTGGCGGTGGTCGGCCTCACGCTCGCCGGCGGCCTGCTGCTGCTCTGGGTGTGCTGGCGGATGGCGCGCGAGCTGCGGCCGCGGCGGGGCGGGGAGGCGGCCGCGCCGGCGCCGCCGAAGACGCTGCGCACCGCGATGGCGCAGATCGTGCTGGCCGACCTGTCAATGAGTCTCGACAACGTGCTGGCGGTCGCCGGCGCCGCGCACGGCCACCCGGTGCTGCTGGCGACCGGGCTGGTGGTCTCGGTGGCGATGATGGCGCTGGCCGCCAGCCTGATGGCCCGGCTGCTCGACCGCTATCGCTGGATTGCTTGGGTAGGCCTGGCGGTGGTGGCGTTCGTGGCCTGCAAGCTGATCTGGGATGGCTCCAACGACGTGCTGCGGCGTCTGATGTGAGGAAGGCCAGGAGCTCTGCCCCTGGACCCCGCCAGAGGCTCGCCTATGGACTCCTTCACTTAAAGAATCGGGTTCCAAGAGCCGCCGGCCCTTGGCGGGTCCAGGGCAGAGCCCTGGCCTTCCTTCTCCAGCCATACTGCGGTGCTGGCCAACCCGTCCTCCCACCCAACCTCCGCCCGCCACCCCGTCTCTCGCAGCCGCGTGCTGTCGAGCACGTTCGCGGCGACGTCGGCGCGGCGTCCCGGCCGCATGTCGAGCACCGGCCGGCGGCCGACCACCCGGGCCGCGTCCTCGATCACCGAGAGCACGCTGCGCCCTATGCCGCTGCCGACGTTGCACAGCGCGGGCCCGTCGCCGAACCCCACCGCCAGCATCGCCGCCACCACGTCGTCGACGTGGATGTAGTCGCGCACCACGGCGCCGTCGCCCCAGACCGGGATCGCGCGGCCGGTCAGCAGCCGGTGCAGCACCGACGCGACCAGCCCCTGCTCGCGCAGCGGGTGCTGGTGCGGGCCGTAGGCGTTGGCGATCCGCAGCACGCGGCTGTCGAAGCCGTGCAGGTGCCGATACAGCGCCAGGTACTTCTCGACCGTGAGCTTGCCGATGCCGTAGGCGGAGATCGGGTCGGTCGGGGCGGATTCCGGGATCGGGCCCGGCCCGGCCGGCCCGTAGACGGTGCCGCCGGAGGAGGCGAACACCAGCCGCCGCACCCCCTGGCGCCGGCAGGCCTCGAGCAGGCGCACCTTCGGCGGCAGCCCGTCCGCTACGATCTCGGCCGGGTTGCGGTTCGAGCTGTCAGGCAGCCCGGCGCCGATCAGGTCGAACAGGTGGGTGCGGCCGGCGACCAGCGCGTCCGGGTCCGCCAGCGCCTCGATGCGGCCTGGGATCCAGTCGAGCCCGGCCAGCGCCGGCGGCGGCGCGGCGGCGCGGCCGAAGCCCGCCACCCGGACGCCGGCCGCCAGCAGCGCCGCGCATAAATTGGTGCCGATGAAGCCGCCGGCGCCCAGCACCAGGCAGGCCGCATCGGGAGGCGGGGTTGTGTTCAGAGGCGCCGCCGGGTGGCGCGCATGCGCAGGCGCAGCCAGGGGTGGCGGGTCTCCACGAACTCCACCATCGCCCGCTTGTTGGCGTCCTGCTCGGTGATGGCGTTGACCATCGAGCCGGCATGCACCCGGTAGTCGGCGAGCTCCGCCGGCACCGCCAGGCCGTACTGGCCCAGCTCGACCAGCCGGCACCACAGGCTGAAATCCTCCCAGCCCATGGCGTCCCGGCGCACGTAGTAGCCGCCGGCGGCGGCCCAGGCCCACTTCGCGACCATCGCCATCGCGTCGATGTAGTTGCCGGACCCCAGGCGGGCCGGCTCGAACGGCTCGGTCCCGGTCAGCGCATCGCGGGCGCCGAACTGCCGGATCATCGGATAGGCGAACGCCGCCAGCGGCTCCCCCTCCAGCGCCCGCAGCAGGGCGGCGCAGGCCTCGGGCCGCAGCCGGTTGTCGGAGTCGAGCACCATGATCCACGGCGTCTCGGCCTCGCTGAACACCAGGTTGCGGGCGCCGCCGAGCCCGGCGTTGCGGATGGTGCGCACGATCCGCAGCCGGTTGAAGCGCAGCCGGTGGCGCTCGGCCCAGTCCAGCAGCAACGCCACCGAGCCGTCGCGCGAGCCGTCGTCGACCACCACCAGGTCGATCGCCTCGCATGTCTGCGCCAGCACCGAGTCCAGCGCCTCGCCGAGATGGTCCTCGTAGTTGTAGGACGTCATGCCGACGGTGACGGAGGCGTCCCCCAGCGCGTCGTAGGAGAACAGGACCTCGCTGTCCGGCACCTCCGGCGCCGCGGCGCCTACCTGGGCGCCCCGGTAGGCGCCGCGGCGCAGCGCCAGCTCGGACGCCCGCGCTCCGGCAGCGCCGCCGTCCAGCCCGCCCAGCAGCTGCGCCCACAGCTCGGCCAGGCGGCGCGGCCCGAACTGCCACAGCGCGTCGTGATGGGCGGCGCGCGCGGTGCGGGCGCGGAGCGCCGGGTCTCGCACCAGCGCCAGCAGCGTGCGCTCCCAGTCCGCCTCGCCCTCGGGCAAGAACCCGGTGACGCCGTGCGCCACCGCCGCGCGGAACGGCGCCGTCGGTGTTGCGACCAGGCAGGCGCCGGCCAGCGCCGACTCGAAATACTTGAGCTCGCTCTTGGCCTCGCAGAACGGGTTGCCCCGCTCCAGCGGGCACAGCGAGACGTCGAAGCGGGCGAGCTCGTCCGGCAGCGCCGCCAGCGGCACCATGTCCCGCCACTCGACCCGGTCTGCCAGCGGCAGCAGCGCCGGGAACTCGTCGAGCAGCACCAGCCCCTCGCCGCTGGCGGGGTCGCGGAACAGCACCAGCACGGTCTCGGGACAGGCCGCCAGCACCCGCGCCAGCGCGCCGGCGATGGTGGCGAAGTCCTTCTGGTGGGTGCGGGTGCCGCCGGCATAGCCGAGCCGGATGCGGCCGTCCGGCGCGCACTCGGCGCGCAGCCGCACCGCCCGGCGGGAGGCGCGCCCGGTCGCGGCGTCGTGGCTGTTCGGCAACACGTGCACGACCGGATGGTGCACGCCGACCGCGGCCGCCAGCGCCGCGGTGGTGGTGGTGCAGAGGTCGCAGCTGGTGAGCGTGCGCTGCATGCCCTGGAAGTAGGAGCGGCCCTCGGCCTCGGTGACGAAGGTGGTGCGGATGCCGTCGATGATCTCGGCCACCGCCAGCGAGGGCGTCACGATCAGGTCGTCGACGTCGAACGCCACCCTGGTGCCGGCGGCGTGCGCCAGGCCGATCAGCGTCTGCACGTGCCCGCTCCAGGCCGCCCGCCACAGCACCACCAGGTCGGCGGCGGCGAGGTTGTCCGGGTTGACGTCGAAGATGTCGACCGCCTGGGCCTCGTAGCCGGCGGCGACGCAGGCGGCGGCGGCGCGCGCGGTGCGATACGTCGCCCCCGGCGTGCCGGGCTCGCCGGCCACGAACAGCACGCGCCGGACCCTCCGCCAGCGCGGGCGCGGCGCCGCTGCAGGCTGAGCGGCGACGGCCGGCGCCTCTGCCGGCTGCGCCTGCGGCGGCGGCATCTCGTCCGGCTCCGGCTCGGGTGGCTCCACGACCGGCCGTGCCGGCGCGGCGACGCGGATGGAAAGGTCGGGCGCCGGGAGATCAGGTGCCGGCAGGTCGAGCGCCGCAGGGTCCGGGACCGGCGGCAGCGCCTCCGCCTCGGCGGCCAACGGCGCCGGCGCGATCGCGACTAGGCCGTTGATCCCGCGCAGGAACCGGGTCAGGCGCCAGGATCGCGAGCCGAGCACCCGCGCCAACTCGGCCTCCCGGGCTGCCAGCCGCTCGCCCAGCCGCGCATGCTCCGCCCGCAGCGACAGCAGCTGCCCGTCGAGCCGGCCCCGCTCCCGCTCGGCCTCCTCCCGCAGCGTCCGCATCGCCGTGTCCGCGTCGTGCGCCGCGATCGCCGCCGTGGCTGCCGCCGCCTCCGCCGCCCGCCCGGCCTCGGCCAGCTCCGCGCGCGCCGCCGCCAGTTGGCCCAGCGCCGCCTCGAGCCGTGCCCCGGTGTCCGTCGCCTGCGCGGACGCGGCGCCGGCCGCCTCCCGTAGGCGCTGCGCCTCCGCGGCGAGCCGGTGGCGGTCGGCCTTGCCGTGCGCCAGCTCGTCGCGCAGCCGGTCGTGCCGTTGGCCCAGTTCGCGCAGCCGCTCTGCTTCCGCCGCCGCGCGGGCGAGCGCCGCGCCGTGCTCGGCCCGCAGCGCCTCCAGCGCCACGGCGAGGTCGCCGGCCTGCCTGGCCCGTTCGGCCAGCGCCGCGCGGTCGGCGCCGTCGCGCAGCTGCCGCACCTCCGCCTCCCGGCGTGCGCCGAGTGCCGCGAACCGGCCGCGCAGCCGCGCCGTCGCGGCGGCGTTGCCGGCGCTCCGCAGCAGCGGCGCCAGCGCGTCCGGCGCCGCCGCCCCCGGCGCCAGCACGCCGAGCCCGCCGCCGTGCAGGAACTCGAATCCCGGATGCAGCCGGCTCAGCGGCTCCCAGGCGCGCCAGGCCCCGTCCGCGTCCTCGCGCCGGTTGGTGCCGGGCAGCAGCGCCACGCCGCTGGGCGACAGCTTCGGCAGCCAGCCGGCCAGGTCGCGCGCCAGCTCGTCGGGACGGCGCCGCCCGTCCAGGAGGAGGAGGTCGACGCTGCCGTCGGCGAAGCGCGGCAGCGCCTCGTCCGGACCCATCCGCAGCCGCCGCGAGATGGCTTCGTAGCGGCGGTCCGCGGATCGGCCCAATGACCCGCCGGCGTCGTCCGCCGCGCCCTCGATCACGAAGCAGCGGGTCGGCAACCCGCCCTGCAGCACCGCCTCGCCGAGCCCGGCGAGGGACAGTCCGGTCCCCGGGCCCAGCTCGACCAGCAGACGCGGCTGCAGCGTCGACACCAGCCAGGCCGCGAACGGAAGGTGTCCGTGCCAGGACTCGTCCGCGGCCGCGGACGAGTCGGCGCCGGACAGGGCCGGGTGCCGGAACATCCCGTCGAGCGCCGGGTCGAGCAGGGCGGCCAGGCCGCCGTCACTGGGCACCGCATCGGGGGCAGGATCGGGCGTCTGGCCGGGGCACATGAAGGATGGGGTGGCGCAGGCCCAGGCCGCCGTCAATCGGCGGGGCAGGAACAAGACCAGATCGGGAGCTGCGCTTCGTTTCTGTGACAGTCCTGTGTATAGCTTCCACCATCGCTCTCAGATCCGGGCGATTCACGCATCTTTTCTGATGGTGGGGGGCGGCGGCGACCGGAATGACCCGGACTATGGGGGTTCGTTATGTTTCATCACCATTAAGTCAGCTGCATCCGGCCGTTTCTGGTTGCACTGCGGCATAACTGGCGGTATCAGATAAGGGCACGCGTTGGTCAGGGGCGGACGCCGCAGGGTGTCCGCCTGGGAATGAGGGGACGTATCTATGCCGGTTGTGACAGTCGTTGGAGCGGGAGGCACGCACGTCAGCGTCACCGTGAACGGCGCGGGTGCCTACACCCTCGCCCAGACTTACGCGAACGCGGTGAACAGCTCGACGTCGCTGTTCGCTAGCCAGGGCGGCCCCGGCACCACCCCGACCGCCCCGACGGGTGGCTCGTCGATCAACGAGTTCGTCGCGACGTCCGGCGGCTACTATGCGGTTGCGTCCGGCTACGACCACTTCGTCACCCAGACCACCTCTCCAGTGACGATCACCAGCGGCTCGAGCACCACGACGCTCAGCACCCTTGTTGGAACCGGCGGCGCGACCTTCCTGGCCGGCAGCGAGGCCGGCACCTTCATTGCCGGTGGCGGCAACAATCTCTTCATCAACTCGGGTGCGGGCACCTACAACATCGCGACCAGCGGTGGCAACGACACCATCTTCGCAGGCTCGGGCGCGACCTCGGTCGATGCCGGCACCGGCAGCAATATCATCACCCTCGGCTCCGGTTCCGACACCGTGACATCGTCCGGCACCGACAAGATCTTTGCCGGAAGCGGCGCCGACAACGTCACCTTGACGGCGACCGGCGCGACCGTCTACGGCAGCTCCGGCACGTCCGCCACCTTGCAGGTGTTCGATACGGCTGGGACCGGCAGCTCGGTTTCCGGCGGGTCAGAGGCGACCACGGTCTACGGCGGCACGGGCGGAACCTACACGCTGACCGGCAATGCGAGCGTTTTTGGTGGCACGGCTGACACGATCACGGCATCCGGCAACACCTTGGTGACCGGCGTCACCGGCGGATCGGTGACGAGCACCGGCACCGGCTCGCTGCTGTTCGTGGGCGGACTGGGCACCGAGGCCGTCAACACCGGGTCCGGCTCGGCGTTGGTGTTCGGCACTAATGGGTCTGACATCAACTACACGGGCACCGGCACGAACAACATCCTCGTTGCCGGTGCTGGAAACGAGACTCTGAATGGTGCCGCGAGCACCCAGGGCTTCGCTGGCTTCGTGTCTAACATCGTGTCGAACACGGCTACGGGTGCCGACATCATCGGTGGCGCTGGTGCGGATACGTTGGTGGCCGGCCTCGGCGTCCAGACGCTGACCGGGGGTGCGGGTGCGAACCAGTTCATCCTCGCCGAGAATGGAACCAACTCTTCGGCCAGCATCACGATCAGCGACTTCGGTAGCTCGACGGGTAACCTTGTCGGTCTGTTCGGCTATGGTACGGGTGAGGTCGCGGCTGCTCTCAAGACCGCGATGAACACCTCGAAGGGCGTCCAGATCACTCTCGGAGATGGGTCGTCCGTCACCTTCACCGGCCTGACCACCACGACCCTGCATAGCAGCAGCTTCTTCGGCGACAAGTAAACCTTCTCGCGTTTCCTGCCGGGCCCTTGGGCCCGGCCGACAACCGTGCAAGAAACCGGGCCTCTGGCCCGGTTTTTTTTGGCCTTCCGCTCGCTTCACGGACTCCATGGACGGCACCCCTCCACCCGCCGCGGACGATAGCCCGGACGCCGCCCTGCGGAGGCTGCGCACCGAGCTGGCCACGACCACGGCGCTGCTGGAGACGACCCGCGCCAGCCTGCGGCTGCAGGGGATGCGGGCCGCAGGCCTGCAGGCCGGCCTCGACGGCGCCTATCATCGCATGGACCAGCTGTTCCGCTCGGTCTCCTGGCGTCTGACCTCGCCGCTGCGCGTGGTCCGGGCCCTGGCCGGCGGACGGCTGCCAAACGGCTACGGCTTCCACCAGGCGGCGCTGCTCGTCGCCGGCATCGCCCGCGACGACGGCCTACCCGGCCTGGCCCGGCTGGCCGGACGCATCCTGCCGCTGCCGACCCTTCGGCGCCGGCGGCCGGCTCCGGCACCCCACGACGCCCCGGGTCCCGACGAGGCGCCGCATCCGTATGCGGCGCCGGTGCCGCCGGACGCGCCGCAGGTGCTGGCGCCGCAAATCCTGATCGTCGCCGAGCTTAGCATACCGCAATGCGCCAAGTACCGGGTCTGGCAGAAGCAGGAGCTGTTCGAGAGCCTGGGCTGGCGCTGCCGCGTGCTGAGCTGGCGCGAGCTCGGCGACGTCGCCACGGCGCTGCAGCTCTGCACCCACGTCATCTTCTACCGCGTGCCGGGCGAGCCGCCGGTGCTGGCGCTGCTGCGGGAGGCGCAGCGGCTCGGCCTTGACCCCTGGTGGGAGGTCGACGACCTCATCTTCGACGAGCCGCTCTACCGCCGGAACAGCAACCTCGTCACCCTCGACCCCGGGCTGCGCCGCCAGGTGCTGGCTGGCATCCGCCTGTATCGACGCGCCATGCTGGAATGCCGCCACGCCATCGCCTCGACCGACCGGCTGGCCGCCGCCATGCGCGAGGCCGGGGTCGCCGAGACGCTGGTGATCGAGAACGCGCTCGATGCCGAGACGCTGGAGACGGCCACCACCCTGCGCGCGCGGCGGAACGCGCGTCCCGATGATCCCGACCGGCCGGTCACGATCGTCTACGGCTCCGGCACCAAGACCCACGACGCCGACTTCGCGGTGGCGGCACCGGCGATCCTGGCCCTGCTGCGCCGCCACCCGACGCTTCGCCTGCGCATCGTCGGCGACCTCACGCTGCCCGACGGCTTCGACCCGCTCGCGCCCCAGCTCGAGGAGATCGCCGGCACCGACTACCGCGCCTATCTCGGCCTGCTGGCCGAGGCCGACATCGCGGTGGCGCCGCTCGAGGACACGGTGTTCAACGATGCCAAGAGCAACATCAAGTTCCAGGAGGCGGCGATGCTGGCGATCCCGTCGGTGTGCTCGCCGCGCCAGGCCTTCCGCGACATCGTGGCGAGCGGCGAGAACGGGCTGCTGGCGGGTGACGACGCCGGGTGGGAAGCGTCCTTGGAGCGGCTGGTGCTGGACCCGTCGCTGCGCCGCCAGCTTGGGCAGCGCGCCCTGCACGACGTGCTGGAGCGCTACGCGCCGGAGCGGATCGCCCGGCTGCAGGTGGCCGCGTTCGCTGGCGCGCCGCCGCAGCGTGCGCGGGGCCGGCTGCGCATCCTGTCCGCCAACATCTTCTTCGCGCCGCAGAGCTTCGGCGGCGCCACGGTGGTGGCGCAGGAGATGGCGTCGCGGCTGGCGGCAGCGGACGATGTCGAGCTCTGCGTGTTCACCTCGCGCCCGGCGCTGCCCGATCGGCCAGGCTCGCTGCTGCGCTACGACTGGCAGGGCGTGCCGGTGTTCGCCATGAGCCTGTCGCCGCCCAGCGACCAGGTGGTGCAGCTCGACAACCCGGCGATGGTCGAGACCTTCGGGCTGCTGCTCGACGCCTTGGCGCCGGACGTGGTGCACGCGCACTCGATCCAGGGCTTCGGCGCGCCGATCCTGCGGCTGTGCCAGGAGCGCGGCATCCCCTACGTGGTGACGCTGCACGACGCCTGGTGGCTCTGCGACCGCCAGTTCATGGTCCGCGCCGACAACCGCTACTGCCACCAGACCCGGATCGACCTGCGCGTCTGCCAGAACTGCATCCCGCACGCGCGCCACCTTGACCTGCGCATGCGGATCATGATGGGCGCGCTGGCCGGCGCCAGCTCGCTGCTCTCGCCCAGCGAGTCGCACCGCCGGCTCTACCTCGCTAACGGCCTCGATCCCGAGCGCATCCGGGTCAACCGCAACGGCATCCGCCTGCCGCAGCGGCCGCACCGGCCGCGCACGCCGGGCAGCCGGCTCCGGTTCGGCTTCGTCGCCGGCGCGGAAGCGATCAAGGGGTTCCAGCTCATCCGCTCCGCGTTCGAGAGCCTGGACTCGGCCGACTGGGAGCTGGTGCTGGTCGACAACACGCTCAACCTCGGCTTCCGCTCGATCGACGTGCGGCACTGGAAGGTCGCGGGTACCGTCAGCGTGGTGCCGGCCTACACCCAGGACGGGCTCGACGCCTTCTTCGACCGGCTCGACGTGCTGCTGTTCCCGTCGCAGTGGAAGGAGAGCTTCGGCCTCAGCGTGCGCGAGGCGCTGGCGCGCGACGTCTGGGTGATCGCGACCGAGGGCGGCGGCCAGGCCGACGAGATCGAGGACGGCGTCAACGGCCGGCTGATCCCGATGGACGGGCGCCCGGACGGGCTGATCGACGCCATCGCCGAGCTGCTCGCGGCCCCGCAGCGCCTGGACGCGCATCGCAACCCGCACGCCGGGCGCATCGCCTCCTATGACGACCAGGCGGCCGAGCTGTCGGCGCTGCTGCGGTCGGTGGCGCGCGAGCCGCACCCGGTCAACGCCGGCGGCCCGGGAGCAGCGCGTCCGGCCAATCCCGGCTGATCAGCGCCTGCAGCAGCCGCATGCGCAGGCTTTGATTCGGCGTCGGCGCCACGTGGCGACCGCCGCCGAAATGGGCGTCGATCGCCGCGGCCGGCAGCAGCGTGCCCTCCGCCAGCGCCCGGCGCCACTGCCCGACCCAGGCGATCGCGGTCGGGTTGTCGCGCAGCAGCTCGATCTTGATGAACGGCACCGCCCCCGACCGCAGCACCGACAGGAAGTCGAGGTGCATTGCGTTGCCCGGCACCAGGCGCCGCAGCCGGCTGGCCGGCTGCCGCCAGCGCGCGTCCCAGCGCAGCCCCTCGGCGCGGATCGCCGCCCCCAGCCCGAGCTCGCCGTGGATCACGACCTCCGGTTTGGTCATGCCGGCAAACGGCAGCCGCCGCACCCGGGCGATCGCCGGTGCCGCGTAGGCCCGTGCCGTGAAGCAGAGGAACCACGATTGCAGGTGCCAGGCGCCCTCGCGCGACTCGACCATGCCCCAGACATCCGACCGACCGGACCGCATGGTCTCGAAGATGGGCTCCAGCGACTGCAACGGACCGAACACGCTGTCGTTGGCGAGCAGCACGGTATCGGCGCCGTCGGCGCAGCCGGCGGCGTCGAGATCTGCCCAGGCGCCGAAATCGAGGCCGTGGTTGCGGCGGAAATGTGGAACGACGCCGAGCCGGTCGAGCAGGATGCGGTCGTGGTCCCGCAGCCGGTCCATCCCGGACAGGGCGATATGGGTGACGAACCCGCTGGACCGCAACTGCTGCAGGTAGTGCGCAATGTGCGGCGCGATCGTTTGTCCTGGGTCGTGATGCGCGAACAGGCAGATCCGTCTGTCTTCTTTTTGCACCCGAGGTAACCCGTTTGTAATCTCCTAGACGGAGACCGTGGCTGCTGGACCCGATCCCAGCCTTGCAGTGCTGTCAAGGCAGGATGCCCATCCACGCTCGGTTTAGCACTTGGCGGCGGCGCGGCGGGTGGGCTAGAAGCCGTTACGGCATCGGGCCGGAGCGCCGCGTTCGCGAATCGTCCGTGATGTCCTGTGTCATCTTTCAGGAGCAACCCGTTTCTATGAGCAAGGCCTTCATTGCCAGCGTCATCCAGGACTCTGTCGATTGCACCGGCGTCGCCGCCAACCAGGCCGCGGCCGACCTGATCGCCGCGATCGTGCGCGAGATGAGGAAGGAAGGCGGCTTCACGCTGCCGTCGTTCGGTACCTTCACGGTCCGCAAGACCAAGGCGCGCAAGGCGCTGAACCCGCGCACCGGCGAGCCGGTCAAGGTGAAGGCCGGCAAGACGGTGCGCTTCAAGGCGAGCCCGAACCTGAAGAAGGCGGTCTGAGGCAACGGCTTTCCGATCCCGGGCCGCCGATCACCTCGGGCCGGCCGGGATTGGCTGGGGCGGGAGGATTCGAACCTCCGCATGGCGGAATCAAAATCCGCTGCCTTACCACTTGGCGACGCCCCATCGCCGGCCGTCCTAGATAGGATCAGCCGCCCATACGGTAAAGGCCTGGCTGCGACGCTCGGCCGCGCCGAACCTCACGTCATCGGGTCGACGACCCCGGAACCGGGCGTGACGTCGATCCCCGGCTCCACGTCGGGCGGCGCCAGCTCGCCCGCTATGGCGACATCGCCGTCCAGCGGCCGGTTCAGCAAGCGGCCCAGCCACTCGGCCCGATCGAGCGCCTTGTCGAGGCTCGCCATCGTCGTCGACAGGTCGTCGCTGTCGTCGCCGTCCCAGGCCCGCACCGTCGCCAGCCAGACCGCCACCAGCCCGCTCGCGCGCACCCGGCCGGCGAGCCCAGTGGTCTCGACGCCGGCGGCCTGCGCCACCCAGTCCATGCTGACCATGGTCGCGTTGCCAAGCAGCAGCGCCAGCGGCGGGTCGAACGGCAGCGCCCGCAGCACCGCGCGCACGCCGCCGCGGTAGTGCTGCAGCACGTCGATCCGCCGCATCAGCAGGTCGAACAGCCGCTCGCGCGCGGTGCCGACCGAGCCGTCGTCGACCAGGGCCGCGCGGTCGGCCAGCATGCCGAGCCGCAGCAGCACGGTGGCGCGCACCGGGAAGCGCATCCGGACCTCGTCGAGCGGCAGCCCTGCCGCCCGCGCCGCCTCCGCGACCGCGACCCGCCGCCAGCCGACCGTCTCGGCGCGCGCCATCGCCGCCTGGATGAGAGCCGAGTCGAACTGTTCCTGGTTCATGGTCGCCATCCCCGCTTCAAGCCGTCCGGATCGCCGCCGGCGTCAGGTGCCGCCCGACAGGGCGCGAGACGGCATCAGCTGGCAAGGGCGCGCGAGCGCTCGGCCGCCGCCGCCACCGCCTTGGCCACCGCGCGCGGCCAGGCCGCCTCGTCCATCAGCACCGACAGCGCCGCCTCGGTGGTGCCGCCGGGGCTGGTAACGGCGCGGCGCAGCTCGGCCGCGTCCTTGGCCGAGGCGGACAGCAGCGCGCCGGCACCGGCCACGGTCTCGCGCGCCAGCCGGCGGGCCAGCGCGGGCGGCAGGCCCTGGGCCACCCCGGCCTGCTCCAGCAGCTCGGCCAGCAGGAACACGTAGGCCGGCCCGCTCCCCGAGACCGCGGTGACCGGGTCCAGCAGCGCCTCGTCGTCGGTCCAGGCGAGGCTGCCAGCCGCCTGCAGCAGGCGGTCGCACAGCGCCCGCTGCGGTGCGCCGAGGCCAGGCTCGGCGACCGCCACCGAGATGCCGCGGCCGATCGCCGCCGGCGTGTTCGGCATCGCCCGTACGATGGCGCCGGCTTCCGGCAGCGCCGCGCGCAAGGCCCGCAGCGTGCGGCCGGCCATGATCGACAGCACCGTGGCGCCGCTCGTCCAGGGGGCGATCGCCCGCATCGCCGCGTCGGCCCGCTGCGGCTTGACCGCCAGCACCACCACCTCCGGCCGGAACCCGTCCGGCAGCGCCGCCGCCTCCGTCACCACCCGGTGCGGCCGCGGTGGCGCAGTCCCGGCCGGATCGACCACCATCGACGGCGACAGCCCGTCCGCCTGCCAGCCGGCCAGCAGCGCGCTGCCCATATGGCCGTGGCCGACCAGGAGAATGGGCGGAATTGAGGTCAAGGAAGGCCAGGGGCGCCGCCCCTGAACCCCGCTAGGGCCGGCGGCCTTAGGACCCGATTCCTTGACGTAAGGTTTCCAGAGGCCAGCCTTTGGCGGGGTCCAGGAGCAGAGCCTCTGGCCTTCCTCAAGCCTCCCCCGCGCATTCCAGCATCGCACACTCCAGCGCCTCCGTCGGCGACTTGCCGCCCCAGAGCACGAACTGGAACGCCGGGTAGAAGCGCTCGCATTCGGTCAGCGCGATGTCGATCATGTCCTCCAGGCTCTCGACCGACGCCCCGGGTGCGCCGCGCAGCAGCACCGAGTGGCGGAACAGCGGCATGCCGTCGTCCGGGTCCATGCCGAAATGGCCGATCCACAGCCGTTCGTTGGCCAGCGCCAGCAGCTCGAACAGGTTGCGGCGCTGCGCGCTCGGCACCTTGAGGTCGAAGGCGCAGGTGAAGTGCATGGCGCTGATCTCGCGCGACCAGGAGAAGTAGAGCCCGTAGTCGCACCATTTGCCCGGCGCTTCCGCCGCCATCTCGGTATCGGTGCGCCGATCGAACGCCCAATCGTAGCCGCCGACGATCTGCTCCATCACGTCGAGCGGATTGGTGGCGGGCGGATAGCGGGTGGAGTCGAGAGCAGGCATGCGGGGCTCCCCATCGGAGGTCGGCCCGGACGCGCCGGGCCCCTCGTGTCTGCAGGTCGGGCCGCCCCGGGTCCGCGGGCGCCCGTCGCGAACGGCTGCTCGCGAATCACGGCACCGGCAGCGACGGATCGACCCACGCCGAGCCTATGGGCAGCCTCGCGCGTGGGCAAGAGAGCCCGCCCTGTTGCCTTCGTTCGGCTCAGCTCGCGGTCGGGATGTCGTCGCGCGGCGGCGGCCCGCCTGGCGCACCGTCGCCATGATGGTCCGCCATCACGTTGCCCGGCGCGATGCGGCCTTCCAGCGCTGCGATCCGGCCCTCCAGCAGCGCCAGGCGCATGTCGGCCGCCTCCTGCGCGTTGCGGGCATTGGCGGCGAGCTCGCTCACGGCATCGAACTCTTCGCGGCGCACCAGCGACAGCCGCTCCAGCGCCTCGTCGATGCGCGCCCGCACCAGGGCGCCGAGCTCGTCGCCGATGCCGGCGATGGCCGAGAAGGCGCCGCCGGCGACGCCGGCGAAATCGTCGAACAGACGTGACCGTTCAGCCATGGTGCGTTGCTCCGATTGGACCGTTGGCACGACCGGCCGCGGCCTTTCTCCAGTATGGCATGGTCAGTAAGTAAGGCCAGGGCGCTGCCCTGGACCGCACGGCTATCGCATTAGAAGGAAGGCCAGGGGCTTTGCCCCTGGACCCCACTGGGGCCGCGGGCCCCAGACCCCGATTCGTTTAGGTCATACCTTCATATATGGGATACCTTCTTACGAGCCGGTTCAGTTGGCTCAGGCCCGGCCGCCCGCCTATAAGCGCCGCATGATCCTGCTCACCGGCGGCGCCGGCTTCATCGGTTCGTGCCTGCAGGCGGCGCTCTTCGCGCGCGGGCGCCGGACGGTCGTGGTCGACCGCCTGGGCGACGAGGGCAAGTGGCGCAACCTCGGCGCCCATCCACCGGAGCGGCTGTTGCCGCCCGAGGCGCTCGACTGCTTCCTGCAGGCCGCACCCCAGCTCGACGCGGTGATCCATCTGGGTGCCGTCAGCGAGACCACCGCCCGCGACGGCGACCTGGTGTGGCAGACCAACGTCGGCCTGTCGCAGCGGCTGTGGGACTGGTGCGCGGCGCGGGGCGTGCGGTTTCTCTATGCCTCGTCGGCTGCCACCTACGGCGACGCCGAAGGCGAGGGCGGCTTCTCCGACGATCCCGCCCGCTTGGACCGCCTGCGCCCGCTCAACCTGTACGGCTGGTCCAAGCACGCCTTCGACCTGTGGGTGCGGCGCCAGGTCGAGGACAGCCTGCCGGCGCCGCCGCACTGGGCCGGGCTCAAGTTCTTCAACGTCTATGGCCCGAACGAGTACCACAAGGGGCCGATGATCTCGGTGGTGAAGGTGAAGCACGACGAGGTCGCGGCCGGCCGGCCGCCGCGGCTGTTCCGCTCCGACCGCGACGGGCTCGCCGACGGGCAGCAGGCGCGCGACTTCGTCTGGGTCGGCGACGTGGTCGACGTGCTGCTGTGGCTGCTGGACGCGCCGGCCGCCACCGGGCTGTTCAACCTCGGCACCGGCGTCGCACGCAGCTATCTCGACCTGGCGCACGCGGTCTGCGACGCCGCCGGCGCCCCGCGCCGGGTCGAGTTCGTCGACATGCCGGCCTCCTTGCGCGGGCAATACCAGTCCTATACCTGCGCCGACATCGGTCGGCTGCGCGCCGCCGGCTATGGCGGCCGGTTCATCCCGCTCGAGGAGGGGGTGCAGCGCTACGTCGACCTGCTCCGCTCCGCCGATCCTTACCTGTAGCCGTCGGGACGACCAAGATGCTTCCGGTTCTGGTATTCCCGGACTTCAGCCCGGTGCTGGTGCAGCTGGGGCCGCTGGTGATCCGCTGGTATGCGCTGGCCTACATCGTGGCGTTGGTGATCGGCTGGCGCGCGATGCGCCGCATCGCCGCCCGCGCGCCGGTGGTGGCGACGCCGCTGCAGGTCGACGACTTCCTCACCTGGGCGACGCTCGGCGTCGTGCTCGGCGGCCGCCTCGGCTACGTGCTGTTCTACCAGCCGCACCTCTATCTGGCGCATCCGGCGGCGATCCTGCAGCTCTGGCACGGCGGCATGAGCTTCCACGGCGGCATGCTGGGCGTGGTGGTGGCGCTGATCGTCTACACCCACCGCCAGCTTCTGAGCCTGCTGGGCTTCGCCGACCGGCTGGCCGTGGTGGTGCCGATCGGGCTCGGGCTCGGCCGCTGCGCCAACTTCGTCAACGGCGAGCTGTGGGGCCGCCCGGCGCCGCCCTGGCTGCCGTGGGCGATGATCTTCCCGCGCGTCGACGACGTCCCCCGTCACCCCAGCGAGCTGTACGAGGCGCTGCTCGAGGGCGTGCTGCTGCTCGGCGTGATGCTGCTGCTGGCGGCGCGTCAAAGGGTGCGCGAGCGCGCCGGCCTGCTCACCGGCTGCTTCCTGCTCGGCTACTCCGCCTTGCGCGCCTTCGCCGAGCATTTCCGCCAGCCGGATTCGTTCCTGAACTACCTGGCGTTCGGCACCACCATGGGCCAGCTGCTCTGCATCCCGATGGGCCTCGCCGGCATCGGCCTCATCCTCTACGCGCGCCGTGGCCCGCTGCTGGCGCCGCTGCCCGGGATCGCGAAATCGCCGGACCCGACGTGACCGCGGCACCTGAGCGGCTCGACCGCTTCATGGCGCGCGCCAACGCCGCCTACTACGCCACTCGCGACCCGTTCGCCGACTTCGCCACCGCGCCCGAGATCGCCCAGGCGTTCGGCGAGGTGCTGGGCGCCTGGGCGGCGGTGGCGTGGCACCTGATGGGGTCGCCGGACCCGGTGCTGCTGGCCGAGGCCGGCCCTGGCCGCGGCACGCTGCTGGCCGACGCGCTGCGGCCGCTGGCGCGGGTGGCGCCGGACCTTGTGGCGGCGCTGCGGCTGCACTTGGTCGAGACCTCGCCGCGGCTCCGGGCGATCCAGGCGGCGGCGCTGCCGGGTCACGCCGTCACCTGGCACGACCGCGTCGAGACGCTGCCGGACGGCCCGCTGATCCTGCTCGCCAACGAGTTCCTGGACGCGCTGCCGATCCGCCAGCTGGTCCGCACCGAGGCCGGCTGGAGCGAGCGCCACGTCGGGCCAGCCGGCTTCGTGCTGCAGGAGGCCGAGCCGCCGCCGCCGCCGCTCGATCGCCGCGCGGTGGACCCGGGCGGGGTGCTGGAGCTGTGCGAGCCGGCGCTGGCGGTGGTGCGGCACCTGGGCACGCGCCTGGCGCGGCAGGGCGGCGCCGCCCTGTTCCTGGATTACGGCCCCGATATCGCCGGCCACGGCGACACGCTGCAGGCGCTGCGGGACGGACGTCCGGCCGATCCGCTGGCCGACCCCGGCAGCGCCGACCTCACCGCCCATGTCGACTTCCCGGCCTGTCGCGACGCGGCTCTGGCGGCAGGTGCGGCGGTGCGGGGGGCGGTCGGGCAGGGGGCGTTCCTCGCCGAGCTCGGCCTGTTCGCGCGCACCGAGCGCCTGGCCCGCGACCAGCCGCCGGCGCAGGCGCGCGCGCTGGTGGAGGCCGCGCACCGGCTGGCGGCGCCGGACCGCATGGGGCGGCTGTTCAAGGCGATGGCGCTGTGCCACCCGTCGCTGCCGGCGCTGCCCGGCTTTGCCACGGAGACATCATGAGCGAGGGAGGGCCGGTCTTTCTGCGCAGCCCGGCGCTGTCGCCGCTGCCGCACGGCTTCTTCACCCGCATCGGCGGCGTCTCCATCGGCCGATACGCCAGCCTGAACTGCAGCGTCAGCAGCGGCGACGAGCCCGCGGCGCTGGCCGAGAACCGGCGCCGGGTCGCAGGCGCGGTCGGCGTGGCGCCGGACCGCCTGCTCGGGCTGAGCCAGGTGCACGGCATCGCGGTCGTGACCGTCGCCGCACCGTGGCCGGCGGGCGAGGGGCCGCGCGCCGACGCCATGGTGACCGACCGGCCCGGGCTCGGGCTCGGCATCATCACCGCCGACTGCGCGCCGGTGCTGTTGGCCGATGCGGCCGCCGGGATCATCGGCGCCGCCCATGCCGGCTGGCGTGGCGCCGCCGCCGGGATGCTGGCGGCGGTGGTGGCGGCGATGCGCGAGCTCGGCGCCGTCCCGGACCGCATCGCCGCCGCCGTCGGCCCCTGCATCGGCCAGGCCAGCTACGAGGTAGGTCCCGAGTTGCAGGACGCGGTCCGCGCGTCGGGTGCGGCCGACCCGGACCGCCACTTCCGGCCGGGCGAGGGCGACCGCCTCTGGTTCGACCTCGCCGGCTACTGCGTCGCCCGCCTGCGCGAGGCCGGCGTCGGCACCGCGCACGTGCTGGGCGCCGACACCTGCGCCGACGCGGACCGGTTCTTCAGCCACCGCCGCCGCACCCGCGAGGGCGGCGGCCCGATCGGCCACCAGATCTCGGTGATCGCGCTGCCAGACACGGCTGTTGCATCGGGAAGAAGGCCAGGGGCTTTGCCCCTGGACCCCACTGGGGCCGCGGGCCCCAGGCCCCGATTCGTTAAGATCGTACTTTCACTCACGAATGATCTTCTTACGGATCGGGGTTTGGGGCCCGCGGCCCCAACGGGTCCAGGGCAGCGCCCCGGCCTTCCCCTTTCACGTCTCCTCAGATGCGGTTGACGATGCGCTGGGCCTGGTCGCTGCCGGCGCTGCTCGCCGGCCTGTCCGGCTGCGGCGACCTGCCGCAGCCCTTCGCCGGCAACCCCGGCGCCAATGCGCTCCGGCTCGCCGCCGCGGCGCCGCCGCCGCGGCTCGACATCCCGGTGCCGACCGCCGCCCTGCTGCCGCCGCCGCAGGCGGCGTTCTGGACCCGGGCGCTGGCGGATGAGCTGCTGCGGAAGGAGGTCCCGGCGATGGCGCAGCCGGTCCGGTCCGGCGACTGGCACCTCGCCGTCAGCGCCGCCCGCCAGGGCGACCAGGTGGTGCCGACCTACCGCATCATCGGCCCGAGCGGCCGCGTCGTGGCGCAGCGGCAGGGGGAGGCCACGCCGGCCGCATCCTGGTCCGGCGCCGATCCCGCCCTGCTGGCCGGCAGCGCGGCGCTGGCCGCGACCGAGGTCGACGCCATGCTGACTGGCATCCAGGCGGCCGAGGCCCAGGCCGACCCGCACAGCCTGCTCAACCGGCCGACCGTGATCTACTTCGCCGGCGTCACCGGGGCGCCCGGCAACGGCGACGAGGAGCTCGGCCGCGACCTCGCCGTCCGGCTGCCAGACGAGCACGACGAGCTGAAGCCCGCGGCGGCCGGCGCCGACTACGTCGTCGTCGGCACCGTCTCGGTTTCGCCCCCGGACCGCGCCCAGAACGGCGTGCAGCACGTCGAGATCGTCTGGACCGTGCACAACGCGCGCGGCCACGAGGCCGGCCGGGCGACTCAGCTGCACGACGTGCCGGCGCACTCGCTCGACGGCTACTGGGGCGACGTCGCCGTGGCCGCGGCCGACGAGGCCGCAGGCGGCATCCACGAGGTGATCTCCAACAACGAGGGCAGGACGCATGCCGGCGCCCCGGCGGGGCCCCAGGCGGGCCCCCAAGCGACGGCCGGCGGGTCCTGAGGCCGACGGGACACGGTCGCGGCCTCGCCGCACCTCACGCCGGCGTCATTCCGTGACAGCCTCGGGCCCGATTGCTAGAACCCGGCCGGTTCGCGGAGCCTGCCGTCCATGAAGATCGTCGCCTGCAACAGCAACCGGCCGCTGGCCGAGGCGGTGGCCGCCACGCTCGGCCTGCCGCTGTGCAAGGCGGTGGTGCGCCGGTTCGCCGACATGGAGGTGTTCGTCGAGATCCAGGAGAACGTGCGCGGCGAGGACGTGTTCGTGGTGCAGAGCACCTGCTACCCGACCAACGACAACCTGATGGAGCTGCTGATCATGATCGACACGCTGCGCCGGGGCTCGGCGCGGCGCATCACCGCGGTCATGCCGTATTTCGGCTATGCGCGTCAGGACCGGAAGTCCGGCCCGCGCACCCCGATCAGCGCCAAGCTGGTCGCCAACCTGATCACCGAGGCCGGCGCCCACCGGGTGCTGACGATGGATCTGCATGCCGGCCAGATCCAGGGCTTCTTCGACATACCCGTAGACAACCTGTTCGCTGCCCCGCTGTTCGCGCGCGACATCAAGGAGCGCTACGGCAACCGCGACCTCATGATCATCTCGCCCGACGTCGGCGGCGTGGTGCGCGCCCGCCAGCTCGCCAAGCGGCTGAACGTCGACCTCGCCATCATCGACAAGCGGCGTGAGCGCGCCGGCGTGTCGGAGGTGATGAACGTGATCGGCGACGTCGGCGGCCGCCATTGCGTGCTGGTCGACGACATCATCGACAGCGGCGGCACCTTCTGCAACGCGGCCGAGGCGCTGATCGCGCGCGGCGGCACCTCGGTCAGCGCCTACGTCACCCACGGCGTGCTGACCGGGGGGGCGGTGTCGCGCGTCGCCTCCTCGCCGATCGAGATGATGACCATCACCGACAGCATCCTGGGCACCGAGGCGGTGCGGCTGGCCGCCAACGTGCGCCAGATCAGCATCGCCCAGCTCCTCGCCACCGCCATGCGCGCGGTCTCCGACGAGAGCTCGGTCAGCTCGCTGTTCGATTGAGATGACCGCCAGGCTCGCCCCGCGCCCGTTCTGGTACCTGCGCCACGGCGAGACCGACTGGAACGCGCGGGGCTTGAGCCAAGGTCGTACCGACATCGCGCTGAACGCCCGCGGCATCGTCCAGGCTGGCGTCGCCGCCGCCATCATGGCCGAGCATTGGCACGACCACGCGCCGATCACCCGCATCGTCACCTCGCCGCTGGTCCGCGCCGCCCGCACCGCGGAGATCGTCGCCGACGCGCTGGCCGGGCAGGACGGCGTGCGCCTGCCCGTGTTGACCGATCCCGAGCTGCAGGAGGTCTGCTTCGGCGAGCAGGAAGGTCGCCCGATGGGTGCCTGGTACGACGACTGGATCGCCGGCGGCTACACGCCCGAGGGTGCCGAGCCGTTCGACGAGCTGGTGTCGCGCGCCGTCGCCGCGATCGATCGTGCCACCGCGGGGGAGGGTGCGGCGCTGGTCGTCTGCCACGGCGCCATGTTCCGGGCGCTGCGGATGGCGATGGGGCTCGCCGCCAACGTCCGGCTGCCGAACGCGGTGCCGCTGTGGCTCGTGCCGGGCGCGCCGGACCCGCTGCCCTGGGTGCTGACCGAGGTGGGCCGGAGCGCCTGATTGATCCGCCGCCGAAGGTCTGCGACCCTTCGCGTCGACCACGGCGTCGGAGACCTGAGATGCGGCTGTCCAAGCCCCGGATCCCACCCGTCGAGCTGGACCGGATGACGCCCGAGCAGGAGGCATCGCTCGCCGGGCGCGGCGGCTTCGCCGGCCAGGCCGAGCCGCTGGCCGTGTTGCGCACCATCGCCCAGGCGCCCCGGACGCTGAAGCGCTACCTCGGCTGGTCAGACTACATCCTCGGGCCGCACAGCGACCTCAAGCCACGCCTGCGCGAGCTGGTGATCCTGCGGACCGGCTGGCTCTGCCGCTCCGGCTACGAGTGGAGCCAGCATGCCGTGGTCGGCCGCGACGTCGGCCTCGGCGAGGAGGAGATCGCGCGCGTCAAGCGCGGCGCGGCGGCGTCCGGCTGGTCGGCGCTGGAGGCCGCGGCCCTGCTCGCGACGGACCAGCTGGTCGGCGACCAGTTCATCGACGAGCCGACCTGGCAGGCGTTGGCGCCGCTGGGCGACAAGGGCCGCATGGACCTGGTCTTCACCTGCGGCCAGTACGTCATGGTCGCCATGCTCCTGAACAGCCTGGGGGTCCAGCTCGAAGCAGGCCAGCCGATCGACCCGGACCTCCAAGGTCCCGAGCCTGACGACGACGGACGCGGCCCCTAACAACGCCGCCACCGGGATCGCGATCGGCCCGCCCGCCCGCCGCCGAGGCCTCGACACTCCGCGCTCCTGCCGTAATAGGAGCCGAGCCCGGCCGGTGGCGTCCGACCTACTTCACCTCGATATGGTAGCTGATGCGCGCCGCCCGGCCGTCGGTCCCGATGACCTCCAACTCGACCGCGTCATCGCCGACATAGCCCGGCGTCGATTGGTACCAGACCGCCGTCCCGTCCGCGGGCCGATCGTTGCAGACCGAACGATCGTTGTTCTTCGGGTAGTTGGGATAGTAACGGCCACGCTCGACGGTCGCCGTGCCATGGGTCGGCAGCGACAGGATGCGCACGGTGAGGTAGGCGTTCAGCGAGCAGTCAGGCTGCAGCGAGAACATCCCGGCGAGCCGCGTCCGTTTGCCGCTGGCGGCGATGAAGATCGGCGCGGTGCACGAGCACGATCGGAGGTGGGGCTGCGCGGCCGCCGCCAGCACCGGACGCGGCCGACAGGTTGGTGTTCGTCACGCGACCTCCAGCAAGGCGAGTGAGGCGGCAGTCATCAACGGCGGAAGCAGGCGCATCGGTCGATCGGTCCAGTTGTCTCGGAAACGCCCGCCACGGCCCCGCGCGTCGATCGACGCACGAGGGGAACGGGCGCGTCTCCGAGGATAGCAACTCGGCCCGGGAAGCGGATGTTCGGTTGCCGTTACGAACCACCTCTATGTCGTGATCCCGTTTCTGAGCAGATCGTGCGCCATGATCGTCAATACCGAAACGATCGGGATCGCCATCTGCACCGGCCGCAGCCGCGCGAAGAAAAGCTGCGCCTCGCCGCGCCGCGCCGCCAGCGGGTCCAGCACCGCCAGGCTGACATAGGCCAGCAGCAGCAGCACCCGCGCCACCTCCAGCGGCAGCGTCGCCAGCGCGCCCACGCCCAGCAGGAACAGCCACAGCATGGTGGCGATCTGCGCCACCCTCGGGCCGCCCGGCATGCGGAAGCTCACCCCCCGGCGCACGCCGGCCAGGAACGTCAGGACCGCGCCGCCCCACAGCACCGCCCCGGTCTCGGCCAGCGGGCCGAACGGGAACGGCAGCCACGCCAGCAGCGCGCCGGCCGCGATCGGCAGCATCGCCGAGAACCCCAGCAGCAGGCTTAGCGGCGAGGCGTGCGCCGGCTCGGTGACCAGGAAGCTGCGATCGCTCATGGTTGGACTTTCGTGCTGTCCGGCAAAGGAAGAAGGCCAGGGGCTTTGCCCCTGGACCCCACTGGGGCCGCGGGCCCCAGGCCCCGATCCGTTAAGGTTCTAGTTCCATGTACGGACCATCTTCTTACGAATCGGGTTCCAAGGGCCGCCGGCCCTTGGCGGGTCCAGGGCAGCGCCCTGGCCTTCCTCACGATCACGCCAAGCGAGGCGCAGTCGCGATCAGCGCGGCGCTGTAGGCGTGCCGCGGCGCCGCGATCAGCGCCGCCGTGTCGGCCAGCTCGACGATGCGCCCCTCCTTCAGCACCGCGATCCGGTCGGCGAGCCAGCTCACCGCGGCCAGGTCGTGGCTGATGATCACGTAGGCGACGCGCTCGGCTCGGCTGAGCTCGCGCAGCAGCGTCAGCAGCATCGCCTGCGTCGACACGTCGAGCGCCGAGGTCGGCTCGTCCAGCACGATGATGTCAGGCCGCGCCGCCAGCGCGCGGGCCACCGCCACCCGCTGCGCCTGTCCGCCCGAGACCTGCCCGGGCAGCCGGTCGGCCAGCGACGGGTCGAGCCCGACCCGGCGCAGCAGCGCCGCCACCTCGCGGGCGAGCCGGCCCCGCTCGCGCACGCCGCCCAGCCGCAGCGGCTCGGCCAGGCAGTCGCCGATCCGCAGGGTCGGGTTCAGCGACTCCCTGGGGTCCTGGAACACCACCTGGATGCGCCGCCGCGCCCGCCGCAGGGCCGCCGCCGGCAGATGCGCCACCGCCTCGCCGTCCAGCAGGATGCGGCCCTCGAACCGCAGCATGTGCAGGATCGCCCGGCCCAGCGTCGACTTGCCCGAGCCGCTCTCGCCGACGATGCCAAGGCACTCGCCGCGCCGCAGCTCGAGCGACACCTCCGACAGCGACGGCGCCGCAGCTGCTTCGTAGCGCACCCCCACCGCCTCCAGCGCCAGCAGCGGCGCCGTGCCGCCGCGCTCGAACGCGGCCGGCGCCGCATGCCCCGCCTCCAGCACCGGCGGCGGCGGCGGGAACAGGCAGGCGGCGGCCTCCTCGTCGTCGCCGACCGCGGGCGGGTAGCCGGCGTCGCAGGGCGCCCGGCGGTGCGCGCAGCGGGGCGCGAAGCGGCAGCCCGGCGGCCGCGCGCCGGGTTCGGGCAGGGTGCCGGGAATGCCGCGCAGCGTCGCCTGGCCCAGCCGCGGCACCGCGGCCAGCAGCGCCTGGCTGTACGGGTGGCGCGGGCGGCCGAAGAACCGCCCGGCCTCGCCCCACTCGACCGCGCGCCCGGCATATAGCACCGCCAGTCGGTCGGCGTGCTCCTGCACGATCGATAGGTCGTGGGTGATGAACAGCACGCCGAGCCGGTGCGTGCGCTGCAGCCGCGCCAGCAGCGCCAGGATCTGTCGCGCCACCAGCGGGTCGAGCCCGGTGGTCGGCTCGTCGGCGATCAGCACCTTGGGGTCGCAGGCGAGAGCGGCCGCGATCATCACCCGCTGCCGCTGCCCGCCGGAGAACTGGTGCGGGTAGTCGTCCAGCCGCCGCGCCGGATCCGGGATGCCGACCTCGCCCAGCAGCTCGACCGCCCGGGCCCGCGCTTCCGCGCGACCGGGGACGCGACCGCCGCCGCCGTGCAGCCGGTGACCCTCCGCCACCTGCGCGCCGATCGTCATCGACGGGTTCAGCGCCGACAGCGGGTTCTGGAACACCATGCCGATGCGGCCGCGCAGGTCGCGCATCCGCCGCTCGCCCTGCACCAGCAGATCGACGCCCTCGAACAGCGCGCGTCCCGTGGTCGCCGCACCCGCCGGCAGCAGCCGCATCGCCGCCAGGGCCGCGATCGTCTTGCCCGACCCGCTCTCGCCCACCAGCGCGGTCATCTCGCCCGGCCGCACCGCGAGGTCGAGCGCCTCGACCAGCGGCAGGCGGGCGCCCCCGGCCCGGCCGCGCGGCGGCATTGACACGCCGAGCTGCTCCAGCCGCAGCACCGGCTCCGCAGCGCCGCTCATCGCGCGCGGCCGTGCCGCGCCAGCAGGCCCTGGCCAATCAGCGACGCCGCCAGCAGCGAGGCGAAGATTAGCAGCCCGGGCGGCAGGATCAGCCACCACGGGTCGAGCGCCACCAGCTGCAGCGCGGTCCCCAGCAGCCCGCCCCAGCTGGTCTGCGGCGGCTGCACGCCGAGCCCCAGGAACGACAGCGCCGACAGCACCAGCACCATGTCGCCGACCAGGAAGGTGAGGTTCACCACTAGGATCGGCGCCATCACCCGCAGCAGGTGGGTGGTGGCCACGTGCAGGAAGCCGCCGCCCATCTGCCGCGCCGCCTGCACGAATTCACGGTCGCGCTGCGCCCGGGTCTCGTTGCGCACCAGCCGCGCCAGCGGCGGCCACGAGATCAGCCCCAGCAGCAGGATCAGCGACGGCGTCGCCAGCTTCAGGATGGCGGCGAAGAAGATCAGCACCACCAGCCCGGGCAGCGCCAGGATCGCGTCCAGCAGCCGCATCAGCACGGCGTCGAGCAGGCGCGGCCCGAGCCCGGACACCAGCCCGTACAGCAGCCCGGCGGCGAACGTCACCAGCGCCGCCGGCACCGCCACCAGCAGCGTCGCCTGCCCGGCCGCCAGCACCCGGGCCAGGTTGTCGCGGCCGATCTCGTCGCTGCCGAGCGGGAATGCCGCATCCGGCGCGTTCAGCGTCGCGTCGGGATGCAGCGCATACGGATCGGCGGTGTAGGCGAGCGGCAGCAGGAAGCAGAGGGCGGCGATCGTGGCGGCCAGCAGCAGCCCGACGCCGAGCACCCCGCCCGGCCGCCGGCCGGCGCCGAGGCGGGCCAGGCGCCCGAGCCAGACCGCGACGCTGCGGCCTGGGATCGTGGCGACCAGCTCAGGCATAGCGCGTGCGCGGATCGAGCAGCCCGTTCACCAGGTCCGCCAGCAGGTTGCCCAGCACCGTCAGCACGCCGATCACCAGCACGATGCCGACCACCACCGGATAGTCCTGGGAGGTTGCCGACTGCCACAGCAGCCAGCCCAGCCCGGGGTAGGAGAACACCGTCTCGGTCACGATGCCGCCGGCGAAGATCGCCGGCAGCGACAGCCCCAGGATCGTCACCAGCGGCCTGAGCGCGTTGCGCAGCACGTGGCGCAGCAGGATGCGCGCCGGCGAGGCGCCGCGCGCCGCCGCCGAGCGCACGTAGTCGCGCCCCAGCTCCTCGTGCACCGACTGCGCGAAGTAGCGCGACAGCGTCGGCACCGTGAACAGCACGATTGTGACTGCCGGCAGTGCCAGGTGTGCGAGCACCGCGCCCGGCGTCTGTCGCGGCAGCCGCAGGTTCTCGAGCCCGCCGGCCGGGAACCAGCCCAGCCCCATCGAGAACCACAGGATCAGCAGCGTGCCGCTGAAGAAGGTTGGCACTGCGTAGAGCGCCAGCTCCAGGCCGCCGATCGCCCGTCCGAGGGTCCGCGTGTAGTACACCCCGTGGGCCAGTCCGAGCGCCAGCCCGATCAGCAGGCTGGCGGCGAGCGACACCAGCTGCAGCGCCAGCGTGTTGCGCTCGTACGAGAGCAGCATCTGGCCCACCGGACGGCTGTAGATGTAGGAGGCGCCGAGGTCGCCGTGCGCCAGCGCCCAGAGGTAGCGCCCGTACTGCTGCCAGAGCGGCCGATCCAGCCCGAGCGCGTGGTTCACCGCTGCGATCGCCGCCGGCTTCGCGCCCTGGCCCAGGATCGAGTAGGCCGGGCCGCCCGGCGTCAGGTGGATCAGCACGAAGGCGATGCTGACCAGGATCAGCAGCGAGAGCAGCGCGCTGCCGAGCCGCGACCGCAGCGTGCGCAGCAACCCCGTCATCCGGCGTGCGCGGTCGGCATCGGTCGGGGCCTGGCCGCCGCGGTGTCGGCGGGGCAGGCCAGAGGTCCGGACAGCGTCAGCAGCTCCGGCGACCACATGCCGTTCTGGCCCAGGAAGTCGGTGACGCCGCCCAGCCCCGGCCGCGCCAGCACGTTGAAGGTGCCGTCCGGCAGATAAAGGTGGATCGCCGACTCCGCGGTGTAGTCCTGCACCGCGAACAGCGGGCCGTCGCCGTCGCCGAACATCACGTCCTGGTTCAGCCGGTCCATGCGCGGGTCGAAATAGTGGCCGAAATTGAGCTGGCCGTCGGACGAGAAGAAGTCGTGCACGTCCGGGTAGGTCTCCACCGACCACAGCAGCGTCGCCATGTCCCAATCGTGGCCGTTGCCGTCCAGCGTCGCCAGCAGCTGGTTGAAGCTCACGATCTGGATGTCGTTCTCGATGCCGATCGCGTGCAGGCTGCGCTGGATCACCTGCGCCTGCATCACGCCGGTCACGCTCTCCGCCGAGGTCATGTCGGTGAACGCGAGCCGCTGGCCGTCCTTGGCCATGATGCCGTCCGATCCCGGTCGCCAGCCATCGGCCAGCAGAAGCGCCCGCGCCGCCGCCGGATTGTAGGACAGGTCCGGGTAGCCGGCGCGCGCCGCCGGCGACAGCATCGAAATCATCGCCGGCGGCACCGGCCCGTGAACGGGCTCGGCCTGGCCGTGATACACCAGGTCGACGATCTCGCGCTGGTCGACGCCGCGGATGATGGCGCGCCGCACCGCCTCGTCGCGCAGGAACGGCGCGTGCAGGGAACGGTAGTTGAAGTAGCCGTCGCCGTAGCCGAAGTTGGGCGGCCGCCGCACCACGTCGAACCCGGGCAGCCGCTCGATCTTCGCGGCGAGCAGGAACGGGATGTTGGCGATGTCGAGCTGGCCGGCGCGCATCTGCTCCAGCGCCGCGGTGCCGTTCGGGAACGCCAGCACCAGCCGCCGGATCTGCGGGTGGGTACCGCCATAGAGCGGGTTCGGCTCCAGCACGATGTGCCGCCCGACCGCATACTCCTTCAGCACGAAGGCGCTGTCCGACACCCGGAACAGGGTGGGATCGGTCTGCCGCCGGCGCAGCTCGAGCAGGCTCATGCCGTCGAACACGTGGCGGGGCAGCGGGAACAGGACGTTGCCGAGCCCGAGCGAGACGAACCAGCTCGGGTTCACCTTGCGCACCATGTGCAGCGCCACCCGATGCGGCGACAGCGCCTCGACGCGCGCGACCAGCATCGGCACGCCGCCATGGCCGTAATAGCTGTAGCCGACGCCCAGCCGCCGGATCAGGTCGAAGGTGAACAGCAGGTCGTCCGACGTGATCGGCACGCCGTCCGACCACATCCAGTCGTGCAGCGTGACGACGAAGGTCGAGCCGCCGTCCGGCGTCTCGACCGACTGGGCCAGCCCGCGCGACGGGTCCGGTCGGCCGTGGTCGTCGATCCAGACCAGCGGCCGGTAGATCTGCTCCAGCACCTGGTGGGCGCCGAGCGCGGTGTTCAGCATCGGGTTGAACGAGGTGATCGGCGCGGCGCCCCCGGAGCCGACCGCGGTCGGTACGATGACGGTGCCGCAGCCGGCCCGATCCGTCGCCGGTGCGGGGCCGTGCAGCGCCGCCGAGACTGCGAGGGCTGGGGCGAGCCTGGTCCAGAAGAAGCGACGATGCGGCACGTCCCGCAGGTGCCAGAGCTAGCGGCACCTGTCCAGGGCGCATGCCACCTCTGCCTTGAGCGCGGGCAGAACGTGATCTGGAAACCAAGGATTGCGCGCTTCCCAGACCTTGGTGCGCCAGGATGGGTGCGGCAGCGGGAAGTGGCGCGGCAGGTATGCTCGGTATCCGCGCACCCGCTCGGTCATCGGCCCCGGCCCCAGCACGTGCGCCTGCGCGTACGTGCCGACCAGCAGCGTCAGCCGGACCTCTGGCAGCAGCGCCAGCACGCGGTCGCGCCAGAGCGGCGCGCATTCCGGCCGCGGCGGCCGGTCGCCGCCGCCTGGCAGCCGGCCTGGATAGCAGAACCCCATCGGCAGGATCGCCACCCGGCCCGGGTCGTAGAACGCCGCGCGGTCGAGCCCAAGCCAGTCGCGCAGACGGGCGCCGGAATCGTCCCAGAAGGCCAGGCCCTTCTCGTGCACCTTGGCACCCGGCGCCTGGCTCGCGATCAGCAGCCGTGCGGTGCGGGACAGCTGCACGATCGGCCGCGGGCCCAGCGGCAGCGCCGGCGCGCAGACCCGGCACGCCCTGACCTCCGCCGCCAGCCGGGCCAGCGCCCCGTTCGCCGCCGTGTCGTTCACGGTGCCAGCAACTCGTCGACCAGCGCCGGTACCAGCGCGGTCGCCGGGCCGTAGCGGCCCCCGCCGAACAGCGACCGGCCGTTCGACGGCTTGAGGTTGAGCTCGATCGTGTCGGCATGGGGGGCGGCGATCTCGACGAAGCCGGCGGCCGGATACACCGTACCGGAGGTGCCGATCGCCACGAACAGGTCGCAGCGCGCGAGAGCGTCCTCGATCGCCTGCATGTGCAGCGGCATCTCGCCGAACCAGACCACGTCCGGTCGCAGCCGGGCTTGGTCGCAGGCGGGGCAGGGCGTGTCGGGGCCGGCCGGTCCGGTCCGGTCCGGGCAGGCACCGCAGCCGAGGCAGCGCATGCGGCGCAGCTCGCCGTGCATGTGCAGCAGGCGGCGCGAGCCGGCGCGCTCGTGCAGGTCGTCGACGTTCTGCGTGACGACCAGCAGTTCGCCGGCGAACTCCGCCTCCAGCCGCGCCAGCGCCGCGTGCGCCGCGTTCGGCGCCACGCCGCCCAGCTGCGCCCGCCGCGCATTGTAGAAGTCGTGCACGCGCTGCGGGTCGCGCGCGAACGCGTCCGGCGTGCAGACATCGTCGATGCGCACCGTCGACCAGATCCCGTCCTGATCGCGGAAGGTGTGCAGCCCGGATTCCCGGCTGATGCCGGCGCCGGTGAGGATGACGACGCGTCGCGGCATCAGGATGGGCGGCCCGGACGTCCGCCAGGCCGTTCGAGATTGGATGCGCCGAGTGGGAGTGCCGCGCCGGCGGCACCGCCAATGTGTCGACTTCGGACCGGAGCGCAGCGGCCTTCACGGCCGCGAGCTGAGCGCCCGGGAGGGCGCGTCGGATCACCGGCACGGCGCATCCTCGAACGGCCCCTTACGGCTCGTCGGTCGGGTGCGGGGTCTCGCCGATGGTGAAGATGACGATGCGCTCGCCGCCATGCGCGAAGCCCACCGTGCACGGCACCTGCATGCCGTCGGTCAGCGGCTGGTTGGCTTGCGCCAGGTCGAACACCGCGGTGACCGGATGCACGGCGCCGTGCAGCCCGGCCGGCAGGTCGAGGCCGTTCTGGGGCACCTGCGCCGGTTGCGGCCCGGCCAGGTTCGGCGTCTGCACATCGTTATGCAGGGTGCCGTTGCGCAGCGTCGCGTGTCCGCTGACCGGGCAGTCGACGCGGATCAGCCGGTCGGGGATGTCGCCGTGGTTGACCAGCACCGTGTCAAGCACCGCGGCGGAATGGGCCGGGTCGCCCTGGCCCCAGGAAGGCCCGATCTGGATCGGCCCGGACACAAGCTCCGCGGCGAGGACCGGGCCGGCCGAGGCCGCCGCCAGCGCCAGGACCAGCGTGAGGGAGGCCAGGCCAAGGGTGCATCGGCTAGGCGAGTTCATAGTCGACCTCCGCGATGTGGACCGGCCGGTCCGGGCCCGGCTGCGAGCTGAACAGGGTGAAGCTGTCGACCGGGACCGGCTCCGTGCGCAAGAGGTTGTGCGCCTGCACCCAGGCCGCCAGCGCCGGCTCGGGCACGCCGTCGACCCGCGCCAGCGTGACGTGCGGCTGGAACCGCCGCCGCGCCGGCACCGCCCCCGCCCGCTGGAGGGCGATCTCGATCTTGGCCTGCAGGTGGTCAAGGCGCTCGTTGCGCACGACCCCGGCCCACAGCGTGGTCGGCCGGCCGCGATCGTCGAACAGCCCGACCCCGGACAAAGCGAGGGTGAAGCGCCGGCCGCGCAGCGCGTGCAGGGCGAGGTCGATCTCTTCGGCGAGGTGCCGCCCGGTCTCGCCGATGAAGCGCAGCGTGAGGTGCAGGTTGTCCGGCGCCAGCCAGTCGGCCCCAGGCAACCCGCCGCACAGGCCGGTCAGGGTCTCCCGCAGGCCGAGCGGCAGGTCGAGCGCCACGAACAGCCGCATCAGCGCAGGCGGCGCGGCCGCGAGAACAGCATCATCACCGCGGCCAGCACGGCGAGCAGGGCGGTGATGCGGGTGGAGGGGGCGCCAGGGCGGGCGCCAGGGTGAGTGTCGGGGCGGGCGGCAGAACGGATCATGCCTTGGGGGACAGTCATATCTACGGCGATCTCGCGGGCGTCGCGGCGTGGACGGTGCCCGGCGGCGACCGGCCGGTCAACGGCGCGTCCCGGGCCGTCCCTACGGATCGTCCAGGAGCGGCGGTTCTCCTTGACCTGTCTGGCGGAACCTCCAATGTAGGCCGCAGGCGCCCGGACTTCGCCGGCCGCACAGGAACACGAGACACCCATGGCGTTCGTCCCCGACTATCGCACCACCTCCCGCGCATCGGGTGCGGGCGCTCGAGCCGGGATCGTGGATTCCGGTCTGCGCGCCTACATGCTGCGCGTCTACAACTGGATGGCGTCCGGCCTCGCCCTGACCGGCCTGGTCGCCTACGCCATCGCGCACAGCCAGCTCGCCGACCTGTTCCACCAGACCGTGATGCTGCCGTCTGGCAACGTCGCGATCCGTCCGACCGGGCTCGGCATCGCGTCGATGTTCGCCCCGCTCGCCTTCGTCCTGGTGCTGAGCTTCGGCGTGAACAAGCTGTCGAAGACTGCGGCACAGACGCTGTTCTGGGTGTTCTGCGCAGCGATGGGCGTCAGCCTGACCAACCTGTTCTTCGTCTATACCGACCTGTCGATCGTGCGCGTGTTCTTCATTACCGCCAGCATGTTCGCCGCCACCAGCATCTACGGCTACGTGACCAAGAAGGACCTGACCAGCTTCGGCTCGTTCATGATGATGGGCCTGTTCGGCATCATCATCGCCAGCTTGGTCAACATGTTCCTGCACAGCCCTGGGCTCTACTTCGTCACCAGCATCATCGGCGTGATCGTGTTCCTGGGCCTGACCGCGTTCGACACCCAGCGCATCAAGTGGACCTACAGCCAGTTCGCCTACTACGAAGGAGCCGAGGGTGCGGCCAAGCGCAGCGTCTACGACGCGCTGTCGCTCTACCTCAACTTCATCAACCTGTTCACCTTCCTGCTGCAGCTGACCGGCACCCGCAACAGCAACAGCTGAGGCTTTCCGGCCCGGCCCGCCATTGGAACCCCCGGCCGTGAGGCCGGGGGTTTTTTGTGGCGATCGTTCCATGCTCTGATCGGCTCCCCGCTCCCGGAGACCGAGCCTTCATGACCCGACGCGCCGCCCTGCTGCTCAGCTGCCTCGCCGCCCCCCCGATGGTGTCCCTGGCGTCTCCCGCGACCGCCAGGGCGGGGACGATCGGCAGCAGCAACGTCGCCGACATCGAGCCGCCGGTGTCCCACCCCGACGAGACCCCCTGCGCCGTGCCCCTGTTCTCCGGCGCCACCTTCGGCGCCGGCACGGTGCCGTTCGCCTACGTGCCGCCCGCATCCTGCCCCGGCCCGTGGGCGAAGGTGGTGCTGTCGACCGACGTGTCGGTGAACGCCGGTCGGCAGTTCGACCGCACCGCCTCCATCTTCATCGGCGGGGTGAACGTTCTGTTCGGCACCACCGCGGAGCCGCGCGCGGCGCTGGCGCCGTCCTGGCACGTCGAGCGCGACGTCACCGACGATACCGCCCTACTGGAACAGCCCCAGCCCGGCCACGTGCTGATCGCCAACTACCAGAGCAGCACCTACACCAGCACCATCACCGCCAGCTCGACGCTGCTGTTCTATCCGGCCACGGTGAACTATCCGGCGCCGCGCACGCCGGACCTGGTGATCCCGCTCAACGCCGATCCCGCCGCCGGCACCGTCGCGCTGAACGACGGCACCCAGACGCTGAGCCGCACCGGCATCCTGCCCACCAACGTCGAGCGCGCCCGCCTCGACGTGCTGCTGCAGAGCCAGAACGACGACGAGTTCTGGTATACCTGCGTCCCCGACGCGCTCGCCACCGCGCTCGAGACCTGCGGTGGCGGCGCGTTCCGCGAGGGCCAGGTCGCCATCGACGGCGTCCGCGCCGGCGTCGCCCCGGTCTATCCCTGGATCTACACCGGCGGCATCGACCCCTACCTGTGGGAACCGATCCCCGGCGTGCAGACGCTGGCATTCAAGCCCTACTCGGTCGAGCTGACCCCGTTCGTCGGCGCGATCGACGACGGCAAGCCCCATACCGTGTCGCTCTCGGTCGCCGGCGCCGACACCTACTTCTCCGTCACCGGCACGCTCTACCTGACCCTCGACCACGGTGCCGGCACGGTGACGGGCGCCGTCACCCGCAACACCCTGGCCGCCCCATCGCCGGTCACCAGCAACACGATCGTCACCGACGCCAACGGCAACAGCACCGGCAGCGTGCTGACCACCTCCCGGCACGACTACAGCATCGGCGGCTACGCGGTGACCTCGCACGGCGTCGTGCAGACCACGGTCGACCAAACCGGCCGGTTCTCGAACGTGCAGCAGTTCGACGTCACCGACCTCGTCGACGACCAGACCGTCACCCAGCGCACCGACACCGCCACCACCGTGACGACGCGCAGCGCCGCCGGCATCGACACCGCCACTCGCGTGCTGTCCTACCCGCTGGTGGTCCGCTACGACTACGTCGCCAACGCCGACGGCAGCGCCGCGCAGGCCACCGCGGTCAACCAGGCGTTCATCCGCGACACCTTGGACACGCACGACCTGCAGCCGGTCGCCGCCAGCCGCCTGATCGAGCGGATCAGCCCGAACGACACGCTCGACCTGTCGTCGTCGGGTGCCGTGACCGCGCATACCGGCAGCGGCACCGGACTCTATGCCTCAGCCGACAGCCTGACCGGCTGCGTCACCCGCACCGCCGCGTCCGCGAACAGCGTGCTGACGGCGCAGGCGGACGGGACGGCGTGCGATCTGCAGGCGTTGCTACCGTAGGCAAGGCCAGAGGCTCTGCCCCTGGACCCCGCCAGAGGCTGACCTTTGGAAACCGCTACTTAAGGAATGGGTTCCAAGGGCCGTGGCCCTTGGCGGGTCCAGGGCAGAGCCCTGGCCTTCCTGTCAAACGATGGTCTTGAGGTAGTCGGTCAGCTTGAGCGACGCCGCCGCCTTGTCGATCTGCTCCAGCGCGCCGAGCTCGGCGGCGAGGCGGTCCATCGCCGCCTCGTAGATCTGCCGCTCGGAGAAGCTCTGGTCCGGCTGGCCGGAGTTGCGGTGCAGGTCGCGCACCACCTCGGCGATCGCCAGCGGGTCGCCGGAATTGATCTTGGCCTCGTACTCCTGCGCCCGCCGCGACCACATGGTGCGCTTGATCCGCGCGCGACCCTTGAGGATCGCCAGCGCCTCGTCGAACAGCTTGCGCGTGGCGAGCTTGCGCAGGCCGGCACTCTTCGCCTTCGCCACCGGGACGCGCAGCGTCATCCGGTTCTCCTCGAAGGTGATGTGGATCAGCTCGAGCCGGTGCCCGGCAATCTCCTCGGTGGCGATGCGCTCGACCTTGCCGACACCGTGTGTCGGGTAGACCACATGGTCGCCCTCGGCGAACGGCTCGTCGTCCCGCGCCTTGCGGGCGGCGGCCGAACGCGACCGGCTCTCCGCGCCGTCCTCGTCCGCGGCGCCGTCGATCGCCTGGTCCTCGGGCTCGAGCGGTGTGGTCTCCATCTTGGTCAGCACGTGCCTGCCATCTCCTGTCCTGGGGGCGCGCATCGAGCGCGCGGCCGCGGTCACGGTCCGGACGTCATGACCAGGATCATGACGGGCGGAGCCGGCCATCGGTGCGGCTTGAAGGATAGAGGTGGCATATCACAAAAGGGACGAATGCGGAACCCTTAAGCCTGGACGCCCGCGGCCGTGAACAGGGGGAACAGGTCGGGCGTCCGGTCTGCGTCCAGGCCCGGCGCGGTGTCGAACCGCGACACGCTGACGCCCAGCAGCCGCACGCCGAGCGCGAACGGATGCTCGGCCCGCAGCAGGGCGGCCGCGGCATCGGCGATGTCGGCCCGCGCGGCGATCGGCCCCGGCCGCGAGCTCGCCCGGGTGAGGATGCGGAAGTCGGCGTACTTCAGCTTCAGCGTGACGGTGCGGGCCCTGCGGCCGTCGCGGCCGTAGCTCGCCCAGACCTTGTCGATCGCCGGCTGCAGCGCTGCCAGCGCGTCGTCCAGCGCATGCAGGTCGCGCTCGAAGGTCTGCTCTGCGCCGATCGACTTGGCACGCCGGTCGGTCACCACCGGCCGGTCGTCGAGCCCGTGCCCGATCGCGTGGTAGTGCGCACCCGCCTTGCCGAAATGCCGCACGAGGAACTCCGGCGTGCAGGCCAGCAGGTCGCGGCCGCTGTGGATGCCGAGCCGCGCCATCTTCGCCGCCGTCACCGGTCCCACGCCGTGGAACCGGCTGACCGCGAGACCCTCGACGAAGCCCGGCCCCATCGCCGGCGTAATCACGAACAGCCCGTCCGGCTTGCGGTGGTCGGACGCCAGCTTGGCCAGGAACTTGTTGTAGGACACCCCGGCCGAGGCGGTGAGCCCGGTCTCGGCCTGGATGCGCGCGCGGATCTCGCGCGCGATCGCGGTCGCCGAGCCGCGGTCCAGCAGCGGCGTGGTCACGTCGAGATACGCCTCGTCCAGCGACAGCGGCTGGATGATCGGGGTGTAGTCGGCGAAGATCGCGCGGACTTGCTGCGAGACCTGGCGATAGACGTCGAAGCGCGGCCGCACGAAAACCAGCTCTGGGCACTGCCGGCGTGCCGTCACCGACGGCATCGCCGAGCGCACGCCGTAGCGCCGCGCCTCGTAGCTCGCGGCCGCCACCACGCCGCGCTCGCGCGAGCCGCCGACCGCCACCGGCCGGCCGCGCAGGGCGGGATCGTCGCGCTGCTCGACCGAGGCGTAGAACGCGTCCATGTCGACATGGATGATGCGCCGCTGCGTCACCGGACCATCATGATATAGTCCCGAAGGAGAAGACCAGGGCAGCGCCTCGGCCTTCTCCTTTCACGTCTCCTCAAATGCGATAGCCCTGGGTCCAGGGGTGAAGCCCCTGGCCTTTTATGCCTTGGCCGTGGGAGGCTAAAGCCTGGCGACCAGGCCCACGCCCACCACCATCATGGCGGCCCCCACGATGCGGCCGATCGAGGCGGTGACGGTCAGCCCGATGAAGGGCCCGGCGCCGTCCTGGGCGCCGCGACCGGCTGGGCCAGCAGGAACACCGAGCCCGCCACCTTGCCGAGCCAGGCCCACGACGGCACCTGCGCCGCCTGGCCCTTGAGTCCGATTCGGCCGAGCAGCAGCGCACCGATCGGCATCGTGGCAAGGCTGGCGCCGGCGCTGATCATCCCACCGTGACAGGCCGATGGATGACCGTGTTCAGGCTTAAGCTACAGGCCGACGAAGATGGCCAGCGGGTGGAGGAGGAATTGCATGGACGTCCTGTCCTGGGAGAGCGATGGGATGCCTAGCTGCAGGTCGTACGCCGGGTTGCCGGCGCCCGCGGATACGAACATCGCGACCGCGAACACGATGAGATGCCATATGCAGGCGGCATGAGAGCCCCCGATCCCGTACCTGATCATTCAGACGCCTTCCCGTCGCCAGCCGAGGCCGCGATCGCCGCATCCGGACTTTCGGTGGGCGGCGCCGAGATGCCGCGGCTGGCGCGCCTGGTCGCGCGCCGCCTGCCGGCCGACCGCGACGCCGTGGCGAGCGCGCTGTGCGAGGTCCGGCGCAAGTCCTGGACCGGCCGGCTGGTCGACCTGTCGCAACGAGACGGCGCGGTCTGGGTCCGCCGCGAGGACGCCGCCGCCGCGGCGGCTGTCATCGCCGATCCCGATGCCGACGAGCCGGCGTTGCGGCAGGCGCTCGATCGCGTCGTCGCCGCCCGCCTGCGCACGCTGGCGGCCGACCCCGCCGAGGCGCTCGACGCCGCCCTGGCCGCGCTGTTCGACGCCGGCGGCCGCGTGCTGTCGCGGGCCCAGCATGCGACGCTGGCCGCCGTGGTCGCCGACGCGTTCGGGGCATCCGCGGACGCCCCGTTCGTCGCCGCGGCGCTCGCGGTCGAGGACCAGCGACGCCGCGAGCGCAAGGAGGCAGCCGCCGCCGCCCGCAGCGGCCGCCGCACCGAGCTGCAGCGCCTGCGCGACTGGGAGCGCAGCCTGGTCGAGTTCCGCGCGGTGCCGGCCCTGCTCGGCTGCAGCACCAAGGAGGCTCTGCGCTGGGTCGCCGCCAACCGGCTGCCGGTCGCCCGCCGGATCCCGCAGGGACGGCCGGGCCGCGACGACCAGGCGGGCGAACGCTGGGAGTTCGACCCGGCCGAGCTCGTCCGGCTGCGTCCGGAGGTCGCCTCCTGGCGCGAGGCGGACGGCGGCGACGCGCCCCGCATCCTGTCCGCACCCGGCGGCCGTGCTGCCAACGCCGCCGTAGCCCGGGTCGCGGCACTCGACCGCTACGCCGCCCACTTCGCCACCGCCCGGGCGCTCCGGCGCCGCATCACCCTGATCACCGGCCCCACCAACAGCGGCAAGTCGCATACCGCGCTGGACCGGTTGTCCGGCGCCGAGAGCGGGCTCGCCCTGGCGCCGCTGCGGCTGCTGGCGCACGAGTTCCGCGAGGCGCTGGGCGCCCGTGACGTGCCGGCTTCGCTCGCCACCGGGGAGGAGCGCATCGTCGAGCCGGGCAGCCGGCACCTGGCCGCCACCGTCGAGATGTGCCCGCTGCACGCGCCCGTCGACGTCGCGATCGTCGACGAGGCGCAGATGCTGCACGACCCCGACCGGGGTGCGGCCTGGACCGCTGCGATCATGGGGGCACCGGCGCGCGAGGTGTTCGTGCTGGGCTCGCCCGAGTGCGCGCCGATGGTGCGCCGCATCGCCACGCTGTGCGCCGACCCGATCGAGGAGGTGACCCTGGTCCGCAAGGGCCCGCTCACCGCTGCAGCCGAGGCGGTGCGGCTGTCCGACCTCGAGCGCCACGACGCGCTGATCGCCTTCTCGCGCCGCGACGTGCTGGACCTGCGCGCGACGCTGCAGGCCAGGGGCCGCCGCGTTGCCGTGGTCTATGGCGCACTGAGCCCGGAGGTGCGCCGTGCCGAGGCCAGGCGCTTCAACGAGGGCGACGCCGAGATCCTGATCGCCACCGACGCCATCGGCATGGGCCTCAACCTTGACATCCGCCGCGTGGTGTTCTCGGCACTCCGCAAGTTCGACGGCACCGAGAGCCGCGACCTCAGGCCGCAGGAGGTGAAGCAGATCGGCGGCCGCGCCGGCCGTCACGGCCGCCACGAGGCCGGCATCGTCGCCGTGCTGGCCGGCGCCGGCAGCCCGTCCTTCATCCGCGCGATGCTGGCCGCCCCCGCCGCGGCACCCGACGAGCTGCGCCCGCTGGTGCAGCCGGACGCCGACATCGTGCGCGCGGTAGCCGAAGAGATCGGCTCCGACAGTCTGTTCGGCGTGCTGGCCCGCATCCGCCGCGCCGTGCTGCGCCGCGACGACCCGAACTACCGGCTGGCCGACATGAGCCAGGCGTTCGCGATGGCGACCGCGCTGGAGGGCATCGCCGGGCTCGACCTCATCACCCGCTGGTCCTACGCGATGTGCCCGGTGGACGAGCGCGACAACGGGATCCCCCGCCTGGCCGCCTGGGCCGGCGAGCACGGCGCCGGCCGCGTCGTACCGCCGCCGATCGGCGCCCGCCTGCCGCCGCCGGAGCGCGCGTCGCGCGAGGAGCTGGAGCAGGCCGAGCGCCGGCACAAGCGCCTGGTCGCCTGGCGCTGGCTGGCGCTGCGGTTCCCGGAGGCCTATCCGGAGCTGGAGCAGGCCGAGGCCGCGACCGTCCGGCTGGACGGCTGGATCGAGGCGGTGCTGCGCGGGCAGCGCGGCCGCCGCGACGGGCTCGCGCATGGCTGAGAACCGCAGGAGCTCGACGATGTCGGCACGATCCAGGGTGGCGGCGGTGGCGACGGTCTGGACCGCGCTGGCATTGGCCGCCGGCGGTCCGGCCCGGGCCGACGGCACCCGCATCGGCGCGGTCAGCACCACGTTCCGGCTGCTCGGCCGCAACGACCAGATCGCCGTGGACCGCTACGACGACCCCAGGGTCGCCGGCGTGTCCTGCTACCTGTCCCACGCCGAGACCGGCGGCGTGAAGGGCTCGCTCGGGCTGGCCACCGACCCGTCCCGCTTCTCGCTGGCCTGTCGCGCGACCGGCCCGGCGACGGCGCCGGACGGCCTGCCGGACAGCGAGACCGTGTTCGACACCCGCACCTCGTTCCTGTTCAAGGAGCTGCGGGTGTCGCGGCTCTACGACCGCGCCCGGCACGTGCTGGTCTACCTGGCCTGGTCTACCAAGGCGCTGTCGACCGGCGGCAGCCCCTACAACGCCATCTCCACGGTGCCGCTGCAGGGGCCCTGACGACGCGCGCGGGCCGGCGATGCCGAGCCGTCCCCGTTCGGCCTGCATCAGGAGCATGCCGCATGACCACCGACTCACGCGACCTCTACGCGAAGGCGCCGTTCCAGGCCCGGGGCTAGGCATTCCCCGGCGACTCGCGCATGCGCCCGGTGCCCGACCACGGCGAGGAGAGCTATCGCGGTTCGGGCCGGCTCGCCGGCAAGGTGGCGCTGATCACCGGCGGCGACTCCGGCATCGGCCGTGCCGTCGCCATCGCCTATGCCCGCGACGGGGCCGACGTCGCGATCTCCTACCTCCAGGCCTGGGGCACCGACGCCGAGGCGACCGCGCGCTTCGTGCGCGAGGCCGGTTGCGAGGTGCTGCTGCTGCCGGGCGACATCTCCTCGGTTGAGCACAGCCGCTCGCTGGTCGCGCGCATGATCGAACGCTTCGGTCGCCTCGACGTGCTGGTGACCAACGGCGCCTACCAGAAGACCCGCGAGTTTCTGGACGAGATCGACGAGGCGGAGTGGGACCAGCACTTCGCGGCCGACATCAGCGCGATGTTCTACATCACCAAGGCGGCGGTGCCGCACCTGCCGGCGGGGTGCGATCCTCAACACCTCGTCGGTGAACGCCAAGCACCCGGTGCCGAGCCTGCTGGCCTACTCCGCCACCCAGGGTGCCATCGCCAACTTCACGCCGGGCTCGGCGCAGATGCCGGCGCCAAAAGGGCATCCGGGTGAACGCGGTGCCGCCCGGCCCGGCCTGGACCCCGCTCATCGTCACCGGCATGGCCGAGGCGAGCCAGAAGAGCTTCGGCAGCCAGTCGCCGATGGGCCACCCGGCACAGCCGGCCGAGCTCGCCCCGGTCTGCGTCCACCTGGCCTCCGACGAGGCCAACTTCACCACACCGGCGGGTTGTATCCGGTGCATGGCGGCATGCCGATCACCTGATCGGGCGTGCATTGCGGCGGGATCGGCGCCATATCGCGGGTGCCGTCCGCGTCCCGACGCAGGCTCGGCGAGACCTTCAGGACCTGCCGGGAGCCTCCCATGTGGTACGAGACCTTCTTCCGCGACCAGCTCGACGGGCTGAAGCGTGAGGGCAACTACCGCGTGTTCGCTGAGCTCGAGCGCCGCGTCGGCCGGTTCCCGCGCGCGTACCACTGCGGCCTAGGCCGCGAGGTGACGGTCTGGTGCTCCAACGACTATCTCGGCATGGGCCAGCATCCGGCGGTGATCGAGGCGATGTGCTCCGCCACCGCGCAACATGGCGCCGGCGCCGGCGGCACCCGCAACATCTCCGGCACCAGCCCGCTGCACGTGGCGCTGGAGCGCGAGCTGGCCAGCCTGCACGGCAAGGAGGCGGCGCTGCTGTTCACGTCCGGCTACATGTCGAACTGGGCCACGATCGGCACGCTCGCCGCTCGCATGCCCGGCTGCGTGGTGCTGTCCGACGCCGCCAACCACGCCTCGATGATCGAGGGCATGCGCCACAGCCGGGCACCCAAGCACGTGTTCCGCCACAACGACGCCGCCGACCTCGACCGCGTGCTGGCCGCACTTCCCCCCGCCACGCCGAAGATCGTCGCTTTCGAGAGCGTGTACTCGATGGACGGCGACGTGGCGCCGATCGCGGCCCTGTGCGACGTCGCCGATCGCCACGGGGCGATGACCTACCTCGACGAGGTGCATGGCGTCGGACTGTACGGGCGCCAGGGCGGCGGCATCTCCGACCGCGACGGCGTGGCGCACCGGCTGACCGTGATCGAGGGCACGCTGGCCAAGGGCTACGGCGTGGTCGGCGGCTACATCGCCGGCTCCGCCGCGCTGTGCGACTTCGTGCGCTCGTTCGCGTCCGGCTTCATCTTCTCCTCGGCACTTCCGCCGGCGGTCGCCGCGGCGGCGCTGGCCAGCGTGCGGCACCTGCGCACGAGCACCGCCGAGCGCACCCTGCATGCCCAACGCGTCGCCCAGGTGCGGCGCCGCCTGGACGAGGAGGGAGTGCCGCACCTGCGCAACCCGAGCCACATCGTGCCGGTGCCGGTCGGCGACCCGATCCGCTGCCGCGCCATCTCCGAGCGCCTGCTCGCCGC
This sequence comes from uncultured Acetobacteraceae bacterium, assembly GCA_964247725.1. Classification (GTDB taxonomy): domain Bacteria; phylum Pseudomonadota; class Alphaproteobacteria; order Acetobacterales; family Acetobacteraceae; genus Lichenicola. The sequence continues at coordinate 178,754 of CAXTVM010000001.1, read as the reverse complement.
GCACGGCGTCTACGTGCAGCCGATCAACTATCCGACCGTGCCGCGCGGCGGCGAGCGCTTGCGCATCACGCCGACGCCGCTGCACGACGAGGCCGACATCGAGCAGCTGGTGCGGGCGCTGTCCTCCGCCTGGTCCGAGTTCAGCCTCGCCCGCGCCGCCTGACGTCGATCTCGGGGAAGAAGGCCAGGTGCTGCCCTGGATCCATCGGGACCGTCGTGCGCAGCACCGTCCGCGTGACGGCCTCAAACCTCGATCGTCGAGAGTCCATCCAAGATCGACTGCAGAGGCGTCGCGGCATCGGTCGCACCGACGCCCGGCGGAGGAAGGCGAGTGCGGCGGCAGAGTGTGGTCCAGGCAAACGCCTCTTGCGGTGTCGGAACGCCTGATGATCCGCACGGTCCAGCGTCCGAGTGCCGAGGGAGCGTCGCGCAGCTTCTCGCCGGCATATCCAGCGTCTGCACGGCGCCGAAGAACTTTGGCAGCCGGCCGGAGCATGATCCGACCGCGGGGGCTCGCGGATCATGCCCTGGCCGAGCGCAGCCGCAGCGCGTTCGACACCACCGCCACGCTCGACAGCGCCATCGCCGCCGCTGCCAGCATCGGCGACAGCACCAGCCCGGTCGCCGGATACAACGCGCCCGCCGCCACCGGGATCAGCAGCACGTTGTAGCCGAACGCCCAGGCGAGGTTCTGCCGGATGTTGCGCATGACCGCCTGCGCCAGCACGATCGCCGACAGCACCGCGGCCGGGTCGCCCGATACCAGCACCACGTCGGCGGCCTCGACCGCGATGCCGGTGCCGCCGCCGATGGCGATGCCGACATCCGCCTCCGCCAGCGCCGGCGCGTCGTTGATGCCGTCGCCGACGAACACCACCGTGTTCCCCCGGCCGGCCAGGGCGCGCAAGGCGGCCGGCTTCTCCGCCGGCAGCAGCTCGGCCCGCACGGTGTCGATGCCCAGCCCGGCGGCCACCGCCTCGGCGTTGCGGCGATCGTCGCCGGTCAGCATCGCCACCCTGATGCCGCGCGCCCGCAGCGCCCGCACGGCGTCGGCCGCGCCCGGCCGCGGCGCGTCGGCCACCGCCAGCAGCGCCAGCACCCGGTCGTCCACCGCGAGCAGGATCGGCGAGCTGCCGGCCTGCGCCAGCCGCGCCGCCTCGGCCGCGAACGGCGCCGGATCGAGGCCGCGTTCGACCATCAGCCGCGCTGCGCCGATCGCCACCCGCTTGCCGTCGACGCGCCCGGCCACGCCGAGCCCGGCCAGCGCCTCGAACCCCTCCACCGGTTGCGGCGCGATCCCGCGCGCCCGGGCACCGTCCACCACCGCGAGCCCGAGCGGATGCTCCGACAGCGCCTCCAGCGATGCCGCGAGCCCGAGCATCTCCGCCTCCCCGACGCCGGCCGCGAGCGTGACGCCGGCCAGCGTCGGCCGGCCGAGCGTCAGCGTGCCGGTCTTGTCGAACGCCACCAGCCGCGCCGTCGCCAGCCGCTGCAGCACCACCGGCCGCCGGAACAGCACGCCGAACGACGCCGCCCGCCCGGTGCCGACCACCAGCGACACCGGCGTCGCCAGCCCCATCGCGCACGGGCAGGCGATGATCAGCACCGACACCGCGAAGGTGAGTGCGGTGGCGACGCCGGCGCCGGCCAGCATCCAGCCCACGAAGGCGAGCGCCGCGGCCGCCATGATCGCCGGCACGAACCACTGCGTCACCCGGTCCAGCAGCGCCTGGATCGGCAGCTTGGCGCCCTGCGCCGCTTCGACCATGCGCACGATGCCGGCCAGCACGCTGCGCTCGCCAACCTCGGTGGCCCGCACCGTGAGGCTGCCGGCGCCGTTCAGCGTGCCGCCCACGACGGCGTCGCCGGGGGCGCGCGCAACCGGCAGCGGCTCGCCGGTCAGCATCGACTGGTCGATGTGCGACGCTCCCGCCACCACCACTCCGTCCACCGGCAGCCGCTCGCCCGGCCGGATGCGGACCAGCCAGCCGGGCTCCAGGCTGGAGGCCTGCAGCGTTACCAGCTCGCCGTCCCGCTCCACCTGGGCGGTCGCCGGCTGCAGCGCCAGCAGGCCGCGGATGGCGTCGCCGGTGCGGCCGCGCGCGCGCGCCTCCAGCATCCGGCCGAGCAGGATCAGGGTCACGATCACCGCCGTTGCCTCGAAGTAGAGCGGTGCCGTGGACTGCGGCCGCAGCAGCAGGCGGACGGTGCCGACGGTCGAGAACAGCCACGCGGCGCCGGTGCCGAGCAGCACCAGCGCGTCCATGTTCGGGGCCAGCTGCCACAGGGTGCGGCCTCCGCCGGCGGCGAAGCGGCGCCCGGGCCCGAGCAGCACGGCGGTCGACAGCAGCCACGACAGCGACGCCGCCGGCCGCGGACCCAGGGCGTCCCGCAGCGGCGGCAGCATGGCGATCAGCACCAGCGGGACGCTGAGCGTCGCCGCCACGATGAGGTCGCGGCGCAGGATCGCCTGCTCGGCCTGTTGCGCGGTGCGGTCGTCGGCCGGCGTCGCGGTGCGGGCGCGCGGGGTCTTGCCGACGCTGCGGATCGCCGCGTCGATCGCGGCCTCGGCCGAGCGGTCGCCCGGGCGCGCCGCCAGCGTGACGGTGACCCGGTTGGTCGCCAGGCTGGCCACCGCCGCCCGCACCCCCGGCACCGCGGCGACCGCGGTCTCGACCCGCCGGATGCAGGACGCGCAGTGCATGCCATCGATGCCGATCTCCAGCGTCTCGTCCTGCACCCGGAACCCGAGTGCGGCGACGGCGTCGGCGATCCGGGCCGCGGCATCCTCCGGCACCGGGCCGGCGAACCCGGCCTCGGCCCGTCCGGCGACCAGGTCGGCGGCGGCGGACGCGACCCCGGCCACGCCCAGCATCGCCCGCTCCACTCGGCGCACGCAGGACGCGCAGTGCATGCCGGCGATGCGGAACCGCAGCGCGCCGTCGGCCGCCGCCGGCCGTGCCAGCTGGTCCATCAGCCGACCTCGATCCGGGCGTCGCCGGCCTGCAGGCGGCCGACGATCGACGCCGCCGGGTGCCCCGCCGCGCGGACCAGCTCCAGCACCGTCTCCGCCTCCCCTGGTGCCACCGCGATCAGCAGCCCGCCGCTGGTCTGCGGGTCGCACAGCAGGTGGCGCTGCCAGTCCTGCATCGCCGCCGCGTCGACCGCGGCGCCGTAGCTGGTCCAGTTGCGGCCGGCGGCACCGGTGCGCACTCCGTCCCGTGCCATCGCGGCGACGTCCGGCAGCAGCGGCACCTCGGCAAACGCCAGCCGGGCGCCGAGGCCGGCGCCGCGGCACATCTCGAGCGCGTGTCCGAGCAGCCCGAAGCCGGTGACGTCGGTCATGGCGTGCACTCCCGGTTGCGTCGCCAGCCGGGCGCCGACCGCGTTCAGTTGCGTCGTCGACGCGATCATCGCCGCATAGCCGGCCTCGCTCAGCCGGTCCTGCCGCAGCGCCGCGCTGCAGACGCCGACGCCCAGCGGCTTGGTCAGGATCAGCCGGTCTCCCGCCTGCGCGCGATCGTTGCGCAGCAGCCGGTCCGGATGCACCAGCCCCAGCGCCACCAGTCCATAGATCGGCTCGGCGCTGTCGATCGAGTGGCCGCCGGCGACCGGGATGCCGGCGTCCGCGCATACCGACGCGCCGCCGGCCAGGATGCGGCCGATGCGGTCTATGCCGAGCCGGCCGATCGGCATGCCGACGATCGCCAGCGCCAGGATCGGCGTCCCGCCCATGGCGTAGATGTCGGACAGCGCATTGGTCGCGGCGATGCGGCCGAACTCGTACGGGTCATCGACCACGGGGGTGAAGAAGTCGGTGGTCGCCACCAGCGCCTGCGCGTCGTTCAGGCGGTAGACCGCGGCGTCGTCGCCGGTCTCGGTGCCGACCAGCAGGTTGGCGAACGCACCCGCCCCCGGCAGGCCGGCCAGGATCTCCGCCAGCACTGACGGCGCCAGCTTGCAGCCGCAGCCGCCGCCATGCGCCAGCGCCGTCAGCCGCACGCCCGCGTCATCCATGCTGCATCCCTCGCGTTGACGGCCCCGCATGGTCATCTAGGTCGTGGTTTCCCGCCCACCAGGAGGATCCGAGGCTGAACACCATCGCCGGTCGCCGCTCCAACCTGCGCGACCTGCCGCAGATGCAGCGCCTGCCGGAGGCGCCCGCGGCCGGGACGCTGCTGCAGGGCCACCCCCGCGCGCGGGTGCTGGACGCGCTGCGCCGCGTGCTGGACGGGGTGCGCGCCGGCCTGCTCGCCGATCCGGGGTCGGCCGCTCCGTCGGCGGAGGCCCTGCTCGACCAGGCCGGGGACCTGCTCCGTGCCGATGCGCAGACCAGTGGCCGCAGCGGACTGCGCCGTGTCGTCAACGCCACCGGCATCGTGCTGCACACCAACCTCGGCCGGGCGCCGCTGCCCCGGGCGGCGCTGGACGCCGTGTGCCAGGTCGGCGCCGGCTATTCCAACCTGGAGTTCGACCTTGGGTCCGGCCGCCGCGGCGCCCGTATGCAGGGGATCGAGCCGCTGCTGGCGGAGCTCACCGGCGCCGAGGCCGGGCTGGCCGTCAACAACGCCGCCGCCGCCGTGCTGCTGGCGCTGGGCGCGCTGGCCGGCGGCGGCGAGGTGGTCGTCTCGCGCGGCGAGCTGGTCGAGATCGGCGGCGGCTTCCGCATCCCGACGTGATCCGCCAGGGCGGCGCGCGGCTGGTCGAGGTCGGCACCACCAACAAGACACGGCTCGCCGATTACGCCGACGTCATCGGACCGCAGACCCGCATGCTGCTCAAGGTGCACCAGAGCAACTACCGCATCGTCGGCTTCACCGAGGAGGCCGCCGTGCCCGAGCTGGCGGCGCTCGCCCGTGCGCGCGGGCTGGTGCTGATGCACGATCTCGGCAGCGGTGCGCTGCTCGACCTGCGCCGGTTCGGCCGCCCGCACGAGCCGACCGTGCCCGACGCGCTCCAGGCCGGCGCCGACCTGGTCGCGTTCAGCGGCGACAAGCTGCTGGGCGGCCCGCAGGCCGGCCTCCTGGTCGGCAGCGTTGCGGCCATCGACCCGCTGCGACGCCATCCGCTGCTGCGGGCGCTGCGGCTGGACAAGATGGTGCTGGCGGCGCTGGAGGCCACGCTGCGGCTGTATCGCGATCCCGATGCCGCGGTGGCGGCGATCCCGCTCCTGCGCATGCTGGACCAGGACGACGCGATCCTGCTCGCACGCGCCGAGCGCCTGGTGGCGCTGCTGGGCGGCAGCGTCGAGACCAGCATCGAGCGCTCGGAGGGCTATGCCGGCGGCGGCACGCTGCCCGAGGGCGTGATCCTGAGCCGGGCGGTGGCCGTGCACGGCGAGGCCGAGCCGCTGGCGGCGTGGCTGCGGCAGCGGCGTCCCGCCATCGTCGGGCGAATCTCGGGTGGGCGGCTGTGGTTGGACATGCTGACGGTGGCCGATGACGAGGTTCTCGTCTTGGCGGACGCTCTGAAGGCAAGGGGCTTTGCCCCTTGAACCCCATCAAAGGCGGAGCCTTTGAAATCCATTCTTTAAGGATTAGGGCCTGGGGCCCGCGGCCCCAGCGGGTCCGGGGCAGAGCCCTGGCCTTCCTTGCTTGAGCCGCCTCCTGATCGGCGTGATCGGCCACGTCGACCACGGCAAGACCGCCCTGGTGCGGGCACTCACCGGCGCCGAGACCGACCGCCTGCCGGAGGAGCGCCGCCGCGGCATCTCGATCGCGCTCGGCTTCGCGCATCTGCGCCTGGGCGACGACGAGATCGACGTCATCGACATGCCCGGCCACGAGCGGTTCGTGCGCACCATGGTGTCGGGTGCCACCGGCATCGACGCCGTGCTGCTGGCGGTGGCGGTGAACGAGGGCGTGAAGCCGCAGACGGTCGAGCATGTCGACATCGCCGTGCTGCTCGGCATCACCCGCGCGGTGCTGGTGCTGACCAAGGTCGACCTGGTCACGGCGGACGAGGCGGCCGCGGCGGCGCGGGCGATGGCCGGGTTTGCGGCGAAGGCCGGCCTGCGTCCGGTGGCGCCGCCGATCGCGACCTCGGCGCTCGCTGGCACCGGGCTCGATGCGGTGCGTGCGGCGCTGGGCGCGCCGTCGCCGAGACCGACGACCGTGCGGATGCCGGCTTCGCCTACCTCCCGGTCGACCGCGCCTTCAGCATCGCCGGCCACGGCACCGTCGTGACCGGCACGCTGCGCCGCGGTCCGCTGCGGGCCGACGGTGAGATCGAGGTGGTGCCGCAGGGCCGCCGCGTCCGCATCCGCGCGCTGCAGGTGCACGGGCGGCCGGTGGCGTCCGCCGCGCCCGGCCAGAGGGTGGCGGTCAACCTGCGCGGCATCGAGGCGGCCGAGCTGCCGCGCGGGGTGGCGCTGGCCGAGCCCGGGCTGCTGCTGCCTTCCGACTGGCTGACGGTCGAGCTCCATGCCTTCGCCGGCGCGCCGCTGCTGCGCACCACCATGACGCTGCAGCTGCTGTTCGGCACCGATGAGGTCGCGGTCCGGCTGCGGCTGCTCGACCGCGACACGCTGGAGCCGGGGCAGGCGGCGCTGGCGCAGCTGCACGCCGTGCGCCCGGTGACGGTGCCGGCGCGCGAGCGCTTCATCCTGCGCATCGCCTCGCCGGCCGCCACCGTCGCCGGCGGCCAGGTGCTCGATCCGACGGCGCGGCGGCTGCGCCGGCAGGCCCCGCGCACCAACGACCGGCTGCGGGCGCTGGCCGCCGCCAGCGGCGACGCGGTGCTGCGCGAGGCGATCGCCGCCGCGGGCGGTGCCGGGCTGGCACTGGCGCAATTGACCCGGCTCGCCGGCCTGTCGCCGGCGCGGGCGGAGGCGGCGCTGCCGCGGCTCGACGTGGTGCGGGCCCGCGGCGACACGCTGGTCGCGCGGGCGGCGTTCGAGGCGCTGCTGGCGGCGGTGCCGCGGCTGCTGGCCGCCCGCGCCGCGGAGCATCCCGCCGGCCTGTCGCGCGAGCGGCTGGCGGCGCTGGTGCCGGCGGCGGCGCCGGCGCTGCTGGACGAGGCGGTGCGGCACCTGGTCGCCGCCGGCACGCTGCGCCAGGAGGGCGGGCTGGTGCGGGCGCCGCGCCCGGAGCAGGAGCGGGCGGAGGGGCTGCGCGAGGCGGCGGTCGCCGACCGCCTCGCCGAGGCCATCCGCCGTGGCTGGCTGACCCCGCCGGATGCGCCGGCCGATGCGCCGTCGCGGCGGACGCTGGACCGGCTGGTGCGCGCCGGCGTGCTGGTGCGCACGCACGACCGGGTGCTGAAGCGCGACGTGCTGTTCCATCGCGACGCGGTCGAGCTGGCCCGCCGCACGCTGACGCCGCTGTTGACTGGCGACGGACTGCTGGTCCGGGAGGCGGGCCTGGCGCTCGGTATCTCGCGCAAGTTCAGCGTGCCGCTGCTGGAGTATCTGGACGGGATCCGCTTCACGCGCCGGGTCGGCGACCGTCGCGTGCTGGCGGTATCGGACCCTTGAGCCGGGTCCGGCCGCTTACGAGTGGACGATGCCGCGCCGGCAGGGAACGTCCCGGAGATGCCGCAGCCGGTCGCTCCAGCGCAGGCACTCCAGCGACCGGTCGGGACCGGACGACGCGTCGACCCCGAGATCGTTTCGTCCGCGACGAAGGCGATCGCCGACCCGTCACGCTGGTCGAGCAGGCGTGGGATCCGCCGGGAGAAAGTTCCACGACCATCGAGGTCTGGGCTGCCGCTCCATAGCTGTAGATGACGAGAAAGGTCGGGATCTTGCCGGACCAGGACGGCATGTAACGGGTGGTCGGCTGATACGCATCCGGCCAGACATGGCCCCATGCGAGTCGCCGGATGTCGCAAGGCACGATGCGGGCGCTCCAGCCTTCGCCGATGCCCTGGTCCCAGACGATCATCGCGGACCGTCCGGACGCTCCGGGTCCGCCTGGATGAGCTGCAGCGTCCGTGTGGGCGTGGACGCCAGGTGGGGGGCCACCGGAACCTCGTGCCCCAGGCATCTCGCCGCGATGCCTCCTGCGGTGAGGAGGGACAGGAGGATCGACCGTTGCGCGCGCTAGAGCGGTGACATGGATCCGGAGCTCCTCGCAAGGCGGCTGCCGCCGCCGCCACCTCACGCGATGAAAAACTTCATCTCCTGGTAGAATTAATCTGTTATATGCAACCTAAGGTTTAGTTCAGGCAGCAGGGACGAGCTCATGCCGCTTCTCCAGTCAACATTGGCACCCACCGCGGCTTCTCCGACACCGCGCGTGCTGTCGGACGCCGAGATGCGGAGCTTTCGTCGCACCGGCTTCCTGTCGCTGCCGAGCCTGATGCCGGCCGGCGAGGTCGGATGCACCCGGGCCGTGCTGGAGCGGCTGTTCGAGAGCCGGGCCGGCTACGAGGAGGGTGCTCGCTTCGACTTCCTCAGCGCCGATGACGATCCCGAGCGGCCGGCGATGCCGCAGATCCTGCGCCCGAGCGTGTTCGCGCCCGAGCTGCTGCGCGGGCCCGCCGCCGAGCGCGCCGCGCAGATCGCCTGCGCGCTGCTGGGCGAGGAGGCGCGGCTGTCGTTCGACCACGTGCTGATGAAGCCGGCGCGGGACGGCGTGCCCACCCCCTGGCACCAGGACGACGCCTTCGCCGACCCGGCCTTCGAGACCCGCTCGATCAGCGTTTGGATCCCGCTGCAACCGGTGGATGCGGTGAACGGCTGCCTGAGCTTCGTGCCGGGTGCGGTGGATCGCGACGTGCTGCCGCACCGCTCTCCTGGCGATGACGGGCGCGTGCACGGGCTGGAATGCGTGGCCGGCTTCTCGCCGCACGATGCCGTCGCCTGCCCGATCCCGGCCGGCGGCTGCACCATCCATGGCGGCCGCACCCTGCACGGCGCCGGCCCGAACCGGTCCGAGGCGCCGCGCTATGCCTTCGTCATGGTGTTCAGCACGCCCAAGCGCGTCGCCGCGGTGATCCATCCGCGACCCTGGCTGGAGGGGAGGCAGACCCCGCGCAGCCTGCGCGAGCGGAGCTGGATGCGTCGCGGCGGGCTGGCCCGCCTGGTTTGGCGACGCCTCGCCGCGACGCCCCTGCGCGACTATCCCCGGCTCCTGCCGGGCCTGCCGCGCCGCCTGCTGCGCAGGGTGAGCGGCCGCTGACGGCACCGCTATCGCATGAGGAGGGAGGCCAGGGGCTTTGCCCCTGGACCCCACTGGGGCCGCGGGCCCCAGGCCCCGATCCGTTAAGGTTCTACTTCCATATGCGGATGACCTTACTACGAATTGAGGTTTGGGACCGTCGTGCGCAGCACGCTCCGCGTGACAGCCCCAACGGGTCCAGGGCAGCGCCCTGGCCTTCTCCTTTTCCTTTTCCTCACATGCGATAGCCCTGCCGCTGACGGGCGCCGCCCTTGGCCGGGCCCGCGATCGTCGCCATTGTCCTGCAACGGAGGCGATTGGGGTCTGGTGGCCCTCCTGGTCTTCAAAACCAGCGGCCCGTCAAGAACGGGCGGTGGGTTCGATTCCCATCCGCCTCCGCCTCCGCCACCTCAGCCCAGCCCGATCGCCATCGCGACTTGGCGGCGAATGGCGTCGAGCTGGTCCGCCGTGATCCGCGACGGCGTCGAGCCGAGCCGTGCCCTCGACGTGGTCGCGACCAGATGCGACACCGCCCGGCATGGCTTGGAGCAGCCGTTTTCCGCCGTCGGCGGAAGCCGTATCGCCAGGTCGGGAATCACCAGCGCCTTCGTCCGTCAGCGGCACCAGGATCAGGTTGGGATAGCCTGGCGCGAACAGGCCATCGTCTTCCACGACCACGGCCGGACGAAGCCTGTTCGGCTCGTTGGGCAACGCGTCCCCGCGCCAGTCTGCCAGCACGATGGTCCTAGCTCGGAACCGGGCTGGGACGTCCTCAGCCGACATCGGTCTGCGGCGTGCCCCCGTGCTCGTAGAAGGTGCGGCCGTCCGCGGAGCTGGCGCCATGCGCTCCGATACGCCCGCTCGCAGCCCGGGTGCGGGCGCGCCGCAGGTCTCGGGCCGCACGCGTCCCCACCTCGCGCGACAGGGTCGACAGCCCGACGCCGCCCCGGCGTGCCTGCGCTTCCAGCTCGTCCCGCACGTCGTCATCCAGCCGGATCGAGATCGGCACGCCCATCGCAGCCTCCGTAGCCGCCAGGATACGACACGATTGTCGTGACATCCTCGACCCTACGCCGCCAGCCGGATCTCGCGCAGGCGCTGCAACAGGTACTCGTGCGCGGTGATCGGTTCGGGGTAGCGGTCGCCGTCGGCGCCGATGCAGCCGGGCAGGGTCTCGATCTGATACTCCATGTTCGGCGCCAGGAAGAACGGCATCGAGTAGCGGCTGCCGCGGGCCGCCTCGCCGACCGGGTTGACCACGCGGTGCGTCGTCGACGGGTAGGCGTCGTTGGTCAGGCGCTGCAGCATGTCGCCGACATTGACCACCAGCGTCCCCAATTCGGCCTCGACCGGCAGCCAGGCGCCGTCCCGCGTCAGCACCTCGAGCCCCGACGCGGTCGCCCCCACCAGCAGGGTGATCAGGCTGATGTCCTCGTGCGCCTCGGCCCGCACCGCCGGCAGGTGCTCGGGCTCGATCGGCGGGTAGTGCAGCGCCCGCAGGATGCTGTCGCCATGGTCGACGACGCCGCGGAAGAACCCCTCGTCCAGGCCGAGATCCAGCGCGATCGCCGCCAGCACCCGCGACCCCGCCGCCTCCATCGCCCGGAACAGGGCGCTGCCGTGGTCGCGAAACCCCGGTACTTCCTCCGGCCACAGGTTCGGGCGCAGTACCGGATCGCCAGCCGGTACGTCGTCGCGTCCGATATGGAAGAACTCCTTGAGGTCCGGGACCGTGCTGGTCCTGGCGGTCTCGACCCGGTAGCCGACATAGCCGCGCCCGCCGCCGCCCGGCGCCTGCCCGCCGTAGCGCGCCTTGGCCTTGGTCGGCAGCGCGAAGAAGGTGGCGAAGTCGGCATAGGCGGCGGCGACCAGCGCTGCGTCGACGCCGTGATGGGCGAGGCAGCAGAACCCGGTGCGCCGGTAGGCGGCGCCGAGCTCGGCCACGAAGGCCGGCCGGTCGGTATCGAACCGGCGCAGGTCGAGGGTCGGAATGCGCTCCATCGTCACAGGATCCCCTTGATCCGCAGCAGCCCGATCGCCGCCACCGTCACCATGCAGGCGATGCGCCCGTCGCCGATCATCGCCTCCACCTCGGCCAGCGGGAAGGCGTGCGCCACCATGTCCTGCTCGGTCGCCTCGCGATCGGTCGCGGTGGGTGCCAGGCCCGTCGCCACGAACACGTGGCCCTTCTGGTTGGAGTAGCCCGCCGCCTGGAACAGGGTGGCGACCCGGGTCATGCGGGCGGCGACCAGCCCGGTCTCCTCGGCCAGCTCGCCGGCGGCGATCTCCTCCGGCGCCGCGTCCGGCCGCTCCTCCCACATGCCCATCGGCAGCTCCCACAGGCGCTGGCCGACCGGATAGCGGTATTGCTGCACCAGCGTTAGGGTCCGATCGGGCCCGGCGCCGTCGCCGAGGGCCGCCACCACCACGAAGTCGTCGCGCACGATGACCCCGTACAGCCCCGGCGCGCCGTCCGGCCGGCGGATGATGTCTTCCCGCACCCGCAGCCAGCGGTTCTCGTAGGCGGTCCGGCTCGACAGCGTGCTGTAGCCGCCCGCGTCCGGCCGCGGGCTCGCGTCATCCTGCATCGGCCGTTCCCCTGGCTGCCCGGCGGCGGGTACGACGATAGGGCCTGCGGCCGCGACCGGCCAACGCCGTTGGCGCCGATGCCGGGGGTCAGATACGCTCGGCCGCCGATCCAGACACGGAGCCGCGATGCCGATGCCCAACGCCCCCACGTCCGTCGCCGTGTTCTGCGGGTCGCGCTTCGGCGCCGAGCCGGCCTATCGCACGGCGGCCGAGATGCTGGGCCGCGGCCTCGCCGAGGCCGGCATCCGGCTGATCTATGGCGGCGGCAAGGTCGGGTTGATGGGGGTGGTGGCCGATGCGGCGCTGGCGGCCGGCGGCGCCGTGACCGGCGTGATCCCGCACTTTCTGCAAAGCCGCGAGGCGGTGCACGCCGGCGTCACCGACCTCACCGTCACGGACTCGATGCACGAGCGCAAGCAGCGCATGTTCGCCGACGCCGGTGCCTTCCTGGTGCTGCCCGGCGGCCTCGGCACGTTCGACGAGTTCTTCGAGATCGTCACCTGGCGGCAGCTGCGCCTGCATGACAAGCCGATCCTGGTCGTCGACGTGCTGGGCTGGGCGCGCAGCCTGATCGGCACCATCGACGGCGCGATCGCCGGCGGCTTCGCGGACGCCTCGGCTCGGGCGCTGTTCGAGCACCTCCCGGACGTGCCCGCGGCCCTGGCGCGGCTGTCGGGCCTGTCGGGTCCGGCGCATAGCGGCAGTTCGGCGATGCTCTGACCTGGAGGCGTCGGCGCCGGGCTCCGTCAGCGCAGCACGATCTCGACGCGGCGGTTCTGCGGCTCGCGCGTGTTCGGGCCGGTGGGGACGAGCGGGTGTCCGTCGCCGAAGCCGTGGACGGTGATGGCGGCCGCCGCGACGCCGTCGCCGATCAGGGCCGCCCGGACCGCGTCGGCGCGCCGCAGCGAAAGGCGCAGGTTGTAGCGCCGGCCGCGCTCGCCTGGCAGGGCGTGCGAGCTGTCGGCATGGCCGTCGACCTCAAGCGTCGTCACCCGCACGCGGGCGGCGTCCTGGGCCGCCCCCGCGATGATGGCGTGCGCGCGGGCGGTGAGCGCGGCGCTGTCCCAGTCGAAGAACACCAGGTAGGTGCGGGCAGCTGCCGGCGCCGGGACCGCGGGCGGCACCGGCTGGCGGGCCGGCGGAAGCGGCGGCGCCGCGCCGAAGGCGTAGCGCAGCCCGATCAGGATCTCGTGGTTGAAGATGTTGTTGAAGGTCGCGTGTGCCGACAGCTGGACCTGGCGGAACACCGGCGGCTGGGACCGGACGTTGATGTATTGTCCGGCCGGGACGGCGGGTGTGGCGGCATTGAGCACCAGCTCCTCCACCGTGGCGTCGCCGCGGAAGTAGGCGCCGGGGGAGAGCATGCCGATCAGCCGGTAGTCGAGAGTCACCGACAGGCCGCGCACCGGGGTCGCGACGGCGATGCCGGTGATGCCCTGATAGGCGAAGTTGCCCCTCGCCTCGCTCGGGCCGCGCCCGGTGGGGGCGCCGTAGGACGACGAGTTGATCTGATCGAGCTCGAGCTGCCGATAGCCGGCACCGATGCCGAGATAGGGCCTTGCCGGCAGATGGAGGTCGAGATCGTAGAGGACGTTGGCGAGGCCGCCATATTGCTGCTGGTGCCCGCCGGCACGCTCGGCTGGGAACGGCGCCGGCAGCTCGACGCCGTGCACGCGGGTGTAGGCGTAGTCGGCCTTGGCTTCGACGCGCAGCCCGTTGCCGAAGCCGTAACCGACCGCGGCCTCGGGCACACCGCCCGGATCGAGCGAGTAGTGGCGCGGCGACGGGCCGAAGCCGGACGGCTTGACGTTCTCGTTCTGTAGGACATCGACGCCGCCGCCAAGATCGACGTAAGGCCCCGGATGGGTTGCGCCGCAGCCATGGTCGGGATGAGCGTGGCGGCAAGCCAGATTGGTCGACGTCTCGTGAACAAGGCCAAGCCATCCTGCCGGTTGCGGCGGGTTCGTATCAGCTTGAAACGACGTCGCAACGACCCTTGCATTTGAGGCGGCGCGGAATGAGAAGGCCAGGGCGCTGCCCTGGACCCGTTGGGGCCGCGGGCTCCAAACCCCGATTCGTAAGAAGATAATTCGTATGTGGAAATAGTAACTCAACGAATCGGGGCCTGGGGCCCCAGTAGGGTCCAGGGGCAAAGCCCCTGGCCCTCTCATGCGGTCACCCGCCCGACACGAGCTTGCGCAGCAGCACGGCGACGAGCTCGAAGGTGTCGGCGGTCGAGGTCTCGGGGTCGGGCCGGGAGGATGGCGCCCGGGGCCGGCCAGGTGGGAACAGCGTGGCGCTGGACGGGAACCAGCGCGCGCGGACCCATTCGTTCTGCTCCTCGAACAGCGCCATGAAGTCCCGCGCTTCCGGCTCGCTGAGCTGCAGTCCCGAGCCGCGCGGCAACGCCGCCAGCACGTCCACCACCACGTCGCGGATCCGCGTCGCCTCCTCGGGCGGCAGCGGCCGCAGCGCGCGGTTGACCTGCAGCAGGAACGCCTGCGCGCGCCCGTCCAGCCGCTCGTTGATCCGCGGCGGCTCGGCGAACCGCGACGGGTCGACGTCGATGAGGCCCAGGAAGTCGCGCACGACGTCGCCCGACCGCAGCGTCCCGCGGTCGAACAGCCTGACCTCGACGCGGTCCTGGCCGAACACCTCCACCCAGCGCTCCAGCGCGCGGCCATACTCGAAATACTCCCGCGCCACCCAAGGGTCGGGACCGTTCCCTGAGAAGTCGGGCACCAGCGCGATGTCGTGGTATCCGCCCTTGATCGCCTCGCCGTAGACGCTCTCCAGCATTTCGGCTTGGTTGCGGAGGTAGGCGACGATCCGGAACCCGTCGCAGAACCCAGCCAGCAGGTCGCGCAGGCGGATCAGCTCGGCCGTCTCGTCGAGGCGGCTCGACAGGTGCTCGTTGCTCAGCAGCAGCGTCCGCGCGGGCCCGCGGGCGCGGATCTCGTCGGCCAGCAGCCGCGGCGTGGCCGCGCGCAGTTCGCCCAGCGCGCGCGGCGACACGGCGCCGTAATGGATGCGCACGTCGTCCTCGAGCTTGTCGTCGCGCAGCGCGTGGGCCGCCAGGCGGAGGTGGTTGCAGAAGCCGTCGGTGCGAGCGAGCGAGCGCGGCACGAAGTGGCCGAGGCGATGCAGCCGCTCGACCTGCTGGGTGAGGAACGCCTGGATCGAGGTCGAGCCGGTCTTCTCGAAGCCGATATGCAGGATGCAGGTGCGGAACGGAGCCACGCCGCGGTCCGGCGTCAGCCGCGCGCGGGCATCTCGGACAGCAGGAAGTCGCGGAACACCGCGACCCGCTTCGACGTGCGCAGCTCCTCCGGATAGACGAAGTACGCCTCCACCGTCGGCGACTTCACCTCGGTCAGGATCCGCTGCAGGCCGGGGCGGTCGGCCAGCATGTAGTGCGGCAGCGAGCCGATGCCGAGCCCGGCCTCGATCGCGTCGGCCATCGCGGCCAGGCTGTTCACCTCGAACACCGGCTGCCGCTTGGCGCCGCCCGCGCGGCCGAGGCCGGCCAGCCAGTTGATGTCGGGCGTGGGCGGATGGTAGCTGCCGAACAGCACGATGCGGTGCCGGTCCAGGTCGTCGATGCCGGTGGGGGTGCCATGCCGGGCGAGGTAGTCGGGCGAGGCGCAGATCGGCATCTGCAGGTCGGCCAGGTGCCGCTGCACCAGGTCGGGCTGGCGCGGCGGGTGCATGCGGATCGCGACGTCGGCCTCGCGCATGCCAAGATCGAGGTCGCCGTCCTCCAGGATCAGCGTGATCGAGATGTCCGGGTGCGCTGCCAGGAAGCGCGGCAGCCGTGGCGAGAGCCAGGCGGTGCCGAAGCCGGTGGTGGTGGTGATCTTGAGCCGGCCCGCCGCCTTCTCCTTGCTCTCGGTCAGCAGCGCCTCGGTCATGGCGAGCTTGGCGAACACCTCGCGCACGGTGCGGTTCATCTGCTCGCCCTGCTCGGTCAGGATCAGGCCGCGCGCATGGCGGTGGAACAGCGGCACCTGCAGCGCCTCCTCCAGCGCCGAGATCTGCCGGCTGACCGCCGACTGGCTGAGGCTGAGCACGTCGCCGGCATGGGTGAAGCTGCCGGCCTCGGCGACCGCATGGAAGATCCTGAGCTTGTCCCAATCCATGCGCGTCGCCTCTTTCATTCAACGTGGGTCATGGATCGATGCCCATCTGGACCGTCGGGCCGCCGGGAGGCTACTCGGCGGCGACCGGCTCGCGGACCGTCTCGGTGCCGTGGGTGGCCAACAGGATCTTTTCGGTCAGGTATCGTTCGGCCTCCAGCGCCGCCATGCAGCCGGTGCCGGCCGCGGTCACCGCCTGGCGGAAGATCTTGTCCTGCACGTCGCCGGCCGCGAACACGCCCGGCACCGAGGTGCGGGTGCTGCCGGGCTCGGTGACCACGTAGCCCTCGCCGTCGAGCGCCACCTGGCCCTGGAACACCAGCGTGTTGGGGGTGTGGCCGATCGCCACGAACACCCCGTCGACGCCGAGCCGGCTCGCCTCGCCGGTGAGCGTGTCGCGCAGCACGATGCCGTCCACCACCGGCGGCGAGCCGGCGTCGGTGATGTCCTCGACCACCTTGTTCCACAGCACCGAGACCTTCGGGTGCTCGAACAGCCGGGCCTGCAGGATCTTCTCGGCGCGCAGCCGGTCGCGGCGGTGGATCAGGGTGACGTGCTCGGCGTGGCGGGTGAGGAACAGCGCCTCCTCCACCGCGGTGTTGCCGCCGCCGATCACCGCCACCCGCCGGCCGCGATAGAAGAAGCCGTCGCAAGTGGCGCAGGCCGATACGCCCGAGCCGTGCAGCCGGCTCTCCGACGGCAGGCCCAGCCAGCGCGCCTGCGCTCCCGTCGCGATCACCACGGTGCGCGCCAGGTAGACGTCGCCGCCGTCGCCGACCAGGCGGAACGGCTCGCCCGGCGGGCGGGGCGACAGGTCGCACTCCATGATCAGGTCGGAGATCACGCGGGTGCCGACGTGCTCGGCCTGTGCGGCCATCTGCTCCATCAGCCACGGGCCCTGCACGCCCTCGGCGAAGCCCGGATAGTTCTCGACTTCGGTGGTGATCATCAGCTGGCCGCCCGGCTGCAGGCCGGAGACCAGCACCGGCTTCATGTTGGCGCGGGCGGCATAGATCGCGGCGGTGTAGCCGGCGGGGCCGGCGCCGATCACGAGCAGGTCGGTGACGATGGTCTGGGTCATGGCGGCGGAGTCGCTTCCCGGTGAGGGCAGGCCAGGATATGAGCGCGTTTTGCTGCGGTGCAAGCAAGATGCCGGCCAGCCTGGCCAGGGGGGAGGGCGGTCTTCCCGGCCGGAGCCTTGTGCAATACACCTCGCCCACGATGCAGAGCGCAGACAAGACCGTGCCGGCGGCGGAGCTCGACGCCATCGATCGCCGGATCATCGGCGAGCTGCAGCGCGACGGCCGGATGACCAACGTCGAGTTGGCGCGCCGCGCTGGCATCTCCGCCCCGCCCTGTCTGCGGCGGGTGCGCCGGCTGGAGGAGCTTGGCGTCATCCGCGGCTATCATTGCGACACCGATCCCCACACGCTGGGCTGGCCGGTCACGTTCTTCGCCCTGGTCGGGCTCGACAGCCAGCGCGATGCGGTGCTGGCGCAGTTCGAGGCCGAGGTCGCGGAATGGCCGGAGGTGCGCGAATGCCACATGATCCGCGGCGGCAGCGACTTCCTGCTGCGGCTCCTGGCGCGCGACACCGCGCAGGAGAACCAGCTCACCCGGCGCCTGACGGCCATGCCGCACGTCAGTCGGCTGCAGACGCTGCAGACCATCCGCACCAGCCGCGACCTCGTCGGGGTACCAACCTGACGGCCTTGGAAGAAGGTCAGGGGCTTTGCCCTTGGACCCCACTGGGGCGGTCACGCGAAGCGTGCTGGCGCACGACGGCTCCACGCCCCGATTCGTTGTGGGATATATTCTTGCGAATCGGGGTTTGGGGCCCACGGCCCCAACGGGTCCAGGGCAGAGCCCTGGCCTTCCCGTGACCAGCCCCACGATCACCATCGTTGTGCCCTGCTACCGGGAGCGCCCGAACGTCCGCCCGCTGGTGGCGGCCCTGGACGCGGCGCTGGCGGATCGCGCCTGGGAGGTGGTGTTCGTCGACGACGACAGCCCGGACGGCACCGCCGAGGAGATCCGCGTCCTGGCCGCTTCCGACCCGCGCGTACGCGGCCTGCGCCGGATCGGCCGTCGCGGGCTGTCCTCAGCCGTGATCGAGGGCGTGCTGTCCTCGTCCGCACGGCTCGTCGCGGTGATGGACGGCGACCTGCAGCACGACGAGACGCGGCTGCCGATCATGCTGGACGCGGTACAGGCGGACGCCTGCGACATCGCGGTCGGCTCTCGCCACGTGGCGGGCGGCGACGCGGGCGGGCTGTCCTCGGCCTGGCGGCACCGCCTGTCGGAGGGCGGCATCCGCCTGGCCCAGGCACTGCTGCCCGGGCGGCCTGGCTACCCGCCGCTGGGCGACCCGATGAGCGGGTTCTTCGCCTGCCGGCGCCGCTACTTCGAGCAGGCGGCGCCGCGGCTCAGCGGCGAGGGCTTCAAGATCCTGCTCGACCTGATCCTGTCGGCGCCGCAGGCCCCTCGGGTGCTGGAGGTTCCGGCGCGGTTCCGGCCGCGGCAGGCCGGCGAGAGCAAGCTCGACGTGCTGGTGCTGGCCCAGTTCGGCGCCATGCTGCTCGACAAGGCCTGCCGCGGGCTGCTGCCGGTGCGCTTCATCGGCTTCGCCGCCGTGGGCTCGGCCGGCGTGCTGGTCAACCTCGCGGTGCTGGACGTGGCGCGCCGGTTCGGCGCCGGCTTCGAGGGCGCGCAGATCGGCGGCACGCTAGTCGCCATGGGCGTGAACTTCTGGCTGAACAACAGCCTGACCTATCGCGACCGCCGGCTGCGCGGCCGCCGGCTTGGCGCCGGCCTGGCGCTGTTCATGCTGGTCTGCGGCGTCGGCGCCGTCGCCAACGTCGGCATCGCCCAGGCCCTGCACCAGCAGCATCACGGCTGGCAGCCGGCCAGCGCCGCCGGCGCCGCGGTCGGCGTGGTGTGGAACTACGCGGTCTCCTCGACCCTGATCTGGCGCCTGCGCTGACCCCACCCCGGCTCCCGCTGGCGCCCTGGCTGGCGGCGCTCGCCGGGCTGACGCTGCTGCGGCTGCTGGTCTGTGCCACGGCGCCGCTGTCGCCAGACGAATGCTACTACTGGGTGTGGTCGCGGGCGTTGGCGCCCGGCTATCTCGACCATCCGCCGATGGTCGCACTCTGGATCCGCGCCGGCACCTGGCTGGCGGGCGACGGCCCGCTGGGGGTGAGGCTGCTGTCGCCGCTGTCGGCGGCGCTCGGCACGCTGCTGCTGGGCATGGCGGCGGCGGATTGCGGCGACGGTGCCGGGCGACGCCTCCGCGCGGTCGCGGCTGGCGTGCTGCTGAACGCGACCCTGGTGCTCGGCGTCGGCAGCGTCACCATGACCCCGGACACGCCGCTGCTGTTCTTCTGGACGCTGGCGCTGGCCGCGGTGCTGCGCGCGGTCGCCACCGGACGCGGCAGCTGGTGGCTGCTGGCGGGCCTCGGCCTCGGGCTGGCGCTGGACAGCAAATATACCGCGCTGCTTCCCGCCGCCGGGCTGGCGGCTTGGCTGCTGGCGACGCGGGCTGGACGGGGCTGGCTGCGGCGGCCGGCACCCTGGCTCGCGGCGCTGCTGTCGCTGTTGCTGGTCCTGCCGATGCTGGCGTGGAACGCGGCGCACGGCTGGGCCAGTCTGGTCAAGCAGGGCGGCCGCACCGGCGACTGGCATCCGGGCCAGGCTGGACGCTACCTGGCCGAGCTCGCCCTCGGCCAGATCGGCCTGGCCACCCCCGGGGTGTTCGCGTTGCTGGCGCTGGGCCTGGCCGGCGCGGCCCGGCTCGGCCGCCGCGGCGATCTCCCCGCCGCGCTGCTGGCCTGGACCACGCTGCTGCCGCTGGCGGTGTTCGTGCAGCACGCGACCGGCGGCCGGGTGCAGGCGAACTGGCCGGGGCTGCTGTATCCGGGGGCGGCCCTCGCCGCGGCGGCGACGCCGCCGCGCCGCTGGGCCCCGGCCGCCGCGCTGGGCCTGGTGCTGGCGCTGCCGATCTACGTCCAGGCGACGCTGGCGCCGTGGCCGCTGCCGCGCACGCTCGACGTCACCCTGCAGCGCCTGGCCGGCTGGCCGGCGCTGGCCCAGGCGGCGGCAGCCGCCACGCCCGGCTTCGTCGCCGCCGACGAATACGGCCTCGCCGCCGAGCTCGCCCATACCCTGCCAGAACGCGAGGTGCTGGGGGTGGAGCCGCGCTGGCGCCTGTTCCGGCTGCCGCCGCCGCGTCCGGATGTCATGGACGGGCTGCTGATCCGCAGCGAGCGCCGGCACGACGCGCCCGATCCGCGTCCCTGGGCATCCCTGGTGCCGGCAGGCGAGCTGGTGCGTGGCCGCGACGGGCAGGTGGCGGAACGCTACCGGCTGTATCGCGTGACGCTGCGGCCGGATCAGGCAGGCGGGATCGTCCGGTTGCCGTGAAGGCCAGGGGCGCCGCCCCTGGACCCCGCTGGGCCAGAGGCCCCAGATCCGCGTTCGTTCAGCCTCTACCTGCAAGCACCAGGGTGGCCACCAGGCCCGGCAGCAGGACGAGCGGGATCAGCGGATCCGCGTCGACGAGTGCTGCGCCGATGGCCAGGCTCCAGCACAGCAGCGCCGGCCGCCAGCGCCGCGCGGCGATCAGCAGCAGTCCGGCCAGGCAGGGCAGGCCGGGTAGCAGCGCCCGCAGCGCCACCGCCGCCGGGCTCGCGACCAGCGCCCGATACGGCGGCAAGGTGCCGGAACCGGCCGGCAGCAGCGACCGCAGCCAGTCCAGCAGCGCGCCCAGCAGCACCATGACCCCCTGCGTCACGCGGTCGAACAGAAGCAGAAGCAGCACCAGCAGCAACGGCAGCAGCGCGATCGACAGTGCCGCCAGCCCCGACAGCACGGCCATGGCGAGCGCCGCGCGGCGCAGGTGGGGGCGGGATCGCATCCGCCTGCAACGGGCGGCGGGGCGAAACGTCTTGACCGGCGGAGGCGCGTGCCGCCCCGCGCAGGAGGTGCCCATGTCCGGCCGTCGCATCGATTTCTCGTCCGCCCTGACACGGCCCGCCCCCCGGGCCGGCTGGTTCGTGGCACTCGGCATCGTCCTCGTCCTGCTCGGCGTGCTGGCCTGGGCCGATGCCGTCGCCACCACGCTGGCCAGCACCGTCCTGATCGGGCTTCTGATGATCCTCGCCGGGATCGCCCAGCTGGCGCACGCCTTCGCGCATCGCGGCGGCGGCGACCGGTCGGCGCCGCTCCGCGCCGGCGTGTGGCTGCCGGCGCTGATCGGGCTGCTCTACGTGCTGGGCGGCGTCGCCATCATCCGCGAGCCGGTGACCGGATCGGTGCTGCTGACTGCCCTCCTGGCCGGCTGCCTGATCTTCGCCGGCCTCGCCCGCGCGGTCTGGGCTGTCGGCCACCGCCAGCTCGGCGGCTGGTGGGGCCTGTTGCTGAGCGGCCTGGTGGCCCTGCTCGTCGGCGTCCTGATCTACGGCTCGCTGCCCTGGTCCGGCCTCTGGCTGCTCGGTACCGTGGTCGCGATCGAGCTGGTCGTGGGCGGCGTCGCGGCCCTCACCTTCGGCCTGTCGCTGCGCCGCCGCGAATTGGGGCTGCGGTAGGACGTTGCGGGCCTCGCTCGTTGCGGAGCAACCCTCATCGGCAACGTTTCGCCTGATGTTCAAGTCGACGGCAAAATGAATGATCGGCCGATCCGGCCGGACGGCACCAGCCGGCGCTAGCTCCGGTTGTAGGTGTCCTCCAGCCGCACGATGTCGTCCTCGCCGAGATAGGCGCCCGACTGCACCTCGATCAGGGTCAGCGGGATCCGGCCGGGGTTCTCCATCCGGTGCACGCAGCCGAGCGGCAGGTAGATGCTCTCGTTCTCGCGCACCATCACCTGCTCGCCGTCGCGCGTGACCAGCGCCACGCCGGCCACCACCACCCAGTGCTCGGCACGGTGGTAGTGCCGCTGCAGCGACAGCTTCTGGCCCCGCAGCACCACGATCCGCTTGACCTGAAACCGGTCGCCCTGGATCAGGCTTTCGTAGAACCCCCACGGCCGGTAGCAGCGGTTGTGCGCCACCGCCTCGTGCCGGCCCGCCCGGCGCAGCCGGTCCACCACCTTCTTCACGTCCTGCGCGCGGTCGCGGTGCGTTACCAGCACCGCATCCTCGGTCACCACCACCACCGCGTCGTCGAGCCCGGTCACCGCGGTGACGATGCCGTCGGAGCGCACGTAGCAGTTGGTGGTGTGCTCCAGGAACACGTCGCCGATCGCCACGTTGCCGGTGTCGTCCTTGGCGCTGATCTCCCACAGCGCGTCCCAGCTCCCGACGTCGGACCAGCCGAGGTCGGCCGGCACCACCGCTGCCCGCCCCGTCCGCTCGGCGACCGCGTAGTCGAGGCTGATGTCGGGAGCCTGCCCGAACGCCGCCGGCTCAAGCCGGATGAAGTCGAGGTCGGTCTCGCGGCCCTCGACCGCGCGCCGCACCGCCGACAGCACGTCCGGCGCATGCGCCTGCATCTCGTCCAGCAGCGTGCGGGCGGTGAACACGTACATGCCTGAGTTCCACAGGTGCCGGCCCGACGCAGCCAGCTCCGCCGCGGTCGCCGCATTCGGCTTCTCGACGAAGGCGGCCAGCGCCCGGACGCCGGGCAACCCTTCCAGCGGCTCGCCCGCCTCGATGTAGCCGTAGCCGGTCTCGGCCCGCGTCGGCCGCATGCCGAACGTGACCAGCCGGCCACCGCGCGCCGCCTCGACCGCCAGCCCCACCGAATCCGCCAGCGCCTCGGGCCGCCGGATCGCGGAGTCCGCCGCCATCATCCACAGCACGGCATCGGGCTCGGTCTCGGCCACCAGCAGCGCCGCCGCCGCCACCGCCGGCGCCGAGTTGCGCCCGACCGGTTCCAGCACGATGCGGGCCCCCTCGATCCCGGCCTCGCGCAGCTGCTCGGCGATCAGGAATCGGTGCTCCTGGTTGCAGACGATCACCGGCGGCGCGAAGCCCGGGCCGACCCCGCGCAGCGCCGTCTCCTGCAGCATGGTGCGGTCCGAGATCAGCGGCCAGAGCTGCTTCGGAAAGCTCGCCCGCGACACCGGCCACAGCCGGCTGCCGGACCCGCCGGACAGGATGACCGGCACGATGGCGCCGTCGCGGCTGAGCGGTCGTGCGGCGACGCCGGCGGCGGGACTGTCGAGCATCGGGCGATCTCCGGGTGGAATGGCGGCGGCGGACGAGGCTATGCCGCCGCTGGTTAAGCGGACGTGATCAGAGCGGCTTGTGCGCCCGATCGAGCAGCCGACGCAGCAGGCCCGACTTCTTCGAGGGCAGCGCCTTGCGGCGCGCCCGCTGTTCCGCCTCCCGCTCGGCCTGGGTCCGTCGTTCCTTGTCGGCCATCCACTTCTCGAGCCCGACGCCGGCCTTCTCGGCTCGCCGGGCTTCGTACGCCTGCTTGCCCTTGGACGCGGCCGGCGGCGGCTTGGGTACCGGCCGCCCTGATGCCGACGCCCGCGTCGCGGCGGCCGTCCCGCCGCCGGGGGCGGCCCCGATCGCCTGCCCTTTCTTCCTGCCGAACATCCACCGCTCCATCTCTGGCCTCGGAACGGTTTTCTCCCCTTGTCGGGGCGGCTGCAAGCGGGCCGCCGGGGCTGGTCAGCCTGCGACCGGGAACCCGTCGCCGGCGAGGTCCGGCACGAACAGCGGCACGATGCGGTTCGGGTTGATGGTCGGATGGCTCTGGTAGTAGTGCCGCTTGATGTGGAGGAAATCGACCGTCTCGGCGACGCCCGGCCAGCCGTACACCTCGCGGGTGAACCGCCACAGCGCCGGGTAGTCGAGGATCTGCCGCAGGTTGCACTTGAAGTGCCCGTGATACACCGCGTCGAAGCGCACCAGCGTGGTGAACAGCCGGATGTCCGCTTCCGTCGGCGCCTCGCCCATCAGGTAGCGCCGGTCGGACAGGCGCCGCTCCAGCCAGTCCAGCGTCTCGAACAGCTCGCCGACCGGCGCCTCGTAGGCGTCCTGCGTGGTGGCGAAGCCGGCCCGGTAGACGCCGTTGTTGACGGTCGCGTACACCCGCGCGTTGACCGCCTCGATCTCGTCGCGCAGCGGCTCCGGCCAGAGGTCGGCGAACCGGTCCTCGACCGGGCGCGCGCCGGCGCCGTCGAAGGCGCCGTTCAGCATGCGCAGGATGTCGGCGCTCTCGTTGGAGACGATCGTGCCGCGCTCGCGGTCCCACAGCACCGGCACCGTCACCCGGCCGGTGTAGTGCGAGTTGGCCGCGACGTAGAGCTCGTGCAGGTGGCCGGCGCCCAGGATCGGGTCCGGCACCACGCCCGGCCCCGGCTCGAAGCTCCAGCCCTGCCCGCCCATCAGCCAATTCGTCACCGACAGCCCGATCGCCGGCTGCAGCCCCTTCAGGCTGCGCCCGATCAGCGTCCGGTGCGCCCACGGGCAGGCGAGCGAGACGAACAGGTGGTAGCGGCCGGGTGCGGCCGCGAACCCGCCCTCGCCGGTCGCTCCCGGCCGTCCGTCCGGCGTCACCCAGCTGCGGAACCGGCTATCCTGGCGCTCGAACCGCCCGTCGCGGGTCTCATACCAGCGGTCTTGCCAGACCCCGTCGACCAGCAGCCCCATGGCGCTAGGCCACCGCGATCATGACGTCGGAGGCCTTGATCACGGCACTCGCCTCGGCTCCGACCGCGAGACCCAGCTCGTCCACCGCCTCGTTGGTGATCGAGGCGGTCACGATCGGGCCACCATCGGCGAGCTCCAGCCGGACGTGGGCCGTGGTCGCCCCCTTGGTCAGGGTGACGATGCGGCCGCTCAGGATGTTGCGCGCGCTGATTTTCATGGCATGTCCCCGGGTGTGACCAAGCGAACGATGCATTTCATCTCCGGGTTGCCGCGCTCCGGCTCCACGCTGCTGGCCGCCCTGCTGCGCCAGAACCCGTCCTTGCGCGCCGGCACGAGCGGCCCGCTGGCGGTGCTGTGCGAGCGCGTGCTGCCGGTGCTGGGGCAGGGCGAGTATGCCGCCGGCTTCGACGACCGCGGCCGCCGCCGCGTGCTGTCCGCCCTGTTCGACGCCGTGCTGGAGGGCGTGCCCGCCGACGCCGTGCCGTTCGACACCAACCGCGCCTGGTGCGCCCATCTCGGCCTGCTCGCCGACCTCGCCCCCAACGCCCGCATCGTCGCCTGCGTGCGCGACCCGGTCTGGATCATCGACAGCTTCGAGGGCCTGTTCCGCCGCAACCCCTATCTGGTCTCCAAGCTGCACGGCCTGCCGGCGTCGGCCACCGTGTTCGACCGCGTCGAGCAGCTGATGGCGGTCACCGGCGCGTTCGGCGCCGCCTGGCAGGCGCTGCAGGACGCCTTCTACGGTGAGCACGCCCACCGCCTGATCGTGCTCGACTACGACGAGCTGGTGGCGGACCCGCGGCGGGTGCTGGCGCTGCTCTACGACCTGCTCGGCCTGCCGGCCTTCGCGCACGACCCGGACGCCGTCGCCCCGGTCGGCGGCGACGCTTTCGACGCCGCACTCAACACCCCGGGCCTGCACGCGGTGCGTCCCCGCGTGCAGGCCCGCCACCGCCGCTGCGTGCTGCCGCCGGCGATCGTCGCCCGCCTCGCCGGCACCGCGTTCTGGCGCGATCCGGCCGGCAACCCCGGCGGCGCCTTCGTCATCGCCCCCGCCTGAGGCTGCGTCCGTTCCACGGCTGTCGCATCGGCAGGAAGGCCAGGGGCTTTGTCCCTGGACCCCACTGGGGCCGTCACACGAAGCGTGCTGGCGCACGACGGCCCCAGGCCCCGATTCGTTGAGGTCATACTTCCACGCACGAATCATCTTCTTGCGAATCGAGGTTTGGGGCCCACGGCCCCAACGGGTCCAGGGCAGCGCCCTGGCCTTCTCCTTACGACTCGCGGTCGAGCCCGGGCGTCCGCCCGCCGCCGATCGCCACCAGCGCCGCCAGCAGCGCGCAGTACCCAGCCGCCAGCCACAGCCCGAGCAGCCCCAGGACCGGGAACAGCAGCGCGCCGGTCACCGAGCCGCCCAGCAGCGACAGCCACAGCAGCAGGTAGGGCACCCAGCCCCAGCGCGGGCCGCCCAGCAGCGCCGCCGCGATGCCGCAGCCCAGCCTGACCAGCGTCCCGGTCATGTAGGTGACGCCGATGCTGATCGTGCCCACCCGCTGCAGCACGGTGTTCGCCGCACCTAGCGCCAGCGTCGCCAGCGCCAGCGCCACCCGCTCCCGGCCGAGCGAGGCCGCTAGCGCCGCCAGCGCCAGCAGCAGCGCCACCACGCCGAGCTGCCGGTGGCGGCGCCCCATGGCCCGGTTTACCAGCTCGCCCGCCACCACGCCGCCCACGAACAGCCCGATCAATCCGCCCGCGACCATCGCGACATGGAACGAGCGCTGTCCCAACCCGACCGCCAGCCGCGTCGAGTTGCCGCTCATGAACGACACGTAGAAGCCGTGCAGCGCCAGGTAGCCGATCGCGTCGACCAGGCCGGCCAGGGCGGCCAGGGCGGCCAGGCAGCAGGCCAGCAGGATGATGCGGCGGTCGGTCCGGTTCATGGCGGCATCCCCAGGCGGGGGGCCATTTGGCCTTCCCGGTGGTCCAACGCGGCGCGTCGATTGTCGAAACCGGGCCCGTCTCTATGCTCGCCGCCAAAACGGGGGAGTTGTCGATGGTGGCAGGCAGCACGGGCTCCGGTCCACCGGATGCCGGCCTGGGGGGCACCGTCGCGGTGCCGGACCGCCCGGTGTCGGCCGACGAGCGGCGCGCCGCGTTCCACGTGGTGGTCGCCTGCTACCTCGGCTGGATGCTGGACAGTTTCGACTTCTTCATCATGGTGTTCGTGCTCGACACCGTGGCGCGCAGCTTCGGCGTCACCGTCGGCGCCACCGCCTGGGCGCTCACCGTGACGCTCGCCTGCCGGGTGATCGGCGCCTGGGGCTTCGGCCGCCTCGCCGACCGCTACGGCCGCCGCCCGACCATGATGGTGAACGTGCTCTGCTACGCCGCCTTCGAGCTGCTGACCGGCTTCGCGCCGAGCTTTGCCGTGTTCCTGCTGCTGCGCGCCCTCTATGGCGTCGCCATGGGCGGCGAGTGGGGCGTGGGCGCCTCGCTGGCGATGGAGAGCGTGCCGGCGCGCTGGCGCGGCGTGGTGTCGGGCATCCTGCAGACCGGCTACCCGACCGGTTACCTGCTCGCCTCGCTGCTGTTCATCGCCGAGCCGGCGATCGGCTGGCGCGGCATGTTCATGGTCGGCGCCGCTCCGGCGCTGCTGGTGTTCTACATCCGCCGCAACGTGCCCGAGAGCCCGGACTGGGCGATGCGCGCCGCCCTGGGCGCCGCCTCTTCCGTGCAGGGCCCGCTCGCAGTGCTGCGCCGCCACGCCGGCCTCGGCGTCTATGCGATCGTGCTGATGACCGCGATGCTGTTCTTCTCGCACGGCTCGCAGGACCTCTACCCGAAGCTGTTCCTGGCCGGCTACCACCACTTCCCGCACGCCACCGTCGTCGCGATGATGGTCACCTACAACGTCGGCGCCATCTGCGGCGGCCTGTGCTTCGGCGCGTTCAGCCAGCGGATCGGCCGGCGCTGGGCGCTGGGCCTGGCCGCCCTGTTGGCCGTGCCGATGATCCCGCTCTGGGCCTTTGCCGGCCACGCGGTGCCGCTGGCGATCGGCGGCTTCCTGCTCCAGTTCTGCGTCCAGGGCGCCTGGGGCGTGGTGCCGGCCTACCTGAACGAGATCTCGCCCGCCGCCATCCGCGGCACCTTCCCGGGCCTGGTCTACCAGCTCGGCAACCTCATCGCCTCGCCCAACGCCAACCTGCAGGTCTGGATCGCCGGCCTCGCCGGCAGCGACATCCGCTGGGCGCTGGCCGGCGTCATCGCCGTGATCGCCCTGCTGGTCGTGGTGCTGGCGGCGCTGGGGCGGGAGACCCGGCTCGTGCGCATGGGGCGGGACCGGCTCGAGGCGGCGTGAGGGCAGGGGCTTGGCGCGCGACCGGACCGGTTTAGGTCGAAAGACTGGAGCCGATGCGGCGCCTGGCCGCCGTCCGATCCTTCTACAGGCTGGTCCACACGATCCGGTGCGACCAGTCCGGCCGCTCGGCGAGCTCGCCGCCGCGCCGGTCCAACGGCCGGCACGGCGTGCCCGCCACGAACGCGTTGATGCCGCCGTCGGCCCGCACCAGCATCCGGTCTCCCGGCCGGATCGGCGAGTCGGGCGACAGGATCAGGATGCCGCCCTCGCGGAACACCGGCTCGAAGCGCGGGTCGTCGAGGCGCACCGCGTAACTGTGCGGGTCGCCGGGCTGCGGCACCTCGGTCTGCTCCCAGCCGTGCCCGGCCGGATGGCCCAGCGCGTCGAACAGCTCGACCTCGCCCAACCGCGACAGCGGCAGCAGCGGCAGGTAGCGCGCCCGCTCGCGGCCCCCCCCGGTCAGCGCGCGGGCGCCGCCGACCAGGGCGGTGAAGCTTTCCAGGCTGGCGCCGGTGGCCGACAACACCCGCGACAGGCTCTCGGTGCTGGGCCAGCGCAGCCCGTTCGGGCTGGTGCGCTTGGAGCGGTTGAAGGCGGTGGGGTCGAGCCCCGCCGCCCGCGCCAGGCCCGAGGGCGACAGGCCCTTCTCGGCCGCTAGCGTGTCGAGCGCCCGCCAGACGTCCTCGTGCCTCATCGCGCGCGTCCCGTCCGGGCACCGACCCACCCGCCCCTCACGCGATCTTCATGATCTCCAGCGCGTGCCGCGCCTGCCCGGCGGCGGTGAGCCGGTAGTGGCCATCCCCGTGCTCGGCCAGCCCCAGCTGCCGCAGCCGGTCGAGGCAGCGCGCGTCCTTGAGCTCCGCGCGCTGCGCGTCCGGGCGCCCGGCGGCACCGCACAGCAGCAGCCGGTGCAGCGCCGACCGGCAGCAGGTCTCGAGGTAGGGCTCGTTCCACATGCGCGCAGGATCGCGCCCCGACCGTCGGCTGGCAAGACAGGTAAGGCCAGGGGCTCCGCCCCTGGACCCCGCCAGAGGCGGAGCCTCTGGACACCATTCCTTAAGCAACGGGTTCCAAGGGCCGCCGGCCCTTGGCGGGTCCAGGGCAGAGCCCTGGCCTTCTTCTTCGTCATGCGGCACGACGATACCCATGATGCTGCAGTCCGCCGTCCGCCTGTCCCAGCCGCTGCTGCGCCGGCTCGACCCGGAGCGCGCCCACCGGCTGGCGCTGCGGGCGCTCTCGCTCGGCTTGGCCGGACGCGGCCCGGCGGCCGACGATGCCGGCCTCGGGGTGCAGGCGATGGGGCTCGCCTTCGCCAACCCGATCGGCATCGCCGCCGGCTTCGACAAGGACGGGCAGGCGATGCGGCCGCTGGCGCGGCTCGGCTTCGGCTTCGTCGAGGCCGGCACCGTCACCCCGCGGCCGCAGCCGGGCAATCCGAAGCCGCGCCTGTTCCGGCTGCCGGAGGACGGCGCCGTGATCAACCGCATGGGCTTCAACAACCGCGGGCTGGACCGTTTCGAGGCCCGCCTGCGCCGCCTGCGCGCCGGCCGGCCGCTCGGCGTGCCGCTCGGCGCCAACCTCGGCATCAACAAGGAGGGGGCCGATCCGCTGCTCGACTACGCGCACGGCGTGCGCCGCCTGGCGCCGCTGGCCGACTACCTGGTGATCAACCTGTCCTCGCCGAACACGCCCGGCCTGCGCGACCTGCAGCGGGTGAAGCGGCTGAGCGGGCTGCTGGACACGGTCGTCGCCGCCCGCGGCGCGCTCGGCACGCCGCTGCTGGTCAAGCTGGCGCCTGACCTGGACGATGCCGCGCTGGGCGGCATCGTCGAGACCGCGGTCGCCGCCGGCATCGACGGGCTGATCGTCTCCAACACCTTGCTGGCGCGGCCGCCCGGCCTTGCCGGCCGCCATGCCGGCGAGGCCGGCGGGCTGTCCGGCCGGCCGCTGCGCGCGCGCGCCTCCGCCATGCTGGCCGCGGTGTCGCGGCATTCAGCCGGCCGGCTCACGCTGGTCGCCGGCGGCGGCATCGAGACCGGCGCCGACATCCTGGACCGGGTGCGCGCCGGCGCCGATCTGGTGCAGGTCTACACCAGCTTCGCCTACGAGGGGCCGGCGCTGCTGCGCCGGCTGAAGGGCGAGCTGCGCCGGGCGCTGGCCGCCGCCGGCCACGGATCGCTCGAGGCGGCCCGGCGATCCCGGCGGTGACGCGCCATCTGCCCGGCATGGCGGCGCTGGCGCCGCGCTATGACGGCCTCATCGTCGACCTGTGGGGGGTGATCCACGACGGCGTCAGCGCCTATCCCGGCGCCGTCGACTGCCTGGCGCGGCTGCGCGGCGCCGGCCGCCGGATCGTGCTGCTGTCGAACGCGCCCCGCCGGCTGGGCGGGGTGCGGGACACGCTGCGCCGGCTCGGCGTTCCCGACGACGCCTACGACGGCCTGCTGACCAGCGGCGAAGCCACCCGCACGGCGCTCATCGAGCGTTCGGACCCGTGGTTCGCCGCGTTGGGCGGCCGCGTCTGGCATCTGGGGCCGGCGAAGGACCGCGGACTGTTCGAGGGGCTGCCGCAGCGTCGGGTCGCGACCCCGGCGAAGGCCGACTTCGTGCTCAACACCGGCCCGGACGACCAGGCGGGCGAGACCGACGTGGCGCCTTATTTGCCGGTGCTGCGGGATTGCGCTGCCCGCCGGCTGCCGATGGTCTGCGCCAACCCCGACCTCGCGGTGGTGCGGGACGGACAGCGCCTGATCTGCGCCGGGCTGCTGGCCCGCTACTACGCCGAGTACGGCGGCGAGGTCCGATCCATCGGCAAGCCCCATCCCGGGATCTACCAGCCGGTGCGTCGCATGCTGGACTGCGCCAACGACCGTGTCTTGGCGGTCGGCGACAGCCTTGCCACCGACATCGCCGGTGCCCGCGCCGCCGGCCTCGATTCGTGCTGGGTGCTGGGCGGCATCCACGCCGAGCTGCTCGGTGGCGACACGGCGCTGGCCGAGGCCGAGGCGCGGTCAGCCGGGCTGGCCCCAGTGGCGACGGTGCCAGGCTTCATCTGGTAGCCTACAAGGCAAGTGAAGAGGCCGTTCGAGAAGGGGCTGTGCCGAGTGAAAGTGCCCCGCAGCGGCACGGCCGGCGTGACACCGCCCGGAACCGGAGCGGAGCGGCCTCCTGGCCGTGAGCACCGGAAGCGGAGACGGTTGCGTTGGATCGCCGGCACGGCCCCTTCTCGAACGGCCTCTCAGGCGTTGCCGATGTCGGCGACCAGGCGCAGCGGATCGATGCCCATCGCCGCGAACGCCCGCCGCCACTTGCGGTCGTGCTCGGCGCCGAACACCAGCGCGTCGCTCGGCGGCGCGGTCAGCCAGGCGTTCTGCCGGATCTCGGACTCGAGCTGGCCCGGTCCCCAGGCGGCATGGCCTAGCGCCAGCAGCGCCTGCCGCGGCCCCTGGCCCTCGGCGATGTCGCGCAGCACGTCGAGGCTGGCGGTCAGTACGATGCCGTCATCGACCGTCAGGCTGCCGGCGCCGCTCCAGTCGCTGCTGTGCAGCACGAAGCCGCGCGAGCTCTCGATCGGCCCGCCGGCACAGAGCGCGATCCGCCGCCGCGGCGGCGCCGGCGCGATATCGAGCTGCGCCATCAGGTCGTCGAACCCCGGCTCCGCCAGCCGCCGGTTCACCACCAGGCCCATGGCGCCGTCGTCGAGCGAGTGCGCGCAGAGGAACACCACGGTCTGCTGAAAGGCGCGGTCGACCAGCGACGGCATCGCGATCAGCAGCTGTCCGGTCAGGCTGGCGCCCGGGCCGTCGTCGCCCGGGTCGTTGCCCGGCTCGTTGTTCGAAGTCGGCATCGTGCGCAGATGGGGCGATCGCCCCGCTCCGCGCAAGGCCGCCCGGCATCCGTCCCGACATGCGCCCGGTTGCGCTCGCTCCCGGCCCGGTCGAGGCTGTCTCGTCGGATGAGCCAGGATCTGCATGCCGTTCATTCTCGCCTACCTCGAGAGCCCGGTGCCGGTCATCCCGCCGCCGCCCGGCACCCGCCCGGCCTCGCGGGAGCGGCAGGAGTATTTCGGCACCGAGGAAGCGGCGCTGCGCCGCGCGGCCGCGCTGCTGCCGGCCCCGGCCTGGCTCGACCTCCGGCTCTACGGGCCGGGCGGCGCCAAGCTTGCCGGACAGGCCGAGCTCGCGCAAAGGGTGGGCGCCGGCTGACAACGCGCCGGCGCACGCTCGGAGACACGCATGGGCCTGACCGTCTTCATCACCGGCGCCACCGCCGGCTTCGGCCGGGCCACGGCGCGGCGGCTGGTCGCGGACGGGCACCGCGTCGTCGCCACCGGCCGTCGCGCCGATCGCCTGGATGCGCTCGCCTCGGAACTGGGCGCCGGCCTGCTGGCCGTGCCGCTCGACGTCACCGACCGGGACGCGGTCGCCGCCCTGCCGAGCTCGCTGCCGGAGGGCTGGCGCGAGATCGACGTGCTGGTCGCCAACGCCGGCCTGGCGCTCGGCCTGGGGCCGGCCTGGGAGGCCGATCCGCGCGACTGGGCGCGCATGGTCGAGACCAACGTCGGCGGCGTGCTGGGGCCGGTGCGGGCGCTGTTGCCGGGCATGGTCGAGCGCGACCGTGGCCACGTGGTGACGCTCGGCAGCACCGCCGGCATCTACCCGTATCCCGGCGGCCACGTCTATGGCGGCACCAAGGCGTTCGTGGCGCAGTTCGTCCGCAACCTGAAGGCCGACCTGGTCGGCACCGGCGTCCGCGTCACCAACATCGAGCCTGGCCTGGTCGGCGGCAGCGAGTTCAGCAACGTGCGCTTCGGCGACGACGCGCGCGCCGAGGCCGTCTACCGCAACGCCGACCCGCTGCTGCCCGAGGACATTGCCGAGGCGATCGCCTGGGTGATCGGCCTGCCGCCGCGGGTCAACGTCAACCGGATCGAGATGATGCCGGTGACGCAGGCGCCGGCCGCACTCGCCGTCCGCCGCCGCGAGGACTGAGCCCATCGCCATGGATCATGCCCGGCGCAAGGCCCTGCTCAAGCGCTACCGCGTCACCGCGGGCAAGCATCTCAGGCTGGCCCGGTACGATCCGGCCGACGCGCCCGCCGACGGAGACGGCGCGCCGCTCGGCGAGGAGCAGGGCTGCGCCCTGCTGCGGGACGGGGTCGAACGGCTGGCGGCGCTGCAGTCGGCGCTCTACGCCGACGGCCGATGGGCCGTGCTCGCGGTGCTGCAGGGCATGGATACCGGCGGCAAGGACGGCACCATCCGGCACGTGATGTCCGGGGTGAACCCGCAGGGCGTGAAGGTGGTGTCGTTCAAGCAGCCGGGCCCGGTGGAGCTGGCCCAGGGCTTCCTGTGGCGCGTCAGCGCGGCGCTGCCGCCGCGCGGCCATCTCGGCGTCTTCAACCGCAGCCATTACGAGGAGGTGTTGGTCACGCACGTCCATCCGGACCTGCTCGACCGGCAGCACCTGCCCGAGGAGCTGCGCGGCCAGCGGTTCTGGAAGCACCGCTACCGCGACATCCGCAACTTCGAGGCCTATCTGGGCCGACAGGGGACGGTCGTGATCAAGTTCTTCCTGCACGTCTCGCAGGAGGAGCAGCGCCGCCGCCTGCTGGCCCGACTGGACGATCCGGGCAAGAACTGGAAGTTCAGCGCCGCTGACCTTGCGGAGCGGAAGCATTGGGATGCCTACCAGGATGCCTACGAAGCGGCGATCGCCGCCACCGCGACCCCGGATGCGCCCTGGTTCATCGTGCCGGCGGACCGGAAATGGTATGCCCACCTAGTGGTGGCCGAGGCGTTGATCCACACGCTGGAGCGGCTGCCGCTGTCGCCGCCGCCGCCGGAGGCCGACCTCGAGGATGCCAGGCGGCAGCTCGAGGCCGGTTGACGGGGCCTCCTAGTCGGCAATCTCCGCCTCGCGCTCCGAGCCGTCCTCTTCCGGCTCGGGTGCCGGGGCCGGGTTCTCGATGAAGTCGAAGGCCAGCTTGCCGTCCTTCAGTGTCACCTTCACCGCGCCGCCGTGCACCAGGGAGCCGAACAGCAGCTCCTCGGCCAGCGGCTTCTTGATGTGCTCCTGGATCACGCGGGCCAGCGGGCGGGCGCCGTAGAGCCGGTCGTAGCCGCGTTCGGCCAGCCACTCCTTGGCCGAGGACGACACCTCGATGGTCACGTTGCGGTCGGCCAGCTGCGCCTCGAGCTGAAGCACGAATTTCTCGACCACGCGTCCGACGATCTCGGGGGTCAGGCCCGCGAACGGGATGATGGCGTCGAGCCGGTTGCGGAACTCCGGCGTGAAGATTCGCTTGATCGCCTCCTCGTCTTCGCCGGCGCGGTTGTCGCGCCCGAAGCCGATCGCCTCGCGGGTGAGGTCCGCCGCGCCGGCGTTTGTGGTCATGATCAGGATGACGTTCCTGAAGTCGACCGTCTTGCCGTTGTGGTCGGTGAGCTTGCCGTGGTCCATCACCTGCAGGAGGATGTTGTAGAGGTCGACGTGCGCCTTCTCGATCTCGTCGAGCAGCAGCACCGCGTGCGGGTGCTGGTCGATGCTGTCGGTGAGGAGGCCGCCCTGGTCGAAGCCGACATAGCCCGGGGGTGCGCCGATCAGCCGCGAGATTGAGTGCCGCTCCATGTATTCGGACATGTCGAAGCGGATCAGCTCGATGCCCAGGGTGGACGCCAGCTGCTTGGCCACCTCGGTCTTGCCGACGCCGGTGGGGCCGGAGAACAGGTAGTTGCCGATCGGCTTCTCGGCGTCGCGCAGGCCGGCGCGGGACAGCTTGATCGCCGCCGACAGCGCCTCGATCGCGCGGTCCTGGCCGAACACCATCGACTTCAGGTCGCGCTCCAGCGAACGCAGCGTCTCCTTGTCGTCCGCCGAAACGCTCTTAGGGGGAATGCGGGCGATCTTGGCGACGATCTCCTCGACGTCGCGCAGCGTCACCACCTTGCGGCGCTTCTCCTCCGGCTGGAGCATTCGCGAGGCGCCGACCTCGTCGATGACGTCGATCGCCTTGTCGGGGAGCTTGCGGTCGTGGATGTACTTCACCGCGAGCTCGACGGCGGCGCGGATCGCCTCATCTGTGTAGGACACTTTGTGGTGCTTCTCGTAGTTGACCTTGAGGCCGCGGAGGATCTTGACCGCATCCTCGACCGACGGCTCGTTGACGTCGATCTTCTGGAACCGCCGCACCAGCGCGCGGTCCTTCTCGAAGTGCTGCCGGAACTCCTTGTAGGTGGTCGAGCCGATGCAGCGCAGCGTGCCCTGCGCCAGCGCCGGCTTCAGCAGGTTGGACGCGTCCATCGCGCCGCCGGAGGTGGCGCCGGCGCCGATCACGGTGTGGATCTCGTCGATGAACAGGATGCCGCCCGGGTTGGCCTCGAGCTCGGTCACCACCGCCTTCAGCCGCTCCTCGAAGTCGCCGCGGTAGCGGGTGCCGGCCAGCAGCGCCCCCATGTCGAGCGCGTAGATGGTGGACTTCGCCAGCACCTCCGGCACGTCGTTCTCGACGATGCGTTTGGCGAGGCCCTCGGCGATCGCGGTCTTGCCGACGCCGGGATCGCCCACGTAGAGTGGGTTGTTCTTGGTGCGCCGGCATAGGATTTGGATCGTGCGCTCGATCTCCTGGTCGCGCCCGATCAGCGGGTCGATCTTGCCTGCCAGCGCCTTCTTGTTGAGGTTGACGCAGTAGGCGGACAGCCCGTCCTGCTGCTTGGCCGAGCCACGGCCGCGCTCCTCGCGCTCGCCCTCCGGGCCGTCGCTGCCGTTGGCCTGGCCGGTGGCTGGCCGCGACGCGATGCGCCCGGGCGCCTTGGCGATGCCGTGGCTGATGAAGTTGACCGCGTCCAGCCGAGTCATGTCCTGAAGCTGCAGGAAGTAGACCGCATGGCTCTCGCGCTCGGAGAACAGCGCCACCAGCACGTTGGCGCCGGTGACCTCGTCGCGGCCGGACGACTGCACATGGATCGCCGCCCGCTGCACCACGCGCTGGAACGCCGCGGTCGGCTTCGGCTCGCTGGAGCGGTCGGAGGCGAGGCCGGCCAGGTCCTTGTCCAGGAACTCGGTGAGGTCGGCGCGCAGCTTGTCGAGGTCGACGCCGCAGGCGCGCAGCACGGTGGCGGCATCGCCGTCGTCGACCAGCCCGAGCAGCAGGTGCTCCAGGGTGGCGTACTCGTGCCGGCGGTCGCCCGCGAGCGACAGGGCGCGGTGCAGCGTCTGTTCGAGGTTGCGTGACAGCATGTTGACGCTCCTTCGCCGCTCGGACCCTGGGCTGGTCTCCGCCCCTGGATCACCCGTCGCGACCGCCGATGTCGCGTCCGTGTCATCTTTGGATGGAATCCAACGGAAGGCTAGTGGAAACCAGTCGTGGACCAGGTGCCGCGGACGGTTGGACGCCGGGGCGGCAGCAGTGAAATAGGATCCCGCCGCCGCTTTACGAGACCGCCGCCGCCAGCCGCCCCAGCCTGGCACTCAGCCGTCTAGTCCTTCTCGATCGTGCACTGCAGCGGATGCTGGTTCTGCCGCGCCAAGTCCATCACCTGGGTCACCTTGGTCTCGGCCACCTCATAGGTATAGACCCCGCACACGCCGACGCCGCGCTTGTGGACGTGCAGCATGATGCGCGTCGCCTCGTCGCGCGACTTCTGGAAGAAGCGCTCCAGCACGTGCACGACGAACTCCATGGGCGTGTAGTCGTCGTTCAGCATCAGCACCTTGTACATCGCCGGCTTGCGCGTCCGCGGCCGTGTCTTGACGACGACGCCGACGTTGGGCGAGTCCGGGGTGTTGGTCTTGTCGCCGTCGCTCGCCGCCCGCGGCTCTGTGGCGACCGGCAGGCCGCCTCCGCCCGACGTGACGTCGCGGGACGAAGGGAGGCCGTGGGAGGTGTGGTCGGAGCGCATGGCGGCAGCATATTGGATGTCAAACCCACGGTGAAAGCCCCGTCTGCCGAAGATGATGCCGGCCGGCCGGAGGCTGGCGCGCCGCCCGGTCGGCGGCGACGCCGGCGATCGCGATCCGCCGCCGAACTTCACGGCCAAGCCGTTGGCATTCCCTGAATTAACCTGGACGAAAGGTTTGCATCGCCATAGTGTGATCGCGACGGGTGAGGGGAACCAGATGGCGACGGATCGCAGGGCAGGCGGTACCCTCACGCGGACGGGGGCATGCGCTGTCGCGGCCCATCGGTCCCGCACCTGTCTCGGCTCCGTTCCGCTGCGCGCGTTGCTGCTGGCCGGACTGGCCGGACTGCTTTCCCCGGCGGCCGCCCGCGCGCAGTACGTGGGCCAGCTCAGCACCTTCGTGATGGACGCCTCGTCGGGCGCCGTGTTGCAACAGGCAAACCCGGACCTGCAGCGCTATCCCGCCAGCCTGACCAAGCTGATGACGCTCTATTTGGCGTTCGACGCGCTGCGCCAGAACCGGATCTCGCTCGACCAGGCGGTGCCGGTGTCGAGCCACGCCGCCTCCATGGAGCCGTCCAAGCTGGACCTGGTGCCCGGCAGCTACCTCACTGTGGAGCAGGCGATCCTGGGCCTGGTGACCAAGTCCGCCAACGACGCCGCCTGCGCGCTCGGCGAGCTGCTGGCGCAGGGCGACGAGCAGCAGTTCGCCCAGATGATGACCGAGAAGGCGCGCTCGCTCGGCATGAGCGGCACCACCTTCCGCAACGCCTCCGGGCTGCCCGATCCGTACCAGGTGTCGACCGCCCGCGACTTCGCGACCCTGGCCCGCCACCTGATCCAGGACTTCCCCGAGCAGTACCACTACTTCGCGGTGCCCGCCTTCATGTTCCACGGCCGCGAGGTCATGAACCATGACCCGATGCTGGTGTCCTATCCCGGCGCCGACGGGCTCAAGACCGGCTACACCATCGATGCCGGCCGCAACCTCGTGACCTCGGCGGTGCGCGGCAACGTGCGGCTGATCGGCGTTGTGCTCGGCGCCCGCACCAACCCGCAGCGCAGCGCGGTGATGGCCGAGCTGCTCGACCAGGCGTTCCAGCAGGAGGGCGTGCCGGTGATGCCGCGCCCGCACGGGCGCCGCCCGGCCATGCTGCTCGCCTCCGACACCGTGGGCGACGACGCCGCCCTGGCGCCGCGCCGGCACGCGATGGTCCGCTCGCACGGGCGGATGGCGACGCGCCTGGTCTCGACCGAGATGGTGGTGCCCGTCGCGGCGTCGGCTGGCCCGCGTGCTCGCGGCCACGGGTCGCGGCTGTCTCTGATCGGCGCGCGCGTCCATCCAGCCACCGCCGTCACGTCGGGCGGGCACCGCCATGGCTGGCACGTCCGCGACCAGAAGGGCTGATCCGCCGCGTCCGGGACCGCTGACGCCGCCGCCGGTCGTGCCTTGCACGGCGATGGCGGCCCGCGCATCTTGAAGCCGGCGCAGCGGGGCGGCGCGGGTCCGGCTGGGCCTTAGCCTCACGGCGCCGCACCGGCAGGGCCGAACCGAAGGCCCGCCCGACCCGGCAGCGCCCGACCAGCAGGCCCGACGAGCAGGAAAGACGTGACGATGGACGGCGAAGCGGATGGGCGTCGGATCATCCTCCATTCGGAAGCCGATTTCGCCGGCATGCGCGCCGCCGGGCGGCTCGCCGCCGAAACGCTCGACATGATCACCCCCCACGTCCAGGTCGGCATCACCACCGAGGCGCTCGACCGCCTCATCCACGACTACACGCTGTCGCGCGGCGCCATCCCGGCGACGCTCAACTATCGCGGCTACCCGAAATCCTCCTGTATCTCCATCAACCACGTCGTCTGCCACGGCATCCCGGGCGACCGCCGGCTGCAGGACGGCGACGTTCTGAACATCGACGTCACCTCGATCGTCGACGGCTGGCACGGCGACACCAGCCGGATGTACATCGCCGGTACCCCGTCGCGCCGTGCCGCCATGCTGGTCGACGTGACCTACGACTCCCTGATGCGCGGCCTGGAGGTGATCCGGCCGGGCGCCCGGGTCAGCGATATCGGCCACGCCATCCAGAGCTTCGTCGAGCCGAAGCGCTTCTCGGTGGTGCGCGACTTCTGCGGCCACGGCATCGGGCGGCAGTTCCACAGCTCGCCGAACATCCTGCATTTCGGCCGTGCGGGCGAGGGCGCGGTGCTGCGGCCCGGCATGTTCTTCACCGTCGAGCCGATGATCAACGCGGGCCGGCCCGACGTGAAGATCCTCGACGACGGCTGGACCGCGGTCACCCGCGACCGCAGCCTGTCGGCGCAGTTCGAGCACATGGTGGGCGTCACCGCCGACGGCTGCGAGATTTTCACCCTGTCGCCGGCCGGCCTGCACAGGCCACCCTACGCGGTCGTCGCTTGACCGGCATTCCGTCCGCTCGGCGTCACCTCGGCCGTCTGGCCGCGATGGCGGTCGCCGCATCGCTCGCGTTGACCCCGGGCGGCGGCACGGCGTTCGCCCAGGCCCCGACCGGTCCGTCCGGCCAGGGCGGGGTGCCTCAGGGCCAGAGCCGCGGCCAGGGTCCGGCCGCCGGCCGCGGCGACGCCGTGGACCCGCTGAGCTTCGGCGCCGACACCGCACCCGCTCCGGCGCCGGTGCCGGTGCGCGGCCTGCACGGCATGGTGGTGACGGCGCAGTCGCTGGCGTCCGAGGCCGGCGCGCGGATCCTGGCGCAGGGCGGCAATGCGGTCGACGCCACCGTCGCCGTCGCCTATGCGTTGGCCGTGGTTTATCCGGCCGCCGGCAATATCGGCGGCGGCGGCTTCCTGATGCTGCGCCAGCCCGACGGAAGCAGCCTGTTCCTCGACTTCCGCGAGAAGGCGCCGCTGGCCGCCACGGAGACCATGTATCAGGACGCGCAGGGCAACGTCGTCCCCGACCTGTCGCGCCACGGCTGGAAGGCGGTGGCCGTGCCCGGTACCGTCGCCGGCATGGACGAGGCGCTGCGGCGCTGGGGCCGCCTCGGCCGCCAGGTGGTGATGGCGCCCGCGATCGCGCTCGCCCGCGACGGCTTCGTGCTGGCCCCGAACGACGTCATGCTGCTGCGCACCGCCACCGCCGGTTTCGCCCGGGACCCGGCGCTGGCGAGGATCTTCCTGCGTCCGGACGGCACCCCGCATGCGGTCGGCGACCGGCTGGTGCAGGCCGACCTCGCGAACAGCCTGCAGCAGATCGCCGATCGCGGCGCGGACGCGTTCTATCGCGGCCCCATTGCGGCCGCCATCGCCGCCGCCAGCCAGAGGGGCGGCGGCATCCTGTCGCCCGCCGACTTCGGCGGCTACCGCACCCGCACCCTGGCGCCCGTCACCTGCCGTTATGACGGCTACACCATCGACACCGCGCCGCCACCGAGCAGCGGCGGCGTCGCCATCTGCGAGACCCTGGGCATCCTCGACGGCGACCACCTGCAGGCGCTGGGCCTGCGCAGCCCTGCCGGCCTGCAGCGCCAGCTCGAGGCGATGCGGCACGCCTATTCCGACCGCCAGGACCTCGGCGACCCCGCCTTCGTCGACGATCCGGTCGCCAAGCTGCTGTCCCCCGCCTACGACGCCACGGTCCGCGCCGACACCCCCACCGACCGCGCGGTGCCGTCCGCCGACCTCAGCCCGCTCGACCCGATGCCGCATGCCGGCGCCACGCCGGCGTCGGCGGGCCGGGAGGGGACCGAGACCACCCACTTCTCGATCATCGACCGGGACGGCCGCGCCGTCTCCATGACCTACACGCTGAACGGCTATTTCGGTGCCTACGTGATGGCGCCGGGGACCGGGATCGTCCTGAACGACGAGATGGACGACTTCTCCGCCAAGCCCGACGCGCCCAACATGTTCGGCCTGCTCGGCGCCAAGGCCAACGCGATCGCGCCCGGCAAGACGCCGCTCTCCTCGATGTCGCCGACCATCCTGTCGCGGGACGGGAAGGTGGTCATGGTGATCGGCAGCCCCGGCGGCTCGCGCATCCCGACCATCACTCTGGAGGCCATCCTCGCGGTGCTCGACGGCGGCCAGGACATCGCCCAGGCGGTCAACATGCGCCGCGTCCACGAGCAGTGGATGCCGGCGCCGGTGCAGGTCGAGGCCGGCGCGCTATCGCCGGACGTGGCGGCGAAACTCGCCGCGATGGGCTACGTGCTCAAGACCTACCCGAACTGGGGCTCCGCCGAGGGCATCCTCGTCGGCGGCCCATCGCTGGCGGCCAGGCAGCCCGGCTATTTCGGCGGCCTCGACCTGCGCCATCCCGGCGGCGCCGCGGTTGGGGAATAGCGCGGCCGCTGCCCCGCCACCCGGCCGGGGGCTGATGATCCTCGGCGCCACCATCGGCAACGCGCTCGAGTTCTACGACTTCGTCATCTACGGCTTCTTCGCCACCGCGGTCGCCGCCACCTTCTTCCCCGGCCGCGACCAGACCACGCGGCTGCTGCTGACCTTCGGCACCTTCGGCGCCTCGTTCCTGGTCCGGCCGGTCGGCGCCCTGGTGCTCGGCGCCTATGCCGACCGGCGAGGACGTGCCGCCTGCATGGTGCTGTCGGTCTCGCTGATGACGCTGTCCGGCGCCGTGATCGCGCTGATGCCACCCCGCGCCGCCATCGGGTTCTTCGCCCCCTGCGGCATCCTGGCCGCGCGGCTGCTGCAGGGTTTCGCGCTCGGCGGCGAGTTCGGCAGTGCCACCGCGCTGATGATCGAGCACTCGCCCGCCGCGGAGACCCGTGCGGCGAGCTGGCAGGGCACCAGCCAGTATGCGGCGAGCCTGGTCGCCGCCGGCGTCGCCTGGCTGCTGAGCGACAGCCGGGAGGTGTCGCTGCTGCACCTGCAGCCGTTCCGCATCGCGTTCGCGCTGGGCGTGCTGGCCGGTCCGCTGGCGCTGCTGCTGCGCCGCCGCCTGCGCGACGCGCCCGCCTTCGTCCGGCGCTCGGCGGAGCCGGCGCCGCACGACCCCGGCACGCCGGCCGGCATCGCCATCGCCGCCGGCATGGTCGCGACGGGCACCGCGCTGACCTACCTGATCGTCTACCTGCCCACCTACGCCGTGACCGTGCTGCACATGCGCAACGGATCGGCGCTGCTCTCGGTGGTGCTGCTCTACGCGGCGATCCTGGCCTTCACCCAGGTGCGGCTGCGGATCGCGCACGCGTTCGACCGCTCCCGGCGGATCGCCTGGATGCAGCTTTCCTGCCTGGCGACGCTGCTGGCCGGCTACCCGGCCTTCATGCTGCTGGCGCACTGGCCGGGCCAGCTCATGCTGTTCCTGCTGCCGCTCGGCCTCACCCTGATCGGCCTGTCCTACAATGCGCCGCTGGTGGGCTTCATGGGGCTGGTGTTCCCGGTGCATCACCGCGGCATCGGGCTGTCGGTCGGCTATGCGCTCGGCATCGCCCTGTTCGGCGGCTTCGCGCCGTTCATCAACACCTGGCTCATCGCCCGGACCGGCGACCCGCGCAGCCCCGGGCTCTATGTCGCCTTTGCCGCCCTGGTGTCGATGGCCGCCCTTGCCGCAGCGCGTCGCCGGATCGGCGCGTTAAGGCCAGGGGCTCTGCCCCTGGACCCCGCCAAAGGCTCGCCTTTGGAAACCGCTACTTAAAGAATCGGGTCCTAGGGCCGCCGGCCCTAGCCGGGTCCAGGGGCTGCGCCCCTGGCCTTACTTGATCTGCCGCCCAGGAGAGTGCCCGATGATCCCACGCTACACCCGCCCGGCGATGGCGGCGATCTGGGCGCCGGCCAACCGCTACCGGACTTGGTTCGAGATCGAGGCGCTGGCGGTGGAGGCGATGGCCGCCCTGGGCGACGTTCCCGCCGAGGCGGCGGCCGAGATCCGGGCCCGCGGCGACGCGGCGATGGCCGCGTTCTCGGAGGCCGACCTCGCCCGCATCGACGCCATCGAGGCCGAGACCCGGCACGACGTGATCGCGTTCCTGACCTGGCTGGCGGAAAAGGTGGGGCCGGCGAGCCGGTTCGTGCATCTTGGCATGACCTCGTCGGACGTGCTGGACACCTGCCTCGCGGTGCAGCTGGTGCAGGCCACCGACCTGCTGCTGGCCGACCTCGACCTGGTGCTGGGCGCACTCCGACGCCGCGCCTTCGAGCACAAGCACACGCTGACCATCGGCCGCAGCCACGGCATCCACGCCGAGCCGACCAGCTTCGGCCTGAAGCTCGCCGGCCACCATGCCGAGTTCGCCCGCGACCGCGCCCGCCTCGTCGCCGCCCGTGCCGAGATCGCCACCTGCGCCGTCTCCGGCGCGGTCGGCACCTTCGCGCACGTCGATCCACGGGTGGAGGAGTTCGTCGCCGACCGCCTCGGCCTCGAACCCGAGCCGGTTTCGACCCAGGTGATCCCGCGCGACCGCCACGCGGCCTATTTCTGCACGCTGGCGGTGATCGCCAGCGGCATCGAGCGGCTGGCCACCGAGGTCCGTCACCTGCAGCGCTCGGAGGTGCGCGAGGCGGAGGAGTTCTTCCATCCCGGCCAGAAGGGCAGCTCGGCGATGCCGCACAAGCGCAACCCGGTGCTGTCGGAGAACCTCACCGGGCTGGCCCGGCTGGTGCGGTCGCACGCGACGCCGGCGCTGGAAAACGTGGCGCTCTGGCACGAGCGCGACATCAGCCACTCGGCGGTCGAGCGTACCATCGCCCCCGACGCCACCATCGGGCTCGATTTCGCGCTGGCCCGGCTCGCCGGCATGATGGAGACGCTGGTGGTCTACCCGGAGCGGATGCTGGCCAACCTCGAGAGCCTGGGCGGCGTGGTGCATTCGGGCGAGGTGCTGCTGGAGCTGGCGCGCGCCGGCATCTCGCGCGAGGACGCCTACCGCATCGTGCAGCGCAACGCGATGGCGACCTGGACCGCGCTCGGGCGCCCGGACGCGCGCGGCTTCCGCCAACATCTCGACGCCGACCCCAAGGTCGCCGGCCGCGTCGCCCCGGAGCGGCTGGACCGCGCCACCGACTCCCGGCGCCACCTCGTGTCCCTCGACGCCAGCTTCCGGCGCGTGTTCGGCGAGCCCGGACCAGCCGCCCCGGCCACGGACGCTCATTCTTGACACGCATCCGACGCATGCCGCATTGCGGCATACCGTCCCGGCCGCTCGCGGCTTAGTATAGAGCCGTGGCAGCCCGTCGGCTGCGGGAACCCAGCCATCGTGTGCACCGTCATCGTCTCCACCACCCCCGGCGAACCCTGGCCGTTGCTGCTGGCGGCCAACCGCGACGAACGGCTCGATCGCGCCTGGGAACCGCCAGGCCGCCACTGGCCCGCCCATCCGCACGTGGTGGGGCCGCGCGACGTGCCGGGCGGCGGCTCGTGGCTGGGCGTGAGCGACGGCGGCGTGGTGGCCGCGGTGCTGAACCGGGTCGGCAGTCTGGGGCCGGCGCCCGGCAAGCGCTCGCGCGGCGAGCTGCCGTTGCTGGCGCTGGCCGAGCCGGACGCGGCGGCGGCGGCGCGGGCGGTGTCCGCCACCGATGCCGGGCGCTACCGCTCCTACAACATGATCGTCGCCGACCGCGGCCGCGCCTTCTACCTGTGCGGGCTGGGCTACGGCCACGCCGAGATCACGCCGCTCGAGCCCGGCATCCACATGGTGGCGACCGCCGGCCCGGACGACATGACGATCCCGCGCATCGCCCGCCACCTACCGCGGTTTCAGACCGCGGCCACGCCTTTTCCGCCGGATTGGGGCAGCTGGACTGCGCTGCTGTCGGATCGCTCGCTGCCGGCGGGGAGCG
Organism: uncultured Acetobacteraceae bacterium; assembly: GCA_964247725.1. GTDB lineage: Bacteria > Pseudomonadota > Alphaproteobacteria > Acetobacterales > Acetobacteraceae > Lichenicola. The sequence goes on along the minus strand of CAXTVM010000001.1, from coordinate 134,285 downwards.
AGCTCAACATCCCGCCCCGGTCGGGCTTCGGCACCACCAACGCCTCGCTGGTGGGATTGCCGGCCGATCGGGCGCTGCCGGCGAACTGGGTGTTCGCGGCCGGGCCGCCGGACCGCGTGCCGTTCGATCGGGTCGACCTGGCGCCGGCCGCCTAGCGCCTGGCCTGACCGGCGATCCGCGGGTCGCCTCTGTATCCTCCGGCGCCCGGCGCTGCTATACCGCGCGCCAGCGCTTGGGGCACCGCACCCAGCTTTTCCCCGAGGATCTGTATGGCCCGCCGCAGACAACTCTACGAGGGGAAGGCCAAGATCCTGTTCGAGGGTCCGGAGCCGGGCACGCTCGTGCAGTACTTCAAGGATGACGCCACCGCCGGCAACGGCACCAAGAAGGGCATCATCACCGGCAAGGGCGTGCTGAACAACCGCATCAGCGAGCACCTGATGCTGCGGCTGCAGGATATCGGCGTGCCGACCCATTTCGTGCGCCGCCTCAACATGCGCGAGCAGCTGATCCGCGAGGTCGAGATCATCCCGCTGGAGATCGTGATCCGCAACGTCGCCGCCGGCAGCCTGAGCAAGCGGCTCGGCATCCCCGAGGGCACACGGCTGCCGCGCTCGATCCTCGAGTACTACTACAAGAACGACAGCCTGAACGACCCGATGGTGGCCGAGGAGCACATCACGGCGTTCGGCTGGGCGTCCACCGCCGACATGGACGACATCGTGGCGCTGGCGCTGCGCATCAACGACTTCCTCACGGGGCTGTTCCTGGGCGTCGGCATCACGCTGGTCGACTTCAAGCTGGAGTTCGGCCGGCTGTGGGAGAACGAGGACATGCGGCTGGTGCTGGCCGACGAGATCAGTCCCGACAACTGCCGGCTGTGGGACGTCAAGACCAGCGAGAAGCTGGACAAGGACCGCTTCCGCCGCGACATGGGCCGGGTCGAGGAGGCCTACCAGGAAGTGGCGCGGCGCCTCGGCATCCTGCCGGAGGCCGGCAACAACGACATGAAGGGCCCCGAGGTGATGCAGTGAGGGTGCGCGTCACCGTCATGCTGCGGGACGGCGTACTCGACCCGGCTGGCAGGGCGATCGGGCACGCGCTGCACACGCTGGGCTTCGGCACCGTCGGCGAAGTCCGCGCCGGCCGGGTGATCGAGCTGGAGCTCGACGAGGCCGATCCCGACCGCGCCCGGGCGCAGGCCGACGAGATGGGCGAGCGGCTGCTGGCCAACCTGGTGATCGAAACCTTCACGACCGAGGTGCTGGGATGAAGATGTCTGTTCTGACGCTGCCGGCACTGCTATGGCTGGGTGGCGCTCCGTCCGCGGAGGCGGCGGGGCGTCTGACGCAACTGCCGGCCGGTAAGCTACTGTCACTGTGCCAGTCGCCGCGCACCGGTGCGACGTGCGAGGCCTACATCAGTGGCATGTCCGACGGCATCACGCTGGTCGAGACCGACGCTGGCCCCAACGTCGCCCGCAGGGTCTGCATTCCCGAGGCAAGCGGCAAGCAGTTGCGCGGCGCCGTGGTCGCCTGGCTGTCGAAGCATCCCGAGCGGCTGTCGGCCGATGTCGGTCCGGCAGTTTACGACGCCCTGGCCGATGCCTTCCCTTGCGCCAAGGGTGCCGGCAAGCCGTGAGGGCGGGTATCGTCGTCTTCCCGGGCACCAACCGGGAGCGCGACATGGCGATCGCGTTGGCCGGCTCGACCGGCCGGGCCCCCTCCCTGCTGTGGCACCGCGACACCGAGCTTCCCGAGCTCGACCTGGTGGTGCTGCCGGGCGGCTTCAGCCACGGCGACTACCTGCGCTCCGGGGCCATGGCTGCGCATGCGCCGATCATGGCGGCGGTGCGCGCCTTCGCCGCCGCCGGCGGCCACGTGCTGGGGGTCTGCAACGGGTTCCAGATCCTGACCGAGGCGCAGCTGCTGCCGGGCGCGCTGCTGCGCAATGCCGGGATGCGCTTCCTCGGCCGGGACTGCCTGCTTCGGGTCGAGCGCGGCGGCACGCCGTTCACGCGCGGCTGGCAGCCGGGCAACGTGTTCCGGGCCCCGATGGCGCACGGCGACGGCAACTACGTCGCCGACGGGGACACGCTCGACCGGCTCGAGGGCGAGGGGCTGGTGGCGTTCCGCTACCACGAGGACAACCCGAACGGCAGTGCCCGCGGCATCGCCGGCATCCTCAGCCCGTCGTTGCGGGTCTGCGGCCTGATGCCGCACCCGGAGGACCTGGTCGACCCGCTGACTGGCGGCATTGACGGCCGGCCGCTGTTCGACGGGCTGGCCGGGCTGTTCGCGTCGTGACCCCGGATCGGGCCATCGGCCCGGAGCTGGCCCGCGAGTTCGGGCTCACCGCGGACGAGTACGCGACGCTGCTCGGCATCATGGGCCGCGACCCGACGCTGACCGAGCTCGGCATCTTCTCGGTGATGTGGTCCGAGCACTGCTCCTACAAATCGTCCCGGGTCTGGCTGCGCACGCTGCCGACCACGGCGCCCTGGGTGATCCACGGGCCAGGCGAGAATGCCGGCGTGGTCGACATCGGCGAGGGGCTGGCCGCCATCTTCAAGATGGAGAGCCACAACCACCCGAGCTTCATCGAGCCGTTCCAGGGAGCGGCCACCGGGGTCGGCGGCATCCTGCGCGACGTGTTCACAATGGGAGCGCGTCCGGTCGCCAACCTGAACGCGCTGCGGTTCGGCAGCCCCGACAACCCGGCCACGCGGCGCATCGTCGACGGGGTGGTGCGCGGCATCGGCGGCTACGGCAACTGCGTCGGCGTGCCCACCGTGGGCGGCGAGATCAACTTCCATCCCTCCTACGACGGCAACCCGCTGGTCAACGCGATGACGGTGGGGGTGGCGCGGCAGGACCGCATCTTCCTGTCGGCGGCGGCCGGCGTCGGCAACCCGGTGGTGTACGTGGGCTCGCGCACCGGACGCGACGGCATCCACGGCGCCACCATGGCCTCGGCCGAGTTCGACGGGACCGCGCAGGCGAAGCGCCCGACGGTGCAGGTCGGCGATCCGTTCACGGAGAAGCTGCTGATCGAGGCATGCCTGGAGCTGATGGCGACCGACGCCATCGTGGCGATCCAGGACATGGGGGCGGCGGGTCTCACCTCGTCGTCGGTGGAGATGGCGGGCAAGGGTGGGGTCGGCATCGAGCTCGACCTCGACCTCGTGCCTGCCCGCGAGACCGGCATGAGCGCCTACGAGATGATGCTCTCCGAGAGCCAGGAGCGCATGCTGATGGTGATCCGGCCGGACCGCACCGAGCTCGCACGCGCGAGCTTCGACCGCTGGGAACTCGACTTCGCCGTGATCGGCCGGCTGACCGACACCGGGCGGATCGTGGTGCGGCACCAGGGCCGGATCGAGGCGGACATCGCGCTGGCACCGCTGGCGGACCAGGCGCCGCTCTACCACCGTGCCGTGGCACCGTCGCCCGCACCCGAGCCGCTCGGCTCGGTGCGGGATCCGGTCGGCATCGAGACGGCGCTGGTGTGGCTGATCGGCTGCCCCGACATCGCGTCGCGGGCCTGGGTCTGGGACCAGTATGACAGCACCGTCGGCGGCCAGACGGTGCGGCGGCCGGGTGCGGCCGATGCCGCCGTGGTGCGGGTCGAGGACAGCCGCATCGCGCTGGCGCTCACCACCGACTGCACGCCGCGCTACGTGGCGGCGGACGCGCGGCTGGGCGGCGCGCAGGCGGTGGCGGAGGCGTGGCGCAACCTCACCGCGGTGGGCGCGCGGCCGCTGGCGGTGACCGACAACCTCAATTTCGGCTCGCCGGAACGGCCCGAAGTGATGGGGCAGCTCGCCGACGCAGTCGCCGGCATGGGCGAGGCCTGCCGCGCGCTCGACTTCCCCGTCGTGAGCGGCAACGTGTCGCTCTACAACGAGACCCGCGCCCCGGACGGCTCCAGCGTCTCGATCCTGCCGACGCCGGCGATCGGCGGCCTCGGCGTGCTGGACGACGCGGCGCAGGCGGTGGGCCTGGCGCTGCCGGCGGACCACGAGCTGGTGCTGCTGGGCCGCACCCAGGGGGCGCTCGGGCAGTCGCTGTGGCTGCGCGAGATCCTGGGCCGCGAAGCGGGTGCGCCGCCGCCGCTCGACCTCGCGATGGAGCGGCGCGTCGGCGACTTCGTGCGGGCGCGCATCCTGGCCGGCGCGGTCGCCGCGTGCCACGACCTGTCGGATGGCGGGCTGCTGGTCGGCATCGCCGAGATGGCGATGGCCGGCGGCACCGGCATCCGGCTGGACGTGCCGCAGTCAGGCATGAGCCCGCAGGCCTACTGGTTCGGCGAGGACCAGGGGCGCTACCTGCTGGCGGTGGCCGACGGCGCCGCCATGGTCGAGGCGGCGCGGCGGGCTGGGATCGAGGGCCGGGTGCTCGGCCGCAGCGGCGGCGACGGTTTGACTTTGCCGAGCGGCGCCACGATATCGTTGGCGCGGCTGAACCAGGCCCACCGCGCCTTCTTCCCGGCGCTGATGGGCAGCTGACCCGCATCCACGCCGGAGAGCCCGCCATGCCGATGGCCGCCGCAGAGATCGAGAGCCTGATCCGCGCTTCGCTGCCGGACGCGCAGGTGACGATCGAGGACCTGGCCGGCGACGGCGACCACTATGCCTGCACCGTGGTCAGCGAGGCGTTCCGCGGGCGATCGCGGGTGCAGCAGCACCAGCTCGTCTACGCGGCCCTGCAGGGCCACATGGGTGGGGCGTTGCACGCGCTGGCGATCCAGACCAACGCACCCTGACCCTCTCCGTCCACCGCCAATCCAGGAGCCTGTCCCATGGCGTCTACCGTGTTCGAACGAATCCAGGGCGAGATCGACGCCAACCCGGTCATGCTCTACATGAAGGGCAATCCCATGTTCCCGCAATGCGGGTTCTCGGCGAAGGTCGTGCAGATCCTGACCCACATCAAGGTGCCGTTCCAGAGCGCCAACGTTCTGGAGGATCCGGAGCTGCGTGAGGGCGTCAAGGCGTTCGCGAACTGGCCGACCATTCCGCAGCTCTACGTCAAGGGCGAACTGGTCGGCGGCTGCGACATCATCACCGAGATGTACCTGGCCGGCGAGCTCGAGGCCCTGCTGACCGAGAAGGGCATCCCGGTTTCCGCCTGATCGCGCTTTACCGAATGGCCACCGTCGGGTAGTCACGGTATTCGTGATCAGCGATCCGGAGACGACCGTGGCCATTCGTGCAACTTTTGCCAAGACCCTGTTCGCCGCCGCCCTGACGCTGGGAGCCACGCCTGCCCTGGCGCAGCACGTGGTCACGGATTACGAGGCCGGCAAGCTGACGCTCGATGCGCTGACCGCGACGCCGATCCCGGTCGTGCACCACATCATCTATCATGCCGGACGCACCCAGACGGTGCGTGCCGTGCAGGCCGCCTCGTTCCGGCACGGCGTCCGCGCCTCGACGATGATCCACCTGGGAACAAGCCGCCGCCACCGCAGCTGAGGAAGGTCTAGGGCGTTACCCCTGACCCCGCCGCGGCATCACGCGAAGCGTGCTTTGGGCAAGACGGCTCCAACGGGTTCAGGGCAGCACCCTGGCCCTTCTTGACTAGACCCTGACCAACCCCCCGACCGGTTCTGCTGAACTGCTCCCTGGGAAGATCCCACCAAGCGCCACCGGTCCGATGCCTAGATGCGTCCGCAGCACGCCATTGGCGAGCCCGCGCAGGTCGGTGGTCGGATCGAGGTCCCGGTCCTCCAGCAGCTTCGCCTGAGCCAGGCCCGGCCAGGTGCCGCCGACCCGGCCGCCGCGCACCGCGCCGCCGGCTAGGAACGCGACCGTGCCGGTGCCGTGATCGGTGCCGCCGGTGCCGTTAATTCGCACGGTGCGCCCGAACTCGGTCATCACCAGCACGACGCTGTCGCGCCAGGCGTCGCCGAGGCCCTCCTTCAGCGCCAGCACGCCGGCGTCGAGCTGCGGCAGCGGCCCGTCGAGGCGGCGCATCTGGCCGGCATGGGTGTCCCAGCCGCCGACCTCCAGGGCGGCGATGCGCGGGCCGTCCGGGGCCGCCAGCAGCCGGCCGGCGGTACGGGCCAGGGACGGGAACGCGCCGGCACCGCCCTGCATCGGCACGTCCGATCGCAGCGCCTGTGCCGAGAAGCCGCGCGCGGCCAGCCCCTGGGCGATCGCCGGCCCGGTGAGGCGGTCGAAGGCGTTCAGCGCCGCGATCCGCGCATAGAGGTCGGGCGAGGGCCCCTGCGCGGCCTCCGGGGCGTAGGCGCCGACATGGGCCGGGCAGCAGCAGCGGCATCGACAGCCCGACGGCGAGCGCGTCGCCCTCCGGCTGGCTTCGGTCCGCCGGCAGGGTGCCGGCGACGCGGTTGAGCCAGCCGCTGGTGAGCCGGTGGTCGGCGCCGCTCTCTAGGTAGTCCTGCGCCTCGAAGTGGCTGCGGCTGCGGTAGCCGGCCGAGACCGCGTGCACCGGCAGCAGCTCGCCCGCCTGATACAGCCCGTGGAAGCCCGTCAGCGCCGCATGCAGGCCGCAAAACCCGCCGAGGTCGAGCAGCCCATCCGGCTGGCCAGGTGCCGGCGGCAGCAGCGGCTGGCGCCAGCCGGCGAGGTCGCGGTACGGCACCACCGCCGACAGCCCGTCGAGGGCGCCGCGCAGGACGACGACGACGAAACGCGGGTCGCGGTCGCCGGTGCGGACCCCCGGCAGCGGGGTCGGCGAGGGCGAGCGAGGCCGGGCCTAGGCTCCAGGCGGCGGTGAGGCCGAGCAGGGCGGTGCGTCGGGTGAGCGGCATGGCGTCAGCGCCTCTCCAGGCACTCGCGGGCGAGGTTCTCGTTCAGGCCGCGCTTGCCGTTGCGGCCGGCGGCGCTGTCGGGACCGACCGAGCCCTCGTTCTCCAGGTAGAGCAGCATGGCGGGGTGGCGCATCACCGCCAGCAGCATGTCGGCGAAGCGGCCGGTGACGTGCGGCCGGATCGCCTCCCGCACGAAGGCGCCGGCGATCGGCCGGGTGCCGCCCTGTCGGGTGCTGACGGTGAAGTGGTTGGCCCAGAACCAGACCAGCCGCTCGCGGAACGGCGCCCGCGCGGTAAGCAGCACGTCCAGCTGCGCCTCGGCATCGGCGCGGAACAGCGGCTCGACCAGGGACTGCCCCTGCGGCGGCTTCAGCCGGCGCTGCTCGCGCAGCATCAGCAGGCCGTCGGCGGTGGAGGGCAGGTTGTCGGGGTACCTGACCGGGTCGGGCCCCAGCAGCTGCGCCGCGAGCCAGCCGTGCGGGTCGGCCGGCAGCGCTTCGGACGGGCGCGGTCCGAGGCCGAAGCGGATCGAGGCATGGACGGCGCTGGTGAGCATGGGTCGCAGCCTAGGCGCACCGGCGGGTGCGGAGGATATCATCGGGTGACAAAGCATCTCGGCCTGGAGCGCGTTCGAGAATGGGGTGTGCCGGCGATCCGACGCGCCTTTCTCCGCTTCCGGTGCTCACAGCCATCAAGGCCGCTCCGCTCCGGTTCTCGAAAGTCACGCCGGGCGTGCCGTTGCGCGGCACTCTCGCTCGGCACACCCCATTCTCGAACGCGCTCCTACCCAGCCCGCTCGTCGCGGAAGGCGTCGGCGATCCGTCGGACGGTGCCGGCGGGGTCGACCAGCAGCAGGTCGAAGCGGATGCCGTCATGGGTCCAGGCCGGATGCGCCGCCAGCAGGATCTCGGCGGCGCGGAGCAGGCGGTCCCGCTGGCGGGGCGACAGCGCCACGGCGGCGGCGGCGAGCGCCGGCCGTGCCTTGACCTCGACGAAGGCGAGCAGGGAGCGCGCTCGTTCGGCGACGATGTCGATCTCGCCGCACGGCGTGCGGGCCCGACGCATCAGGATGGTCCAGCCGTCGCGCTCGAGCGCCGCACAGGCGGCGGCCTCGGCCTGCACGCCGCGATGCCAGGCGGCGCGGCCCCTGGTCAAAGCCGGTTCGGAACCGCATCGTGCCGCCATCCGCTCCTCCGGCTCCGGAACCAGATCTTGCGCGCATCGTCTCGTCGGCCGGTTAACGGGATGCGGGGGGCAGGTCGCGACGGTCGGGTCTCGGAGGCTCCGCGCCGCGGCCGCGCCTGCTGCGATCGTGCCCGGTCATGAGCCACATGGCGTGGGCGGTGCTGCACCATCTGGCCTGGCCGCTGCGGCTGGCGCTGTCGGTGCTGGTGACGCTGAACGTGCTGCGGATCAAGCGCGACATCGGCTCGGCGATCGGCTGGATCGGCCTGGTCTGGCTGGCGCCGATCACCGGCGCCATCCTGTATGCGATGTTCGGCATCAACCGGGTGCGGCGGCTGGCCAAGCGGCTCAGCCGCGGGCGGCAATGGTCGAACCGGCACGGCGTGTCCACCCGCGAGCGGCTACCGGGGGACGAGTACCGGCTGCTGTCGGAGGCGGTGGGCCGGCTGACCGGGCGGGCGCTGCTCGGCGGCAACGCGATGGATCGCTACCAGGACGGCGACAGCGCCTACCCGGTGATGCTGGAGGCGATCGCCGGCGCCCGCAGCACGATCGTGCTCAGCTCCTACCTGTTCCATGACGATGCGGTCGGCAGCCGCTTCGTCGATGCGATCGTCGCCGCCGCGGCGCGGGGCGTCGGCGCCCGGGTGATGGTGGACGGGGTCGGCAGCGGCTACCTGCGCTGCCGGGCGGCCGAGCGGCTGCGGGCGGGCGGCGTGCCGACCGCCCGGTTCATGCACTCGGTGCTGCCGTGGCGGATGCCGTTCATCAACCTGCGCTCCCACAAGAAGGTGCTGGTGGTCGACGGGCGCATCGGCTTTGCCGGCGGCATGAACATCGCCGCCGACAACATGCTGGCGCTGCACCCGCGCCATCCGGTGTCGGACACGCACTTCCGGCTGCGCGGGCCGATCGTGCACCAGCTGTCGGAGGCGTTCGCCCGCGACTGGTCGTTCAGCACCGGCCAGGAGCTGGACCAGAGCTTCTTCCCCGAGCAGGCGGAGCTCGAAGGAGAGGAGGAACAGGGTGGCGGCGACGCGCTGATGCGGGTGGTCACCTCGGGCCCGGATACCGACATCGAGAAGATCGAGTTCACGATGATGCAGGCGATCGCGACCGCGCAGCGGTCGATCCGAATCATGACGCCGTACTTCCTGCCCGACGAACGGCTACTGACGGTGCTGGCGATGTCAGCGATGCGCGGGGTCGAGATCGACATCGTGATGCCGCTGGCCAGCAACCAGCGGCCGGTCGACTGGGCGCGCGACGCCAACAACGGGCCGCTGCTGGATGCCGGGGTGCGGCTGTGGCTGGCGCGGCCGCCGTTCAACCATTCCAAGCTGATGACGATGGACGGCAGCTGGGCGCTGATCGGCAGCTCCAACCTCGACGTGCGCAGCCTGCGGCTGAACTTCGAGCTCAACGTCGAGGTCTACGACGAGGTGGCGACCGCGGCGATCGAGGCCCTCATCTGCGAGCACCGGCACCTGCGGCAGACGCAGGACGACCTCGACCGTCGTGGCTTCCTGCACCGGCTTCGGGATTCCGGCGCGCGGCTAATGCTACCGTACCTTTAACGTCGGCGTCTGGAGAGGAAGGCCAGGGCGCTACCCTGGACCCGTTGGGGCCGCGAGCCCCAAACCCCGATCTGTAAGGAGATGTCTCACGCATGGAGGTATGACCTAAACGAATCGGGGCCCGAGGCCCGCGGCCCCAGTGGGGTCCAGGGGCAAAGCCCCTGGCCTTCTTCCAACCTAGTGACGGCGCAGGACGACCCGGATCGGATGGTGGTCTGACGGGCGGTGCGGCAGGATGCGGGTCTCGACGCAGTCGAGGCCGCGGGCCAGGCAGCGGTCGAGGCGGATCGGCAGCATGTCGGCCATGCGGTGGGTGGGGCCGCGCGGGCCGACGTCGCGAAACCCCGGCAGCAGGGCAGGGCCCACGAGGTTGAAGTCGCCGAGCACGGCGCCGCGGGCGGGCAGGAAGGTGGCGATCAGGCGCAGTTGGCGGCGGTTCAGCACCTGGCCATGCGACAGGTGGACGTTGGCGACCGAGAAACCGTCAAGGTCGATCACCTGGCAGACGCGGCGGATCAGGGTGCCGGGCTGCAGCGGATGCACCGCCGGCACCGTGCGGAACGGCGTCGGGCTCCAGCAGGCGACGCCGTGGATGCGGCCGGGCAGCGGCGAGCGGGCGTAGTGGCCGCCGATCTCGCGGTCCAGGCGGTCGATCTCGCGGGTCGCCTCCTGCATCAGCAGCAGGTCGGGCCGCTCGGCGCGGATCAGCCGGATCACGTCGTCGATGGAGGCGCCGACGGTCCGCAGCAGGTTCCAGCTGACGATCACCGTATCCCGGGGCACCGTCTGATCGCGCGTGGCCGGCTGGCCGAGGGTAGCGGCACTCTGAAGCATCCGCGCTCAAGCGCCCCCCGGGCCCGATCGTTCCGACAGCGCCGATGCCGCCGGCAGCACCGCCGGTGGAGGCCGCGGGATCGCCGGCACCCCGGCCCGCGGCAGCGCCTGCACGGCGGCGAACTCGACCGCCAGCGTGTAGCCGACGCCCAGCAGCACCGGGCCCAGGAAGATGCCGAGCCCGCCGAAGCTGAGCACCCCGCCCAGCACGCCGAGCACGGTCAGCAGGTAGGGCAGCTGCGCACCGCGGGCAATGAACATCGGCCTGATCACGTGGTCGGCGCCGGAGATCGCCAGCACGCCGTAGAGCCCGAGGAAGATGCCGCGGCCGAGATGGTGCGTGAGAGCCAGCCAGAGCGCCGCCGGCACCCAAACCAGCGGCGCGCCTATCGGCAGCACGGCGAAGAAGGCGGCGATGCCGCCGAACAGCACCGGGCTCGGCACGCTCGCCGCGGTGAAGCCGATGCCGGTAAGGATGCCCTGCACGATCGCTGTGCCGAGGATGCCGTAGACGGTGCCGCGTACGGTGTTGCCGGCGACGGCGAGCAGCCGGTCGGCGTAGGAGCCGGCAATGCGGCGGATGATGGCGGTGAGCGTGCCGCCGAGCGCATCGCCGCTGACCCAGAAGAAGAAGCCGATGAACAGCGCCAGCACCAGCTGCAGCAGCCCCTGCGCGATCTGCACCAGCAGGCCCAGCAGCCGGGCGACGATGGTGCCTATATAGGGCTGCACGGTGGCGCCGGCCTGGCTGAGGTCGGCAGACCAGTGCTGCAGGGTCTCCGCGAGCTGACGGCCGATCAGCGGCACGCGGGTGATCCAGCGCGGCGGCGGCGGCAGCCCGAGGGCCGCCAGGCTCATCACCGCGTGCAGCATGCCGGGTGCGTCGGCGACCCCGGCCGAGCCGACCAGGCCGATCGGCAGCACCACCAGCAGCGCGGTTACGACCATCATCAGGAACGCGGCCGGGAAGCGTCCGACGCGGGCACGGAGCCGCGTGTAGACCGGCCAGGTGGCGAAGACGAGGATCGCGGCCCACAGGATCGCGGAGAAGAACGGGTAGAGCACCACGAAGCAGCCGGTGGCGACGCCACCGATCAGCAGCCCCATCATGATGCGCTCAGCCACCGTCACCGATCCTGGCTCCCGATCCCTGTTGCGGTCGGGCAACCTCCCACGACGGCGGCGGCCCGCAAAGCTGGTCGCGCGGCCGATCATTCCGGCAAACCGTCATATGTCATTATTTGGATCGGATCTGCATGTTCCGGATCCCGGCGCGGCGCGTGGTGACGGCTCTCCCCATGTGGCGCGTGCCACATCAATCCGACCTTGTATCGTCCGACGATCAGTTCGTCATGGTCAGGTTGGTTGGGACGGCATATCGTTAGTTTTATGTTAATCCATCGGGTGGTTAACGATGCACGTCCGTGCCAGGCAGGATCGTCATGCGTCTCAGTGAAATAGGTCAGCAATTGCGTGCCTACCGCCTCGAATCAGGGATGCGGGCTGAGGAGATCGCGGCCCGTCTCGGCGTCTCCCGCGCCGCGCTCTACCGCTACGAGAAGGGCGAGGTGATCAAGCTGGACACCGTGCAGAGGCTGGCGGAGCTGCTCAAGATCTCGCCGCTGTCGCTGCTCGGCATCGGCGTCGAGTACTACAGCCGCACCATCGGGTTCTTCGAGCGTCTGCGCCAGATCGAGGAGGGCGCCGACCAGATCCTGCAGCTGGGTGCCCCGCTGTGCTACCTGACCACTTCGGACGGCTACGACGCGGTGCTGACGCAAAGCCTGTTCGAGGTTGCCGACGAGGCGGGCGACGACGCCGCCGCGGCGCGGGCGATGGCCGAGCAGGTGCTGGGGATCCTGTCGACGCGCAAGCGCGTCTACCAGGCGCGCCGGCCGGGGATCATCGCCATCCTGTCCGAGCAGGCGCTGCAGCACCTGCTCAGCGAGGGCGTTTGCGGCGGACTGCCGGTCAGCGACGACCTGCGCCGCCGCTGCCGCGAGGTGGCGGCGGTCGAGGTCGAGGCAATCGCCGGCGTGCTCGAGACCGAACCGATGGGGCTGCAGTTCAGCATGCTGCCCGGTAGCGAGCCGACCACCAACTGCCTGCTGCTGCGCCAGCGCGAGCGCGCCACGCTGGCGATCAATCCGTTCCGCAGCGATGCCGGCTGCAGCCCGTCGACCGGCGTCGCCCTGATCACCGGGGCCCCGGAGGCGGTGTCGACTCACCAGCGCGTGGCCGAGGGGATGTGGCGGGACTCGATCAAGGGAACCGCGGCCGCGCACCGGGTACGGTCGCTGCTTGCGGCGCACCGGATCCAGTGATCTAGACTGACCCCCGGGGCCGGCCGCGTCGCCGGTCCCGAAGGAGTGCCGATGAGCCCGCTGATTTCCTCGGTCGAGCTGGCCGCCTTGCTTGACCGCATGCCCGATGGCGCCGAAGGCCGGGCGATCTCGCCGGTGATCCTGGACGCCACCACGACGCTGCCTGGCGAGCGTTTCGATCCGGACACGGCGTTCCACGACGGGCACGTTCCCGGCGCCCGCCGCTTCTCCATCGAGGCGTTCTCCGACCCCGACACCGCGTTGCCGCACATGGTGCCGAGCCAGGGGCGGTTCGCCCGGCTGATCGAAGCGCTGGGAGTCGGCAACGACACCGACGTCGTGGTCTACGACCAGACCGGCGTGGCCTCCGCCGCCCGCGCCTGGTGGCTGCTCGGGCTGTTCGGGCACGACCGGGTGCGGGTGCTGGATGGCGGGCTGCCGCGATGGCGCGCCGAGGGCCTGTCGCTGGAGGTTGGTGCGGCGGCCGGACCCGCGGCGGCGGCGCGGTTCGTGCCGATGCCGCGGATGGCGCGGCTGGCGGGGCTCGGCGACGTGGCGGCGCTGTCGGACGCCATCGTGGCCGGCGATGCCGGCCGGACGCGGCTGCTCGACGCGCGCGGGCGCGGGCGGTTCGAGGGCACGGTGCCGGAGCCGCGCCCCGGCCTGCCGGGCGGCCACATCCCCGGGGCGGTGAACCTGCCATTCGCGGAGCTGCTGGCGGACGGCATCGGGTTCCGGCCGGCGGCCGAGCTGCGCGCGCGCTTCGCCGCGGCGGGGGTGGCGCCGGGCGACCGGGTGGTGACCAGTTGCGGCTCCGGGCTCACCGCCGCGGTGCTGTCGCTGGGCCTTGCCGCCTGTGGCGAGGATCCCGGCGCGCTCTATGACGGGTCCTGGACCGAATGGGCGCAGTCCGGCCTGCCGCGCGCCGTGGAGCCGGTCGGCGGAGCGGCCCGATGATCGCGGACGAGCGGCCGGTGTCGGGCGACGGCTGGTCGGGCTTGAGCGCCAAGCTGGTCCGGCTCGGCCGTCCGGCCGACGCGGAGCCGGGCTTCGTCAACGCGCCGGTCGCGCGCGGCTCGACCGTGCTCTACGAAAGCATGGAGGCGATGCGCGCGCGCTCGGCGCAGCGCTACGAGCACGCGCTGATCTACGGGGCGATGGGCGGCCCGACGCAGGCGATGCTGGAGGAGGCGATCGCGGCGATCGAGGGCGGCCGGCATACGCAGGTGGTGTCGTCCGGCCTGGCGGCCTGCACGACGCCGCTGCTGGCGTTCCTCGGCGCCGGCGGCCACTGCCTGATGCCCGACAGCGTCTACGGCCCGACCAGGCGGTTCTGCGACACCATGCTGCGCCGGCTCGGCGTCGAGACGACCTATTACGAGCCGCTGGCGGAGCGGGCCGAGCTGCGGGGACTGATGCGGCCGACCACGCAGGTGCTGTTCGCGGAGAGTCCCGGCAGCCACAGCTTCGAGGTGCAGGACGTGCGCATGCTGGCGCAGCTGGCGCACGAGCACGGCGCCAAGCTGATGCTGGACAACACCTGGGGCATCCACGTGTTCCAGCCGTTCGAGCACGGCGTCGACGTGTCGATCCAGGCGCTGACCAAGTACCCGTCCGGCCATGCGGACTCGGTGCTGGGTGCCATCACCGTGGTCGACCAGGCGGATTGGGTGGTGGTGCGCGATGCCGTCGTGCAGATCGGGCAGTATGCGAGCCCGGACGAGTGCTGGCTGACGTTGCGCGGCCTGCGCACCATGGGCGTGCGGCTGGAGCGGCAGTCGCGGTCGGCACTGATCGTCGCCCGCTGGCTGCAGGACCGGCCCGAGGTGGCGCGGGTGCTGCACCCGGCCCTGCCGGAGTGCCCGGGCCACGCCTTCTGGGCCCGCGACTTCGCCGGCGCCAGCAGCCTGTTCGGGGTGGAGTTCGAGTCGACATTCACCGCCGCCGCAGTGGAGGATATGGTCGCGGCACTGGGCGTATTCGGGCTCGGCGCGTCGTGGGGCGGCTACGAGAGCCTGGCCCTGCCCACCACCGGCATCGCCAGCCGCACGGCCCACCGTCCGGGGGGGCGCCCTGACGGTGGACCGGCACTTCGGCTGCATATCGGGCTCGAAAGCCCGGAGGAGCTGATCGCCGACCTCGAGGGCGGCCTGGCCGTGCTGCGGGCAGCCTCGGCGTAGCCTCCCCGAGGCCGACGGCGCCCGGCTAGTGGTTCTTGCCGCGACCGGTGGAGGACTGCAGGGCATCGATCCGCTTCGAGGCCTCGGCCTTGGTCAGGGTGTCGTCGAACGGCTCGCCGGCCTCTTCCGACAGGGTCTTCAGGTAGGAGGCCTGCGCCCCAGTCATGGTCTCCTCGCCGGTGGTCCAATGGTCGGGATCCTTGACCGTGTTCGACGGCAGATCCTGCTCGGCGGACGGGTCGGATTTCACGTCGGTCTTCGGGTTTGTGCTCATATAACCGAAACGATCCCGTGCCTGTTTTGTTCCGGGTATTACCCGAGGTCACCAGGATGTGACCCGGCCTCCCGCGTCAGCCGGTGCGGACCGGGTCGCGGCGGCGGTAGCCCAGCGCTTCGGCGACGTGCGGGCGCTGCACCTCCTCGGCGTCCTCGAGGTCGGCGATGGTGCGCGACACCCGCAGCAGCCGGGTGAAGCCGCGCGCGGACAGCTGCAGCCGCTCGGCAGCCTGCTCGCCAAGGCTGCGCGCGGCCTCGCTCAGCGGGAAGTGCTCCGGGCTGGTCTGGGCATTGCAGAGCCCGTCCTGGCGCCGGTGCTGCCGGGCGCGCGAGTAGGCGACACGGGCGGCGACGTCGCAGCTGGACTCGCCCGCCGGGGCGCGGGCGATCTCGGTGGCGGCGACTGGGCGCACCTCGACGGTGAGGTCGATGCGGTCGAGCATCGGCCCGCTGATCTTGGCCATGTACTCCTCGCCGCAGCGGGGCGCACGGCGGCATTCGCGACCGGGATCGCCGAGATGGCCGCAACGGCACGGGTTCATCGCCGCGACCAGCTGGAAGCGCGCCGGATAGGTGAAATGGCCGGCGGCGCGGGCCACGGTGGTGCGGCCGGTCTCGATGGGCGCCCGCAGCGCCTCCAGCGACTGGCGCGGCAGCTCCGGCATCTCGTCCAGGAACAGCACGCCGCGATGCGCCAGGCTGACCTCACCCGGCTTGGCGCGGGGACCGCCGCCGACGATGGCCGCCTGGCTGGCGGAGTGGTGCGGCTCGCGGAACGGCGGCCGCTTCACCATCTTGCCGTCCGTCAGTAGCCCGGCGATGCTGTGGATGGTGCTGACTTCCAGCGCCTCGCTGGCCGACAGGTCGGGCAGCAGCCCGGGCAACCGGGCGGCCAGCATCGACTTGCCGGCGCCGGGCGGCCCGATCAGCATCATGCTGTGGCCGCCGGCGGCGGTGATCTCGAGCGCCCGCTTGGCAGTCTCCATGCCCTTGACGTCGGCGAGGTCGGAGACGCGTGCCGACTCCGCGACCCCCGGCGGCGTCGGCGGACTGAGCACCTGGACGCCGCGAAAATGGTTGACCAGGGACAGCAGGTCGGGCGTGGCCAGCACCTCGATCCGTCCCGCCCAGGCGGCCTCGCCGCCCTGGCTCTGGGCGCAGATCAGGCCGAGCTCGCGGGCCGAGGCACCCAGGGCGGCCGGCAGCACGCCGGTGACCGGGTTGACGCCGCCATCGAGCGACAGCTCGCCGAGGGCGGCGTAGCCGGCGAGCTCGTCGCGCGGCAGCACGTCCATCGCCGCCAGCACGGCCAGCGCGATGCCGAGGTCGAAGTGGCTGCCCTCCTTCTGCAGGTCGGCCGGGGCCAGGTTGATCAGCACGCGCTTGGGCGGCAGCGCCAGGCCCATCGCGGTCAGTGCGGCGCGGACCCGCTCGCGCGCCTCGCCGACCGCCTTGTCGGCCAGCCCGACGATCAGGAAGGCGGGCAGGCCGCTTGAGATCTGCACCTGGATCTCGACCGGCACCGCGTCGATGCCGGAGAAGGCGAAGCTCTGGACGCGGGCGATGGTCATGCGGGGCTCCGGCGCTTTTTGCCTGCCGGAGTGTGCGGGACGGGGACTTAAGGGATGGTTGACGGGCAATCGTCCAGGTGAAGGCTAACACCGCGCAGGTGCCGCCCTGGCCAGCTTCGCCCGGATCGAAGGCCTCGATCAGGCGAATGTTTCGGCTACTACCTTAGAATCGTTTTTTTAAACGATCTCATCACAAGGCCTGTTCACGGCAAGTTCTTGCCGTGATCAAGGTTCAGGCGACGCCTTCATCCAGTGCGGCGCCGTGTACAGCTGGAGCGTGCGCGGCGCGGAGCGGAGCCGAGCCATGCTTCGTCTCAGTGGTGCTGGTCGCCGCCGATCCGCTGTAACGCCGTGGGCAGCGCCTAGCGCTGATACAGCAGGCGGGTCCTGATGGTGCCCTCCAGGGCGCGCAGCCGTGCCAGGATCGCGGCGTCCTCGCCGCGGTCGGTCTCGGCCTCGACCACGACGTAGCCGACCTCGCCGTCGGTCTGCAGGAACTGGGCGGCGATGTTGGCGCCGGCTTCCGAGAAGATCTCGTTGATGCGGCGCAGGATGCCGGGCGCGTTGCGGTGCGCGTGCATGAAGCGGGTGCCGCGCGGGCGCGGCGGCAGCTGCACCTGCGGGAAGTTGACCGCCCCCAGCGTCGCGCCGACGTCGCTGTACTCGATCAGCTTGCGGGCGACCTCGACGCCGATCCGCTCCTGCGCCTCGGCGGTGGAGCCGCCGATATGCGGGGTCAGGATGACGTTGTCGCGGCCCTGAAGCGGGCTCTCGAACGGCTGCCGGTTGCTGCCGGGCTCGACCGGGAACACGTCGATCGCCGCCCCCAGCAGGTGGCGGGAGTCGAGGGCGCGGGCCAGCGCGTCCAGGTCAACGACGTTGCCGCGCGCGTTGTTGAGCAGGAAGCTGCCGGGCTTCATGGCGCTGAGCTCGGCCTCGCCGATCAGCAGGTCGGTCTCGTCGGTCTGCGGCACGTGCAGGCTGACGACGTCGCTGCTCGCCAGCAGCGCCTGTAGGGATGGTGCGGCGACCGCGTTGCCGTGGCCGAGCTTGTCGGCGACGTCGTGGTAGATCACGCGCATGCCCAGCGCCTCCGCCAGCACCGAGAGCTGGCTGCCGATGCTGCCGTAGCCGACGATGCCGAGCGTCTTGCCGCGCACCTCCCAGCTGTCGGCGGCCGACTTGTCCCAGCCGCCGGCATGGGCCGCGATCGACCGTGGGAAGATCCGGCGCAGCAGCATGACGATCTCGCCGATCACCAGCTCGGCGACGCTGCGGGTGTTGCTGTAGGGCGCGTTGAACACCGGCACGCCGCGGATGGCGGCGGCGTCGAGCGCCACCTGGTTGGTGCCGATGCAGAAGCAGCCGATGGCGATCAGCTTGTCGGCGCCGGCGACGATGTCGGCGTCGAGCTGGGTGCGCGAGCGGATGCCAACGATGTGCACGCCCTCCAGCGCCTGCGCCAGCGTCGGCCCCTCCAGGGCGCCGCGAAGGCGGGTGACGGTGTCGTACCCGCTGGCGGCGAAGGCGGCGACGGCGCTGTCGTGGACGCCCTCCAGCAGCAGGATGCGGATGCGGTCCTTGGACAGGGAGAGCTGGCTGGCCATCGGGTGCTGTGCTCGCTTGGCGCGTCTAGGGAGAAGGCCAGGGGCTTTGCCCCTGGACCCCACTGGGGCCGCGGGCCCCAGGCCCCGATTTGTTAAGGGTATATCCCTATAGACGAATCGGGTTCCAAGGGCCGCCGGCCCTTGGCGGGTCCAGGGCAGAGCCCCGGCCTTCCTGAAGCAGCGCCGTGGCGGCGGCGGCCAGGCTTGGATCGCCTAGCGCCAGCACGCTACCGTCGCCGTCGGCTCGCAGCGGCCGGCCGGTCCAGTCGGTGATGCGGCCGCCGGCGCCCTCCACCACCGGGACCAGCGCCGCCCAGTCCCACACCTTCATGTCGCGCTCGGCGATCACGTCGATCTGGCCCAGCGCCAGCAGGCCGTAGCCGTAGCAGTCGCCGCCCCAGGAGGTGCGGCGCACCGCGGCCTGCAGGCGCTGGTGGCCAGGGCGGGTGGCGTCGTCCAGCATGGCGGGGGTGGTGCAGGACAGCTCGGCCAGGCCCAGTGCGGCGCAGCGCCGCGTGCCGGCGGTGCCGCCGAGCGGGCCAGTGAAGCGGGTCGGCCGGCCGGCCACGCCGATCCAGCGCTCGCCCGTCACCGGCTGTTCGATCAGGCCCAGCACCGGGACGCCGTCATCGAGCAGGGCGATCAGCACGCCGAAGCTGGGACGGCCGGTGAGGAAGGCGCGGGTGCCGTCGATCGGGTCGAGCACCCAGCGCAGCCGGGCGTCCGGGCGGTCGAGCCCGCCCTCCTCGCCGAGGATGCCGGCCTCCGGGATGCGCTCGGACAGCAGCGCGCGCATCGCCCGCTCTGCGTCGCGGTCGGCGATGGTGACCGGGCTGTCGTCGCGTTTGGTGTCGGCCGCCAGGCCGGTGCGGAAATGCGGCCGGATCAGGCGGCCGGCAAGGTCGGCGGCGGCGATCGCCGCGTCGAGCAGGCGAGCAGGCAGCTGATCAGGCAGCCGAGCGGAGTCGGGCACGCTCAGCGGGCGTCCGACAGCGAGCGCAGGTAGGCGATGACGGCGGTGCGGTCGGCATCGCTGGCCAGGCCGGGATAGGCCATCTTGGTGCCGGGCGCGTAGGCGCGCGGCTTGAGCAGCCAGGCGTCGAGGGCGGCCTCGGTCCAGGGGCCTTGATGCGCCGACAGCGCGGCCGAGTAGCTGTAGGAGGCGTCGCCGGCGATCTGGCGGCCGACCACGCCGTAGAGGTTGGGACCGATCATGGCGTCGCCGCCCTTGTCGAAGGAGTGGCAGACGCTGCACTGCGCGGACGCGATCTGCTGGCCGGCCTTGATCTGCTCGGGCGAGGGTGTGGCGGTGGCGGCGGCGGGGATCACGGCAGCCGAACCCGCGGCCGCCGGCGCCGCGGCGGGTTGAGCCGCTGTCGGATGCGCCGGCGCGGCAGCGGACAGGCTGATCAGGTAGGCGACGGTGTCGGCGCGGGTGCCGGGGTCGGCAATGCCGGCGAAGCCCATGCGGGTGCCGGGCGCGAAGCTGGCCGGGCGGAGAAGCCATCGGTTCAGGCGCTCGGGCGTCCAGCGTCCGCCGAGCTGGTGCAGGGCGTCGGAGTAGTCGTAGCCCGGCACGCTGGCGACGGCGGCGCCGGCGATGCCGTGCAGGTCGGGTCCGACGATCGTGGGGCCGTCGGCGGCGAAGCTGTGGCAGGCGCTGCACTGCGCGGCCGCATAGGCCTCGCCGTGCGCGACCGAGGCGGTCCGCAGCAGGGCGGCGAACTGGGGTCCGGCCGGCCCGGCGCCCAGGGTATCGGCGGGGGCATCGCCGGGGACGGCGGCGATCGCGAAGGCGGGCTCAGCTGGCGGCCGCACCAGGGTGAGCGCGGCGCCGACCCGGTCGGCGGCGAGCAGGGCGATGCCGGCGCAGAGCACGGCGGCGGCGATCTTGTTGAGTTCGATGCTGTCCATGCCGGCGCGGGCCGCCCGAGATTCAGGGTTGGTTCACCGGCGCCGCGCCGGGGCGCGGGTCCGGGGCGTGCTTGCGGTGCGACGGAGCCTATGGGATGCAGCCGCCCTGAACAACCCGGCCGCGCCGTCCGCAGTCCGGGTTGGCGGCCTCGTGAGATCGGTGATGAACCCTGCGCTGACGACCCGGGTGCGGTCGATGGACCGGCCGATCGCGTTCCAGGGCCGGTTCGGCGCCTATTCGGACCTGGCCTGCCGGGCGGCGTTCCCCGGCTGCGCCACGCTGGCCTGCACCAGCTTCGCCGAGGCGATCGAGGCGGTGCATGACGGGCGGGCGGCGCTGGCGATGCTGGCGTGCGAGAACACGCTGGTGGGCCGGGTGCCGGACATCCACGCGCTGCTGCCCGAGAGCGGGCTGCACCTGGTCGGCGAGCACTTCCAGCGCATCGAGCACTGCCTGCTGGGCGTGCCTGGCGCGCGGATTGAGCAGGTACGGCGGCTGCACACGCACCCGGTGGCGATGGGGCAGGTGCGGCGGCTGGTGGCCGAGCTCGGGCTGGAGCCGGTGACCCAGTTCGACACCGCCGGCGCCGCCGAGCTGGTAGCGGGCTGGGGGCGGCCGGAGGATGCGGCGATTGCCTCGTCGCTGGCGGCCGAGCTGCACGGGCTCGCCATCCTGCGGCGCAATGTCGAGGACGCCGCGCACAACACGACGCGGTTCTATGTGGCGGCGGCGGCACCGTGCGCGCCGGAGCCGGGTGCGGCCGACGCGATGACGACGATCCTGTTCCGGGTCAGGAACGTGCCGGCCGCGCTCTACAAGGCGCTGGGCGGGTTCGCCACCAATGGCGTCAACCTGACCCGGATCGAGAGCTACATGCTGGACGGCGCGTTCACGGCCACGCAGTTCCTGCTCGACGTCGACGGCCGTCCCGAGGATCTGGCGCTGGCGCGGGCGCTGGAGGAGCTCGGGTTCTTCTGCGACCGGCTGTCGATCCTCGGCTGTTACGCGCGATCGGCGTTCCGGCAAAGCTGAAACCTGTGTCGGGGGCGGGCCGGGCCCCACCCGTCGGCCCTAGCTCACGGCTTCCCCATCGCCCGGGCGCATGATCGGGCTGGACCCCTGCGACGAGAGGTTCCGCCGCAGCATCCACTCTTCGGCCTCCGCCTCGGTCGGGAACTCCACCAGCGTGGTGTTGAGGGTCGTGCCGCCGATCGAGCGGACGGCGAAATTCCCGTTCTGCAGCCGTGTCACCTGCAAGACAGCGTCCATGAAAGCCTCCTCGTCTGATACCGGGACCTCTACGGCGCCGGCCGCCGCGGGATGCCTGACCGGATGGTGACAACCCGTTGAGGAGCGCTCATCCCGTGGCCAGCCAGGCCTCGACGAGCTGGCGAGCGATGGCGATGCGGCCGGGCAGCTGGAAGCCGTACGCGTCCGGATGGCGGAGCTGGTCGCGGGTCAGCCAGCGCGCCTCGACGATCTCGGCGGGGTCGATGGCGAGCGCGTCGTCCAGGGCCTCCGCCAGGTAGCCCAGCATCAGCGAGCCCGGGAACGGCCAGGGCTGCGAGGAGTGGTAGCGCACGTCGCGCACCCGCACGCCGACCTCCTCGAACACCTCGCGCGCCACCGCCTCCTCGGCGCTCTCGCCCGGCTCGATGAAGCCGGCCAGCGCCGACAGCACCGTGGATTCGGGGGGGAAGCGGGTGCCGCGGGCCAGCAGGGCGCGGTCGCGGTGTTGCACCAGCATGATCACCACTGGGTCGGTGCGCGGGAAGCCGTGATGGCCATTGGCGCAGACGAGGCGGTTGCCGGCCTGGTCGGGCCGGTTGGGCGCGCCGCAGACGCCGCAATGGCGGTGGGCGGCGCGCCAGTTCAGCATCCCGCGGGCCTGGGCTAGCAGCGCCGCCTCCTCGGCCGGCAGGGCGGTGGCGAGCGGGCGCAGCTCGGCGAAGGATGCGGCCGCGAGTCCGGTGCGGGACCAGCCGAGCGCCGCCGCGGGATCGTCCAGGGCGCCGAGGTCGAGCGCGAACAGGGCCTCGGCGCCGTCCAGCCCGAGGAACACCCAGGGGTGGCGGTCGAGCTCGTCCGCGCCGATGCCGAGCTCGGCCAGCGTCGGCATGGCGATGCGCGGGGTATCCGACGTGCGCAGCGCCAGGTGGCCGCCGCGCCAGGTGGGCAGGAAGCGGCTGTGCGGCGATGCCAGGTGGCGGGCGAGGAGGTCCGCATCGTCGCGGCGGATGGCCATGCGGTCGACGCGGCTGCCGGCGAACACGTTGACGACTTGGGTGACGCGATGATCCTGCATGGCCGTTCCCGGTGCCGCCTGTCGCCCTTGTGGAGCAAGGGGGGAGGCGTGTTAAGAGAGCGGCGGGAGGTCGGCAGCGGACGGGCGCCTTGCCAACCCGGTCAGGTCCGGAAGGAAGCAGCCGCAGTGAGTTTCCGCTCGGGTCGTGGTTCGGCCTCCCACCCTTTTCCATGAGCAGCGCCTCGATCAGCGACGCCGAGGACGGCGCGGGCGGCCTGCCGGAGCCGCCGCCGGCCGACGGGCCCGGCCTGTTCGGCGGCGAGGCGATGCTGGCTCCGGCGGCGGCGCCGCACACGGCGACCGCGCCCTATCGCGTGCTGGCGCGCAGCTACCGCCCCACCGCGTTCGACGACCTGATCGGCCAGGAGGCGATGGTGCGCATCCTGCGCCGCGCCTTCGCCGTCGGGCGGGTGGCGCACGCCTTCATGCTCACCGGCGTGCGCGGCGTCGGCAAGACCACCACCGCGCGGATCATCGCCCGGGCGCTCAACTGCATCGGGCCCGACGGCGCCGACGGCCCGACCGCCGACCCGTGCGGCGCGTGCCCGAACTGCACTGCGATCCTGGCCGATCGCCATCCGGACGTGCTGGAGATGGACGCCGCCTCCCGCACCGGCATCGAGGACGTGCGCGAGATCATCGAGGCGACGCGGTTCCGGCCGATGCAGGCGCGGATGAAGGTGTTCATCGTCGACGAGGTGCACATGCTCTCGCGCAACGCCTTCAACGCGTTACTGAAGACGCTGGAGGAGCCGCCGGCGCAGGTGACGTTCATCTTCGCCACTACCGAGCTGCGCCGCGTGCCGGTGACGGTGCTGTCGCGCTGCCAGCGCTTCGACCTGCGGCGGGTGTCGCAGGGGGAGCTGGCGGCGCATTTCGGCCGGATCGCCGCGTGCGAGGGGGCCGCCATCACGCCCGACGCGCTGGCGCTGATCGCGCGCGCCGCCGACGGCTCGGTACGCGACGGGCTGTCGCTGTTGGACCAGGCGATCGCGCAAGGAGGCGAGAGCGGCGGCGCGAACGGGCCCGTCATCGCCGCGGCGCAGGTCGCGGACATGCTGGGGCTCGCCGATCGCGGGCTGGTGTTCGACCTGTTCGACGCAGCGATGGCCGGCCGGCCGGCTGCGGCGCTTGCGATCACCGACCAGGCGCACGCGCGCGGCGCTGATCTCGGGCTGATGCTGACTGACCTGCTGGAGCTGGTGCATACGGTCTCGCGGCTGAAGGCGATCCCGGCGCTGCGCGACAGCGCCGAGCTGCCGGAGGCCGAGCGGGTGCGCGGCGGGGCACTCGCCGATGCGCTGTCGGTGCCGGTGCTGGGCCGCGCCTGGCAGCTGCTGCTGCGCGGGGTCGCGGAGGTCGAGACGGCGCCGGACCGGCGTGGGGCGGCCGAGATGGTGCTGATCCGGCTCTGCCACCTGGCCGACCTGCCGACGCCGGGCGAGCTGGTGCGGCAGCTGCACGGGCAGACGCAGGGGCAGATGCCTGGGCCGCCGGGGGCGGCGATGGAGGCGGGGGCGATGGCGCCGGCCGCCGGGCGCCCGTCCGTGTCGGCGGCGCCGTCGAGCGGCCCGGTGACCATCGCGCTGCGCACGGTCGCCGGGCAGACGCAGCAGCCGGCGGTGCAGGCCATGGCGGCGCCGATCGCACCGCCGCCGCCGGACGCGCTGCCATCGGTCGTGCCGACGGTGGCGGAGCCCGCGCCGGAAAATGCACCGGAGGCGGCCCCGCCGGCGCTGCGGAGCTGGCGTGAAGTAGTAGCTTTCGTCGCCAGCCGGCGCGAGGCGACGCTGCACGGCCACCTGCGGCACTGTGCGCACCTGGTGCGGTTCGCGCCGCCGGTGATCGAGCTCCGGCTGGAGCCGCAGACGCCGCGCGACCTCTCGCAGCGCCTGGCGCGGCTGCTTGGCGAGGCGACCGGGACGCGCTGGACCATTGCCGTCGGCCGCGAGCCGGGCGAGCCGACCCTGGCGGAGCAGGCCGACGCGCTCGAGGCCGACCGCAGCCGGTCCGCGGAGGCGCACCCGCTGGTGCAGGCGATCCTGGACGCCTTTCCGGGCGCCCGGCTGGGGCCGGTCAACGACGCCGCCCTCGACGCCTATGGCCTGCCGCCCGAACCGGACCCGGAGCTGTCGGCGAATGCTCCAGACCTCGACTTCGCGCCGCTCGACGCCGAGCCGGTCGGGCTGGACGATCTTGAGGATGGCTGAGTGGCGGCCTGGGCGATCGGTGCGGCCTGAGGGGTTGAGGTGATGCAGCGTGTCGCCGTGTTCGTGGATGCGAGCTACCTGTTCGCCGAGGGCTCGTTCCTCCTGACCGGCGAGCGGCAGGCGCGCGAGTTCCTGTCGCTCAACATCCCCGAGCTCATCTCCGCCCTGTGCCGGATCGCCGAGTCGGTGTCGGACCTGCCGCTGCTGCGGATCTACTGGTACGACGCGGCTCCGTTCGGGCGCCCGACGCAGGAGCAGGCGAGGCTGGCCGATGCCGACGGGATCAAGCTGCGGCTGGGGCAGATCAGCCGGTCCGGCGAGCAGAAGGGCGTGGACGCGCTGATCATCACCGACCTCGCCGAGCTGGCCCGCAACCGCGCCTTCGCCGACGCGGTGCTGGTCTCCGGCGACGAGGACATCCGCACCGGCGTCGTGCTGGCGCAGCAGTTCGGCGTCCGCGTGCATCTGGTAGGCGTAGCACCGGCGGCGCTGAACCAGAGCCGGTCGCTGCGGCAGGACGCGGATACCACCGCTGAATGGGACGCCTCGGTGATCGGCGCGTTCCTGCTCCCCGTGCCGCCGACCTCGCCGGCCGCCCCCGGCGACGCTTCGGCCGCGACCGGCCTGGAAGAGGCGGTCGAGGCCCACGTCGCCGGGATGTCGCCGGCGGACCTGGCTGGGCTGAAGGCGTGGTTCGCGTCCAACACCGGCGTGCCGTTCGACCACGATCGCATGCTGCTGCGCATCGGCCGGGCGCATCACGGCCGTGACGAGCTGAACCCGTCGGAACGGGCCGACCTGCGCAACGTCTTCGTGCGGGTGATCCAGGCTCAGCCGTGATGGGGAAGAAGGCCAGGGGGTCCGCCCCTGGACCCCGCTGGGGCCGCGGGCCCCAGACCCCGATTCGTTTAGGGTCGTAGCTTCATGTAGGAGCTGTCTCCTTACGAATCGGGTTCCAAGGGCCGCCGGCCCTTGGCGGGTCCAGAGCAGAGCCCTGGCCTCTCTTTGCAGTAGTGGCGCCGATGGCCGTTCGGCCCCACCTTGAACGTGTGTCACGGGGAGCATGAGGCGCCGATGAAGAACCTGGCCGGGCTGATGAAGCAGGCGTCGCAGATGCAGGCGAAGATGGAGGAGATGCAGGCCGGCCTCGCCGGTCTGGAGATCGAGGGCCAGGCCGGGGCCGGTATGGTCGCGGTGACGCTCACCGGCAAGGGCGACCTGAAGCGTGTCCGCATCGATCCCAAGCTGGCCGACCCGGCCGAGACCGAGATGCTGGAGGACCTGATCGTGGCGGCGCACGCCGAGGCCAGGCGCCATCTCGAGACCCGCACTGCGGAGGAGATGCAGAAGGTGACCGGCGGCCTCAACCTGCCGCCGGGCATGAAGCTGCCGTTCTGAGCGGTTCATGGGCGGCCCCGAGATCGAGCGGCTGATCGCGCTGCTGGCGCGGCTGCCCGGCTTCGGGCCGCGCAGCGCCCGTCGCGCCGCACTTATCCTGCTGCGCGATCCGCAGGCCCGGCTGCTGCCGCTGGCCGGCGCCATGGAGCAGGCCGCCCGCAGCGTGCGAACGTGCGCGCTGTGCGGCAACCTCGACAGCCGCGACCCGTGCACGATCTGCGACGACCCGCACCGCGACCGCGGCATCGTCTGCGTGGTGGAGGGGGTCGGCGACCTGTGGGCGCTGGAGCGGGCTGCGGTGCATCGCGGGCTCTATCACGTGCTGGGCGGCACGCTGTCGGCCCTGGGCGGCACCGGTCCGGAGGACCTCAGCCTGGTGCCGCTGCTGGCGCGGATCGAGGCGGGCGGCGTACGCGAGGTGATCCTGGCGCTGGGTGCCACGGTCGAGGGGGCGACCACCGTGCACTGGCTGTCGGACCGGCTGGCCCGCTACAACATCACCGTCAGCCGGGTGGCGCAGGGGGTGCCGATGGGCGGCGCGCTCGACGTGCTGGACGACGGCACGCTGGCGGCGGCGCTGATGGCACGCCGGGCGTGAGCGGCCTCATGGGCGGCTCTTGGCCGGTCCCGGACGCGATCCCACGCGCGGCCCTGGTCACCGGGGGCGGCGCCAGGCTGGGGCGGGCGATCGCGCTCGCGCTGGCCGAGGCCGGCTTCGCGGTGGCGATCCACGCCCGGCACGCCGGCCCGGACGGGTGGGAGACGCTGGCGATGCTGCGCGACCTCGGTGTCCGCGCGGCGCTGCTGGAGGCCGAGCTGGCCCGGGAGGACGAGGTGGCGGAGCTGACGGTCCAGGCCACCGGCGCGGTCGGGCCGCTGGGGGTGCTGGTGAACAACGCCAGCACCTTCGAGCGCGACCAGTGGGACGATGCCGACCGCGGGTCCTGGGACCGGCACCTGGAGCCGAACCTGCGGGCGCCGTTCCGGCTGATGCAGGACTTCGCGCGCCAGCTGCCGGAGGCGGCGGAGGGCATGGTGCTGAACATGCTGGACCAGCGGGTCTGGTCCCTGACGCCGCACTTCGTCTCCTACACGGTGTCGAAGGCGGGGCTGTGGGCGCTGACCCGCTCGATGGCGCTGGCGCTGGCGCCGCTTGGGATCCGGGTCAACGCGATCGGGCCGGGTCCGGCGCTGCCGAGCCCGCGGCAGAGCGAGGCGCAGTTCCGGGCGCAGTGCGGCAGCGTGCCACTGGGCCGCGGCACCAGTCCGGCGGAGGTGGCGCGGGCGGCGCTCACGCTGCTGTGCCTGCCCTCGGTGACCGGGCAGATGCTGGCACTCGACGGCGGCCAGCACATGCAGTGGCAGCCGGGCAACCCCGCCGCCGGCGCGGCCGAGGAATAGGCGATGAGCGTGCCGTCGACCGTGCTGGCGCCATGGCCCGAGCGACCGCCGCTGCGCCGCGTGTTCCTGCGCGACATGGTCGTGCCGGCGCAGATCGGCGTCTACCCGCATGAGGAGGGGGTGACGCAGCGGGTGCGGGTCAACATCGATTGCGGCGTGGAGGACGAGCCCGGGCTCGCCATCGGGCGCGACGACCTCAGCCGCACGGCGTCGTACGAGCGGCTGGTGCAGATGGTGCGCCGCATCGTCAACGAGGGCCACGTGCGGCTGGTGGAGACGCTGGCCGAACGCATCGCCGCGGGCGCGCTGACGGAGTCCCGCATTCGGGTGGTCCGGGTCCGGGTCGAGAAGCTCGACGTATTCCCGGAGCTGGAGTGCGTGGGGGTCGAGATCGAGCGGCGGCAGCCGTGAGCCGGGCCGCCGCGTCTGCTCGCAACTATGGACGCTCGAGCACGATCGGTGACCCGCCGCGATCGGTTCATGCGCTAAGGTAGGCCATGCTCGTCTCGGTGCTCGTGATTCTGCTGCTGGTGGCGCTGAACGGCGTGTTCGCGACCGGCGAGCTGGCGCTGATCTCGGCGCGCCGGGCACGGCTCGAGGTGCTGGTGCGGCGCGGCCATCCCGGCGCCGACCGCGCGCGCACGCTCGCCGCCGACCCGCAGAGCTTCCTGCCGACGGTGCAGGTCGGCATCACCCTGGTCGGCATTCTGGAGGGCACCTTCGGCGGTGCCAGCATCGCCACCGCGCTGGCGCCGCGGATCGCTCGCATCCCGTTGCTGGCGCCGTTCGCGCACGAGCTGGCGCTGACGCTGTGCGTGATCGCGATCACCGCGCTGATGCTGGTCCTGGGCGAGCTGGTGCCCAAGCAGCTGGCGCTGCGCCATCCCGAGCTGATCGCCGCCCGGCTGTCGCTGCCGCTGCTGGTGCTGTCGCGGGTGGCGGCGCCGATCGTCTGGGTGCTGGGGCGGTCGTCGGCGCTGGTGCTGCGGCTGATCGGCGTGACCAAGACTGGGCCGCAGACGGTGACGGAGGAGGAGCTGCGGGCGGTGATCGCCGAGGGCGCGCAGAGCGGCGTGCTGGAGGTCGAGGAGCGCAATATGATCGAGCGGCTGCTGCGGCTGGCCGACCGCCCGGTGCGCGCGATCATGACGCCGCGCAACGAGCTGGTCTGGCTGGAGCGGCACGCCGACCCGCAGGCGCTGCGCGCCTTCGTGAAGTCCTCCAGCCACACCCGCGTGGTGGTGTGTGACGGCGACGTCGACAACCCGGTGGGCGTGATCCAGGTCAAGGACGTGCTGGACCGGCTGATCGACGGCGGCGAGCTGACGGTGGCCGCAGTGATGCTGCCGCCGGTGGTGGTGCCGGACACCATCAGCGCCTTCGACGTGCTCGAGCAGCTGCGCACCCATCCGCTCGGGCTGATGCTGGTGCTGGACGAGTACGGCAGCTTTGAGGGCGTGGTGACTGCTGCCGACGTGTTCGAGGCGATCGTCGGCGAGCAGCCGGAGCCGGGCGCGGCGTTGCCGCGGGAGACGCTGACCGAGGGCGTGCTGACGCTGGACGGCGCCTCTCCGGCCGACGAGGTGCGGGACCGGCTCGGCCTGGTCGACCTGCCGGCGGAGGGCAGCTACCATACGCTCGGCGGGCTGATCCTGGCGCTGCTGCGCCGGGTGCCGGCGTTGGAGGACAAGGTCGCGTTCTCCGGCTGGCTGTTCGAGGTGCTGGAGATGGACGGCCGCCGCGTCCACAAGGTGCGCGCCAGCCGGCAGGTGCTGGCGGAGAACTAGCATGCGCCGCTTACGGCGGGATTTGCACCGGAAGGCCAGGACCGCTGACGAGGCGTCCGAAACATAAGCGTACACGGCATAGCGAAATTAGCGGCTCCGGCGACCTCCGGAAACAACCCAGTATCTAACTGAAGTTCGCTCTGGCATATTCATGTTGAATACATGTCAGGCGCGTTCTGCGCCGATAGGTCGAGAGGACAGCCTCGGATAGGAGTTGCCGCTGCCAACTTCCCGAGCCTCGACATCCATGAGCAGATCGTGCGGATCGGCCGCGCCATCGCAAAGACGCAGACGTTCCAGTCCGAAATCGGCAGGATGAACATTGAGGCCAGCAAGCTGGATGCCGAGACGCGCAGGTTGGACGCCGGGGGTCGCAAGTTCAGCCGGGATGCGCGGCTGTCTTCCCTCGTGGTCGCCGTGACGTTCGTCAGTGCGGTCGGTGGGCTGGTGACATCTTGAGCCTGCTGCGCGTGTCCGGGCACGGATGACGCGGGACGCTTTCGGGAGTGCTTGGCGGCGTTGCGCGGGTCAAAGCGTGCCTTGGCCGATACGTTGGGCGTGCATCAGACGACGGTGCGGCGACAGGCGGGGATACGATCCCGGTCAACATGGCGCAACGGCTGGAGGATCTGACAGCCGCACATCAAGCGCATCCTCTGCCGGCCGTCTGGCAGCGAACAGCCGCGTAGGCATCGAAGAGATAAACAATGGCTCTCGAAGATACGCTTCAATCTCCAGGTGATGATCGAGGTCCCGGAGCGGTTTGCCGCCAGCCGTGATTCCCTTTTCCAGCACGATCGCGGTTTCCGGAGCGCGTCAGCGTGGTTCCCTCGATCGCATTCGATATGTAGGTCAGCTCGACATCGTACCAGGCCGCCAGGGCCGACAACCCCTTGGCGGACATCGGCCGCAACCAGTCCAGTTCGGCCTTCTTCTCGGCCACCGCATCATCGAGGGTTTCCACGGCCCTTGGTATCACACGCTGCCTCGGCGGCCGGAACTCAGCCGTCGTTCCGTCGCGCGGCCCGGAGCCCACGCTCGTCGGAGAAGCGGGGCCAGCGGCCGGCCGCCAGCATGTCCAGGGACGGCGACGGCAGGCGCAGGCGGTCGGCGTAGATCCAAAGATAGGCGAAGGCGCGCCGCACGTAGTCGCGGGTCTCGTCGGCAGGCAGGCCCTCGATGAACAGCAGCGGGTCGCGCTCGGCCGTGCCCCAGCCGGCGACGGTGGTGGGACCGGCGTTGTAGCTGGCCAGCAGCCGCACCAGGTCGTCGCCGATGCCGGGCTGCCGGGCTAGGGCGCCGAGATAGAGCTGGCCGAGCTGCAGGTTGAGCCCGGGATCGCGCAGCGCCGCCGGATCGTCGGCGAACCGCCCCGGCTCACCGATCACCGCGCCCGCGGTGGCCGGCAGCAGCTGCATCAGTCCGTCCGCCCCGGCGCCGGACACCGCGTGCGCATCGAAGTTCGATTCGAGCCTGATCAGCGCGTAGACCAGCGCGGGATCGACGGTGAAGCCGTGCCGCGGCGATAGGTGCGGCACGGGCAGGCGGACCCCGTCCCGCGCCAAGCGGTCGCGGCTGCGGTCGCGGCTCTGCAGGATGCCGGCGAGCTGGTCCGACAGCGTGGTGAGGCCGGCGGCGTCGGCGACCAGCTGGATCGACCGGCACAGCGCCAGGTCGGCCTGCACCTCCGGCCAGAGCCGGCGCAGGCTCGCCTCGGCGCGGCCGGTCTCGCCGACCTGCAGCAGCGCGAACACGCGCCGCCCCGCCGGCGTCGCCGCCACCGCCTCGACGTCGATCTCGGACAGGCTGGAGCGGGCCGCGTCGGCGCCGTCGTCGTGGAGTCCGGTCATGCCGGCCAGCCGGATCGGCTGTTCCGTGAGCGGGCCCCAGCCCGGCTGTCGCCCGAGCAGCCGGGTCGCCAGCAGACCGTAGAAGGTGCGCGGCGCCGCGGCGGCACGCTCGAGCCAGGGCCGGTAGCCGGCCGCGTCGCCGACCCGCAGATGCGCGCGCGCCGCCCAGAACGCGGCGCCGGCGCGGAGGCCGGCCGGGGTGAGGGCGGCCCGCGACGCCGCCTCGAACAGCGGCAGCGCCTCGGCGGCGCGGCCGGCGCGCCAGGCGGCGAGGCCGGCGACGTAGCCGGCCAGACCGATCCGGCCGCCGGAGCCGGCGAAGGCGGCGCGGCCCACCGCCAGCGCCCGTTCGGTGTCGCCGTCGGTGAACAGGCGGAGTGCCACCTCGGCGCGAAGCTGGGCGGCGTAGAGCGGGTCGATGCGGTGGGTCGCGGCCACGAGCTGGAGCGCCGACGCGGCACCGGCGCCTCCGGCGGC
Source organism: uncultured Acetobacteraceae bacterium (assembly GCA_964247725.1). Taxonomy (GTDB): domain Bacteria; phylum Pseudomonadota; class Alphaproteobacteria; order Acetobacterales; family Acetobacteraceae; genus Lichenicola. The sequence continues at coordinate 102,611 of CAXTVM010000001.1, read as the reverse complement.
CAGCCGCTCCTGCACCGTACGGTCCAGCAGCGGGTTGCGGGCGAAGGCGCGATCGGCCGGGTCGGCTTCCTCCGGCAGCGGCGAGGCGGACCCGTTGCGGCCGAGCGCCGGCGCGTCGGGCGCCGGGCCCGGGCGGGTGCCGCTCGGGCTGACGCTGGCCAGCAGGCGATGGATCGACAGCGCGTCGGGTAGGGCGGAGAAGTCCCGCAGCCAGCGGCGCAGCTGGCCCGGCGACGGGCGGGCGTCGGGGCCGAGATAGCGCTCGGCGAGCACGTCGCCCAGCAGCGTCGCGTCGTCCAGGCGGGCGGTCTCGGCGGTCGCAGCCGCCATGTCGCCGCCGCGCTGCAGGGCGAAGATCCGGCGCACGCGGGCGGCGACGCCGGCGTCGAGCGGGTGCGGCAGCGCCACCACCTCGTCGCGGCCGCCGGGCCCGAGCGCCAGCCGCGGCACCGCCAGCGCGACCTCCTCGGGCGGTGCGGAGCCGGCCGGCGGGTCCGTGGGCTGCGCGCGCACCGGGGCGCTCGCGGCCCCGGCCAGGAAGGCGGCGCCGGCCAGGAAGGCCGTCGCCGCCAAGGGGGGATGTCTGTGCAGGAACCCGCGCATGGCTGGGCCGCTCTAGGCCGCACCGCAGGCGGGCGCAACCGTGTGGCTCTTTTCCGCGACGCCGCCGGCATCCCGTGCTAGGCGGCAGGCTGCCAGCGCCCTGATCAAGCGCCCGTGATCGGTCGGGCGGGGACGCCGAGGCGTCGGCGCAGCCGCAGCAGGTCGATCCAGGCATCCCGCCGGGCCGGCAGATGGCTGAGCAGGTAGCTCGGATGCCGCATCGCCAGCGCCCGCGCATCCGGGGACAGGCCTTCCACCGTCACCGCCTGCCAGCCGCGGGCGCGGAAGGTGACGTCGGCGAGCAGCCGGGCGGCGTTGGCGCCCATCAGCAGCATGTGCTGCGGCTGCGTCAGCACCAGCGCCCGCTCCAGGAACGGCCGGCAGACCGCTAGGTGGAAGTCGCTCGGCCGGCTGCCGCCGGGCGGCCGCCACGGGATCAGCGGCATCAGCAGCACGCGGGCGCGGTCCAACGCGATGCTGGCCAGCATGTGGTCGAGCAGTAGGCCGGGCCGGCCGGCGAACGGGTGGCCGGCGCGATCCTCCTCGGCGTCGGGCACGTCGCCGACGATCGCCACCCCGGCGGCGGCGCTTCCCTCCGCGAACACCAGGTTGGTGGCGGTCTCGCGCAGGCTGCAGCCGTCGAAGGCGGCCACGGCGGCGCGCAGCGACGGCAGGTCGAAGGCTGCGCCGGCGGCGGCGCGCGCAGCCGCGACCTGCCCGCCGCCGACTCCAAGGCCGGCGCGGCCGGCCGGTATATCAAGGCCGGCGCGGCCAGCCGGTGGTGGCGAAGGCGACTGGACCGGCAGCGGGGCGGCCACGTGAACAGCGGGCGCATCCGGCGTACGCCCGCGCCGTCGGTCGATCGGGTCCGGCGTCAGCGCCTCGTCCGCGCCCCACTCGATCTGCAGGCGCAGCAGGGCCAGCGCGTCCATCCATATCCCCCTCTCGCGGCTGGCCGCCGGCAGCGCGGTTGGCGCCGCACGTCCCAGCGGCTAGCCTTCCGGTCATCATGCGACAACCCTCCGCCTCCGACACGAGCCGCCAGGACGGCCCGGTTCCCGCCCGCGGCGTCCGCCAGATGAGGCCTGCATTGGCTGCGGCGCTGGCGCTGGCGCTGGCGTCCGGCCCGGCCGCCGCCGTCCCTGCGCTGCCGGCGGCGGCCGGGCCGCTCCGGGCGTTCGGCGCCTACCTCGCCGGCACTGTCGCCGGGCACCTGGGCGACAGCGCCGCCGCCGCCGACCTGCTGCTCGACGCGCTGGCGCACGATCCCGACAACCCCACCGTGCTGCAGCCGGCCTTCCTGTTCTCGACGCTGGCCGGCCGGCGGCAGGCGCCGGCGCTGGCGGCCCGCGCCGGGCTCGGCCTCCTGTCGCAGCTGGTGTTGGCCAACGACAGGGCGATCCACGGTGACTGGGACGGCGCCGCGCGGGGCTTCGCCGCCCTGCCGCAGGGCCCGCTGAACGACCTGATCCGCCCGTTGCTGCTGTCCTGGGCGGAGCAGGGCGGGGGACATACCGACGCGGCGCTGCGCACCCTGGCCACAGTCGGCGGCAACAGCCCGCTCGCCGGGGCCGGCGTGCTGCAGGCCGGCACCATCGCCGAGCTCGCCGGCCGCACCGACACCGCCGCGAGCCTCTACCGCACTGCGCAGACGCTGTTCATCGGCTCCAGCCTGCCGGTAACCGAGGTGCTCGGCAGCTTCCTGGTCCGACACGGCCAGGGGCCCCAAGCCCAGGCGCTGGCGGCAGGCTTGGTGCAGCAGGTCGGCGCGTTCGGCCTGATCGCCCCGGCGCTCGCCGCCTCGTTCGACCGGCCGGCGGTCGCCGACGCGCGCCAGGGCCTGGCCCGCGCCTACCTGGCGATCGCCGCCCTGCTGCAGTCGCAGGACGCCTCGGCAAAGGACGCGGTGAGCTTCATGCTGCGGTTCGCGCTCGACCTGCAGCCGGACCTGACCACGGCCAAGCTGATGATGGCCGAGCAGGGAGCCGCCGACCATCCCGACGCGGCGCTGGCGGCGTTGGCCGGGGTGGCGCCGTCCGACCCGCTGGCGCCGCTGGTGCAGCTCCGGGTGGCGGCGCTGCTGGCGCAGGCCGGGCGCCGCGAGCAAGCCCGGGCGATGCTGGACGCGCTGGTGCGGCGGTTCCCGGATCGCCCCGAGCCGGCGCAGGAGCTGGGCGACGTATTGTCCGACGCCAAGCTCTACGCTCCGGCGGTGACCGCCTACGACTGCGCGATCGCCGACCGCAGCCGCCTCGGCAACGGGCTCGCGGGCAACGACTGGCAGCTGCTGTTCGACCGTGCGGTGGCGCTCGACCGGCAGGACCACTGGCCGCAGGCGGAGGCGGACCTGGAGCGGGCGCTGACGCTGGCGCCGGACGAGCCGTTCCTGCTCAACTATCTCGGCTACAGCCTGGTCGAGCGGGACCTCGACCTCGGCAAGGCGCGCGGGCTGATCCAGCGGGCGCTCGACGGCAAGCCGGACGACGGCTCGATCCGCGACAGCCTGGGCTGGGTGATGCTGCAGCAGCACCAGGTGCCGGCGGCGGTGCGGACGCTGGAGCGCGCGGCCGAGCAGATGCCCGAGGATCCGACGGTGAACTTCCATCTCGGCGCCGCCTACTGGGCGGCCGGCCGCAAGGTCGAGGCCGAGGACCAGTGGCGCTGGGCCCTGGTGCTGAAGCCCGAGCCCGACGACGCCGCCCGCATCCACGACGCGCTGCGGCGGGCGGGCATCAAGCCGTGAGGATATCGGGAAGAAGGCCAGGGGCTTTGCCCCTGGACCCCACTGGGGCCGCCGGCCCCAGGCCCCGATCCGTTAAGGTCATACCTCCACATGCAGGATGTCTTCTTACGAATCGGGGTTTGGGGTCGTCACGCGCTAGCGCGCTACGCACGACGGCCCCGACGGGTCCAGGGCAGAGCCCTGGCCTTCCTCGATGATACGCGAGCGCGCCCATGCCAAGGTCAACCTCCACCTCCACGTCGTCGGGCGCCGCGCCGACGGCTACCACCTGCTCGACAGCCTGGCGGTGTTCGCCGGCGCCCATGACGTGCTGAGCGCCGAGCCGGCATCCGGGCCGGGCTTCACCCTGGCGCTGGAGGGGCGCTTCGGCGGCGCGCTGCGCCGCGAGCCGGCCGCCGACAACCTGGTGATCCGCGCGGCGCGGCGGCTGCAGGAGGCGCTCGGCGTGCCGACCGGGGCGGCGCTCCGGCTCGACAAGCGCCTGCCGGTGGCGTCCGGGATCGGCGGCGGCTCGGCCGATGCCGCCGCGGCGCTGCGGCTGCTGGCCGGGATGTGGGCCGGCCCGGGGGCCGAGGCCTGGCTGGAGCGGCTCGCCCCGGCGCTGGGCGCCGACGTGCCGGTGTGTCTTAGACAGCGCGTGGCCCGCATGGGCGGCGTGGGCGAGGTGCTGGACGCGGCGCCCGCCCTGCCGCCGTTCGCGCTGGTGCTGGTCAATTGCGGCCGGGCGGTGTCGACGCCGGCGGTGTTCGCGGCGCGGGCCCCCGGGTTCCGGGAGCCGGCGGCGCTGCCGGCGGCCTGGCCGGACGCGGCCGCGATGGCGGCCGACCTGGCGCGGCTCAGCAACGACCTGCAGCCGGCCGCGATCGCGCTCTGCCCGCCGATCGCCGGCGTGCTGGCGGCGATCGCAGCCCGACCCGGCTGCCTGCTGGCGCGGATGAGCGGGTCCGGCGCCACCTGCTTTGGCCTGTTCGCGGGTGCTGCGGAGGCAGGGGCGGCGGCGGCTGCGCTGGAGCGGCCGGATTGGTGGGTCTGGGGCGGGCCGGCGCTGCCGAACGCCTACCCGTCGGCCGCGGCGATCCTGTAGGGTGATCGGGAATTTGAGCTGGAGCACCCGATGAGCAAGCGTGCGGCCCGATTGCAGGTGACCGTCTCCGACGACCGCCAAGCGGCGACCCTGACGATGCTGCCGGAAAGCGGTCTCGATGGGGAGGTCTCGTTCACGCTCGACCAGCTCGGCCAGCTCATCGCCTCGCTTGGGCAGGCGCGGGCAGCGATGCTGGAGAAGCGCGCAGTGCCGCCGATGGGGGGGGCGCCGTTCACGCCGATCTACAAGACGCAGTGGGCGGTGCAGCCGGAGGCGCTGACCGAGGGCTCGATCATCGCCTTCCAGCACCCGGCCTACGGGCCGGTCGGCTTCGTGCTGCCGCCGAGCGACATCGAGAAGGTGGTCCGGGCGCTCACCGTGCACATGGGCATGGTGCATTCGAGCGAGCAGCGCCCCAGCAAGCCGAGCTGAGGCGCCCGCAGTCGGGATGCCGGGGCCGCCCGGTATCCCGAACAGCCGCTCTTGAGCCTCAGCGCCGCAGCGTCGGGATCGCCCGCGTCGAGGTCGGCCTGGCGTTCGGGTCGCTCGGCACCTTGGCCTTCAGCGTCAGGCTGTCGGTGCCGGTGTCGCCGTCGTCGCTGTCGTCGTCCTGGTTGCCGGCGAGCGATATGATCTTGCCCGCAGCCTCGGCCACCTGCTCCAGGTCCTGCAGCACCGCGCCGGCGAGCTGGCCCGGATCGCCCTCGACGTGCAGCGTGCTGGAGATGCCGGCCCCCGAAAGCTTCGAGAAGTTGGCGGCCAGCCACGGGTCGGTGCCGCTGACTGCGAAGCCGCCGTCGGCCTTCGGCCCACTCAGCGTGGCGCCGAGCGATCCGGTCTCCACCACGCCGTGGCCCATCTTGTTGAAGGCGAACCCGAACGCCCAGTTGTCGCCATAGAAGGTGCTGCTGTCGTGCATCGCCGCGGTCCAGTTCCAGGTGCCGTCGCTCTTCACGGTGAGCGTCGAGCTCTCGACGGTGACCTTGCCGGCGGAGAAGTTCGGCCAGGTCCAGACGCCGGCTTGCGGCTCCTTGATCGGCGGCAGCGGCACCGTGGAGTCGGTGCCGCTGAACAGGCTGGCATCGACGCCGCGCATCGCGAACTCGCCCCAGCCCCAGTTAGAGATCGGCTGCGGATAGCCGGCATCGACGGTGCCGGGCCCGGTGTTGCCGCGGGTGACGCGGATGTACTCGGTGCCGGAGAAGAAGTAGCAGACCGGGCCGCTGTTGAGCGCGCCCTTGATGCCGCCCGCGCCGAACTTGCCCCAGCCCCAATTGGCGATCGGCGCCGGGTAGCCGGCATCGACGGAGCCGGGTCCGGTGTTGCCTCGGGTGACGCGGATGTATTGGCTGCCCTTGAAGAAGTAGCAGACCGGGCCGCTGTAGAGCGCCGCGTCGATGCCGTCGGCGCCGAACTTGCCCCAGTTCCAGTTGGCGATCGGTGCCGGGTAGCCGGCATCGACGGAGCCGGGTCCGGTGTTGCCGCGGGTGACGCGGATGTACTGGTTGCCCTTGAAGAAGTAGTCGACCGGGCCGCTGTAGAGGGCCGCATCGATGCCGCCTGCACCGAACTTGCCCCAGTTCCAGGCCGAGATCGGCGCCGGATAGCCGGCATCGACGGCGCCTGGGCCGGTGTTGCCGCGGGTGACGCGGATGTACTGGTTGCCTGAGAAGAAGTAGCAGGGCATGGCGGTTGACCTTCTGTCGAGGAGGCCGCGCCGGATCGGCGTCGGCCGCTGCTGATCGGCCGGCCGCCGCTGAAAGGTCTTGAAAGGCCGCCTGAATCGTTCTGAAATGATGTGAAGCCAATCGAAACAGTCGGTTCGGCGGTGACTGGTCTTGTGCGGCTGCATCGAAGGTCCACGTCCGAATGCCGCGATCCAGAACCGTTGCCGTCCGCTATCGGTTCGATCGGTTCCTGCTGGAGCCGGAACGGCGTGCGCTGAGCGCCGATGGTGCCCCGGTGCCCCTGAGCTCGCGCGGCTTCGACATCCTGCGCCTGCTGGTCGAGCGGCGCGGCCGCGTGGTCGCCAAGGACGAGATCCTGGCCGCGGTCTGGCCGGGCGTGCTGGTCGAGGAGAACAACCTCGCGGTGCAGGTCTCGGCCCTGCGGCGCAGCCTCGGCGAGCAGCACGACGGGCAGCCCTTCATCGCAACGGTTCCCGGTCGCGGCTACCGGTTCGTGGCCAGCGTCGAGGAGGACCCGCCGTCCTCGCCGGACCCGGAGGAGACGGGGCCCGCGCCGGCGTGGGCCTGGGCACGGACGCGGCGGGGCCTGCCGTCTCCATGGCTGCTGCTGGCGGCGCTGCCGCTGCTCTGCCTCGGCGCCTGGTACGGGCTGGCCGGCCGCCACGTGCCGCCGCGGCTGTCGATCGTGGTGCTGCCGTTCCGCAACCTCGGACCCGATCCGGCGCAGGATTACCTCGCCGACGCCATCAGCGACGACCTCACCACGGACCTGGCACACCTGCCGGGCGCCCGCGTGATCGCGCGCGAGAGCGCCGACACCTACAAGGGCCATCCGGCCCGGGCCGAGCTGATCGGCCGCGCGCTCGACGTCCGCTACCTGCTCGAGGGCAGCCTACGCCGCGAGGGCGACCTGCTGCACATCAACGCGCAGCTGATCGACGCGCGCAACGCATCCCACCTTTGGGCCAGCGGCTTCGACGTGGCGCCGGAGGCGCTCGGCCACGCCCGCGTCGAGATCGTCCGCCACCTGGCCAATGCGCTGGACTTCACCCTGGTGCAGATCGAGGCCGCCCGCTCGCTGCACGACCGGCCGCGCGACCCGGACTCGGTCGACCTCTACCTCCGCGGCCGCTCGGTGCTCGATCGCGACGACAGCGTGGGCGGGCTGGTCGCCGCCCAGCGCCTGCTGGAACGCGCCGTCGCCGCGGCCCCGGACTTCGCCGACGCGCAGGCGCAGCTCGGGCTGGTGCTGCTGCGCAAGATCGGCGGCTTCGACGATCCGGACGAGTGGCAGGACCATGCCGAGGCGGTGCGTGCCATCGCCCGCGCGACGGCGACGGCGCCGCGCGACCCGCTGGCCATCACCGCGCACGGGATGCTGGAGAAGGAGGATCGGCACTGCGCGGAGGGGTTGCCGGACTTCCGCCTGGCGCTGTCGCTCGATCCGGACCTGCTGCAGGCCCGTTCCGGCATCGCCTCGTGCGCCCACGCGCTCGGCCACATGCAGGAGATGATCGACGCGCTGCGGGAGATCCTGCGGCTCGACCCCGCCTCTCCCGAGGACCCCAGGCGCCAGAACCTGATCGGCCTCGGCTACCTGCTGCTGGATCGAGCCGGTGACGCGTCGCCATGGCTCGAACGTGCCCATGCGGTCGCGACCGGCGGCGGCGCGCTTGGTTGGCAGGAATGGAACGCCCTCTATCGCATCGCCGCCGCTGCCGAGACCAATCATTTGGCGCAGGCTGCTGCGCTCTATGCGAGCTACGCGCGACAATGGCCGCGGCGCACGGTCTGGCGGCTCTCCGCCTACCATACTCACGCCCTCGCGAATCTGCCCGGCTTTGATCGCTTTCTAGCGGCGTTGCGCTCGGCAGGCATGCCAACACAGGCGGATGAGGCCGAGGATTTCGGCTTGGCAGCCAGCACCGTACCGGGTCTAGGCGACGATTTCGCCGCTACGCCCTTATTGCTGCCGGGCGGTAGCCGGATCAGTACCGGAACCTTAGCCGGCTTGTTGCGGCAATCAAACCGGCTACGCATCCTTGATGTAGGACGCGGTGCGGCAGTCATACCATCTGCGAGACTGGTATGGCCGCAGGGAGTGTGGGGTAATCAGCGCGCGCTGCTAGAGGCGGCGGCAGGGCCGCGTGATGCGCAATTAACCCCCGTCATCGTCATGGGGGACGGTCCGTCCGGATGGAGAAGCTACAACGCCGCGCTCCATCTCATCGCTGCTGGCGTTGGGCCTATCTTATGGTATCGGGGCGGTGAGGAGAGCTGGATGGCCAGTGGCTTTCCGACCGAGGATCGCAGGGTAGAATAAGCGTCGACGCTTGCGACGGAAGAGCCTAGGTTGAAACGAAACTGATGGTTTCACGGGAGGTCAGGATGCAGGACCATGATGGCGGCGTCGCATCACCGGATGGGCTTGGCACCAATGACGGGGGCGACGCCGTCCGCCCCGGTTCCGGCACGACATGCGGACCCTTAGGCGATGTTTGCAATCAGACTGTGCTCGCGTTCGACCGCTCTGTTTTGCCGCCTCTGTCCATGGCGAAGGCCCGTGACCTCGCCCTGATCCAGCTCCGTTTCGCGCACTCGGTCTCCGAGCAGGCCGCACGGTCCTATGCTGAGATGATAGAACTCCTCAAAGTCGACGTAAGGACCTAACTTTGGACTCGAAGTGCGACGGCCACGCCGTGGATGATCAGCACCACTACCAGCAATGTCAACGCGTTCAGGCGCCGCCTGATGAACAGCCGTGCTGTTTAACTTCAGCGGCGCAGCAGGGCGCCGACGAGGAAGAGCAGGTGTCGCGGACGGTCAGTCTCGCCAGTAGGAACATGGTCGGATCGAGGTGCGCAGCACCGGCTGCGATCATGACGATCTTGCAGGAGATTGATGCGGTTAAAACAAAGGCTTCCTAAAAACTATTCTAATCTTAATACCACCTGAGGTATGACAACGTCTACCTAGACCGAGCCTAGGAAGCGAAACAGATGAAAATCATGCGCGCGGTCGTTTTTTTTTGGTGTGGCGTTCTTTGCCATCGATGGAAGTGACCCATCGCCGGACGGGCTTGAAACCAATGGCGGCGGGGATGCCATCCACGTACCTGCCGGCGCGATGTGCGTACCCACGGGCGATGTCTGCAGCTAGACTAAGCTGCGGTTGACTGTCCGGCCTTCGTCCGTGTCGAGATAGGACGCTTAGGAGCTTGCCTCGGCTAGATACGTTTCGTGTATACGGTATTTTCGGCTTCTGAGAGCGCAGACAAGCAGATGGTTGCGCTCCTGGAGCTGAGGATACCGGCGCGAGGCGTTGTCCTTTTGTTTCAGCACCGGGTTGCACCCCAGGCTGATCCAGCCTGGAGACGGTCAGGCCCTAGGCTCGGAGCGCGATTACCACACCGCCCACGATCAGCACCGCCGCCAGCAGCGCCAGCGCGTTCAGGCGACGTTCGATGAACAGCCGTGCCGCGTCGCCGTAGCGGCGCAGCAGGGCGGCGACCAGGAAGAAGCGGGCGCCGCGCGAGATCAGGCTCGCCAGCAGGAACAGCGCCAGGCTGAAATGGGCGGCCCCGGCGGCGATCGCGACGATCTTGTAGGGGATCGGCGTCAGGCCCTTGAGCAGGACCACGCTGAAGCCGTACTCGGCGAACCGCGCCTGATAGATGGCCAGCGCGTGCTCGCCGTGATAAAGGTGGATCACCCGTGTCGCCAGCTGGATCAGCTCGGCGCCCAGCAGCCAGCCGATGGCGCCGCCGCACAGGCTGGCCAGCGTGCACAAGGCGGCCAGGACCCAGGCGCGCTCCGGCCGTGCCAGCACCATCGGGATCAGCAGCAGGTCGGGCGGCACCGGGAACACGCTGCCTTCGGCGATCGCGACCACGGCCAGCCAGAGCGGCGCCGCCGGGGTCGCGGCGAGCGCCAGGATGCGCGCGTACAGGCGCTGGAGCATAGGAGGTCCGTCCGAGTGGCTCGGGGAGACCGTTAGCCGGTCGGGCCAGGGAAGGCCAGGGCGCCATCCTGGACTTCGTGAGCCCCCAAACCCCTTCAACGAATCGGGGCCCGGGCCCGCGGCCCCAGCGGGGTCCAGGGGCAGAGCCCCTGGCCTTCTTCCTCGTGGCGATCACGCCACCAGCGTCACGCAGGCGCGCAGCCCGTGCGGCAGACGGTTGGACAGCGTGATGTCGCCGCCCTGGCCGCGCAGGATGTTGCGGGCGATCGACAAGCCGAGCCCGGTGCCGCCGGTCTCCCGGTTGCGGCTGGCCTCGAGGCGCACGAACGGCTCGAACACCCGCTCCAGCTCCTCCGGCGGGATGCCCGGCCCGTCATCCTCGAACAGCACCGCTACGTGCCCGTCCGCCGGCGGCCGCAGCGTGACCTGCACGCCGCCGGCATAGGCGACGGCGTTGCCGACCAGGTTGGCCAGCGCCCGCTTCAGCGGCAGCGAACGCGCCTGGATCACCACCGCCGGCGGCGGCGTGGCGAAGCCGACCCGGTCGGCCAGTTCCGGCCGCCCGTCCACCGCATCGTCCAGCACCGTGCGCAGCAGCGCGTTCAGGTCGAGAGCGACCATCGGCTCGCGGTCGGCGCTGTCGCGGCCGAACGCCAGCGTCGCCGACACCATCGCCTCCAGCTCGTCGAGATCGGCCAGGAACTTGGCCTGCAGCTCCTCGTCCTCGATGAACTCCGAGCGCAGCTTGAGCCGCGTGATCGGCGTGCGCAGGTCGTGGCCGATCGCGGTCAGCAGCAGCGTGCGGTCGGTGACGAAGCGCCGGATCCGGCTGGCCATGGTGTTGAAGGCGATCGCCGCGGTGGCGACCTCGGTCGGCCCGTTCTCCGGCAGCGGCTCGGCGTTGACGTCGCGGCCGAGCTTCTCGGCGGCGATCGCCAGCGTGCGCAGCGGCGCGGTGAGGCGGCGCACCGCCCACACGCTGAGCAGCCCGGCGAAGATGGTCATCACCAGGAAGGCGGCCGGCAGCGTCGGCGACAGGAACGGGTCGGGCCGCGGCATGACGAAGCGCACGGTCAGCCAGCGCCCGTCGTCGGGAAGCTGCATCGCGATCGCCAGGCTGCGGTGCGACCCGGCCGATCGGAGGCCGCTGCCGCCGGCCGGCGGGGGGCGGAACCGGTCGGGTGGGGCGGCCGGCCCCGGGCCGGCGGCAGCGGGCAGGGGTACCGCGTCGGGCCGGTCGCGCCAGGGCTGACCGGGCCCGTCCGGTTCCTGCGCCGGCCCGAGCGGGAGCGGCCGGCCCTCGCGCGGCGCGTTGCTGGCGATGACAATCCGCGCGGGCCGCAGCCGGGCCGCCATCGGCATCGTCTCCAGGCGCCGGCGCAGCATGCGCTGGATCGGATCCGGGGCCGGGTTCAGCGCACCGAACCGCGGGACGTCGCCGAGGCTGGCATGGAACCCGGAGGGCAGGTGCGACCGCGCCAGGACGGTGTCTCGCACCGGCGGATCGGTGTTGGCGACCAGCCGGTAGATGCCGGCCACCTCGCCGCCGGTCTCGCGCTCGATGTCGAGGCGCGCCAAGTCCAGCCGGTCGAGCGCGTGGATCGCGAGCCCCACCGTCTGCACCACGACCAGCCCGGCCAGCAGCACCAGGGCGGTGCGGGCCGCCAGGCTGCGCGGCAGCAGCGTGAAGCGCCATCCCACGGCGGACGCCTCGGGCGGCGCGTCAGACCCGCTCGACGTCCGCCGCCAGCACGTAGCCGCCGCCGCGCACTGTCTTGATCACCTGGGCGTTGCGGCCGTCGTCCTCGAGCTTGCGGCGCAGGCGCGAGATGGCGACGTCGATGGCGCGGTCGAACGGGCCAGCCTGGCGGCCGCGCAGCAGGTCGAGCAGCATGTCGCGGGTCAGCACGCGGTTGGCGCGGTCCAGCAGCGCCACCAGCAGCTCGTACTCGCCACCGGTGAGCGGCACCTCGGCGCCGTCCGGGTTGAGCAGGCGGCGGCGCAGCGGCTCCAGGGTCCAGCCGGCGAAGCGCAGCACGCGGCTCTCGGCCTCCGGCTTGCGCTCCTGCGCCTCGCCGGTGCGGCGCATCACGGCGCGCATCCGGGCCATCAGCTCGCGCGGGTTGAACGGCTTGGGCAGGTAGTCGTCGGCGCCGAGCTCGAGCCCGATGATACGGTCGGTCTCGTCGCCCATCGCGGTCAGCATCACGATCGGCAGGTTGCCCTGGCTGCGCATCCAGCGGGCGAGGTCGAGCCCGCTTTCGCCGGGCAGCATGAGGTCGAGCACCACCAGCTGGTAGTGCCCGTTCGCCCAGGCTCGGCGCGCCTCGCGCCCGTCGCGGACCGCGGTGACCCGGAAGCGGTTGCGCTCCAGGAAGCGGGCCAGCAGGTCACGGATCTCGCGGTCGTCGTCGACGATGAGGATGTGTGGAAGCTGTTCCATGGCCCTTCCATTAGACCGTTGCGCGGCCGCCGTGCAGGTCGCGTTGCAATTGGTTTCACAGCTGTTGCCGGGGGCGGACGGGGTAGCCGCGGGATCGGCGCCGGGTCGTGCGTCGCCGGCGCGTGTGTCACACTTAAGGGTAGTGTGCTGGGCGCAAGCGCTGCGGCGGAGCGTGCGCGGCGCCCAGCCTCCGAGGAAGCCCGCCTGCGAGGAACCGGCCTGCGAGGGAAGACCATGGCCCACCTGCGTTCCTGCCTCGCCCTTCCCTGCCTGGCGACCGCGGTCCTGCTCGCGAACGGCACGGCGGCGCAGGGCGTGGTGCCGGCCGCACCCGCCGGTGCCGTTGCCAGTGCCGTCGCCTCGGCGCCACCGCCGGTGACGGCAGCCGCCCCGCCGCCGGCTCCGGCCGCCGACACGGAGGGCGACCGCGCCGATGCCATCGCCCGGGACAGCGTCCTGCACCCGCCGCAGAAGCCGGCCGCGCAAGGCTCTACCAGGCTGCGGACGATCGAGCTGAAGCTCGGCGGGCTGCTCGACCGCAGCGTCCACGGCACCGAGAACAGCGAGGTCGGACGGGTCATCGACGTGCTGGTCGGCGATGACGGGCGTCCGGCTGCGCTCGAACTGGATGTCGGCGGCTTCATGGGGGTCGGCAACCGCAAGATCGCGGTGGCCTGGGCGCTGTTCGACGTGGCCAAACCCGGCAACGAGCCGCTGCGCGTGGCGCTGACCGAGGGCCAGGTGAGGTCGGCGCCGGCCGCCGAGGGGGCCGGCGCCGTCGCCGTGGTGGCCGGCGCGAGCGGGTTGGCCGCGGTTCCGACCCAGGCCCGGGGCACGGCCGGGGCACGGCCGGCGGCCATGCCATCCCTCACGGCGCCGGCCGCGGTTCCGGCGGAGGGGGCCGCCTCGGCGCCCCCGGGCGTTCCGGCCCTCGGCCTCACCATATCGCCGGCGCTGGTGCCCCCGATCCCGGCCCCGCCGGCGGTGGGGGCGGTACCGAAGCCCGCCAATGCGGCGCGGGAGGCGGGCAGGGACCCCTCCGCGTCCGCCCCGGTCCCGGCACCCCCGATCCCGGCACCCCCGGCGCAGGCCGCCGGCCCACTCCCGCGCCGGCCGGCGTCGCCGTCCGGGCGGCGCTGAGGCCGGCATGCCGGAGATGACGTCGACCCGGACCGGACCGGCGGCGTCGCGGCCCGACACGGCCGAGGCGACGGTGCCGCCCGAGATCGCCGCGGCGGTGCCGCCGACAGCCGGGCCGACCGCCGAACCGGGGACGCCAATCAGCCGCCGCAGCCAGCGCGGGCTCGACTGGCTCAACTTCTTCGTCGCCAACCTGCAGACCGCATTCGGGCCGTTCATCGCGGTCTACCTCACCGGCGAGCACTGGACCCAGGGCGAGATCGGCCTCGTGCTGACGGTCGGCTCGGTGACCGCCATGGTCAGCCAGGTGCCCGCCGGCACCTGCGTCGACCTGCTGCGCAACAAGCACGTGGCCGCCGGCGGCGCCATCGTCGCGATCGTGCTGTCCTGCCTGCTGCTGGCGGTGCTGCCGGAGCGGCTGCCGGTCACCGCGGCGGAGATCCTGCACGGCTTCGCCAGCTGCATGCTCAACCCGGCGATCGCCGCCATCACGCTGTCGGTGGTGGCGAGCCACGGCCTGCGGCAGAGATCGCCCCAGGAACGCAGCCGGGATGCCGCCGAGGCGGCCGCCCAGGGTGCGGCCGAAGCTGCGGCCGAGGCGGCCGACCAGGTGGCGCTGGGCGAGCGTTTCGGCCGCAACGCCAGCTTCGGCTCGATCGGCAACGCGATGGCGGCCGGCCTGATGGGCGGCGTCGGCTACTGGGTCTCGTCTCGCGCCACCTTCTTCCTGGGCGCCGCCCTGGCGCTGCCGGGCCTGCTGGCGCTGCGTGCGATCGAGCATCCGGCCACGGGCGCCGCACCGGGGCAGCCCGCGGCACCGGGAGCCGGGGCCGGCGGTCGCCCCGCCGGCGGCATCCGCACCCTGCTGCACGACCGGCGCCTGTTCGGCTTTGGCATCTGCGTGATCTTCTACCACCTGGCCAATGCCGGGATGCTGCCGCTGGCCGCCGGCCAGGTGACACGCGAAGCGGGCAACCTCGCCGAGCTGGTGATCGCCGCCTGCATCCTGGTGCCGCAGATCCTGGGCGCGATCCTGTCACCCTGGATCGGCCGCTGGGCGGGCCGCTACGGCCGGCGGCCGATCATGCTGGTCGCGTTCGCCGCGGTGCCGCTGCGCGGTGCGCTGCTGGCGATGTCGACCTCGCCGGTCATGACGATGGCGGTGCAGCTGCTGGACGCGGTGAGCTCGGCCGCATTCGGCGTCATCCTGCCCCTGGTCGCCTCCGACCTCAGCCGCGGCACGGGCCGGTTCAACCTGTGCATGGGGCTGCTGGGGCTGGCCATGGGCATCGGCGCCAGCCTGAGCACCACGCTGGCGGGGCTGGTCGCCGACCGCTCGGTGCCGGCCGGCTTCCTGGTGCTGTCGGCAGCCGGGGTCCTGTGCGTGCTGTCGGTCTGGCTGCTGTTCAGCGAGACTGCCCTGGTGCCGGCGCCGGTCTCGGGTCGGCTCTGGTCGCGGCTGCCGTTCCTGCGCCATCGGGCACGCCGGCCGGATTAGCGCCGCCTGCATTGCGCCGCCCGCCGGCGCGGACCAGCTTGGCCGTCACCATGACGGTTGGAGACGGGCAGGATGGTCGAGGACGTGGCACCGCGGCAGGCCTACGAAGCGCTGGCCGGCGAACCGGACGCGCAGCTGGTCGACGTGCGCACCGACGCCGAATGGACTTATGTCGGGCTGCCCGACCTGCAACCGCTGGGCAAGCGCGTGCTGTTGGTGCAGTGGCAGTCGTTCCCGAGCGGTGCCGTCAACCCCAGCTTCGTCGAGCAGCTCGGCGCCGCCGGCCTTGCCCCGCAGCACCCGATCTACTTCATCTGCCGGAGCGGCGTCCGCAGCCTGGCCGCGGCGGAGCTCGCCGCGCGGGCGGGGTACCGCCTTGTCTTCAACGTCGCCGATGGCTTCGAGGGGCCGCCGGATGCGGACGGCCATCGCGGGCAGGTGGCCGGCTGGAAGGCCGAGGCGCTACCGTGGCGCCAGCGCTGAGGCGGCTCATTCGCTCCCCGCCGGCTCCTCGTTCGTGTCGTAGAGCACCTGCAGCACGGCGCACCAGGCGTAGCGGCTGTCCAGCGAGGTGCCGTCGGGGCTGTCGATCAGGCCGGTCGGCCCCACCGGAACGTGCGTGAGCGTCACCGCGTCGTCGACGTTGCCGCCGATGATGCTGAGCTGTGCCGCGCTCCTGGCCACGACGAGCCCGCAATGCGCCGGAAAGCCGGCCCGCCTCGGTAGGCTGGCGAACCGCACCGATCGTCCGGAGCCGCGCCCGGCACAGATCAGATCGCCCGGTCGCGGCGCATAGGTCGCCGGATTCTGGGCCTGCAGCGCGCCCGCCGAGCCCGACGCGGCGGCGTTGATGTAGGTCGAGTGGTTCGGCGAGTAGGGGAACCGGTCGCCGGCGCCGGCGACCCGCATCACGTAGGAGATGAAGGCCGCCGACCAGGCGAAGCGGGCGTCGTGCTCGAACCTGAACGGCGTGCCCTCGACGTCGTGCTTGCCAGTCCAGCTCACCTCGGCCTCGTAGGGATCCTGGCCGATCCACCAGTACTCGCCGACGCGCTCCCACAGGCCGGGGAGCCGCTCGGGCTTCACGCCGGCACCGGACGGATCCGGCCGCAGCTCCGGATCGTCGTCGTCCACCGGCTCGCCGAATAGCCGCCATTCGCGGAGCGCGATCGCGATCGCGTCCTGGCGGTTGAACGGCACGAAGCTGCGCGTGGCGAAGTCGGGGACGTGCTCGTCCGGTGCGGCGGGGCCCTGCGAGGTGCGGTACTGCGCCACTGGCGTGGGCGCCGGCTTCGGCTGCGGCGCGGTCACGACAGGGTTGTCGGCACAGGCCGCGAGCAAGAACGCCAACAGGATCGATCCGATGCGGCGTCTCACGCTCCATGACCCGGCGATAAGGGGCGGGACATAGGCTGGACGGGCATTGCGGTGTGGTTCTTCGTCATCGGTCTGTTCGACAGCCTTGGCATTTTCGGCAGGCACGTCGCCGGCGCGGGATGCTCGGCGGCGGGGCGACAACGTGCGCGGCGCGCCTGCGATCCGTCCCCGGGGCATCTGTGATGCCGCCGTAGAACCGAGGCGGCAAGTCCGGTTGCGGATGGGGGCGTACCATCGTTCCGCCGCAGGCATGGCTGTGGGCGGTCATGCCGCCGGTGAGCCTGTCGGCCGCCCCGTAGCTGCCTTCTGGAACGCCGTGGCCAGCCCCGCCCGCAAATCGAAGATGCGCCCGTCCGCTTCGCGATACCGATCTCAACGATCCAGCGCCGGACGGCGGATGCCACGAGCTGCGATGGCCGTTGCCGGTGCAATGGGAACGGCGGTGGAACTCTGCGACTGCAATCAGTTTTGATTGACAGATGGGAATGGATTCAAGGAGAGCGCTCGAGGTCGCGCGGGCTAGAGTCAGGAGTCGGGCCTGTCGAGTTCCGGCAACCGGACAACGCCGCGGTTCGGCGATCATGGTGACGGTACGGCCAGGATAGGTTCAACTCCCAGCCGCGTGCGGGACTCCGGTTGCGACGAACGATCTTCATCCAGCTCTCGTCGATCATCTTCCTCGAGGACAAGGTTTCCAGTATGAGCAGCGACAGCAGTAACCGAGGTCCGCGCGGCCGCGCGATGGCAATCCGCGCGGGTGGCCGCCGGGCGGCGGGAACGAGTCCGCGTGGCGGTGCCGCCCGCACGACGCGGGCCAAGACGACAACCGCGCCGCGCTCGGTACCGGTGAAGATGCGAGCGGCGAAGAAGCCGTCGGCGCCCAAGGCCGCCGCAAAGACGATGCGTGCCGCCAAGGCTTCCGCGACCCGCACGAAGACGACCCGGACGGCCGCGACCACAGCTGCGAGAACCGCGAAGGCGACGACGAAGACTGCCGCAGCAAGGACGGCGCCCAGGAAGACGACCCGATCCGTCGCTGCAGCGACCGCAAAGCGGACCGCGACGACGCGGGCACCGACGAAGCGGACGGCCGCGACGCGGACGGGTGCCGGCAAAAGCAACACTGCTCGCGGGACGGTCTTGGCTGCGACTCGCAAGCCCGCTACGCCGCCGACGCGCACGCCGACCCGACAAACCGCGGCGGCTCGCATGAAGAACGGTAAGGCGACCACCGCAGCCGCCCGTCGCACGGCGAGGGGTCCGGCGACCCGCGCAGCCACCGTAAAATCGAACGGTGACAGCGCCCGCAAGCCAAAGACGCCTCGCGCGACATCGACCGCAGCCCGCTCGGTAAAGGCGGCCGCGACCAGGACGACATCCCTTCGCAGTGCGGCTGCCGTCAAGATGCGTCGTTCCCCAAATGCTACGACCCGTCGCGCGGCTGCGGACGTGCTGCGGGAGGGCAGCGCCGTGCTGCGCCGTGGCCGCAGGACTCCCGATCTGGCAAACAGCGGGGCGATCGTCGTGGCGTCCGAACAGCCTGAGGCTGAGAATTTGGCCCCGGACACCGGCGAGGAGTGAAGGTCGCTATCGTCCTGGACGAGCAGACGCGACATGGCGTCGGGCTCGTCCAGCCTCGATCGGCCCATCTGCAGAGGCCCGATCCATGCATCAGGCACGCAGGATCAGCGCAACCGCGCCGGCACCATTCTGCAACGGCGGCCTGCCTCTCGAGCCGTAGCCGATCGGCGCCTGAGCCGTTCTGGCAGCGCCTGCCAGCACGGCCATGATGCGCTTCTGGACCATGATGGCCTGCTCAAGCAGGCGCCGGTTCTCGTCGGCAAGCCGCTGCAGCCGAGCCCCGAGTGCTGGATTCCTCCGAGTTGCCGGGTTGGCCGCTTCCGCTGCGAAGCCGTTCAGGACTGCGAGCGCCTTCTGCTTTTCGGCCTGGAGTGCGCCGATACGCCCGAACTCGAGCTTCGCCAGCACCTCGTTCTCGGCCTCCAGGACATCGCAGAGTCGCAGCGCAGCGTTATTCAGCTCGGAGGTCATCGATGGCCTTCCTGCATCTTCAACATTTGCTGGTAGATGCCGTCGGCAAGCCCGAGGCCCCCATGCGCCTCGACCTCCTTTGCCATCTCGGTGGTCAGCATTGGCTTGAAGCTTTCCTCGCCGGCTCCACCCGAGAACATGCTTTTGGAGGTGTCCACGGTCGCGAACATCGGCTCGAGCAGTTGTCCGATCGCCATCGCCTCGAAGTCCTGCGCCGCCTTCCACACTTTGGCGTCTGGCGCGGCAGTCGTGGCGGCAGGTGGACCCGGCGCCGGAGCCGGAATCGGCGTTGTGCGCGGATCGCGCCGGATCTCGGGTACTGTCATCGCACCACCAGGTTGGCTTGCAGCGCACCCGCCGCCTTGATCGTCTGCAGGATGCTGATCATGTCCCTTGGCCCGACGCCAAGCGCGTTCAGGCCTCCGACAAGGTCCCGCAGGCTGGGGGTCTCCGGGAGGATGCCGAGACGCTTTCCGGCCCCGGTGTCGACCTTCACCGACGTCCGCGGCAGCACCGCCGTGCTGCCGCCGGAGAACGGCCCGGGTTGTGACGCGACCGGTGCCTCGGTGATCTGAATGGTGAGGTTCCCCTGCGCGATGGCGACGGTACTGATCCGGACGTTGTCGCCCATCACGATCGTACCGCTGGCCTCGTCAACGACGACGACGGCAGGCGTGTCGGGTTGCACCATCAGATCCTCCACCCGTCCCAGCATGCCCATCACGTCTCCCCCGTTGAGAGCGAGGGTCACCGTACGAGGATCGCTAACCCGGGCGATGTCACCGACGCTGGAGTTGATGACGCTGGCCATCCGCTCCGCAGTGGTGAGATCCGGGTTGCGGAGCGAAAGATGCAGCTCGTTACGGGCCCCGAGATCGACCGCAACCTCCTTCTCAACCAAGGCGCCGTTGGCGATGTGTGCACTCGTCGGGATGTTGCGCGTGACCGACGCGGCCGCCCCCTTGGCTGAGAACGCGCTGCTGACCAGCTGCCCCTGAGCTACGGCATACACGTCTCCATCTGCCGCCATCAGCGGCGTGACCAGCAGCGTACCGCCGGAAAGATCAGTCGCATCCCCGGTGGCGGAGACCGTCACATCGATGCGGCTGCCGTCGTGGGAGAAGGGAGCAAGCTCCGCCGTCACCATGACCGCCGCGATATCCCGTGTCTGCAGCTTCGTCTCCTGGTCGCGGATGTTCACTCCGAGACGCTCGAGCATGCTGATCAGTGATTCCCGGGTGAACAGGGAGTTGTTGAGGCGGTCGCCTGTACCGTTCAGGCCTACGACGAGGCCGTAGCCGATGAGCTGGTTGCTCCGGATCCCCTCGACGTCGGCGATGTCCTTGATCCGCACCGACTCCGAGACCGCCTGCCGAGGCCACAGCGCGATCGTTGCCGACAGGAGGATCAGGAGGCAGAACGCGCGCATCGTATCCCTTCAGGGCTCGTCAAGCTTTCGCCGCTACATTATGCAGCGAAAGCACGAAGAATGTATGAATCTGGCAGAAGGGGCGGCTGGCACTCCGGCCCCGCGGAGGCGACGAGCTCATGAGCATGCCTGCAGTAGGCCGGATCCTCCCCGCGGACGCCAAGGGTGCGGTCGGTGCCCCCCCGGCTTGCCACAGTGGTTTCACGGTGGCGACCGACATCTCGGCGCCGGTTGCCGCCAAGCCTGGCACCATCAGCCCAACTGGAAAGACCGCTCCGGTCAGCACGTCGCTGATGCTGGCATTGCAGGAGACCATGACGTCCGAAGCAGGCGATCGTGAAGCTCGCCAGCATGGACAGAAGCTGCTGGCGGCGCTGGCCGAGCTTCAGCGTGCCCTGCTCTCTGACGGCGGCGGCGAGGCGCTAGGCAAGCTTCTCCTGCTGACAACGGCCATGCCTGAGACCGGCAACCCGGAGCTTGCGCGTACGATCAACTCGATCCGTCTCCGGGCCCGTATCGAACTGGCGCGGGCCTCCATGATGAAGGAAGGCACCCCCAGCCCCACTCCCTGACCTGAATGTGACAGCTGGACTTGGCGCTTGGCGCAACCTGTAGGCCTGGGTATAAGCCGCCGGTTCCTCCAAGGCGACGCTCGTTGCCGCTCAGGGTAAGGCGCATATGATCACTCTGCCCTCTGACTACCGTCCAGCCGACGAAGAGGAGTTCATGAACCCGAGGCAGGTAGAGTATTTCCGCCTGAAGCTCCTCCGATGGCGGGCAGAGCTGCTGAAGGAAGCCGATGGGACCCTAGCCAGCCTCTCCGAGGGTGGCATTCATGAGGCCGACATCGCCGACCGTGCCAGCGTCGAGACGGACCGGGCGCTCGAACTGAGGACGCGCGATCGGGCCCGCAAGCTCATCGCAAAGATCGGACAGGCCTTGCTGCGGATCGAGAACGGCAGCTACGGCTTCTGCGAGGAGACAGGCGAGCCGATCGGCCTCAAGCGTCTTGAGGCAAGACCGATCGCCACCCTCTCAATCGAGGCCCAGGAGCGGCACGAGCGTATGGAGAAGGTTCATCGCGACGATTGAGCCAGGCTAGAACGGGAGGAGGACGTCCAGGAGCTGCTGCCCGTAGCGTGGAGTCTGCAGATCCGTCAATTGTCCCTTGCCGCCATAGGAAATTCGCGCCTCGGCCATCCGATCGTGAGTGATGGTGTTATCGCTTGAGATATCTTGCGGCCGGACGATCCCGCTGACTTCCAGCACGCGAAGCTCGCTATTGACCCGAACTTCCTGACGCGCGGTCACCACGAAGTTGCCGTTGGCCAGCAGCTGGGTTACCGTTCCTGCTAGACGCAGCGTGACGCTCTCGTTCCGTTTAATGGTGCCGGTGGAAACATTGCTGTTGGAGCTGTTAGTGTTGAGTGAGTTCGCTCCTGTCAGCGCCTGAGCGATCTTTCCTTTCAGTCCAAACAGGTTGGGTATTCCCATCGACTCGGTTCCGGTCCGCGTTGCGGTGGTACCGTCCTCTAAATTTGCAGCGTCTGTGATATCCACCAAAACCGTGACCAGATCCCCAACCTGGGCCGCCCGCTGATCCTTGAAGAAAGCTCGGCTTCCAGGCCTCCAGAGGCTGGCAAGGTCGCTTGGTGCCTGCTCCAGCGGCGGCGTTGGCATCGTCAGTGGTCTGTAGTCTCGTGCCTGTGTCGGATCGGTAATAGGCGTCAGGGACGGGGGCCGACCGATGTCAGACAGGCGGGACAACGATCCGCAGCCGGATAGGATACCGGGCAGGAGAAGGCTGGCCAGCCAGATGGGCCTGCAATCCATTAATTCTGCGCCTCCTGCGCGTAGCTGGCAAAGTCGCGTGCGCCTCTTAAAGTCCCGCCTGCGATCTTTGGCAGGCCGTTTTGCCCATCGGTCATCTTCCCGATCACCGGCGCTGTGCCCGGATCGATCTCGACTTCCGCGCTACCGGTGACTTCGCCCACGAGTACGGCGTGCGACAGGGAGTTGATGACGTGAATGCGATCTCCCGCGCCGCCGGCCTCAAGGGCGGTGCCCGCGGCGGTGAGCTGCAACCCAGAACTTCGTAGCCGAAGCACGACAGGACGACCCCTGTCGATCAGCATCGGTCGCATCAGCATCTCGTGGAGCAAGGGCGAACCTTGTTGAAGCGGCCGCTTCAGCGCCATGCCCTCGGCCTCCGCCATGGCCGTGACGGGGGATCCATGGAGGCCGGCCAGCCCCACCCGTATAGTCTGCAGATCGTCAGGTAACAGCAGCGCACCTGCCGGAAGCGGGTGTGTTAATGCCATGACGCTCACCTGCTGCTCCGCCCGTCCGACCAGCCTGATCGTCATGCCGTCAGCTTCAGGGCCGGCGAAAAGCATGGTGGCGGAGAAACGGCCCGTCCGCGGATCAAAATCGAGCGTCTGCACCTGGGGAGGTGCCGTGATCTCGATCGGAAGAACGGGCGAGACGAACGCCGCGAGTGAAAGCTCGCTCTCGGGCACCGCGCCCTCCCCAGCCAAGGCCGGCTTCAGCACAGCGAGCACTTCTTCACGTGTAACAGTCCGCCCAAGACGCTCCAAGATAGCCGCCTGATAGGCAAGACCCGGCTCCCAATCGACCCCGAACTCGGCTGCAATCGCGGCGAGCTGGGATGGCGGGATCACGATCCGTTTTCCCGGTGCTGGAGACTGGCCAATATCACAATCCTGTCCTGGCTGTAGACCCGTGAAGAGATCGGACAGTCGAACCATCTCGCTCCGAACCGTGATCATCATTCGCAGGTTGACGCCAGATGCCCGAGCTCGCGACATCGCTGCCTGCGCGCCCAAAAGCAGTGATGCGGTCAACAGGAAGGTCAGAACTCTCATTTCAAGTTCGTTAACGTTTGCAGCATGTCGTCAGATGCCGTGATGACCTTGCTGTTCATCTCATAGGCACGCTGGGCGGTGATGAGGTTCGTGATCTCGCTGACTACGTTTACGTTCGAGCTTTCGATGTAACCCTGCATCACGCTCCCGAAACCCGACGCGCCCGGGTTGCCGGTGGTCGGATTGCCCGATGCCGCGGTTTGGAGCAGCAGGTTGTCGCCTTGAGCATCCAGACCCGCCTCGTTCGGGAAGGTCGCAAGCTGGATCTGCCCGACAGTCTGCGCGGCCGTTTGACCAGCAAGCGTAACCTGCACCTGTCCTGAAGCATTGATCGTGATACTCTGAGCGTTCGTCGGCACCGTGATGCCTGGTGCCACGGAGTATCCATCGGCAGTGACGATCGTGCCGTCTGAGGCGAGGGCAAGCGTGCCATCACGCGTATACGCGGTGTCGCCGGACGGGAGCGTCACCTGGAGGTAGCCGTTCCCTTGGATGGCGAGGTCCAGGCTGTTGCTCGTCTGCTGCAGGTTCCCCTGCTCGTTGATCCTGTAGATTGCCGCAGTCTTCACCCCCAGACCGACCTGAGCTCCCGAAGGCACGATCGTGCCGCTGTCGGAGCTGTTCGAGCCGACTCGTCGGAGGTCCTGATAGATCAGGTCTTGAAACTCGGCCCGACGACGCTTGAAGCCGGTCGTCGTCATGTTTGCGATGTTGTTAGATATCGTCTCGACGTTAGTCTGCTGCGCCTGCATCCCCGTGCCGGCAATATCAAGCGAGCGCATGGTGCCTCCCCCTCATACTGGCTGACCTTAGCTTTCCGCCTGGCCGATCTTGTCGATGGCGTTCTGTTGACGCTGCGCCTCGCTTTCGACGAACTGAGAAACGAACTGGAACTCTCTCTGGTTCTGGATCATTCGACTGAGCTCGGCAATCGGCTGGACATTGCTGCCCTCCACCATTCCCTGACTGAGCCGAGGTTGAGACGCCGGAGTCGTGGTGGTGTCGGCGCGATAGAGCTTGCCGCCTTCGGGGACGAGTTTGTTCACATCGTCCACCGTCACCACCGCAATCTGGCCAACCGGCCCGTTCTCCGTGGTGACCGTCCCATTGCCAGCTATACGGATCTGCGTGTCTGCGGGCGACAGCTGCAAGGGGTTGCCGCTCGTGTCCAGAAGTAGGTTGCCAGACGCGTCCGCTACCTTGCCATCCGGCATCAACTCAAAGCGTCCGGAGCGCGTCAGCCGTGGTCCGGCTGATGTAGAGACCGTAAAGAAGCCAGATCCGCTTATGGCCACGTCAAGAGGATTTCCCGTCGGCGTGAGGCTTCCATCCTTTTGATCGAGATAGGTCGCACGATCCTGGGTATAGGCGAGAACATCACCGCCGCGAGGCGCATCTACCGATTGCTGCCTGGACAGGTAGTCGCTGAACAACGTCCGCTGCGCCTTGTACCCATCGGTGTTCGCGTTCGCGACGTTGTTGGCGATCACGTCCATCGTCCGCTGCTGCGTATCGAGCCGTGAAAGTGCGATATAGGTGGTGTTTTCCATCTCAGCGCCCCAATGACCACGCTATGATCGGCGTGGGACGTTAAAGAACAGTTAAGTTGATCATCCGCACTGTAGTCGTGACGCTTGCGATGTCGTCCGTTGCGATTAAGTCGGTATGACAGTTGCGCTTAAGCTAGGCAGGCTTAAGCGCCTGTTAATCACCGATCCGCTAACCTGCCGACGAGCCAGAACGGCTTCTAGTGGGGGTGATGACATGGGTAGCGAGGTCTTGACCGAGAGCCCCAAACTCAGAGGCAAGAAACCCGCCGTCATGATTGGCACGGTGGTCGTGGTCGTCGTCACGATGGCCGGCTTGTGGCTCAGCGGCATTCTCGGGCATCTGACAGGCCGGTCTCGGACGGCTCAAGCCGGCGTGGTAGCCGAGCAACCGATATTGGTTGACTTGCCGGACATCGTATCCAACCTCGATACCGGTATACATCGCTCCAGCTTCATAAAGCTGCATGCCAAGCTTAAGGTCATGCATGCTGCCGATGCTGCGGCAATACAGTCAAACCTGCCGCAGATCCTTGACATCTTTCAAGCTTATTTACGAAGCACCAGGCCGGATGAACTGCACGGCGGGGAGGGTACCTACAGGCTACGGGAAGCCCTGATGAACCGGATCGATACCGAACTTGCTCCAGCACACGTTACCGACCTGTTTTTCACGGAGCTTCTCGTCCAATGAGCAGCGCATCAGCTAATGAGGCGGACGAAGATCTGGCTTCAGCCTGGGAGTCGTCCATCGGCGGCCACAGCGACGCATTGGAAGATCCGGTTGCAGGTCCGGATGCCACACGGATTCTAAATCAGGCGGAGATTGACAGCCTTCTAGGGTTCGACAATGGCGGCCCCGACGATGTCGACAGCGACGGCATGCAACGTATCATCAGTTCCGGTCTCGTTTCGTACGAGCGACTGCCAATGCTCGAGATCGTGTTCGATCGTCTCGTGCGTATCATGTCAACCAGCCTCAGAAACTTTACAAACGACAACGTGGAAGTATCAATCGATAACGTCGTATCGCTGCGGTTTGGAGACTACCTGGACTCCGTTCCTCTACCAGCGATGTTCGCGGTCTTCAAGGCTGAGGAGTGGGAGAATTACGGGCTGATGGTCATCGACTCGGCGATGATCTACTCGATCGTCGACGTTCTGCTGGGGGGGCGGCGGGGCACTGCTGCGATGCGAATCGAGGGC
The DNA here is from genome assembly GCA_964247725.1 of uncultured Acetobacteraceae bacterium. Classification (GTDB taxonomy): domain Bacteria; phylum Pseudomonadota; class Alphaproteobacteria; order Acetobacterales; family Acetobacteraceae; genus Lichenicola. The sequence continues at coordinate 76,956 of CAXTVM010000001.1, read as the reverse complement.
CGCCCCTATACGACCATCGAGAGAACGCTCGTGGAACGTCTCATCCGTGTCGTTCTGGCCGACCTTTCATCGAGTTTTGACCCCCTTTGTGCGATCACATTCCGTTTCGAGCGTCTGGAGGTCAATCCTCGTTTCGCCGCGATCTCCCGCCTCTCGAACGCTGCGGTTCTCGCGCGCATGCACGTCGACATGGAGGACCGCGGCGGCCGAATGGATCTAGTGCTGCCTTATGCAACCCTGGAACCTGTTCGTGAGCTCCTGTTGCAGCAGTTCATGGGCGAGAAGTTCGGCCGTGACGCCATTTGGGAAACTCATCTCGCCGAAGAGCTGTGGAACACGGAAGTCGACCTGGATGTCGTTCTGGACGAGCAGCCGATGCGTCTTTCAGATGTCATCGCGCTGAGACCTGGAAGCCAGTTCATTTTGAGGCAGGGACGCGAGGCGCCGGTCCAACTTCGCTGTGGCCAGGTCGTGCTCTTTGAAGGACGTGTCGGACGCCGGAAGAACCGGGTAGCGGTCCGGATCGACCAAGTTGTGGGACGCGTGCCGGGCACTCTGGATCCACTGGGATCTAGGAGAGTCTGATGGCGGCGGTGAGCTTGAGCGGTACCGACTGGTTGCTGCAAGTCGTGCTGATGGTCATGTTGGCGGCGACGATGTTCCATGCGTTCCGACTGGAACGCGCTCTCGGCATGCTACGACGCGATCGCGCTGCGCTTGAGGAGTTGGTGTCGGGCTTCAACGAAAGCACGCGCCAGGCTGAGAGCGGGATCGAGCGGCTGCGTGCGGCCGCCGATGGCGCTGGCCGGCAGATCGCAAGGCATGTCGATCAGGCGCGCAACCTCAAGAACGACTTGGAATTCTTGATCTCGCGCGGCGAGAAAGTTGCCGATCATCTGGAAAAGGCGGTACGGGTCAAGCCTTTGCCCGACATGACGGTCGCGGGACCGATGCCGCCGGCGCTTCTGCCCATGGCAGCACTTGTTGCACCTGCGGAGGTCGGTCCCGATGAGCATGATACCCGGCTTAGAAGCCAGGCAGAGAAGGACCTCCTTCGTGCACTCCGTTCCGCGAGATAAGCTATGAGATTGCTGTCCTGGCAGAAGAGGATAGTGCCGGCAACCATGGTGGTGATCGCACTGCTCTTCACTGAGAAGGCGGTCGGTTTGGTGTGCGAGGCGACCGCGAAGGGTGCCCCCCAGCCCGAGGCGGCGGCAGGCCCACCAGGCCTGCCGTCGTTGCAGCCGCCTGTTGTCACGGCATCCCCAGGATCTTCGCCTGCCAATGTCAGTGTTTCCTCCGGTGAGCTGCCGTTGCTCCAGGATCTGAGAAAGCGTCGTCAGCTGCTGGATGAAAGAGAGCACAGTCTTGATCAGCGAGCTGAGTTGTTGCGCTCGGCGCAGGCGAAGCTCGAGGCGAAACTTGATGAGCTGACATCGCTTCAGAAGCAGCTTGAACAGCTGGAAGATGAGCGTCGTGCTAGAGATGGTCAAAATTGGACCGGGCTGGTCAAGACATACGAGGACATGAAGCCCAAGGACGCTGCGGCCATTTTCGACGTCCTGGACTTGCACGTGCTTCTGGAGGTGCTGGATCGTATGGAGGAGCGTAAGGCCGCTGCCGTACTCGCCGATATGCTTCCTGAGCGGGCTCGCATCGCTACGCAGATGTTGGCACAGAAGCGGACACGTCAGGATGTCGTTCCGGCCATCGTACCCGCTGCCGAACAGCATGGCTGAGGCGGTCCTCCCGTCTCGTGGTCTAGCGATACTCAGCCCGTCACCGTTAGGGGGCGGAGCTGAAGTTGTGGATCGATCCGTGTCGGGCGGTCGGATCAGGGATACCGGCTGATGAAGTGGCTACAGCTCGTTCTGTTGTCGGGCGGTATCTGGATGATGCTGGCGCTATCGCCGGCCTGGGCATCGGATCAGTCCGGGCAAACGGCGGAGGCAGGAGCTGGTGAACGGATCGATCATCCGGCGCAGCTTCCGATCGCTGACCTTGGCTCAAAAGCCATGCGCACAAGTGATCGAGCCCGATCGTCGGTAGGATCAGCTAATCCCGTTCGCTCGGATCGGGTTGAGCATAGGGTTCGAGCCCAGGACTCCAATGCCGGCTTTCCAGCACCGCTTCAGCCTAATGCAGGTCAGTTGCTTGGTGTTCCGGCCAGAGTGGTCGCGCCGGTCACGACGACGATTCTCCCCGGGCTTCCCTCATCCATGGTGGCCGTGGTCGATCCGGCGGATCTGGCCCATCCCCGTCCCGAAGCGGCGAATGCGCGGTCGACCGCAATATCCGAGGTAGCGAACAACCGGGTTGCCTCCGGGTCGCGGCCTGCCGAGCCCCCACTTGCCCCGATCGCGATCAGCAGCCCGGTTTCCATTGCCGCATCGATAACGACGCCGGAACGGGGGGCTGCTAGCGGCCTGCTGCTGCCCTTTGATCGAAATGTCGGTGCCGCTGCGTTCCGCCGTATGAACCTTCTCGTGGTGGTGTTCGATAGCAGCAAACCTGTCGACCTGTCGTCTGTGGCTGACGATCCGGTGTTCGGAGCTGCGTCCTACTCATTGCTGACCTCAGGAGCGGTGATGACGCTTCCGGTTCAGGCCGACACCAACTTCGAGCTTGTTCGCAAGCCCGATGGATGGCTGGTTCAGATTGCAGCGTCGGCGCACCCGAAGACGCCGTTTCGGCCTGATGCAAGAACGGACAGCATGATCCTGCCTGTCGTGGATCCCGGACAGGTGGTGGTGGTGAATGATCCGGTCCTGAAGGTCGATCTGCTCGTGGGGACTGTCAGACAGGACCAGCAGAACATGCCGGTTTCGTGGCGTAGCCCCAGCTATATCCTCGACCAGACGATGCTTGGCGCGGTTGTCGAACGCCTTGCCGACCGGCTGGAGATGCGGGCGACGTCGAACAGCTTCCTCATCGAGCGGCTGGGTGACGAGGTTACCTCAAAAAGCAGCCCATCCGTTGCTGACCGGATGTTCTTCTCCCGGATCCTCGACCTGCCGCCGGTTGATGAGGTGGAACTCGAGCGGCGCTACAAGACCGCCCTGGCGGCGGCGGCCGCGGCGCCGATAGCGGATCGGCGATCGCCACGGTTGGCGGCCGCCGAGGCTGCATTGGCCCTGGGACAAGGTCGCGAAGCCGGACAGTTGGCGATGATTGCTGATCAGGATGCGCCAGCCGAGGCGCGGCCAGGGCGATCGGTCTTCCTGCAGGCAGCGGCGGCCGTGCTCGATCGTAGCCCAAAAGCGGTCTCCCTGTTGGAAGATCCCAGGATTGCCAACAACGACGAGGTCACCCTGTGGCGCGCGCTCGATCTAGCGCAACGAGAACCCGGCAATGCCGATGCCGCCCGAACCCTTTTCAAGTATCTTCCTTTGGTCGAGAGTTATCCGGTTCGGTTGCGGGACAGGCTGCTCGGTGAGGCGGCGATGTCGTTGGCCTCCGGGGGCGGCTCGCAAGAGAGGGCTCGGGTCCTCGGGCTTGACGGCAACGGGAGGGTGAAGCTGGCTCGGGCGATGGTTCTCCTACAGGGTGCCGATCCTACGCAGGCGCTTGAAGTCCTCGATCGGCTTGTGGCGGATTCGGATCCGGCGGTTGCGTTCGCCGCGGCAGAAAGGGCGGTGGAGCTCAGGCTTCAGCAAGGTCAGATCAAGCCGAGGGAGGCTGCCGACCGCCTCGACGCCGCGACCTTTGGGGCAAGGATGGCCGGCGAGGAGTTGTCGCTTAAACTCCGGGTTGCCGCACTGAGGGCACAGACAGCCAATTGGCCGGCGGCGCTCGCTACCTTGCGCGAGATCGCGACATCGTTTCCCGCGGCCGCGACCCAGGTGGGGCATGCATCCGCGGAGATCCTGGAGCGGATGGCAGGACCACGGGCATCCAACCAGGTCCTGCCGGATATCGCCCAGTTGGGCATGATCGAGAGCAACCTGGATCTGCTGCAGGCGGATGCTGATCGGACGAAGGTATCGATTGCGCTGGCCCAACGCCTGGCAGAGCTCGACCTGCCCAACCGGGCCGCCAGGCTGGTCGGAGACGCCGTCGCACGAACCGCGCCTGGCGTGGAGCGTGCTCGGCTGGGACTCGAACTCGCGGAGCTTCGACTGGATCAAGCCGATGCCACCGGCACGCTGGCGGCTCTGGATGCGACCGTTGTCCCCGATCTCCCCGCCGGGCTCTCGGATGCCAGGGCCATGGCGCATGCGCGGGCGGACGCTGCCGCCGGCCGAACGGAGATCGCTCTGGCCACGCTGGCGCCCTTGCAAGGCCCGGAAGCAGACGATCTCCGCGCGTCGGAGTTGGCTGCACGGCAGGACTGGCGGAGCGAGGTAGCCGCGCTCGCCTCGCTCGTGGCGCATAAGGTGCCGGCATCGGGCAAGCTTATTGCGGCATCGGAGGATCTGGTCCTGCGTCTGGTCGCCGCGACCGCCCATGCCGGGGATGAGGGCGCTCTGCGGCAGCTTCGGCCGCGATGGGAGGACCGCTTCAGCACTCCAGCCAAGCTTGCCATGCTCCGCCTGCTGACGTCCGACAGCGTCAAGGGCGAGGCGGACCTGGCTCGCTCGGCAGCCGAGCTTCCGGTTTCGCAGAGCGCGCTATCGGCGCTCTCCGCAGCGGCCCCAAGCGACGGCGGCTGAAGGTTCCCCGGTTACCTACGGATAAAGGGCTTGCGCTCGCACCCCCCAGGTCCTATCTCACGCGGCCTTGGCCCAAGGGGGCGATCCCGCCCAACAGGCCGTCTACTGGTTTTGGGGTACGTGATGAACGCACTTGCTCAACTGGGGATGGTCTCGGATCTTCCGAGCAATATCCAGATTTCGTCCGCTCCGTCCGCGCTTCCCGCGGAGGACGCAAAAGATTATTTCGTCGTGAAGGACGGGATGACGTTTGCCGGAACACATCTTCTCGTCGATCTCTGGGGTGCGACCAACCTCTGCGATCCAGATGCGATCGACCGCACGCTCCGGGAAGCCGCCCTGGCCGCCGGCGCCACGATCCTGCACAGCCACTTCCACCATTTCTCTCCAAATGGCGGCGTGTCCGGCGTTCTGGTCCTGGCTGAAAGCCATATCTCCATCCACACGTGGCCGGAGCGGCGCTTCGCGGCAGTCGACATCTTCATGTGCGGGGAATGCGATCCCCATTTGGCCATTCCGGTGATGCAGCGGACGTTCCAGGCAGGGCACATTGACCTGGACGAGCAACGGCGCGGTCGGATCGCCTGATCCGGACCGTTTAAGAACAAGACGGAAGGCCGGGAACTCCCGGCCTTTTTTTTGTCGTCTTCCCAGTCCGGAGCGACCGATCGATGACGGGCGATACCTGGTTCAACGAAACTTTATATCCGGCGTGGGGCCAACGCTTCCGCATCGGCAAGACGCTTGCCAGCCTGCGAAGCGCGTTCCAGGACATTCTTGTTTTCGAGAGCGAAACGCACGGACGTGTCCTGGTTCTCGATGGCGTCGTCCAGATCACCGAGCGCGACGAGTTCGTCTACCAGGAGATGCTGGCTCACGTGCCCCTCCTCACTCACGGACAGGCCCGTCGCGTGCTGATCATCGGTGCCGGGGACGGGGGCGTGTTGCGCCGCGTGCTCCAGCATCGCTCGGTGACCAGGGCCGTCATGGTCGAGATCGACGGTGAGGTTATCCGCGTCGCGAAGGAGTTTCTCCCGGCGATCGCTGGGGACGCCTGGAGCAATTCCCGGGCGGAGGTTATCGTCGGTGACGGCATCGACCACGTCCGCCAGGCGGCGGCGGGCGAATACGACGTCATCATCGTCGACAGCACCGACCCGGTCGGCGTGGGTGAAGCTCTGTTCACGGACAACTTCTATTCGAACTGCGCGCGGGCGCTGAGCGAGAACGGCCTCGTCGTCAATCAGTGCGGGGTGCCGTTCATGCAGTGGGACGAACTGCGTGAGACCACACTTCGGCGAGCACGGTTCTTTCCGCACGTGTCGGTGTACGTCACAGCGGTTCCCACCTACGTGGGAGGGCTCATGACCCTCGGGATCGCCGGCAAGGGGCCGATCCTGCAGACCAAGCGATCGGCAACCACCATTGCGGAGGCAGCCGATCGGGCTGGTATTCTCGGTACGACACGGTATTGGACCCCTGATATCCATGTCGGCGCCTTCAACCTGCCGCCCTATATCGCGGAGCACCTTCCACACGGGTGAAGTCCGATCGGATTGATGGCTCCAGCTGAGCGTTCAGCGTGAACGCCGGCTAGGCGGCGTCGTGCGACCTGTCGGCCGCGGCTGCGTCTGCCGCCGACTCGACGTTCTCGGCACCGGCTCGGGTTCCACCAAGCTTGTCGGCGCCGTTTGCATCCGGCGCCTGCGGTCTCTTATGGTTGCCGGTATTCTGCTGGCCGTCGGTATGGTCGATGCTGTCCTCGGTGTGGTCCTGCTTCATCGGGCGGTTTCCGGGTCGTGCTTGCCTGCAAGCACCTCGGCCGCCGCGTCCTTGTCCAGCGCCCGGGCGGCGTCAGCGAGGAACTTGCCCTCGTCCGCATCGTCCTGCTGGATCGCCTCGATGGCTTCGTTGGCAAGATTCTTGGCCTCATCGGCCCGAGAGATGTGCTTGTCGGTCATCGGCGTTTCTCCATCATGGCAGTTCCTAAGGGACACGCGCGAGCACCGGCGGTGGTTGCCGACGGGGCGGGATATGTGTTCGAGCAGACCACACGGCCGGCAGGGCACGCGCCGCCGTAGTGGCGGCGCCATCGCCGATCAGACGCCAGGCGCGCCCTCCTCGGCGACGAGCAGGCACTTCTCGTCTTCCCGAACGGCGGCCATGTCCGGAATGAGGCCGAGGTGCCGGGTGGTGTCCGGAGCATGTCGGGACGCAGCCGCAACGGGACCATATCCTAACATCCTGCTCTTCAGCGTCACGTCGAACAGGAGCGTCCCGGGTGCCGTTCCAGCCTCACCTTTGCGCGATGCGGCCAAGCCTTTCCCGGCCGCCGGGTTGTCGCCACCGGCGGTGGACGACGCCCTTGGCCGAGGAGGTCGACAATGCAGCCTACAGCTTCCAACGGCATGGACGACGCGCTTGCGGCATCCGGGTGGTCGACCTCACCGCGATGATCTCGGGCCCGATCGCCACCATGATGCTGGGTGACCAGGGCGCCGACGTGATCAAGGCGGAAAACCGAGCGGCGGCGACCATACCCGCGCCGGTGCCAACCCGCGTGGCGGGATGTCGGCGTCGTTCCTGAACAACCGCAACAAGCGCTTGGTCGTGCTGGACCTGCGCCTGGCTATGGCGAGCACGCCGAGGTCGTGCTCCTGGAGGCCGGCCTCGACCGCATGGAGCTCGACGCGTTGGCTGCTTCGGGCGCGATCGGGCGGCCGGAGCCGATACTGGTACTGGCCGACCCCGAACGGCTGGAAGGTGGCCATCATGCTGAAGGAGACCGGGCTCCCGTACCGCATGCTCCCGGTCGACATCGGCCGGGGTGCGCAACAGGCCCCGTCCTTCCTGGCGATCAGCCCGAACGGTCGCATGCCGGCGATCTTGGACCATGACGCGGCCGGCGGGCCGCTGTCGGTGTTCGAGTCCGGCGCCGTCCTGCTCCATCTGGCCGATCGCTCCGGCCGGTTCGCGCCGACCGACAGCAGGGGCCGCGTGGCGCTGATGGAGTGGCTGTCTGGCAGATGGCCAACCTCGGGCCGATGACCGGCCTGCGCAGCCACTTCGTCAACTACGCGCAGGGCGAGCATCCCTGTTCGCACGAGCGCTACGCGGCCGAGTAGGCGTGCTGGACCGGCGCCTGGGAGGGGCGCGACCACATCCTCGGCGACTATGCGATCGCCGACATGGCGGCCTGGCCCTCGGTGCTGATCGCGCGGCCGTTGGGCCAGTCGCTCGACCCGTTCCCGAACGTCGTCCGCTGGCGCAGCGCGATCAAGCGGCGTCCGGCGGTCCGGCGCGGCGTCGACTTCGGTCCGGAACTCCGCCGGACCGCGCCGCCACCGACGAGGAGCGCCGCATCCTCTTCAACCAGAAGGTCTAGGTGGGGGCGAAGCTCTGCACCAGGCTGCCCGCGACCAGGTGCCAGCCATCGACCATGACGAAGAAGATCAGCTTGAACGGCAGCGAGATCGAGCTCGGCGGCAGCATCATCATGCCGAGGCTCATCAGCACGCTTGAGACCACGATGTCGATGATCAGGAACGGCAGGTAGAGCAGGAAGCCCATCTCGAAGCCGCGCCGCAGCTCGCCGATCATGAAGGCCGGCACCAGCGCGCGCCATGGCGTGTCCGCAGGTGTCGGCGGTGCGGGCAGGTGGGCGATGTCGAGGAACAGCCGCAGGTCCGGCGGCCGGACGTTGGTCACCATGAAGTGCCGGAACGGCTCCGCCGCCGCCCGCAGCCCGTCCATCTCCGTGATCCGCCCGTCCATCAGCGGCACGATCCCGGCGGTCCAGGACTGCATCAGCACCGGCTGCATGACGAAGAAGGTCAGGAACAGGGCCAGGCCGATCAGCACCGTGTTGGGGGGCGTCCCCTGCGCGGCGATGGCGCTGCGCAGCAGCGACAGCACGATGACGATGCGGGTGAAGGCGGTCACCATCACCAGCAGGCTCGGCGCCAGCGACAGCAGCGTGACCAGCGCAGTCAGCTGCACCAGCCGGCCGGTGGCCCCGGCCTCGCCGGCGTGGCCGAGGTCGATGCTGACCGCCTGCGCATGGGCGGCGACCGGCAGCAGCAGCAGCGCCAGGATCGAGAGGGCCGCAAGCGCGGTGCGGCGGCCGATCATGGCGACCCCGCGGCCTGCGGCGGCCAGGCCAGCATGACGTCGCTGGCACCCCCTGTCAGCACCAGGACCTGACCGGCCTCGGTCCTGATCAGCTGGAGGCGTCGTCGGTTGTCGAGCCCGAGGCGGCCGATGACCTGCAGGGATGCGGACGCCTGGCCCGGCCGGCCGGGCCCGACGAAGCGGGCGCCATATCGCAGCAGGGCGATCAGGCCGAGGACGAGGGCCAGCGCGCCAAGGGCGCTCAGCAGATCGGGGAGGGGCATGTCGCGCGGCCTTTTGCCGGTTTCCGTGCGCGCATCATCGCCGCGTCTTGCTTAATGAATCGTCAAGCGGCGAGGGGTGCTTATTACGAAGGAAGACCAGGGGCTTTGCCCCTGGACCCCACTGGGCCCCCGGGCCCCAGGGCCCGATTCGTTAAACAGGTACCATCATGCAGGGACCATCTCCTTACAAGTAGGGGTTTGGGGCCCGCGGCCCCAACAAGTCCAGGGCAGCGCCCTGGCCTTCTTAACCGGCTGGTAACTTCCACCGGGCATAGTCTGGCCGAGAATGATCCCGCAGTGCCGCCGGGCGGAGCTTCCGACATGGGTGCCGATCAGACCGACATACTGGGCCTGGCCGCGAGCCGCCTCGGCTGGCTGGACGACCGCCAGCGCGTGCTCGCCCGCAACATCGCCAACTCCGACACTCCCGGCTTCGTGCCGCGCGACGAGCAGCCGTTCGGCAAGACCTTGGCGCTCCAGGTCGAGCCGGTGCAGACCAACCCGATGCATCTTGCCGGCAACTCCACCGAGACCGCGGGCACGGTGACGATGCGGCCGCGGCAGCGCTCGATCGACGGCAACGCCGTCTCCCTCGACGAGCAGATGACCAAGGTCGCCGACACCGACACGCAGCAGCGCCTGGTGACCAGCCTCTATGGCAAGTACGCCAGCATGTACGCGACGGCGCTGGGCAAGGGCTGACCATGGTCCCCGTCACGCACGCGGCGTCCTAGCCGATGGACATCTCGAAGTCCCTGGACATCTCGGCCTCGGGCATGGACGCCCAGAGCATGCGGCTGCGCGTGATCGCCGAGAACCTCGCCAACGCCGACACCACCGGCTCCACACCCGGCGCCGACCCCTATCGGCGCAAGACCATCACCTTCGCCGAAACGGTCGACCATCAGTCCGGGACGCCGGAGGTCTCGGTCAAGGAGGTCGGCCACGACATGAGCGCGTTCCAGACGCGCTACGATCCCTCGCATCCGGCCGCCGACGCCACCGGCTACGTGAAGACGCCGAACGTCAGCAGCTTCGTCGAGATGATGGACATGCGCGAGGCCGAGCGCTCCTACAGCGCCAACCTCAGTGTCATGCAGACCACGCGGTCGATGATGACCCGCGCGATCGACCTGCTCAAATGAACGACGGCCGCATCCTCGCCAGCCCGTCGGCCGCGGCCAGTGCCTATGCGCAGGTGCAGGGGAGCGGCGGCGCTGGCGGCATCGCCGGCGGTGATGGCTTCGGGACGGACGTGGCATCCGGCGGCGGTTTCGGCGCCACCTTGGAGCAGGCGCTGCAGGGCGTCGTGCAGAGCGGCCACGCCGCCGACGCGGCCGCGGCGAAAGGCATCTCCGGCGAGGGCAACCTGACCCAGGTGGTGATGGCGGTGTCGAAGGCGCAGCTCGCCCTGCAGTCGACGACCGCGATCCGCGACCGGGTGGTGCAGGCCTACCAGGACATCATGAAGATGTCGATCTGATTACGTAACGGAGCCGGGCCCGCCCGGGACCCGTTGCCGGCCCAGGAGGGGTTCGATGCAGGAAGGTGATGTGGCGCTGATCCTGCGCGACATGTTCATGGTGGTGCTGAAGCTGTCGGCGCCGGCGCTGCTGGCGGCGCTGGTGGTCGGCCTGATCGTCTCGCTAATCCAGGCGGTCACGCAGCTCAACGAGACCACGCTCGCGTTCGTGCCCAAGCTGCTGGCGCTGGGCGTGGCGCTCACTGTCGCCGGGCCGTTCATGTTCTCGACGCTGACCGACTATACGCACATGCTGTTCGACCGCCTGATCGCATCGGGCGGCCAGTGAGGCATTATCCTCCCGGCGGCTCGCGCTGATGCCGCTCGATCCGCTGCTGGCGCAGCTGCCGGCCTGGGCCTTCGCCTTCGCGGTGGTGCTGGCGCGGGTGAGTGCGGCGGTGATGGTGCTGCCCGGGCTGGGCGAGACCGACACGCCGATGGTGGTGCGGGCCGGAATCGCGGTCGGCATCACCGTGCTGGTGCTGCCGGGGGTGGCAAACTTGATCCCGCCCGCGGACGGGCAGCCGCTGCGCCTGCTGGCGATGGTCGGCGGCGAGCTGCTCTGCGGCCTGCTGATGGGCTGGCTGGCGCGGCTGATCGCGCTGGCGCTGCCGATTGCGGGCCAGATCGCTGCGACCCAGATCGGCCTGTCGAGCGTGCTGCAGCAGGACCCGATGCTCGGATCGCAGACCAGCGGCACCAGCCGCCTGCTGGCCCTGGCCGGGCCGGTGCTGATCCTGTCGTCGGGCCTCTACGCGATGCCGCTGGCGGCCCTCTCCGGCAGCTACCGCCTGTTCCGGCCCGGCGTCTGGCTGCCGATGGGGGACGCGGCGGACGGCGTGGCGCAGGCGACCGGCGCCTGCTTCGCGCTGGCGCTGCAGCTGGCGGCGCCGTTGGTGATCGCGGCCCTGGTCTGGCAGGTCATGCTCGGCCTGCTGGCCAGGCTGGTGCCGTCGCTGCAGGTCTATTCGATGGCGCTGCCCGGCCAGGTGCTGGGCGGGCTGCTGGTGTTCGGCCTGGTGCTGAAGCAGGTCCTCGACGTCTGGCTGGGCGCCGTCTCCGCGCAGTTCGCGACCCTGCCGGGGCTGTAAGCGGGCATGGCCGGCGCCGAGAAGGAGGACCGGACAGAGGCCGCCTCGCCCAGGCGGCTGGAGGCCGCGCGCGAGGAAGGCCAGGTGGCGATCTCGCGCGAGCTGCAGTCGCTGACCGCGGTCGGCTTCGCGATCCTGGCTCTGGCGATGACGGCGCCGTCGCAGATGCGGCACTTCACGGCGCAGATGCAGCGGCTGATGGAGGCGGCGGGCGGCATCGACCTCAGCGCCGGCGGCCTGGCGGCGGTGCGCGAGGCGGCCCTGCTCGGCATCGGGCTGGCAGCACCCCCGGTATTGGCGGCGCTGGTCGGGCTGGTCGGCATCACGCTGCTGCAAACCGGCTTCCTGCTGCGGCCGGCCGGACTGATGCCGCAGCCCGGCCGGCTCAGCCCGATGCGGGGGCTGAAGCGCATCCTCGGCGGCGACAACCTGATCGAGGCGCTGAAGGCGCTGGTCAAGCTCGCCGCCTTCGCGCTCGCCCTGCGGCACGTGCTGCAGGGCCTGTGGCCGGTGTTCCTCGGCTCGACGCAGTGGAGTGCCGACGTGCTCGCCGCCCGCACCGCGCGGCTGGTGCTGAACTCGGTGCTGCTGCTGCTCGCGGTGCAGGCGGCGATCGCGGTGCTGGACGTAGCCTGGGTGCGCTACCGGCACATGGCCAAGCTGAGGATGAGCCGGCAGGAGCTGCGCGACGAGCACCGGCAGACCGAGGGCGATCCGCACGTGAAGGGCCGGATCCGGCAGTTGCGCCGGCAGCGCGCCCGCCGCCGGATGATGGATGCGATCCCCCGGGCGACGGTGGTGATCACCAACCCGACCCATTACGCCATAGCGCTCGCCTACGAGAGCGGCGGCAAAGGGGCGCCCAAGGTGGTCGCCAAGGGCATGGACGAGCTGGCGGCGCGAATCCGTGAGATGGCGCTGGACAACAAGGTGCCGCTGGTGGCCAACCCGCCGCTGGCACGCGCACTCTACATGGTGCCGCTCGACGGCGAGATCCCGCGCGAGCATTTCCAGGCCGTCGCCGGCATCATCGCCTATGTCTGGCGGCTGAAGCGCCCGCCGCCGGGGCCGCCGCCGATGCGCTGAGCCCGGGTAGGTCCGTCACCGTTCGAGAACATGGCTCGAGAATATCGTCCGGAGCGATGCTGGTGCCGGCATCTCACGTGCCCTATTTGTTCGGGTGTCACGTGATCCGAACGCCCCTGCCTCTGTCGAGCCGGTTAGGTTAGGGTGCGCGGACGGTCGACCGGGCGCGGTCATGCGTCGCAAGGAGCATACATGGACAAGGCCAAAGCCCTCGAGGGCGCCCTGACCCAGATCGAACGGGCCTTCGGCAAGGGCTCGATCATGCGCATGGGGCAGCGGACCAACGACCACGTGGACGTCGTGTCGACCGGCTCGCTCGGCCTCGACATCGCGCTCGGCATCGGCGGCCTGCCGCGCGGCCGCGTGGTCGAGATCTACGGACCGGAGAGCTCCGGCAAGACCACGATGGCGCTGCACGCGATCGCCGAGGCTCAAAAGAAGGGCGGCACCTGCGCCTTCATCGATGCCGAGCACGCGCTCGACCCGGGCTATGCGCGCAAGCTGGGCGTCGACATCGACAGCCTGCTGATCAGTCAGCCGGATGCGGGCGAGCAGGCGCTGGAGATCGCCGACACCCTGGTCCGCTCGGGTGCCATCGACGTGCTGGTGATCGACAGCGTCGCCGCCCTAGTGCCGCGGGCCGAGCTGGAGGGCGACATGGGCGACAGCCATGTCGGGCTGCACGCGCGGCTGATGAGCCAGGCGCTGCGCAAGCTGACCGGCACGGTGTCGCGCTCGAACACCATGATCATCTTCCTCAACCAGATCCGCATGAAGATCGGCGTGATGTTCGGCAGCCCGGAGACCACCACCGGCGGCAACGCGCTGAAGTTCTATGCCTCCGTCCGTCTCGACATCCGCCGGATCGGCCAGATCAAGGAGAAGGACGAGGTCGTCGGCAACCAGACCCGGGTCAAGGTGGTCAAGAACAAGATGGCGCCGCCGTTCAAGCAGGTCGAGTTCGATATCATGTACGGCGAGGGCGTCAGCAAGATGGGCGAGCTGATCGACCTCGGCGTGAAGGCCAACATCGTCGAGAAATCGGGCGCCTGGTTCAGCTACGACAGCACCCGGATCGGCCAGGGGCGCGAGAACTCCAAGCAGTTCCTGCGCGAGCACGCCGAGATGGCGGACGCCATCGAGCAACGCATCCGCGCCCAGGCCGGCGTGGTCGCCAACTCGATGATTGTGGCGCCGGACGAGACCGAGGCCGCCGAAGCCGCGGATTGAACAGCCGCCGCGCCCTCACGGACGCGGCGGTTCGGACAGCCGGGGCACATCCCGGCCCAGTCCAGCCAGCAGGCACAGCACGTCCCGCGCCGGGGCTTCGGCCGCGTCCCGGTCTGGGGTCGCCAGTGGTAGCGAGCGATCTGCGGCCAGCAGGGCGGCGATGATGGTGGGTCCCCCCGAAAGATGACGCTGCATCGACTTGCGCTCCAATTCTCACGCCATCCAACAACGAATGAGAGTGATTCGCAAGTGACGTCCGGCGGGTGGCTTGCCCGGTGGCGCGGCAGGTGCGATTTCAACGGTCGCACGACCTGTAGCAGCGCAGGCCCTCCCGGGCCCAGCCGGAACGGAACCCACGAATGGCCAAGATCAAGGTGAAGGAGCCCGTCGTCGAGCTCGACGGCGACGAGATGACACGCATCATCTGGAGCTTCATCAAGGAGAAGCTGATTCTTCCCTACCTCGACATCGACCTGAAGTACTACGACCTCGGCATCGAGCATCGCGACCAGACCGACGACCAGGTCACCATCGATTCCGCGCATGCGATCCGCAACTACGGCGTCGGCGTGAAGTGCGCGACCATCACCCCGGACGAGTCCCGGGTCACCGAGTTCGGCCTGAAGAAGATGTGGCGCAGCCCGAACGGCACCATCCGCAACATCCTGGACGGCACCATCTTCCGCGAGCCGATCATCTGCTCGAACGTGCCGCGCCTGGTGCCGCACTGGACTCAGCCGATCGTCATCGGCCGCCATGCCTACGGCGACATCTACCGCGCCGCCGAGACCAAGATCCCCGGCCCCGGCCGCGTTACGCTCACCTACCAGCCGGCTGACGGCGGCACGCCGATGGAGCTTGAGGTGCACGACTTCAAGGGCCCGGGCGTGGCCCTGGGCATCCACAACACCAAGCACTCCATCACCGGCTTCGCCCGCGCCACCTTCAACTACGGCCTCGCTCGCAAGCTGCCGGTCTACCTCTCGACCAAGAATACCATCCTCAAGGCCTATGACGGCATGTTCAAGGATGTGTTCCAGGACATCTTCGAGGCCGAGTTCAAGGGCCAGTACGATGCGCTGGGCCTCACCTACGAGCACCGGCTGATCGACGACATGGTGGCTTGCGCCATCAAGTGGTCGGGCGGCTACGTCTGGGCCTGCAAGAACTACGATGGCGACGTCCAGAGCGACATCGTGGCGCAGGGCTTCGGCTCGCTCGGGCTGATGACCTCGGTGCTGCTGTCCCCGGACGGCAGCACGGTCGAGAGCGAGGCGGCGCACGGCACCGTCACCCGGCACTACCGCGAGCACCAGAAGGGCCGCGCCACCAGCACCAACCCGATCGCCTCGATCTTCGCCTGGACCCGTGGCCTCGACTATCGCGGCCGTTTCGACAACACGCCGGACGTCAGCCACTTCGCCACCACGCTGGAGAAGGTCTGCGTCGACACCGTCGAGAGCGGCTCCATGACCAAGGACCTGTCGGTGCTGATCGGCTCGGACCAGAAATGGCTCACGACGCAGGACTTCCTGAGCAAGCTCGACGAGAACCTCCAGGCGGCGATCGCGCGGGAGTGAGTCGCATCGGCGAGAAGGCCAGGGGCTTTGCCCCTGGACCCCACTGGGGCCGCGGGCCCCAGGCCCCATTTCGTTAAAACTTTTTCCTCACGGATCGGGGTTTGGGGCCCGCGGCCCCAACTGGTCCAGGGCAGCGCCCTGGCCTTCCTAAGTCACGCCGGGATGAGGCGATCGGCGCGAAGCCGGGCGAACAGGTCGAAGAAGGCGTCATCGGTCGGCCGGTAGTCGGTAAAGCCCAGCCGGCGGCCTCGGCTCATGTCGGCGATGATCTCGATCGGGCGGCCTAGGTCGACATCGGTGTGCCAGGCCGACGCCAGCCGGTCCAGCCGGGGCTCGGCCAGCCCCTCGCGTTCGGCGATGCGGCGCCAGACCGGCGCGTCGTCCGCCATCTGCTGCTGCTCGAGCGGCCGGACGGTGTCGTCGAACGGCTCGGGTTCGAGGCCGAACCATTCGGCGATGCGGCCCCACATCCAAGACCAGCGGGAGACATCACCGTTGACCACGTTGAACGCCCGGTCGAGCCGCCGGCGTCGTCGCCGCCCAGAGCTGGTGCGCGGCCAGCAGCGACGCGTCCGTCATGTCGGTGAGGCAGTTCCACTGGATGGCGGAGCCGGGAAACCGGAACGGCCGACTGATCTCGCGGCACAGGGTGGCATAGACCGCGAGCGGGGTACCCATGTTCATGGCGCTGCCGACCGCCTGGCCGATCACCGTATGGGCGCGGTGGACACTCCAGGAGAAGCCGTCGCGTGCGGCGGCGGCGAACAGCTCGTCCTCCTGCGCATAGTAGAAGTTCGGGACGTCGAGTCGGCCCTGCCCCTCGCGGAACGGCGTCTGCGGCAGCGCGCCCCGTCCATAGCTCTCGAACGGCTCGAGATAGTGCTTGAGGCCGGTCACCAGCGCCACGTGCCGGGGGCCGGGTGCCGCCGCCGGATCGCAGCGCGTCCAGCAGGTTGCGCACCATCGCAGCGCTGACCCGGATGTTCTCGGCCTCGGTCTCCCGCCGCAGCCAAGTGGTGATGAACTCCAGCTCCGGGCGCAGTTCGGCCAGCGCCGCCTCGGTACCGGCCGAGTCTTGCAGGTCCGCCGCGACCGGCGTCACCCCGGGCTGCGCGACGGGCCGCCGGGCTAGGCCGTGCACCGTCCAGCCTTTGCCCGCCAGCAGCGATGCCGTCGCGCTGCCGACGATCCTGCTCGCACCCACCACCAGTGCCGTGCCTGCCATGTCGTCCTTCGTTCCCGATCCTCGCTGCAGATGAGCGGTCGGGCGAGGCCGTTCCAGACGGGCGTCGACGCGGTCGGATAGGACAAGCCAGGCGATCGGACCTCAAGACGGAAGCCCGCGCCGAAATCACCAGCTCCGGTGATGGTTGCCCGTCCCGGAAGCCGGCCGCGAGGCGGGGCATCTCGCCCCCGGGGGTCGGCGGGCTCCTGCGGAAGCGATCCGGACATCAGAAATCCCTTGAGCCGCGACTCAACCCACCGCGATTCACGCCGACGCTGAAACGAGGACCTAGCGCACGATCCGATCGCATAGGCTCACGGAACGTGCTCTAGATTATTGTTTTTGCGAACATCTTTATGCGACCGAACGAGTCCGTTCGATCAGATGATGCTCTAGCGCGCCAGGTAGGCCTGGCACTCGAGCTCGACGGCGGCCCCCTTGGCCAGCCCGTTGGCGCCGCTCGCCATCCGCACCGGCAGGTGCCCGGCCTTGAAGTAGGTCAGGTAGACGATGTTGAAGGCTGGCCAGTTCTTCATGTCGGCCAGCGACACGTCGCACTTGAAGACGTCGTCCATCGAGGCCCCCGCGAGCTTGAGCTCGTCGGCGACGTTGCGCATGGCGTTGCCGGCCTGCGCGGTGAATTCGGCCGGCAGCGTGCCGTCCGGTCCGACGCCGATCGCTCCCGACACATAGACCATGTTGCCGATCCGCACGGCCGAGGAGAACGGTCCCGGCGCACCGGCCGGGGCGAGGAACTGGACCGGCGGCCCCGGCGCCGCACCGGTGCAGGCCAGGGCGGCCAGCACGGCCAGTGCATGTCTCATCATGGCGATCCTCCTCATGGCGGCCTCCGCCCGACTCCGGATGGGAGCCCGATCACCGAAGCTCGTATCGGCATTGGATCGGCCAGGCCATCCTGTCGACGCCCGGGACGGCGTGGCCTCGTGCCGTACCATCCGCATGCCGTGCCGCCAGGCCGGCCCTTGCCTCACCGCGGGCGCGCCTGTATGACGCCCCGCAGCCGGAGTGTAGCTCAGCCTGGTAGAGCACTGTGTTCGGGACGCAGGGGCCGGAGGTTCGAATCCTCTCACTCCGACCAATGATGTCCTTAGCTTAGCAGAAACTGCAACAGGGTATGGCGGTCCGGATGTACCACTACCCCAATGCCGCGGCGGCTTCCGCCAGGAAATCGGGGTGGTGGTGGCCGTAGGTGTCCTCCACCATCCGCGGGCTCGAGTGGCCCATCATCCCGGCGATCTGCCACCAGGGCACGGCCATCTGGGCCATCCAGGTAGCCCCCGTATGGCGCAGCGTGTGAGGCGTGACGCCGGGCAGGCCGGCACGCCTGGTCGCCTCCCTGAAGCCGGTCTTGACCGAGGCCACGCGGTCGCCGGCCCACTCGATCACATAGGATGTCGTGCGGAACCCGTAGGCGCTCACCAGTGCGGCCTGCAGGGTATCGTTGATCGGCACCTGGGCGCGCCCCTTCTTGGTGGTGCCGCGGCCGGGCAGGCGGAAATCGATGCGCCGCTGCTCCAGTTCCACGCGGTCCCAGCGCAGCTCGAGAATGGCGGATGCGCGCGCGGTGGTGTGCAGGGCGACCAGCACGAACAGCCGGATGTGCGGCGCCTTGCAAGCGGCCACCAGGCGATCGGCCTCCGACCTGGTCAGCCAGCGCTCCCGAGGCGGCGAACGGGGCGGCAGCGGCAGCTTGCCGACGCGCCCGATGAGCTTGCGGCCCTCGGCCCAGGTGAGCGCCGCGCGGAGCGCCTGGATCTCGGTGCGGATCGTGCTGGCCGCGGCACCCGCCGCCTCGCGCTCGCGCCTGTAGGCGGCGCACTCGTCCTCTCCTATCGCTTCCGGCGGTCTGGCGCCGAAATGGGCCGCCAGCGGCTTGTGCGCCCACCGCAGCCGTTCGGCGCCCGGGCGCTTGGCTTCCACCCTGGTGGCGAGGTAGCGGTCCAGCATCCCGGCAATGCCGATCGCGGGCAGCTGCGCGCGCTCGAGGTCGCGGACGTAGGCGGCGAGGACTAGCTCCGCCGATGCGCGATCCGCGCAGCCCGTAGACTGGCGACGGCGCTGGTGACGGATGACCCACGCGTCCCGGCCGGCGGTGCGGACGAGCCTGGGGCGGTCTGGATCTGGCATCGGGCCTCGTACTCGGCGACGGAAGCGATTGGCACGCGCAGCAGCTTGTCGCCAAGCCGGAAGGCGTTGAGCTGGCCATCGGCTATGAGACCGCGGACCTTGCTGGCGGAGCATGCCCAGCGATCCGCCAGGTCACGGATACGGTAGCAGGCAGGTTCACCCACCGGTGCCTCCGTCTGGCGGCGGCAGCGCCAGGATTTGCGTCGACAGCACGCGCTCCAGCACCGTGGCGCCGTCGGGCAGCAGGATCTGACCGCGGCGGGTCATGCCCCGCATCCTCCGCTGCAGGAGTAGTACATCCCGCAGCTCGCATCCGGCACCCGTGCCGTGCCGAAGGTCGGGTTCTCGCGGACGTAGGCGATCATCCGACGGTAGGACGGCCGATCCTTCCGGTAGAGCGCCACAGACGGGTCTAGCGCGCCCGTATGTGCAAGGTGCTCCTCATCCCAGGCCCACGCCTCCGCGCGCTCCGGATGGTCCGCGATCATGCGGAGCTGCGCCGGCAGGTTCTTCAAGAAGCAGTTGTCGCAGTTGCCCTCCCACTTGCCGCGGAGCTGGAGGTCGAACGGTTGCGCGCGCCAGAAATCCATCACCTGCACCGTGGTCTGACGGGCCGCAGCCAGCGGCGAGCTCGCGCGAAAGCGCTGCTGCCGCTTGGCGTTCTGTAGCGCCATCCTGACCAGCCGCTTTGGCTCATCCGCCCGCAGCCCCACGAAATCGGTCCAGTGAGCGAAGCCGGCGACCTGCATCGCCCAGCGCTTCATGGTGCGGATCTTCAACTCGGTCGTGCAGAACCTCATGACCGGGTTGGGCAGCATCCGCTTGCCCGCCAGCATGGCCCGGAAGGGCTCGCCGGCGCGGCTGGCCGAGTTGTGGTTGACCTCTTCCGTCCAGACTTGGCCCGCCTCCGGGTCGCGGCGGTACTCGAGCCAGTGCACCGGCACGCCCCACTCGCTGGAGCAGCGCTGGACGAAATCGAGCGTCGCCGGCATCTCCCGGCCGGTGTTGGCGAACAGCACGTGGACGTCGGGCGGCAGCCGGCCGTCGTAGGCCAGCAGGATGCACCACAGCATGTAGGCGCTCGTGCGGCCGCCCGAGAACGAGATGATCCCCGGCCCCGTCACCCGGAAGGCTCGGAGCCAGCGGTCGCTGCCGATTGGCGGCGCCGGCAGCGTGCGCGCGATCGCGCGGCGGGCCCGCTCCACCAGCTCGAGCGGCGCAGGCGCATCGTCGTCGAGCGGCTGCCCGAACAGGTCGACCACGGCTGTCATTCGGCAGCGACCGCCGGCGCGACGTCGAGGGCATGCACGCGGTTCGCCCGCGCGATCAGCATGGCCATCCGCTTCGGCACGCTGTTGCCGACCAAGCGCATCGCGTCCGTCTTGGTCAGCGGCCGCCGGACGCCGTTCAGGGTGATCTCGCGCGGCAGGCGCAGCTCGTGCGCGGCCGCGGCCTCGTGCGGCTCGAGCATCCGCATCATGATGTCGGTCACCACGTAGGGCTCGCCGGCGATGGTGGTGGTGATCACGCCGAACCTGGGCCGGGTCGATAGGGCGTGCAGCGGATCGTCCGCCGCCTGGGCCACGCCACCCTGGCCATAGTACTTGGTCAAGAATGCCGCCACGCACCCGATGTGGTTGCCGCCGGCCGACAGGGTCGGCACCGGCTCCTCGACCGCCTGAGCGGTGCTGGTGCCTCGCAGCTTGACTAGGGAGGCCGCGGCAACCTGCTGCTGGGTGCCTCGCGTCGTGAGCGTCGACAGCGGCTCGACCGCCGCGTGGCCGACGGCGTCCAGGTTGTGCTGCGCCATCCAGGCGCCGACCACCGCGTGCTTGGCGCCGCCGGCGACCTGCGTGCCGAGCGGCTCCTCGAGGTCGAGCGCCCGCGGCGCCTGGCCACGCCGCTCGCCGTAGCCGGTCTGGACCAGGGTGGCCGCGCAGACGATGCGGTCGGCCTTGGTGGTGAGGGTGCCGATCGGCTCCACCGGCCTTGAAGGCGGCACCTGAGCCGCCCGGCCCCCGCAGCCTGCGAAGGCCGGCGCCAGCACGGCACCGGTGACGAAGTTCCGGTTGCCGGTGGTCAGCGTCGGCAGCGGGTCGTCGACCGGCACGCCGACGTTGTTCTGGTTGTTGGCCATGATCGCCGGCGCCAGCGCCGCCGCCGCGACCGCATGGCCGCCGCCCGTGGTGATCGTCCGCAGCGGGTCGGCGAGGTCGAAGGCGCAGGATGCGTTCGACTGATGCATGTCCGTGCGCACCGCAATGGCCGCCGTCACCGCATGGTGGACCACCTGCGTCTGCGCTCCCAGCGGCTGTTCCAGGTCCTGACCGATGCTGTTCCCGCGCTGCTCCAGCACGAAGGCCGGCGCCACCACGGCCAGCTCGCCGCGGTGCGCCGTCGTCAGGGTCCGGAGCGGCTCGTCCAGGTCGTGCACGCGCGGCGTGCCGCTGTGGGTGATGGGCACGATGAACGGCCGCGGGTTGTCCAGGACGTATCTCTGCAACCCAACCGCGATCCGCCGCTCGGTGGCGGCCGCCAGCGGCTTCTTCCGGTCGAAGATCGAGGGCATCGGCACCGACCAGTCGATGATCGTATGCGCGCCGACCCACGGCAGCAGGCCGAGCCGGGCCGCCTGGTCGGCAGGCGCATGCGTGCGCACGGGCCACGCGATCGGCGCCCCGTCGCAGCGCGCCACGGCGAACCACCGCCGGCGGCTGGTAGGGATGCCATAGTCGGCGCAGCAGGCGTCGATCGCCTCAAGCTCGTATCCGAGCTGCCGGATGTGCGCCACGAAGCGACGGTAGCTCCGCCCGGCCCGCGCCTTGTCCCGTACCAGCTGCTGGTCGCGCAGCGGCATGCGCTCGCCAGGCGCCGCGATGGTACCGTCTGCCTTGACCACGCGGCCGGTCGCGCGATCGCGCTTGGCGACCAGCGGGCCCCAGCCGCGGATCTCCCGGACGTTCTCCATCATGACGATCCGCGGCCGCGTGGCACCGATCCAGCGGCAGACCTGCCAGGGCAGGGACCGGACCCGGGCGCTCCGCGGCGCGCCGCCCTTGGCCACGGAATGGTCCCGGCAGTCAGGCGATGCCCAAAGGATCTTCACACGACGACCGCCGGTAGCCCGGGCCGGGTCGACGTCAAAGATGTCGCCTCGGACGTGCCGGGTGTGCGGGTGGTTCTCGGCATGCGCGGCCAGCGCGACGTCGTCATGGTTGTTGGCCACATGCACCGGGCAGCCGGCGTCCTCCAGCCCTTCGCAGGCGCCGCCGAGGCCGGCGAACAGCACCACCGTGATCGCGGCGTCGAGCTCCCACTGCGGGGCGACTGCCGCGCGGCGCAGGTTGCGGATGCGGCGGGTCATGCTCGCGTCTCCAGCGAGTCGCCACCGCCGACCGGCTTGCAGAAGAGCGTTCGCTGCGACGAGGCCTCTTGGGCTGCAGAGTTGAGCCAGAGCACCTCGGTGCGCGGCCTGGCGCCGTCGGCGTAGGTTTGTCGCTCGACGCGGCGCCAGCCGCGCAGGGTGGTGTCGTAGAGCTCGTGCGGGTAGCCGCTGACCAGCACCATGCCCTGCAGGCGCACGAGCTCGCCCAGCAGCCGCGTGTGATCGGCCTCGGTCAGCTCGTGCTTGTAGCCATCGGACGGATGCTTGCGGGAGCGTGTCGCGAGAATGTAGGGCGGATCGACATAGTGCAGGGTCGCCGGCGTGTCGTATCGGACCACGCAGGCGATCGCGTCGTGGTTCTCGATGACGACGCCGCGCATTCTCTCGACGATCGCTGGCAGCGCGTCTGCGTGGGTCGACCAGTCCTGCGCCGGCAAGCGACCGGAACTGGATCTGTTGCCGCGAAAACCGGAGCGGCAATCCTCGCGTGCGGCATTCGAGCCGAAGCCCATGAAGCAGCGAACGACGAGCCGCGAGGCGATCTCGACGGGATCGGAGCCGACCAGGTAGCTGGCCTCGAACTCGTCGCGGGCGAACGGGGTCAAGGACAGGCGCCGATGCAGCGCGGCCGCCTGCTCCGGGTCGCGAAGCACCCGGAACAGGGTCACCACGTTCGACTCCAGGTCGTTGTAGACCTCCATCACCGCGCGCGGCTTGCGGAGCAGCACCGAGGCCGCGCCGCCGAACGGCTCGACGTAACAGCGGTGCGGCGGCATGTGGCTGATGATCCACGGCGCCAGCTTCCACTTGCCGCCGTGCCAGCGCAGCAGCGGGCGTCCGATCTGGTTCATTGCGATCGGCCCGATCGCGTTCATGCGCGGTCACCGTCTGGAGACGTCTTCTGCCCCGGGTTGCCGCAGGTCGTGCAGGTCTTCCAGATCTCCGGTGGTCGAGCCTGCGACGACAGCCAGACGACGGGCTGCCACCCGCGATCGTCGCACGCTGTGCATGGTTCACGGAGCGGCTTGGGCTGAAACCAGGTGTCCGCGTGCCGCTCCTGGAGCAGGCGCTTGATGCCGGCATGGTCGTGGACGGCATATGTCGCCGGCGCCATGGAGGCTGGTGCTTCCAGCCGGGCTGGGCTTGCGATCGTGACCTCGTTCTCGAAGTCGCCGGTCTGGCGGAGGCCTGCGAGCAGGATAGCGAGCGGGCTCATGACGCGAGCTCGAGAGCATCGACCTTCAGATGCCCGGCCGGGATGCGGAGCCGCGGCACGCCGGCCAACCCAAGCATCCTGTCCAGCAGCACGTCGAGGAAGAACGGGTATCTTCTCATGGACGGAACATCTCAATGTAATCGTGGTGACCGGGCATGACGATGCTGGCCGGATCGACGAGACCGGCGGGGCGTAGGGCCAGGTAGATGCAGCAAAGGATCAGCACGACGCGGAGCAGCAGACGCGCCGCGGTCATGGCTGCGCCTCGTAGGCCCGCAAGGTGACCAGGACGGTGCGCACCGACGTGCCGGCGATGCGGAAGGCGTCGGGCGGCAGCTCAGCGATGCTGCCGCGCCGGAGTTCGACCAGGTCGCGCATCTGCCGCGTGGCCGCGTTCTTTCGGTACGTCAGGCCGGCCGCCATCACCGCGACCAGCAGGCCGCCCGGTTTCAGGAACCGGAAGGCGTGGTTGACGTGCGCGATGTCTGCCTGGTCCGCGAACGGCGGGTTCATGACGACGCGGTCGTAGACGCGCTCAGGCGTCCGGCCCAGGAAGTCACCCTGGTCGACGAAGCCGATCCCGAGAGCCTCCAGGATCGCCACGTTGGCCGGCAGCAGTTCGACGCAGTCGACCTGTGCGCCGCGGCGCGCCGCTGGCGCGGCCAGGGCGCCCAAACCAGCGCTGGGCTCTAGGACGCGGTGCGAACGCGCGATGTCGGCGGCGACGATCACGCGGTCCGCAATGGCTGGCGGCGTGTAGAAGCAGCCGAACTCCCGCGGCCCGGTGAGCGTGCCGGTCAGCAGGATCGGCTCGACCGCCGTGCGCGCGCAGCTCGGGAAGATGTGCGCCTTGCGCTTGCGGTCCCACGCGCCGCCGACCGCTTCCAGCACCGTGTTGACGCACCGGTAGGTCGCCTGGTCCAGGCTTTCAGGCAGCCGCAGCTCGAGCCCGGCGAACGTCGCGGTCTCGATGATCCCGAGCACCTTCGGATCGATCCATCGCGCGCGCGGGAGAACGGCCGCGTCAACCACGGGCCGCCTCCGTCCGGCCGATCGGCCGGTAGCTGGTGACCTCGACGTAGCCGAGCGCGTTAGCGATCGACGTCGTGACCGGACGGCTCCCGTCGAGGCACATGCCCACCATGCGGACCGGCACATTATGTGCCGATGCCCAGCTGGCGCGCGAGCCGTGATCGGCGACACGGCGGCGCAGCAGCGCCAGCAGCTCGTCCTTCCGGAGCGCCGTCATCGGCACCGCCCCGTGAGCTGGCGTGAGCGTTCGCCGGTGGCCATCGACCGGTAGAGCTCGACCTCACTGCCCTGCCGCCAACCGTCAGCCCGGGCGTTCCCAACGCCGGGGTCGCCTGCCGACCGGCCGCGGACGCTAACCAAGTCGCCGAGGTTTCGCTCCGCCCATAGCTGGACGGCGCGGCTTTCGTTCTCCGTCATGAAGATGCGAACGACCACCTGGTAGACCGCGCGGACCCATCCCTCGGCGAAGGCGTCGCCGGCGCTGACCAGCGCCGCAATCCGGCCGATGGCGAAGCCGGCGGCCATGTACTCGAGGCGAGCGGCGGTCAGCTTCCGCAGCAGCACCACGAAGCAGTAGGCCGCGACCTCGGCCCGTGCCCCGGGGCCGTAGAAGCAGATGCGGGTGCCCGTCCCGTTCTTCCGGACCGACAGCACTCCGAAGGCCTCGGCAACCGTGTTCGCGAGCATGATCTCCCAGACCGGCGGCCGCCGCGCCCGTGACATCGCGCTGTCATCACAGCCGTGCATCTCGATCTCGGCGACGTCGAGGTCATGCTGCGACAGCTGGTGCTCGGCCATCAGGCGCTGGGCGTGCGCCAGCGCCGAGGCCGCCTCGGCGGCGTTGGGAGAGGTCGCCAGCGCCAGCAGCTTCCTGATGCGGTCGACGATCTTGTCCATCAGCCGATGCCCGATGCGTCGGCGCCGAGCGCCCGCAGGGCCTCGGTCAGATCCAGGTCGTGCTGGCTGACGTGGCGCGGTGCCGGCGCGACGAGCGCCGCCTTGAAGGCGGGATAGCCCAGCAGCACCATCAGCTGCCGCGCGCCGTCCTGCGGCGTCGTCCAGCCGGCGTGGCCCAGCGCGTCTTGGTCGAGGAAGCCGGCGATCACGTTGAACATGCGCCGCTCGTCGTCGGTCATGGCGCGGCCGCCGGCGCCGGCCGGCGCACGTAGCTGTTGAAGGCCGGACCCGGGCTCAGCAGCCGCTTCGCCAGCAGGCGCTCGATGACGCCGCGGCGATCGGCCTGGGCCGGGAGCTGGTCAGTGCGCATCGGCGCCCGCCCACCCGAGAAGCCGCCGGCGATCCCCACCGCGCCATGCTGCGTCACCTTGGCCAGCACGCGCCGCTGCGCCGGCGTCAGGCGCATCGACGCCCCCCCCCCCCCGGCCCGCGCCGCCAACGGCATCGGCTTGACGTGGCTGAGCGCGATGCAGCCGTGGCCGCCGCTCACCTGGACGACGGCCGTGTGGCCGCTGAGGACGCGGGCGCCCGGCTCGACGATCGTCACGACCGTGCCGGGCCCGACCCCGACGACGCCCGGCCAGACCCGGATCTCGCTTCCAACCGGATGCTTGCGATTGAAGGCCTCGACCGCCCGGGTGAGGTTGGCGGTCGACCTCGAGCCGCGCGGCCTGCTCCTCACCACGGATCAGGTCCTCGCCCGCGGCGACGCCGCCAGCGCCACCGCCCGCGGCAGCAGGAGCTGGATGCCCGGCGCGCAGGCGCTCCCGGCGGTGCTGGCGCGGCAGAGCTGCGGGCGCGGCAACGGGCGCAGCGGGAGGGCGGTCAGCGTCGGTGCCGTCAGCAGGATGACGGCGGCCGCCTGCGCGAGCGGCCTCACCGCTTCGAGACCGGGCCAACGCCGCGCCGGCCGAGGGCGACCGGATCCGGCAGGTGATCGACGCCCGAATAGGTGCCGTTGGGTCGCGTGACCGGCGCGGTTCGCACGTCGGCAATCGCCGACACCTGGATCCCGACGGGGGGGGTAGCGCACCACGTCGGCAGCGTGATCTCGACCCAGCCTTCACCCGCGTCGTGATCGACCGCGGTCGCCGGGTGTCGCTGCGCCGGGATCCAGGACAGGCCGCGCAGCACCAGGCAAGGCCGCACCAAGCTCTGGACGTGCCTGCCGCCGGAGACGTGCAGCATGTGCGCGCCGCCGCTGTTCCGCTCGACCCGGATCTGGCCCTGGTGTTCGCCGCCGCCCACGAGGACTTTGACCTTCGGCTTGCCCGCAAGCCACGCGCTTTCGGGCCCGAGGAGCTCGGGCCGGAACGTGACCGTCAGTCGGTCGGCGGGTGACGTGCGGCTGGTTCCCGGTTTGCAGGAGACGATGATCGGCTCGTCTAGCCGCGCCGGGCCCGGCTTCGCGGTGATCTCGGTCCAGCTCATCCGACCAGTCCTGCGACCGGGCGGAGCGGAACCACGATGCCGTCCGGGCACTCGGTCACCCAGGCTGGCGGTGCGAGCATGGTGGCGCCGCCCGGCAGCTGCAGGACGTGGCGCAGCACGATGTCGCCCTGCCGCTGCACGCGCAGCTGCATGGCGATGCGCGGCGTCGAGAACCGGGGATGCTGTCCAGCGGGATCCCGAACCGTGACGAGGCACGGGCTCAGGACGTCGCGGATGACGCCGGCGTCGGCCGGCGAGGGACGCGGGTCGAGCGTGATCATGTTGACCTCTGCGGGTTGGATGAGGGTTGGGAAGCGGCCGGGGGCTCGCAGCCGGTTGGCGACAGCCAGGTGACGTCCCGGAGCCGGTCGGCATGGTCGGACGCCAGCCGTGCGGCGCGGACGAAGCCGCCGGCCGCCAGATGGTTCGCGAGCAGCACGTAGCGGTCGGCCAGGATCAGCAGCGAGTCGGTGTCATGTGCGTCACGGGCAACGCGGATCACATGGCGCACCAGCGCCAGGTGCTCCGGCGCGAGCTCGGCAGCAGCGGGATCGACCTCGCTCATGACGACGCCAGCTCGCGCTCGGCCAGCACGGCCAAGCGCAGCTCGACGCCCTGCTCGATCAGCAGGTCCAGCAAGCGGCGGCGATCGTCGCCGGCTGGCGTTTCCCGGATGGCGTCGACCATCCCATCGACGCCGGCGCGGGCGGCGCGCAGGCGGTTGTCGGCGTAGATGAGCCGAAGGGCCGGAGCATCGCCCGGGTGCTGCCAAGCCGGTGCCAAGTGGGCATAGCTGGCGCTCATGGTGCGTCAGCCACGCGGATAGGGCAGGGCGTGCCCCAGGCGACCGAGAAGTCCCGCCGGATCAGCGTGCGCAGGACCCAGCGCCGCGCCTGGATGGCCACCTGCAGCGGGCGGCCACGGTGGTAGACCAGGCCGACATGGTCGATCCGCCACGGCCGCCCCTCGAAGAGGGCGACGCAGCCCGCGATCAGCGACTGCGCGTCGAGGTGCTCATAGCCGGGGATGCGGGGTGCGCGCCCGATGATCATCGGGCACCCCGCACGTCGCGGCGCGCGAGGGGTACTCGGGGAGTCCCTCGTCCGCTACGCTGTGGCCATCGATCGAGCCGGAGGCCATGGTGGGCGACACGCAACTCACAAGACCGGACCAGCA
The DNA here is from genome assembly GCA_964247725.1 of uncultured Acetobacteraceae bacterium. Taxonomy (GTDB): domain Bacteria; phylum Pseudomonadota; class Alphaproteobacteria; order Acetobacterales; family Acetobacteraceae; genus Lichenicola. The sequence goes on along the minus strand of CAXTVM010000001.1, from coordinate 48,831 downwards.
ATGGCTGCGGGTCTCGATCCTCCACACCAGGCCCGTCGAGCTGACGGACTTGAGCAGAAGCCTCGGGTCGCTGTCGGCCCTCCATAACCGCTATGCCACGAGGCTGGGGCTCGCGATCGGCGGTGACCTGGTCAGGCTCTACGTGCGAGAGATCCGGACCGGATCGATCATCGTCGACCTCATCGCGCAGGCCCAGAACTTCGCGTTGTTCGCCGAAACGGTCCAGCCGATCGTCGAGTTCGGCAAGACCCTGGTGGAGACCCTGCTCTTCTTCCAGGGCAAGGCCAGTCCGCCCGACGGGCTGAAGAAGCCGGATGCCGAGAACGTCAACGGCTTCTTGGACCCGGTCGCACGCGATGTCGGGGCGACCATCAACGTCCAGGCGCACGAGGGCTCGGTGCAGCAGTTCTTCTTCAGCGCGAACTCGACCGACGCGAACGCGATCCAGAACCGGGCCAACCGATGGATCGAAGAGCAGAAGGAGCCGATCCGCGGCATTCAGACGAACTGCCTGCTGCGTTTCTATCAGGCCCGGAACGACACCGGCAGCCAGATCGGCAACGCGTCCATCATCGAACGCATCTCGCTCCGGCCGGTCAAGACGATCATCGAGGGCGAGGAGGTCCGAGCGCGGATCCTCGGCGACGCCCTGTTCCAGAAGGCCTACATCGCAACCGTCCGGGTCGAGACCATCGACGACGTGCCGAAGCTCTACACGATCCTGGAGATCATCGACTCGATCGACCTCGGATGAGCCGCCAGCCCCTGACCGGCGGTCGCTGCCCGAGAGGGCGACGCAACTCGCGATCAGGGATCGCGCGTCGAAGTGCTCATAGCCGGGGATGCGGGGTGGGGATGAGGGCACCGGGGGCTCCATCGCGGGGTGCGATGGGGCCTATGTTGCTTCCTCCAACATAATCAGGCAAGCAAAATGTTGCATGAAGCAACATGCTAGTTGATGGTGATGTCGACCGTGTCCTTAATGGCACGACCCAGTCCCAAGCCGGAGGGATCATAAGCCACCAATGGTCCGTGAAGGTTGCCGGCTCCATCTCCAATCGCTTTCTGAACCGCTGGCGGTTCGAAATCAGCAGCCGCCGACGTAATTTCAACGATATAATGGCCGCTGTTCAATGGATTAGCGCCATCTGAGAACGGACCAGCATGAAATTGACCGTTAGCAACAACGGCATCGGCTTGGGCCGAGTAACCGCCGCCAGCTGACCTTATTCCTACTTGAAGAAGCATCCCTTCCGGTAGGTTCGTAGAGGCCTCTACCGTCGGCTTGCTTCCTCCCGAAATGTGCGGGCTGATCTCGACCTCCAGCGATGACGCCGAAGATGTGGCCGACCAAGACGCGATCAAAAGCGGCAGGATCCAGATTTGCCTACGCATCGCGTTTCTTCGTCCTTGCCAAGATGAGCTTCAAGAACATCTCTGCTTCCTCTTCATCCAAGTTTCTGTAGCCAAACAGTAGTAATGCTTCGTTGGCATTGAGTGCTTCAGCCTTCTTTGCTTCTCCAGCCCCACTTGTTAACCAGTCGAGAGAAACGTCAAAATACTGGGCGAGCGCCACCAACAGTTCCCTTCCAGGTTTCGCTCGTCCGATCTCAATGTTAGTGAGGTGAGAACGCGCGGTACCGACAGCCTCGGCTACGACAGATTGATCCATCTGCCGTTGTTCGCGCAATGTTCTGATCCGACGGCCGAGTGACGTTTCTGTGCTCATAAATCCTGCATGAACCAGTGCCGGTAGGCCGGGGATGGTTGAAGCAACATGCTTCTTGACGTGCCATGTTGCCTGAGCCAACATGGCGTGATGGATCTCGACTCGATCTTGCAGAGGGCTGGGGGTGTGGTGGTCGTCGCCAAGGCGATGGCTCGTCATCACTCAACAATCATCGGCTGGCGCCGCCATGGCGTGCCAGCCGGACATGCCCGGCAGCTGGCGGACCTGGCTGGGATCAGTCCGCACGACGTGCGGCCAGACCTTTACGATCCCCCAAGCGGACAACGCCCGCAGGACGCCGCGTGATGGCGGACCAGCCACATGACAACCCGGCTTTCCAGATGCTGGTCACCGCACTCGACGAGGTACGGCAGCGGGCTGCGTATGACCGGGGGGAGCTGGATGCGCTTCCCAGAGTCGCGGCGGCCCTGGAGAAAAGGCTTCAACGCCACGCCGAACTTGAGGCCTCTCTGCTGGCCGGGATCGCGACCGTGGCGCCGGCGGAAGCCGCGCGGCTCGCCGCCGAACCCGTCGCCAAAGCCTACGCGGAGTTTAGCGACCGACTCTCTCAGCACTTCGTGACCCGCCCACGGACGAACGAGCCGTTCCTCCGGCCGCCTAGCCCGCCGGTTTCGAGCCGACCGTGAAGCTCTCCATGAGCAAAGATTGTGCGAGTGATCCGGTGCGCGGGTTGTGTCCCTTGTCGTCCGGTGTCTCGGCCAACTCGACGAGCCGCTCGCCAAGCAGAGAATGGATGCTGCGTGGCAGGTGCTTATCTGCGATCTCGACCAAAACGCGCAGCACATCCGTGACGGCATCGAGATCCCGCCGCAGGCGGATGGCATCGGTCTCCAGATCAAACGACATCGAGTTCTCCATGGTGGGTGTTGCAATTCCCATGGTGAGCCGGGCGAGCCGGACCGGCAACGGTCCGGCTCGCAAGGGGCTACCGGTCGGCCGGCAGCCGCAGGACGCCGCGTGATGGACCTGTTCGACCTCGCTTGCTGCTCCGCGATCCTCATGGCCGGCTTCTGCCTTGGCTACGGCTTGGCGCAGCGGGACCTGAAGAGGACGATCGCCGCCGCGGGACGCGGCATGGCATCACCGTCCGTTCTCCAGCATTCTGGTATCACCCTCGCAGGTACGCGGGTCTGTTTTGTTGACGAAAACCGCAGTCTTCATTTGTTGCAGCTTGAGAAGAGCGGAGGCGGGGATGCTGTCACGGCATCCCCGCCGGGCGGCCGACCGGCATGAGAGGGTCGCGCTGGACACGGGAGGAAGCGGCGACGCTGCAAGAGCTGGGCGGCACGCGCCTGGCCGAAGTAGCGGCGCGCACCGGCCGTACGCTCAAGGCGGTCAAGAGGCGCTGGGATCAGGTCCGGCCGCACGTTCCGGCGCCGGCGGCATTTGCGAAGCCTCCAGCCGCCCTGGCGGTCGATACCGAGCTCGCGCGGCAGATACCCGGCGCCGCCAGCCGGCCCGCATTGGAACCGATCGACCTGGCCCCACCGCCGGCGGCGTTGCCGCGCGCGACGCCGATCGCTCCAGCCCGGAGCTGCCAGTGGCCGGAGGGTGATCCCGGCACGCCGGGCTTCCGGCTCTGCCGGGCGACCAGCCTGGTGCCGGGCCGGCCGTACTGCGCCGCGCACTGCGCGCGAGCCTACCGGGCGGCCGGGATCCATGATCAGGAGGCCGCGGCTTGAGCAAGGCGACAGCATCAGCGAGCGCCTCCAGCGAGCCGCGGGCGCATTTCGCCTGCGCGGTCGCGCTCCTGGTTGTGGGGCGGCCCCTGGCAGGGCCGCCCCACGCTCGTTTCCCCGCCCGGCATCGCCTGTCTTTCGCAGTTGGTGGGCCCGTCGCCCCGGACACTGCGATGGCGGTCGTGCATGATCTTGAAGAATCCCGTCACGAACGTGGCAAGTCGTTCCGATCCCGTGCCGAGCGACGGTGAGCTGCTGCAGCAATGTCAGGGCATCGTCCGCCAGGCGGCCGAGCCCTGGGCTCCCGGCGAGGGGGTCGAGGCCGGGATTCGGCGCGCCGCACGGCGCACCGGGCTGTCCTATCGCCGAACGCGGACGTTCTGGTACGCCCAGCCCTGCCGGCTGCTGGCGCTGGAGGTCGAGCGCCTGCGCGTCTGGCACGGCGATTGGCTGAGCCGGCGCCATGCGCGGCTCAGCGCCGAAATCGAGGTGGTGCTGGCACGGAAGGCCGAGCTGCAGGCGCTCGCGACCGAGCGGCGCGGACCATCGCGGCCGTGATCACGGGCGCCAGCCTCCTCGAGGAAGCGCTGTTTCGGTGCGGCCAAGGGCTGGTGTGGTGCGGCGGCTGGATGATCGAGGGTGCCGCGGCGATCAAGCGCTGGATCGAGCGGCATCGCGGGCCCGGAGGCTGCACATGACGCCCCCCCCCCGTGACGCCGGCTGACCCGGTGCACGCGGCGATCGCCGCGCGGCCGTCGACGCTGCGCCTTGCCGTCAGCCGCCGCATGCTGCGGGTCCGCCGGCTGCGCTCCGGCGGCTTCATCCACGGTGACATCCTCGCCACCTGCCTGGGCGCGCTGTGCCAGGCGATGGTGACGGCCGGCATCCCGGATGCCGCCCTGCAGATCCGGGAAGGGCGCGACGTGCTGTGCACCGTCTGGTCCTTCCACGAGACCGCGGCCGTTGCCGCGCAGCCGCTGCGCAACGGCGCAGCCGATCGTCCATCCGCCCGCAGAAGAAGAGGCCGTCCATGACCAGCCAGGCCATCCCGAAGCACGTCCCGGCCGCCGCCGCGGCGCAACCCTGATCCAGGCTGGCCATGTCGCGCGGGCAAGAGAACGCCGAGATCCTCGGCATCCCATCCACCGATCCCCGGATGCTGGCGATCCCGCTGGCGGCCAGCAGCCTCTGGCTGCGCCTGGTGGAGGCGATGCGTCGCATGCGCGCCACCACGCTGCGGTTCGGCGACCACGTGCCGGACCACGGCGAGCTGGCGCGCGTGCTGGCCGTGTCCGAGGCAGAACTCGGGCTCTGCCTCGATCCGCTGGTGCGGGTCGGCCTGCTGCTGCGGGAGGAGGACGGCGCGCTGACCAGCCCGACGCTGGTCGAGCAGGCGGAGCGTCGGCGCATGGATGCGGAGCGGCGCGCCGCCGCCGTCGAGGCATTTGAGGCCGAGGTGGCGCGGGCCCAGGCAGCAGGCGAGGAGCCGCCGGCGAGCCGGCGCGCCATGACGTCTCGGACGAACGGCAGGAACGGCGGTCGACCCAGGAAGGACGGGTCGCCCCCCAGCCAGCGTGCCATGCCGTTCTACGGGGTGGTGCCGTCCGCCCCGGGAAACCCAGGAAACCCGACGGGTTTTGTGGCGAAACCCGAGGTGGCGAAACCCGAAAACCCATCGGGTTTCGAAGCCTCGCGCGGCCTGACTGACTGTCTAGATTCAGATCAGCAGTCAGTCAGGCAGTCAGGAACCCACGCGCGGGAAACCCAGGAAACCCACGACGGCGAAACCCGGGGGGCGGAAACCCAGGCGAAACCCGAGCCGCCGGCGGCGCCGGAAACCCTGGACCGGATCGGCCGGCGGGTGTTGGCGATTGCCGGGCTGTCGGCGGGATCTTGGGCGGCCAATAGCCGGCCGATCGCCGCCGCATGGTTGTCGATGGGCCTGACCGAGGCCCAGATCGTCGAGGAGGCGGAGGCTGCGGTGAAGCGGGCGGCGCCGGGCAGCATCCGCAAGATCGGGTTCTTCAACCCGGTGTTGCGGGAGGCGGCCGATCGGCGGCGACCGGGCGCGACCGCGGAGCCGGAGGTGGTCCTGACCGCCGAGCAGGAAGAGAGTTACCGGCGTGCGGTCGCCGGCTGGGAGGCCGCCTTGCGGGGCGGTGACTTCAAGCCGAAGCACCCGCGCCGAGCCGCGTTCTCCAGCGCTGCGGCGGCCTGAGCCATGCGGCCGGTTCAACTGCTCTCCGACCATCCGCTTGCCGGCATCTCGCAGCGGCTGCCGCCGGCGAACCTGGCGGCCGAGCAGGCGCTGCTCGGCGCCATCATGGCCAACAACAAGGCCTACGACCGGGTGTCGGAGTTCCTGGCGCCGGCGCACTTCGCCGATCCGGTGCACGCCCTGGTCTACGAGCGCCTAGCGGCGCGCATCGAGCGCGGCGCGGTGGCCGACGCGGTGACCTTGAAGACTGAGCTCGAGCACGACCCGCTGTTGGCCGAGGCGGGCGGGACGGCCTACCTGGCGCAGCTGCTGACCGCGATGGTGGGCATCATCAATGCCGGCGAGTACGGCCGCGCGGTCCGCGACGCCTGGCTGCGGCGCGAGCTGATCGACGTCGGCGAGCTGGTGGTGAACCGGGCGTTCGGGGGCGGCGGCGAGCCGCTGGCGGCCGCCGAGCAGCTCGAGGCGGCCGAGGTGGCGCTCTTCTCGCTGTCGGCCGGCCAGGGTGTCGCGGGTGGCGGCGTCGGCTTCGACCAGGCGCTGCAGGCGGCGATCGCGCGGGCGGAGTTCGCCTACCGCTCGCCCGGCAGCGTGACCGGCCTGACGACCGGTCTGGCCGACCTCGACCGCAAGAGCGGCGGCCTGCACCCGGACGACCTCACCATCCTGGCTGGGCGCCCCGGGATGGGGAAGACCGCGCTGGCGACCAAGATCGCCTACGCCGCCGCCCGGTCGCTGATGCCGGCCGGCGAGCTGGACTCCGGGCGGCCGGCCGGCGTCGTGGCGATCTTCTCGCTGGAGATGAGCGCCGAGCAGCTGGCAGCGCGGCTGCTGGCGGAGGAGAGCCGGGTATCGGGCGAGCGCATCCGCCGCGGCGAGATCAGCCAGCGCGAGTTCGACCGCTTCGTCGACGTCCAGCGCCGGCTGGTCCGGCTGCCGCTGCACATCGACGACACGCCGGCGCTGTCGATCACCGCGATGCGCACCCGCTGCCGGCGGCTGGCGCGCACCCAGGGCCTGAAGCTGGTCGTGGTCGACTACCTGCAGCTGATGCGGCCGCCGATCGGCGCCAAGCCGGAGGGCAGGGTGCTGGAGATCTCCATGATCACCCAGGGCCTGAAGGCGCTGGCCAAGGAGTTCGGCATCCCGGTGCTGGCGCTGAGCCAGCTGTCGCGCGCGGTGGAGAGCCGCGAGGACAAGCGGCCGCAGCTGTCCGACCTCCGCGAGAGCGGCTCGATCGAGCAGGACGCCGACGCGGTGATGTTCGTCTACCGGGACGAGTACTACCTGCAGCAGCGGATGCCGCAGGAGGCGTCCTTCGCCAGCGCGACCAAGTTCCAGGAAGCGATGGAGGCTTGGCAGCACCGGATGGAGCTGGCCCACAACAAGGCCGAGCTGCTGCTCGAGAAGCAGCGCCACGGGCCCACCGGCCGGATCGAGCTGTTCTTCGAGGGCGAGTTCACGCGCTTCGCGGATCTCGACCAGGTTCACCAGGGTCAGCACGCCTGATCGCGTCGCGCCCACAACAGGAGGAGACACACCATGCGGGCTCTGCTTGGGACGACCGTGACCGACAGGATCACCGGCTTCAAGGGCGTCGTGACCGGTTCCGTGACCTACATCAGCGGCTGCAGCCAAGCCCTGGTGCAGCCGGCCGTCGCGGCCGATGGCGCGTTGCGGGACAGCCAGTGGCTCGATGAGCAGAGGCTGGTGGTCGACGCCACCGTCCAGCAAGTGGTGCTCGACAACGGCGAGAGCCCAGGCTTCGACAAGCCTGCGCCGGTCCGCTAGGCGGGAGCAGGAAGTGACCGATCGACGCTCAGATCGGCCGGTCGATCCGGCTTCAGATACCGAACGTGCTTCCGTCAAGGATGCCCGCTTCCTCGCTATATGCCGAGGCGAGGAGGGGCCCGATCTTGTCCACTATCAGGCCGGGTGGGACGCGCACGCGGACCGCCTGGCCTTCCACGAATGCCCGCACCCCTGCAATACGGTGCCGGCACTATGCTGGCGCCTCGGTTGGATCGGGCGAGCCCTGCATCAAGATCGAGCTGTGCGACAGCCGGATCCGGCCGCGGTGGTCGCGCCGTGTCGTTGAAGCTCAGCGACTTCGATCCGGTGCAGCGAGCCGCCGGGGCACGGTGGCATCGCGACTACGTCAAGGGTGTGCTGGGGGCGCGCGATCCGGAGATGGCGAGTTCGGGGAAGGCGCCGGACTTGCATGCGTCCATGCTCGCCCGATGTGCGGCAATCGCGCGGTGCCGCCTGGTCCGGGAGGGGCTTGGCGCGTGCAGCGAGATGCGGCTGAAGCTGTTGTTGGTTGACGAGCTGTCGTTTGGGGCGATCGCTGGCCGCCTTTTCCCGGACGACGTCAACGGACGGAAGAAGGTCGCCGCGCAGATGTCGCTCCTGCTGGAGCAGCTCGCGGAGCGCTACAGCGTGCTCGACAGCGGCCGGCCGCCGGATGCCCTCGTGACCAAGCCGCGCGGTTGAGCGCAAATTGCTGATTGGTCGCGCCCATGCGGTCGCTCACCTGTGGTGACCGCCCGCAAGATCCTCAGGACATGTTAGGCAGAAGCCCCCAACGGTTGGAGAGGTAGCGCGCCGACATGGGCAGAGAAACCAATGCAATAGAACGTCCGTCAAAAAGTTAACAATCTTGCGACCAGGCCGTGTTCTGCTATCCTGATGTTGCGCAACCGTGAGCTTGCCGTGCAGATCAGCCATCCGCGATCACTCCGCCATGCCCCGGTGCTGGGCAGCACGGCCTCGTCGCTATCGCCAGCGGCCTGTCCTTCCGAGACCGATCCGCCTGTTTCCATTCGGCGATACTCGGCGGGCAAGAGGGACAAGCGTAGCGAGCCCGAGACTGAACCGGCCGGTCCGGCTCGTCGGACGCTGCGGCACATCGCGCCGGAGACGATCGACAACGGTCCGACCCCGGAACGCCGCTCGAAGATGGCGGCTCGCGGCCGGGACGGCCGAGCGATCGGCCTGGTGGACCTCATGTATCGGCGCTTGCAGATCGGCGATGCGGAGGTGGCCGCGGCGAACAGGTGGCACCGGGACTACGTCACCGGCATCATCGGAGCGGTCGATCCGGAAGAGGGCCGCACGTCGACTGGCGCGGACGCGCACGACGTGCAGCTGTCCAGGATCGCCGCGGTGGCGCGATGTCGGGCGGTGCGGATGGCGCTCGGCTTTTGCGCCGAGGTACGGCTGAACATGCTGCTGGTGGAGGAGATGAGCTACGCCGCGATGGCGCAGCGGCTGTTCCCGGCACAGCCGAGCGGCGAGCCGCGGATCAAGGCCGAGCTGGTGTTCCTGCTGGGCCAACTAGTCGAGCATTACCTCGAGGCGGACCGGAAGGTGAGACCTGTCTTGCAGGCGCGCGACGAACGCGGTTGACGGAAGTTGTAGAATTGGCTAACGAGCCAAGCATCATCGACTACATGAGCCCGCCCGGCTGACGCTCGGCGGGCTTTTCCATGTCCAGCCGCCGGATCCCACATGCTCCATCCCCTCGCAGGCATCTCGCGGGGGGATGTGCTCGCCTGCGGCGCATCCGTGTTCGTGGTGCACGACGCGGGTCCGGATGGCATCGTCCAGCTGCTCCGGGCCATGACGCCCCGGGACAGCATCCACCGCTCCGACGTTCGCCCCGACCACTGGTCGGATATGGCAGAGGCTGGCCTGCCGCTGCAGGACCTGGTCATCCGCTGCGTGGTCGTGACACGCGAGAACCCGTCGGGTTTCGCCCGGCTGGGCCGGGTCTCGAAGACGCTGCAGGCGCGGCTTGCCGCCGCGGTGGCGCGCGAGCTCGAGGCCCGGCGCTTCGAGGATACGCCGTCTGTCCGATCGACGCTGCTGGCGATCGGCGGCGGGGTCGGTTCGCGAGGCCGCCAGGTCGGGCGGCGAAACGCGACCTGATGCACGCCGACCGGACGTCCTGGCTCCGATCGGTTCGGCCGGCAGCGATCGACCGGACGTTGCCACTCGCACCATAACCTGTCGGGTTATTGGTGCATCCGGGCTGGCCGAGGCCGGTCCGGCTCGCAACAGAATAGGCGTTATGGTGCGTCGGCGACGGCCTCTCGGTTTCCGCGGGAACCCGATCGAAACCCGCGCGGCGCCTGCGAATAACTGAAAATGGACCACGGTGCGTGCAGCGCCGCGCGAGGCCGCCGTGAGCGAGATCGAGATCGCGTCGTCGGCGCCGACGAGCGCGGTTGCGATACCGGAGCAGGCGAGCAGCGATAACCAGCTCATCGAGCTCTGGCTCCACGGCCGTCCGGAGAGCACCAAGGCGGCCTACGAGGCCGACGTGCGGAGCCTCCGCGTGCACCTCGGCTCGTCGTTCCGGTCGACCACGATCGGCGAGCTGCAGAACTGGACGGCGACGCTCGAGCACCTGAAGCCGGCCAGCCAGGCCCGCAAGCTCGCGGCGATCAAGAGCCTGTTCGGCTACGGCCGGCGCATCGGCTACCTGCAGTTCGACGTCGCCGCGGCGCTGCTGCTGCCAAAGGTGAAGGATCAGCTCAGCGAGCGGATCCTCGACGAGGCGCAGGTGCACCGGATGCTGCAGCTCGAGCCGAACGCCCGGAACAACGCGCTGCTGCGGTTCCTCTACGCCGGCGGGCTCCGCGTCTCCGAGGTCTGCGACCTGCGCTGGCGCGACCTGGCCGGCACCAAGACCGGGGCCGTCGCCACCGTGTTCGGCAAGGGCGGCAAGACCAGGTCGGTGCTGGTGCAGCCCAAGCTGTGGCGGACTCTGTCGGCACTGCGGGCGAGGGCGGCGCCGGACGAGCCGGTCTTCCGGTCGGAACGGGGCGGCGCGCTGGACAGGTCGGCGGTGCACCGGATCGTCAAGGCCGCGGCGGCACGAGCCGGCTTGCCGGACGCAGTCTCGGCGCATTGGCTCCGCCACGCCCACGCCTCGCACGTCCTGGACCACGGCGCTCCGGTGCATGTGCTGCAGGGATCGCTCGGGCACGCCAGCCTGGCGACGACGACCCGATACGTCCACGTCCGGCCCGGGGACGGGTCGGCGAAGTATCTGCCGGAGTAGGCGATGCTCTTCCCGTTCGAGGTGACGTCGGATCCGCTGTCCCAGAACATGCTGCGGCGAGCGGTGACCTGGCTCGTCGCCCCCTACTGCGGCTGGCGCGGCGAGAAGCAGATCGTGCGCATGCAGCGCCGCGGCTGGCGGCACCGGAGAACCCATGGCTGACGAGGCGATGCCGTCGGCAATGCCGACCGGCTACATGCAGGATGCGGCCGGCCGGCTCGTGCCGCTGGCCAACATCCGGCCGGAGGACCTGCTCGAGGACGAGCTCGTTCGCCGTCTCTACGAGCGCGGGTGTCAAGTGCAGGAAGCTCTGCGCAAGCTCCGCGCCGATGCGTTCGAGGAGGTGGCCATCCTGCAGGTGCTGCTGGCCGAGAAGCATGGCGCGAAGGTCGGCGGTCCGAAGGGCAACCTGACGCTGTCGAGCTACGACGGCAGCCGGCGCCTGCAGGTGGCGGTCGGCGACAGCATCACCTTCGGGCCCGAGCTCGCGACGGCGAAGCAGCTGATCGACGAGTGCCTCGAGCAGTGGACCGAAGGCGGCGACCCCAACATCAAGGCGATCATCACCGACGCCTTCGACGTCCGGAAGCAGGGCAAGGTGCAGGTCGGGCAGATCCTGCGGCTCCGGCGTCTCCATATCGACCACCCGATCTGGAAGCGCGCCATGGAGGCGCTGTCGGCGGCGATCCGGATCGATTGCACCACCTCGTATGTCCGCTTCTACGAGCGGGCTCGGCCGGATGCGCCGCATGAGTTGCTCCAGCTCAACATCGCGAAGGCCTGACGATGCCTCGTGCGCTCCCATGGAGGCCGGCGGACGATGCCCGGCTGCTGGCCCTGCTCGATCAGCCTGGCGTGACGTTGCTCAAGGCCGCGGACCAGCTACGCGTCAGCCGCAGCTTCGTGCACCGCCGGGCGACGGTGCTGCTTCAGCAGAAGGTCCGGTCGATCTGCACGCCGGAACGAGAAGAGGCCGGCGCCGCGCCACTGCCGAGCGGGCACCCGATCAGCTGGGGCGCCATCCTGCTCCCGTCGCAGGTGTCGGCCACGCTCTCCTGACCACCTGAACGCCTTTCGCTCCGCCGCCGCGGTCCTTCCCGGCTGCGGCGGCGAGGCCGGCCGCCTCGAGCTCAAGCTCGGCGGCCCGGCTGGGCTCCCGGCGCTGGCTGCGGCCGCGCCGGGAGAACCTCCATACGCAACGCTCATCCGGGAAGGGAAAGAGCATGTTCCTGTCGACCGCCGCTTTCGTTCGTGAAGCCATTCGTGAAGCGCTCGGCGAACAGCTCGACGCAGAGCGCCAGCGCCTTGACCGCGATCTTCGGCTGAGCGCGCTGAAGCGCCGCGGCAGCCGCAACCGTTCGATCCTGTCGGCCCACGTGGTGGATGGTGTACTGCACACGTTCCACTCGACCAAAGGGCCGCGCCGCCGCAGGATCGCACCGCCGCAGCGAGGTCGCACCTGATGCGCGCCGATCTCCTGCACGTCTTCGCCGTGCGCTCCAACCCGCTGCGCTGGCAGCAGCCGGAGGCGGTCGCAAAGGAATGGGTCCAGCACATGCTGGACAGCGGCGTGCAGCTGCACCTGGTCGAGGTGCAGTATGGCGAGCGGCCGTTCCTCTACGAGGGCATCCCGCATGTCGACCACATCGGCCTGCGGGCGAAGACCTGGTGCTGGTCGAAGGAGAACGCGCTCAACCTCGGCATCGCCCGCGTGCCGGACGCACGCTACATCGCGACGTCCGACTCCGACGTGTTCCACCGCCGCGCTGGCTGGGCCGCCGAGACGGTGCATGCTCTGCAGCACTATGACGTGGTGCAGCCCTGGTCCGACGCCTACGACCTCGGCCCGCACGACGAGCACATCCAGCACCACGTCTCGTTCTGCCGCCAGTACCTGGCCGGTCGGCCGATCTGCGCCGAGGGCCCGAACTGGTGGCGGCACGACAACGGCCCGTACGACTACCCGCATTCCGGCTATGTCTGGGCCTGGACCCGGCAGGCGCTGGAATGGCTCGGCGGCCTGTTCGAGCTGGGCGGCATGGGCAGCGGCGACCACCACATGGCGCTCGCCCTGGCCGGTCGGGCCGAGAAGTCGCTGCCGGGCAACTGCCCGCCCAGCTACGCCGCCCACGTCATGCGCTGGCAGGATCGGGCCCGGGCGCACATCAACGGCAACCTCGGATATGTGCCCGGCACGATCGAACACCGCTTCCATGGCCGCAAGGCGGACCGCGGCTACCTCAGCCGCTGGGACATGTTCGTTCGCCACGGCTTCGACCCTGACACGGATTTGAAGCGCAACACCGCGGGCGTCTTCGAGTGGGCGGGGAACAAATCCGAGCTGCGCCGCGAGTTCGACCTCTATCTGCGCAGCCGGAATGAGGACATCAACAGCCTCTAGTCGTCTGTTTCTGCATTGAATTAAAGACATCGGTTAGAAAGCGGCCTGTCGGATTATACATCAGGCTGCCGACGAGGAAGGCAAAGCTTAATAGAAACGACAACACGACAATCACAGCCTTAACGCTGTTGGATGCGCTGTGAGAACCAAGCCGGTGCAACAGGGCCATGGGAAGGGTGAAAGCCGACGTCCCTAGTAGCAGGCACTCCAAGACGAGGAGTAGAAGAAGACTTCTTGACCCGCTTCTCGCCTGCGCCGCGAGGGTTAAGTTAAAGATGAACAGCCAGCTGATGTATTTAAAGCCGACGTCCGCACAGTTGTGGAAAAACCGCCACAGCTTATCGGCGCCCATTCTTGATGGCTCAGTCATTACTAAAGCTCCGGCTAGTCAAGACATGTTGGGTGCAAAGACACTTGAAGATCAAGATCGACACCCGGGCCGCCGAGCGACAGCTGGCCGGGATGGAGCGGCAGATCCCCTTCGCCAAGGCTGCGGCGGTCAACGACCTCGCCTTCCAGGCCATGCGGGCCGAGAACGAGGCGATGCCGAAGGTCTTCCACAGGCCGCGCCCCTTCACCCAGAAGGCGACGCAGGTCCAGCGGAAGGCGACCAAGGCCAACGCAACTGCCATCGTCTCGCTGCGTGCGGCGCAGGCCCGCTACCTCGAGCCATACGAGGTCGGTGGCCTGCACGTGACGCCGGGCAAGGCGCTGCTTGAGCCGGTCGGGGTCAAGCTCGACCAGTACGGCCAGCTGCCAAAGGGCCTGGTCCAGAAGCTGGCGGCAGACCCGACCGTCTTCGTCGGCACGGTGAAGGGCATTGCCGGCTTCTGGCGGCGCCTCAAGAACCACCATCTGAAGCTGCTGATCCGGTTCGGGAAGAACAAGCCGGTCACAGAGCACCTCGACTTCCGGAAGCGGGCGCTCGAGGTGGTCAGGCGACGCGGTCCAGCCGCGATGCAGGCGGCCATCGCGAAGACGATCGCGACGGCGAGGAAATGATCGATGATCTGGATCGAATGCTGGCCCTGCAACGGCAGCGGCATCCAGGGAGGCGGTCGGTGCGGTCCGTGCGGCGGCAAGGGCATGCGGGGTGCCCCTGGGGAAGCCGGCCCCGACGTCGCGGCTCGAAGCCGCCCCTCGACCCGACCCGGACCCTCGGAGCCATGCGATAGGCGCAGCCCCCGCCTCCTAGACCCCCACCCGAAGCATGGGTCCCTCCTGGCCTCCTTTTGAACACGGGGATTGCGCCAGCGTGTTGTTTCTCTAGGTGAGACCCCCTGAAATCCGGGTAACAGATCGCGGCAGGTAACAGATCCCGATGCCGACGCTGCTCTCGCAGGCCGAGTTTGCCGCCCGCAAGGCGGTGAGCCGGAAGACGGTGACGATCTGGAAGGCTGCAGGCCGGCTCGTAATGGTCGGCAACCGCGTCGACCTGGAAGAGACCGAGCGGAAGCTCGCCGACGGGTCGAAAGCGGATAGCAAGCGCCGCGTCCCCGCCCGGCCGGAATCTGTTACCCGTACCAGCAAGGGTAACAGATCGCGGGGCAAGGGTAACAAACCGCAGGTAACAGACGCGAGCGGGCCGGCCGCATCCCCGGAGGTGGAGAGCGAGGCACCGCCGGCGCCGATGCCGATCAACGCCGATGCGATCGTCGCCAGCATCCGCGCCTCGGGCTCGTCGCTGTCGCTGGCGGAGGCCGAGCTGCTCAAGGAGAGCGCGCTCGCCCGCCTGCGGCAGCTCGAATACGACCAGAAGAGCCGGGCCGTGGTCGCGGTGGCCGACGTCGCTCGTGCCGTCGGTGAGGCGTTCGCGCGGGTCAGGACGCGCCTGCTCGCCATCCCAGCCGAGCAGGCTCCACGCGTCCACCGGTGCAGGACCGTCGCGGAGGTGCAGGACGCGCTCCAGGACGTGATCGTCCAGGCGCTGGAGGAACTCAGTGCCGGAGAGCCCGCCACCGGTTGAGGACGACCGGTATGAGCTCGGCCGCCTGGAACTGGGCGTGGCGCTGCACGACGCGTGCCGACGCAACCTGGCGCCACCGCCCCGGCTGACCATCAGCCAGTGGGCGGATCGCTACGCGGTGCTGTCCCGCGAGACCAGCGCGCAGACCGGGCGGTTCCGGGCCTACGGCTACCAGCCGGGCATCATGGACGCGATCAGCGACCCGACGGTCGAGATCGTGACGGTGAAGAAGTCGGCCCGGGTCGGCTACACGAAGATCGTCGACCACACCTGCGGCTACTACATCCACCAGGACCCATCGCCGATCCTGGTGGTGCAGCCCCGCGTGGAGGACGCCGAGGACTATAGCGCCACCGAGATCGCGCCGATGCTCCGGGACACCCCGGTGCTGGCGGAGATCGCCGGCGACCTGAAGGCCAAGGACGCCAACCAGAAGCTGCTGAAGCGAGTGTTCCGCAACGGCTCGAGCGTCACCTTCGTGGGGGCGAACAGCCCGGGCGGCTTCCGGCGCATCACGGCGCGGATCATCCTGTTCGACGAGGTCGACGGATACCCGGCCGGCGGCGCCGGCGAGGAGGGCGACCAGATAGCGCTCGGCACCAAGCGGTCCGAGACCTTCTGGAACCGCAAGATCGTCCTGGGCTCGACACCGACGGTGAAGGGCCTCTCCCGGATCGACAAGTCCTGGGAGGAGAGCGACCAGCGGCTGTTCCACGTCGCCTGCCCGCACTGCGGCGAGCGCCAGGTGCTGGAGTGGGGCGGCAAGGACAGCGGCCACGGCATCAGGTGGAGCAAGGACGAGAAGGGCGAGCACCTTCCCGAGACCGCCTACTACGCATGCCGGCACAACGGCTGCATCATCGAGGAGGCCGACAAGCCGGAGATGGTCGCCGGCGGCGAGTGGCGCGCGACGAGACCCTTCCGGGGGCATGCCGGCTTCCACATCTGGGCCGGCTACAGCCTGCACGTGAACGCTTCCTGGGCGAAGCTGGCGGCCGAGTGGCTTCGGGTGAAGGGCGACGTCCTCGCGCGGCAGACCTTCGTCAACCTGGTCCTGGGCGAGGCCTTCGAGGACCGCGGCGACAAGTCGCTGAGCGAGCGGTCGCTGGCGGCCCGGGCTGAGGTTTGGGCCGGCGAGGTCCCGGCCGGCGTCGCCGTGCTGACCGCGGCCGGCGACGTGCAAGACGACCGCGTCGAGCTCGAGATCGTCGGCTGGGGCCGGAACGAGGAGCGCTGGTCGATCGCGCATGAGGTGATCGAGGGCGACCCCGACACGCCGATGTTCTGGGAGCAGGTCGACGCGGTGCTGCTGCGCATCTGGCGCCGCGCCGATGGGCACGCCTTCGCGATCCTGGGCGCCTGCATCGACAGCGGCGGCCACCATACCCAGCGCGTCTACGACTTCTGCAAGGCGCGGCTGGCGCGTCGGATCTGGGCGATCAAGGGCGAGTCGACGACGGGCGGCGTCCGAAACCCGGTCTGGCCGACCAAGCGGCCGAGCGCCCGGAACAAGGCTGCCTTCCGACCGGTGATCATCGGCGTGAACGCGGCGAAGGACGTGATCCGCAGCCGCCTCCACCTCGCGCCGCCAAAGGCGATCGACGAGCCGGCTGCAGGCTACATGCACTACCCGGCCGATCGCGACCTGGGCTTCTTCGCGCAGCTCGTCGCGGAACGGTCAGTGGTGAAGACGGCCAACGGCAAGCGCTTCCGGGTCTGGGAGCAGCTGCCGGGACGCGCGAACGAGGGCGGCGACCTCGCCGTCTACTCCTATGCCGCGCTCTGCGGCCTGCTGCACTTCGGCCTGAAGCTGAACAAGCGAGCCGATGATCTGGCGAAGGCGCAAGCCGTCGTCGAGCCCGCTCCGACAGTCCGGGCCGACGCGCCGCAGCCATCGGAGCTGGTGCGTTCCGCGCCACCCGCACCCATCGCCGCCCCTGCCGGCCCGTCGGTGAAGGTGGTCGGGCAGGCGCCCCAGAAGACCGGCGAGCGCCGGTCGCTCCTGAGCCGCTACGGCAAGAAGTAGCGGTCCCGCCCACCGCAGCGCCGCGAGGCGCCGCATCCCTACGACGGAGATCGCGCATGCTGGTCGGTCCAGGCCTGCCTTTCGGCTCGTGCGGCACGCCGATGGTGACCGGGCCGCTGGCCGGCATCCCGGCGGCGACGCTGCAGCTTTGGCTGGCCACGGCGCAGGCCGCCTACAACGACCTGATGGGCGGCGCGAAGGTGGTGAGCGCCAGCTACGCGCAGGGCGATGGCAGCCGGTCGGTGACCTACAGTCAGACCTCGATGGTCAACCTGCAGGCCTATATCGCGAGCCTGCAGCGGGCGCTTGGGATGCCGGGTGCGCGGCGCCGGCCGATGCGGCCGTTCTTCCGCTGATGAGCTCGCCCGTCCGGATCCTCGGACCCGACGGCCAGCCGATGCCGCCGTCGCGCCGGCACCCGCTGGCGCTGAACGGCGGCAGCAACGTGCCGTTCGACGCTGCGGACCGTTCCGGCCAGCACATGGCCGCGTGGAACCCGACGCTGTGGTCGGCCGACACCGGCCTCAATCCTTATCGCGACACGATCGTCGCCCGGGTGCGGGACGCCGTCGCCAACGATGGCTGGGCCAGTGGCGCCGTCACCCGGATCCTGGACAACGCGATCGGCGCGAACCTGCGGCCGGTCTCCAAGCCGGACTGGCGCTGGCTGCAGGAGTACACGGGCAACCGCGCCTTCGACCACGTCTGGGCGAAGGAATACGGGCGGGTCGTCGAGGGGCACTGGCGCACCTGGGCGAACGACCCGGGGCGGTACTGCGACGCCACCCGCAACCAGACCTTCAGCCAGATGGCGCACACCGCCTTCCGGCACGGGTTGGTCGACGGCGACGCGCTGGCGGTCCTGCCCTGGCTTCCGGATCGGGTTGGCCGCGGCCGCGCGCGCTACGCCACTGCCGTGCAGCTGGTCGACCCCGACCGGCTATCGAACCCGCAGCTGACCTTCGACCAGCAGAGCTTCCGAGGTGGCGTCGAGATCGACGCCTATGGCGCCGCGATCGCCTACCACATCCGCAAGGCGCACCAGGGCGACTGGTTTGCGGCGGCCCAGAGCATGACCTGGGAGCGTGTGCCGCGGGAGACGATCTGGGGCCGGCCGATCGTCGTCCACTACTTCGAGCACCAGCGGGCGGGCCAGCACCGCGGCGGCGCCGGCATCTTCACCCCGGTGCTCCAGCGCCTGAAGATGCTGATCAAGTACGACGGCGTCGAGCTCGACGCGGCGATCATCAACGCGATCTTCGCCGCCTACATCGAGAGCCCGATGGACCCGCAGCTGGTCAAGGAGGCGATGGGGGCCGGCCCGAATGAGGGCGAGCTCGACAGCAGCTTCAGCCTGAATGGCTACCAGAGCGACCGGCAGGCGTGGGGCCACGAGAACGCCATCATGCTCGGCGGCGCCCGCATGCCGCACCTCTACCCCGGCGAGTCGGTCGAGACCGTCACCGCGGCCCGGCCCTCCAGCAACTTCGCGCCGTTCGAGAACGCGATGCTGCGCAACATCGCATCCGGGCTCGGCCTGTCCGCTCAGCAGGTCAGCAACGACTGGTCGAACGTGAACTACTCGTCCGCCCGGTCCGCCGCCCTCGAGGCGGGCAAGACCATGAAGCGCCGCCAGCACGATTTCTTCGTCGGCTTCGCGATGCCCGTCTGGGGCGCGTTGCTGGAGGAGATGATGGACGTGGACGGCCTGCCGATGCCGAGCGGCGTGGTGCCGGAGTTCGCCGAGTGCCGCGCCGCCTACTCCCGGGCCGAGTTCATTGGGCCGCCGCAGGGTTGGGTGAACCCGATCGACGAGCGCGCCGGCGAGATCCTCGGCATGGATGCCGGGATGTCGACGCTCGAACAGGCCTGCCTCAACCAGGGACTGGAGTGGGAGGAGACCCTGCACCAGCGGAAGTACGAGATCGACACCTTCGACCGGCTGGGCATCCCCCGTCCGGAGTGGGCCGGACTGTTCCCCGCCACCCAGGCGGCGAAGAAGCCGGACAAGCCAGAGGCAGCCTGAGCATGATCCGCAACGCCCTACTGGCCTCGCGCTTCCTGAACAGGCCGCTGGCCATGCTGGAGTCGCAGTCGGTCCTGCTGCTGGACATGATCCGCAGCGGCACGCAGCCGGCGGCGCTGTCGCCGGAGCTCGACGAGCGAGATGCCGGCCACAAGCCCTACCAGGTAGTCGCCGCGGTCGCGATCATCTCGATCCGCGGCTGCCTCGTGCACGGTGCGGGCTGGTACTGGTGGGGCTACTCGACCGCCTACGATCAGATCAGGGCTGCCATCGCCGCGGCCATCAACGACGACACGGTCAAGGCGATCGCGCTGCTGATCGACTCGCCCGGCGGCGAGTGCGCCGGGTGCTACGACCTGGTCGACGCCCTGTTCGCGATGCGCGGGACCAAGCCGGTCCATGCCATTGTCGACGAGGCGGCCTACAGCGCGGCCTACGCGATCGCCTCCGCCGCGGACAGGATCTGGGTGCCGCGGACCGGCGGCGTCGGCTCGATCGGCATCATCTGGCAGCACACCTCCATCGCCGGCGCGCTGGAGAAGGCGGGTGTCGAGGTGGAGACCTTCACCTACGGTGCCTTCAAGGCCGACGGCTACCCAGAGCGCAAGCTGTCCGAGAACGCCGCGAAGCGCATCCAGGGCGACATCGATACGCTCGGCGAGCTCTTCGTCGACACCGTTGCTCGGAACAGGGGCCTCGCGGCCGGCAAGATCCGGGACATGCAGGCCGCGACGTTCATGGGCACCGCCGGCGTGGCGGCCGGGCTGGTGGACGAGGTCTCCTCTGCCGACGCGGCCTTCATGGCGATCCTCGACCTGGTCGCCTGACCAACCTCCACCAACCGCAGCGCCGGCCGGCGCCGCTCTCCCTCTGAAGGATCACCATGGCACAGAAGACCTTCGCGGGCGGCAGCCGCTTCGCGCACCTGCTTGGCCGCGGCAAGCGGCCCGCCGCGGCCAAGGCCGAGGACACGGACGAGGATGAGGAGATGACGCGCCGAGCCAAGAAGGCCGAGGACGGCGGCAACGTTGCCGATCCCGACGAGAACGAGGACGAGAAGAAGGACAAGCTCGACGACACCCTCGACGAGCACACCGACGAGGACGGCACCTCCGCGACGACCGAGGACGGCGACGAGGACGACGATACCGACGCCAAGAAGGCGGCGCGGGCCAAGGCCAGGGCGAAAGCCAAGGCCGAGGACGGCGACGATGAAGCCGACGACAAGGACGAGAAGGACGCGAAGGCGTCCGCGGTTCGTCGCCGCGAGCGTGCCCGCTGCGCCGCGATCTTCGCCTCGCCTGCTGCCGCCAGCCGGCCGGACTTCGCCGCGCACCTGGCCTTCGGGACGGCGATGAACCGGGGGGCGGCGATTCAGATGCTCGAGGCTGCGGCCGCCGGCCATCAGGACGACGAGAGGCCGCAGCAGCGCGGCGGCCGGAGCCTGGGCCAGCGCATGTCCCGCGCGCCGGCGCCGAACGTCGGGCCGAACGGCGGCGCCAGGCCGGCCAGCGGTGCGGCAGGCTTCGCCGCGCAGATGCAGGCCGCGAACAAGATTCGCCACGGCGAAGCCTGATCCGTCTCCCGTCCCACCCCTCTGACCCGGCCACAGGCCGGGGCTGACCAGATCCGCCTCAGCGCCGAAGGAATACCATCATGGTTCTCGCCATCAGCCCGGTCACCGATAACCCGGAGGCCTTCGGCGTCACGGCGTACGGCTACTATCCCGACCAGCTGATCACCGACCCGAAGAACCTCGTCACCCACAACGTCGAGGTCATGGCGGGCAACCTGCCGCGCGGGACGATCGTGGGGCGGCAGACCAACTATACGATCCTGTCGGCGCCGGGCGCGAACACCGGCAACGGCACGGTCGGCAGCTTGGTGCCCGGCACCTCGATCGAGACCGCCGGCACCGGCTACGTGCTGACCGCGGTCTCGCCGACCAGCTTCACGGTCACCGATCCGGAGGGCGCGGCGATCGGCACCGCCACCGTCGGCACCGCCTTCGCGAATCCGGAGATCAACTTCACCATCACCGCGGGCAGCACCGCCTTCGTGATCGGCGACAGCTTCACGCTGTCCTACCAGACGACGAGCGGCAACTTCGTGCTCTGCGTGAAGACCGCCACCGACGGCAGCCAGGTGCCGGCGGCGATCCTCGCCGACGTGGCCAACGCGACCGCGGGCCCCGTGATCGTCGGCGCCTACTTCGTGGGCGAGTTCAACAGCCGGGCCGTGACCTACGACAGTTCCTGGCTGATGCAGGACCTCGCGGTCGCCCTGCAGCCGCGGGGCATACACCTGAAGCGCAGCCTGTCGGCCGCCGACCCGTCCTGACCCATCTGGCGGGCATCCTGCGCCGCTGATCCCCGCCCATCCCATAGCCGCCTGGGCAGCGGTGTTGGCCCGTCGTGAGACGCGCCCGGCCCTTTGACGGAGCCCCCATGCCGAACCTCGCCTACGACACCGTCGGCCTGATCCAGGTCGTGCCCAATCTGAAGCGGCCGGTCACCTTCCTACTCGACCGCCTCTTCCCGAACATGGTGATGAGCGACACCGAGTTCGTGGCGATCGACGTCGACGTCGGCAAGCGCCGGATGGCGCCGTTCGTCTCGCCGCTGGTCGAGGGCAAGCTGGTCGAGCAGCGCCGCATTCAGACCAACGTGTTCAAGCCGCCCTACATCAAGGACAAGCGGGCGCCCGACCTGCGGCGTCCGGTGAAGCGCATGATCGGCGAGCGGATCGGCGGCGAGCTGACCGGCCAGATGCGCGAGATGGCGAACCTCAACGCCGAGATGGAGGATCAGATCGACATCCTGACCCGCCGCCTGGAGTGGATGGCCGCGAGCGCGATCACCACCGGCACGGTCACGGTGGCGGGCGAGGGGTTCCCGACCCAGCTGATCGACTTCGGGCGCGATCCCAGCCTGACCGCGGCCCTGACGGGCAATCAGCGCTGGCTGCCCGGCAACGTCGTCACCGCCGCCGGTACCCCGGGCACGGCGACCCCGTCCGCCAACATCGAGGCCTGGCAGCACAACATCCTGAAGAGGTCGGGCGCGCAGGTGACCGACCTCATCTTCACGACCAGCTCCTGGACCGGCTTCATCCTCGACCCGGTGATCAAGGGCGCGATCTATTACCCGAAGCTGGGTGACGGCGGGAACATCCTCAACGTCGGCCCGCTGATCGCCGCCGGCGCCGTCTACAAGGGCCGCTGGGGCCAGTACGACTGCTGGCTCTACAACGAGTGGGCGGTCGACGAGAACGACGTCGAGCAGCCCCTCATCCCCGACGGCATGATGGTCATGACCGGGGCCAGCATGCTGGGCACGCGCGCCTTCGCGCAGATCCAGGATCCTGAGTTCAACTACGAGGCGCTGCCGTTCGCGCCGAAGACGTGGGTGAACAAGGATCCGGCGCAGCGCATGATCATGATGCAGAGCTCGCCGATAGTCATCCCGTCGCGCGTCAACGCGTGCATGGCCATCCAGGTCTGCCCGCCGGTGCTCACCTGATGGGCGCGCAGCGGGGCAGAGGGGACGCGCCGGCGGCCGACGGAGTCGCTGGCACGCAGCCGGAGGATGGCGACCTCTCGCTCGAGACGCCGGCCGATCGTGGCGAGGCGCAGGTCAGCAATCCCGTCCCGGCCATCGTGGATGTCGACCCCGACGAGCCGGTGGGCGCTCCGGCGCCGAAGCCCGGCCACGCCTTCGTCCGGATCGCCGCGCGGCGCAGCCTGCGGGTGCCCGTCGTCACCGGCCAGCGCTTCGAGGGCGACGTCCTGGTCGACGTGCACGGCAGCCGGACGGCGCATGCGGGCGAGGTCGTCGAGGTGCGCGAGGACGAGGTCGTGGATCTGCGCACGCTGGGCTTCGTCGAGCACGGCGGCCTGAAGCCGGCTCCCGAGCTGGTGCCGGATGCGTCGATCGTGGGGCCGACCGTGAACGGCCGGTCGGCCACCACCTTCAAGATCAACCCAGCCGGGTGATCGACTTCGACAGGCTGGTGCTGGCCCCGTGCATCGGCATCTTTGGCGAGCAGCCCGGCGCCTTGCCGGTCTACCAGCCGGCCAACCGCGCACCGGCCTTCACGGTCGCCGGCGTGTTCGACGAGCACTACAGGCCGGTCGATCCGCTGGTGATCGAGGGCATGGACACGAGCCACGTGACCACGTTCGGGCCCTGCCTCGGCGTGGCGTTGTCCTCGTTCCCGAGCCCGCCCCTGCAGGGTGATTTAGTGACGATCCGGGGCACGATCTACCGCGTCTCCGAGGTCCGGTCGGACGGGGTCGGCGCCGCGCGCCTGATGCTTAACACCGCGTAGCCGGAGCTCTGCCATGCTCTACCGCGTCCAGCTGCGCGAGGAGGCGGCGCGCGCGCTGCGCGGCGCAGGCACCCTGGCCGGCCCGAACGTCTGGACCGCCCGCTCCCTGCCGATCACGGTTGCCGCGCTGCCGATGATCCAGCTGCAGGTGCTGGCCGACACCGCGGAGAGCTGGGGTCGCAACCAGCCGGGCTACACCCGGACCGCCGGCCTGCTGGTTACCGCCCGAGTCGCCTTCAAGACGGATGCGGTCGGCACCTCGTCGCAGGGCGAGAACCTGCTCGACGCGTTCGCCGAGCAGATCGAGACGACGCTGATGCTGGACACCGCCCTGCAGCGGCTTGTCCAACAGGTGTCGACGATCGACACCGAGATGGCTTTCGACAGCACCGGCGCCGACCAGATCGCCACGCTGCGCATGCGTTTCGACCTCGAATACCCGCAGACCTACGAGCCGAACGGCGAGCCGCTGGCCGCCATCAACCTGCGGATCGCGAGCTGCGCCGGCACGAAGCTGGCGGAAGCGACTGTCACCTTCCCCAACCCCAAAGGGTCCAATCCATGTTCGTGAAGCCCGCAGCCGGACGCATGGTCCGGTGGCCGCGCACCATGACGCCGCTGCGCGAGGCGGGCGAGCACGTGCCGGAGAACGTCTATTGGCTGCGCGCCCTCCAAGCAGGGGACCTCCTGCAGGCCGAGCCGCCGGTTGAGCCTGCGGTCGCCACGCCCGCCGCCGCGGTGCCCGCGCAGGAGATGCACCAGTGAGCGCCTCCATCTCGATCCCGAACTACAACGCCAGCAACCGGGTCCCGGGCTACTACTTCGCCGTCGACCCGTCGAAGGCGAACACCGGGACGATCAACCGCCGCGTGCTGATCGTGGCGCAGATGGTGGCCGGCGTCGCCGTCCCGGGCGTCGCCATGATCTCGTCCGGCCTGGCCGACGCGCAGGCGAAGTACGGGCCCTCGTCGCAGGCCGCCCACGCGGTCGGCCGCTACCGCGGCATCGACAACGTCGGCGAGCTCTGGGTGCTGCCGATGGCGGACGATCCGGCCTCGCAGAAGGCGTCCGGCGGCTTCGCCTTCACCGGGCCGGCGACGGTCGCCGGCACGCTGTCGCTCTACATCGGCGACCGCCTCGTCTCGTTGCCCGTCAACCTGGGCGACAGCGCCGCCGCCACCGCGGCAAACTTCCAGGCCCTGATCGCCGCCGATCCCACCTTCGGGGTCACCGCGACAATTGCTGGTGCCGCCGTTACCCTGAAGGCGGCCAACGGCGGCCTCTGCGGCAACGACCTGCTGCTCGGTCTGAACCTGCTGGGCACAGGCGGCGGCCAGGCGACGCCGGCCGGCGTCGGCGTGACGATCACCCCTATGACCGGCGGGACGACCAACCCGACCGCGCTGGCGTCCGCCCTGGCCGCGCTGGGCGAGACCGCTTTCGACCTGTTTCTGCACCCCTACAGCGACACCGGCTCGCTGAACGCCTTCCAGAACTTCCTGAGCGATACCAGCGGCCGCTGGGAGGCGACCAACCAGCTGTTCGGCCACGCCATCACCGCGGTGCGGGGCACGTTCGGGACCGTCACCGCCTTCGGCGTGACGCGTAACGACCAGCACGCCTCGATCATGCCGGTCAGCGACAGCCCATCCTCGCCGCTTGCGTGGGCGGCGGAGATCACCGCCTGGGCGGCAATCACCATGCGCAACAACCCGGCGATCCCGTTGGCCGACGTCGCGCTGACGGTGATGCCGCCCTCGGTCGCCGGCCAGTTCATCTTCAACCAGCGCGAGAGCCTGCTCTACGATGGCCTCTCGACCCACAGGGTGGACGCCAGCAATACCGTCTACCTCGAGCGCGTCACGACCACCTACCAGCGGAACGCGCTGGGCGTGGCCGACAACAGCTACCTCGACATCGAGACGCCGCTGACGCTCGAGGTCGTGATCCAGGACTTCAAGGCGTTCCTCGCCGCGCAATGCTCCAGGAAGATTCTGGTCGCCGATGGCACCAAGATCCCGGGCGGCTCGCCGGCCATCACCGCCCAGATCATCGGCGCGATGTGCGTGTCCCGCTATCGCGTCCAGGCCGGCAACTTCTGGGTGCAGGACGTGGTCGGCTTCGCCGCCGAAATTGAAGCCGTCAACGCCGGCGGCGGCGCAGTGCAGCTGCTGCTGCCGATCCGGATTGGCGACCAGCTCCGGATCGTGGCGGCCAACGTCCAGTTCACCAAGCCCTGAGAGGCCTGATCCATGTCCGGAACCGCAACATCCGCGCCGATCGTCGCGCCGCTGGCGGGCAGCGCCAGCCTCACGATCAACGGCGACAGCTGGAGCGTCGTCAGCGACCTCGAATACATGCCGTCGGGCAGCAAGCAGGAGACCTTGAAGGGCCAGACCGCCGTCGAGGGCGCCAGCTCGATGCCAGCCGAAGGCTACGTTTCGGCGACGCTGCGGGACCGGCCGGACAGGAAGATTTCGGACTTCCGCGTCGAGGGTGCCCGCTTCACGGTGATCGGCGTGCTCGCGAACGGCAAGGTCGTGACCTGCACCAGCGGCTGGGTCACCGAGCTGGGCGGGCTCAAGACCGCGGAGGGCACCTTCGACCTCCATATCGAGAGCGGCGACGTCACCGAGGACACGGTCTGATGGCGGACGAGGACCAGCTCGAGGAGCTGCTGACCACGCTCTCGATCCCGGTCGAGCCGCCGATCGTCGTCAAGGGGCACCCCTATGCCTCGCTCGACCTGCGCGAGCCGCGCGTCTCCGAGGTCAAGGCGGCCGAGGAGCTGATGGGCAGCTTGGCCACGCCGGCCAGCGTGCTGAACAGCGAGGCTAAGCTGGTGGCGTTGGTCACCGGCTGGCCGGACGAGGCGGTGGGCGAGCTGCCGGCTAGCCTGCTCAACCAGGCCGCCGCCTTCCTCGAGACGTTCGAGCAGCGCGGCCGCGGCTTGGCCGAGGACGGCCCCACGCTCCTGATCCAGCTGGATGAGCCGGTCGTGGTGCAGAAGGGCCCGCACGGCGAGATGGCGCTGCGCGAGCCCAAGGTGGCCGAGCGGCGCCGGGCCGAGCAGCACCTGTCGAAGGGGGTCACGCCGGCGACGTCGCGCGCTGCCGAGATCTCGCTGGTGACCGACATCTCCGAGTGGCACCCGGCGGCCGTGTTGAAGATGCCGATCAGCGTGTTCGCCCGGGCCGCGGACTTCACTTGCGGTTTTTTGGAGCGTGGCCGTCGAACTGGCGCCGTCTCCCCGCGGAGCTGAGCCGCTTCTTCGTCGGCACAAGCCTGGGCGAGCTCGGGGCGATGAACGGCACCGAGCTGCTTGAGCTCGTCGAGCAGGCGAACGAACTCGCCGAGAAGCAGCGAAGGGACACGGCCCGTGCCCAACGCAGGCGTTAAGGTCGAGATCGCAGCCGAGGACCGGATCACCCGGACCCTGGAGCGCATCAACAAGCGCATCGAGAACATGCGCGCGCCGGCGCTACGCACCCAGAAGGCCCTGAGCCGCTTCTCGGAACTGTCCGGCCTGAACAAGGTCGGCACCGGCCTGAACCGCATGGGACAGGCGGCCAAGGGCGCGTTCTTCTCGCTCGGCCGCATCGTGCCGGTGCTGGGTGTGCTGACCAGCGCCGCCAGCATCGACGGCATCGTGCGCCTGGCCACCGCCTGGGCCAGCTTCGGCTCGCGCCTCGGCTTCTCGGCGCAGCGAATCGGGGTGACGGCTACCCAGCTGCAGTCGCTGGACGGCGCCGCCCGCCTGGCTGGCTCGTCTTCCGGCTCGCTGCAGTCCGGTCTGCAGACGCTGGGGCAGGGGATGTGGGACGCCGTCGGCGGTCGGGCACCCGAGCTGGTGTCGACCTTCAGGGCGCTGCACATCCAGTTTCAGAACGCGGACGGCAGCGCCAAGTCCGTCACGGAGGTCATGCCGCAGCTGGCGGACAAGATCGCCAGCATCAGGAACCCCTATGCGCAGGCGGCCGTCGCCGCGCGGCTGTTCGGCGGAGCCTCCGAGGACCTGCTGCCGTTCCTGCGGCTCGGGAGCGCAGGCATCGCCCGCTACTCCGCGATGGCGCAGCACTACGGCGTCACCAACGAGGCGGGCGTGCTGGCGGCCAATCGGCTGCGCATGGCGCAGGCCGAGCTCACCCTCGCGGTCGAGGGCTTCGGCAACAGCATCGCGCAGTCGCTCGAGCCAGTGCTGACCCCGATCATCCACCAGATGGCGGAGTGGATCGCCCACAACCGTGCCTGGATCTCGACCAAGATCACCGACTATGTCCACCGCTTCGCCAAGTGGCTGAAGTCGATCGACTGGGATGCCGTGACCAAGGGCGCTGAGGGCGTCTGGAACCGAGTCGGGCAGGTCGTGAAGTCCCTTGGCGGCTGGAAGTCGGCTGCCGAGGACGTCGGCATCGCGATGGCTGTCCTTTACGGCGTGAAGGTCCTGAGTGGGCTGGCCGGGCTTGCCGGCGGCTTCGGCGGCGTCGGCCTGGCGATCGCCAGCGTGGCGGCGGCCCTTATCGCGCTGCCGCCGTTGATGGACGCGCTGCAGAGCCATATCGGCCCCAAAAACCCGCATCCGGGCTCGGATGCGCATGGCTTCGCCGGCAGCACCCACACGACGCGCGATCCGAATGCGCCGGTCGTGACGCCGACCGGGTCGATTTTCTTCGACCAGCTGTGGGATGCGACCAAGCAGGCCTGGGGCGCCACCAAGGCTGCGTGGAACGCTTCGGGAACCTCGGTGAGTGCGCGAGGCCTAGGCCGCGGCGTGATCGCCGACGCCCGCCCGCTGGGCGGCCTGTTGCGGCCAAACCAGGACCTGTCGGACATGATCGACGCCGCGTCCGGCATCTCGGGCGTCGACCGCCTGAAGCTCCGCGCGCTGATCAATGCCGAGAGCGGCGGCGCCATGGTCGGCAACTCCGCATCGTCCGCCTTCGGCTACATGCAGCTGACGGATGCGACGGCGCAGGACGAGGGCGTCGACAGTCACAACCGCGGCCAGAACATCCTAGGCGGCACGCGGCATTTCATGCGCGCCATGCAGGCGGCCGGCGGCGACCTGGCGGTGGCCACGGCCGCCTACCACGACGGCCTGAACAGTGACGGCCTCGCCTGGTGGAAGAGTCATTCCGGCGACCTCTCGCACTTCTCGGCGGCGGCGCGCACCGAGGCCGACACCGTCGGCAGCTACTACGATTCCGAGCGGCAAGCGGCCGCAGCCGGCCCGGCCCGGTCGATCCCGTCGCCGAACGTGGATCCGGCCGGGTTCTGGCACCAGGCGCGCGGTGACCTGCGCACCATTGGCTCGGCCTCTAGGCTCATCGCTGCGGCGCCGCCGGTGTCGGTGCCGCCCGGCACCGCCCAGGGCGGTAGCATCGACGCCACGATCGAGAAGCTGCGGGCCGAGTTGCACATCACGGTGCGGACCCAGCAGGGCACACAGGCGACCGTCAAGCCCGGCAGCAGCTCGGGCGGCCTGCGGGTGGCCTCGGTGCAGACCGCGCGGGCGATGGACCCCGAGATGACGCCAGGAGGCTATTGATGTCGGGCGTCCTCGGCGTCCTCGGCGAGTACCGCCAGTGCAGCTTCCGCGGCGTGCCCTTCGCAGTGATCGGCTCAGGCGGCCGTAATGGTCGGAAGACGGCGGTCCACGACTATCCGTTCCGGGACACGCCCAAGGTCGAAGACCTGGGGCGAGCCGGGCGCGGCTTCCGAGTCCGTGGCTTCGTCTGCGGCACGCTCTTCCGCTCGCAGTTTGACCTGGTGCTGGCGGCTGTTGAGCAGGCCGGGCCGGGCCTGCTGATCCACCCGACGCGCGGCGTCGTCAACGCCGCGGTGCTGGACTTCGACTGGAACGAGCCGGACGGTATCGCCGGCGTCATCGAGTTTCAGTTCGAGTTCCTGGAGCAGCGCAGCCTGCTGAGCACCACGGTGCTGGCGGCCGCGCAGGCGGTGATCGCGGTTGCCAGCGCGGCGCTCTCCACCGCCGCCTCGTCCGACTATGCCGCCGACACCGTTGCGGCCTATGCGCTGGGCACGGCAGCGTCCGGTGCCGCCGAGGCGGCAGCGTCGGGCTGGGCGGGCCAGGCGATCGGCCTGAGCCAGACGCCGGCGGTAACCGCCGCTGCGCTGGCCGGCCTGCCGACCTATTACGGCCGATTCGTGTCGGGCAATGCGGCGGTCTCGTCAGCCACCGCTACCGTCACGAGCGCCCTGGCCTCCGTCACCGTCGGGCAGGCGGCCGTGGCGCTTGCGGTGGCCGCGGTCGGCGGGACACAGGACGCCGCCGATCTGGCGACAGCGGTGCTGGCCGTGCCGGAGGCCTTGCGCAACGCTGTCGGCGACCCCGGGGTGCAGGTCCAGCTGCTGGCGCAGATGGCGACCTACGCACCTATGGTGGTGGCCTCGACCGCGCCGATCGGCGGCGCGATCGCTACCGCCCAGACCGCGGCAGCTGCGCTGTGCCGGCGCGCCGCGCTGCTGTCGATCGCGCTTGCCTGCTCGACCTATCAGCCGGCCTCCTATGACGACGCGCAGGCGCTGCGGCAGCAGGTGGCACTGCTGTTCGATCCCGAGATCGTCTCCGCGGCCGACGCCGGCGATGGCGCGACCTTCCAGACGCTGCGCGCACTGCGCGCGCAGGTGCTGAAGGACCTGGCCAATCGGGCGTCCCAGCTGTCCCGGCTGATCACGGTGACCCGCGGCGCTCCTCTGCCGGCGCCGGTGCTGGCGCAGCAGCTCTATGCCGACGCGACGCGGACGCCGGACCTGATCCGGCGCGCCGACCCCATTCATCCGGCCTTCATGCCGCTATCCTTCGAGGCTCTGGCGACATGAGCGGCATCGTCGACCAGGTCACGGCCGCGCTGGG
The DNA here is from genome assembly GCA_964247725.1 of uncultured Acetobacteraceae bacterium. Taxonomy (GTDB): domain Bacteria; phylum Pseudomonadota; class Alphaproteobacteria; order Acetobacterales; family Acetobacteraceae; genus Lichenicola. The sequence goes on along the minus strand of CAXTVM010000001.1, from coordinate 18,491 downwards.
CTGGACCAGCACGCCATCGGACGAGGTCTCGATCATCGTCGGCGGGAAGCAGGTCAGCGGCTGGACCAGCGTCGTCATCCGGATGAGCGCCGAGGTCATGCCGTGGACCTTCGAGCTCGAGACCACGGAGTGGGATTCGGTCGCCTTGGCGGACGTGACGATCTCGGAAGGCGCGCCCTGCCAGATCATGGTCGGCGACGACTTGGTAATCACCGGCTACGTGGTCACCGTCCTGCGGAGCATCGGTCCGAAGGACCACACGGTCCGGGTGGTGGGCGCGTCGAAGAGCGTGGACTTGGTCGAGTGCTCGGCGATCTTTAACACGTTCCAGATCAACAACACCGACGCGCTGACGCTGGCCCAGAAGCTGGCGGGGCTGTTCGGGATAAAGGCCGTGACACCGGTTCCATTCCCGGCCGTTCAGATCCAGCAGTTCGACGTCATCCTGACGGAGACGCCTTACGAGATCATCGAGCGGGTGTGCCGCTTCGCGGCCGTGCTGGTCTATGACGACAACACCGGCAACATCATCCTCAGCAAGTCCGGCTCCACGCTCGCCTCCAGCGGCTTCTCGATGCCGGGCAACGTCGAGCGAGCGTCGTGCTCGTTCAGCATGGCTGGCCGCTACTCTGAGATCCGCGCCGTCCGGCAGACCACGGACACGCTCTACCTGAGCCCGGATCAGCAGGACCTCGGCGGCCAGGTGGACCTGGTCACGGCAGTCGGCCCACTCAAAGATCCGGGAGTGCCGCGCTACCGGCCGCTGATCATCCCAGCCGAGATGGGCGACGAGGGCAACAGCGTCACCCAGCAGCGCGTGCAGTGGGAGATCAACCGCCGGTGGGGCCGCGCCTATGCGGTCGAGCTCACCTGCGACAGCTGGCGCGACGACTTCGGCACGCTGTGGGGCGTGAACACCCTGGCACCGATCTTCATGCCGGCGCTGAAATGCACGCCCTCCGAGCGTTGGCTAATCGGCGAGATCGTGCTGCGCAAGGACGAGGGCGGCACACACGCCGACATCACGCTGATGCCGGAGCAGGCCTACCAGCCGGAACCGGTGCTGCTCAACCCCTTGGCGAACGATGTCGGCCAGGCGACCCGCGACCAGGCCGGCGCCGGCACGACGCCCGCGGACGCGGTGACGCAGGAAGACCTGCCGGACCTGCCGCACTCATGACGCTAATGCTTCGGCTGGCACGCCGGATCACCAACGCCATGGGCATCGGCCGGCAGACATCCGACACCGACGAGAGCCAGGGTACCGCCACCCTGCAGTTGGCGCTCCCGGGCGGGGAACTGCGGAGCGATCTGCCGCAGCTGCAATTCTATGGCTTCGCAAGCCGGCCCACCGCCGGTGCCGACCATGCGGTGATGTTCCAGTCTGGCGACCGCGGCCGCGGCGTGAGCGTCGCATCGGGCGACCAGCGCTACCGGCCAACCAACCTCGATCCGGCCGATGTCTGCCTCTACCAGCGCTCGGGCTCGCGAGTCTGGCTCAAGGATGACGGCTCCCTCCAGCTCGTGTCGCCCAACACGTCGACCGCGGGAAACCTGATCGCCGGCCAGGGCGCCAGCGGGTCCTTTACCACGCCGACCGGACAGACAGTCACCGTCCGCGACGGGATCATAACGAACATCTTCTGAGGGCCCGATGACACCGCAGGGATCGTCGCTCGTCGACACGCAGTGGTTCGACAACGCCATCGCCCAAGCCGTTCGGATCAACGTCTGTGCCGAGCTGCAGGCATTTGCCAACGAGGTCATGGCGTCGATCCAGGCCAACGTCTCGGCGGTCGAGGGCCAGATCGAGAACCTGTTGCCGCTGAAGGCACTGCTCGACCTTCCAACCGACCTCCCCTCGGTGCTGACGTGGATTGAGAAGCTCGTCGCGGCGCAGATCCAGCCCGGCTACAACGCCTACCTGAACTACGTCGAGCAGCTGGCGCAGCTGGTCGCGAAGATCGGGCAGCTGACGGCCGCGATCGCCGCGGCCGCGGCGCGCATCGGATCCTGCGCTGCGGCCGCACCGGCCCTGGTCCTGACGTCGGCCGCCGGCCAGGCGCCGCAGGGCGCTACCGGCGCCGCCTGACGATGGCGCTCGACATCGCGGTGACCTGGGACCCAATCCAGGGCCGAGGGAACTGGTCGGTCGCCAACGGCGACCTGGCGCTCGGCAACGCGCTGCTCTCGGCCGTCATGGTCAGCCTGTTCACCGATCGCGTGGCACCGGCGCAGCCGAGTGCCGACGACGTCGCCGCCGGCCTTGGCACGCCCGGCAGCCAGCTGCCCAACCGCCGTGGCTGGTGGGGCGACACCTATGTCGGCCGGCCGATCGGCTCGCGCCTCTGGCAGCTGAAGCGGACCTTCAAGGCGGGGCCCAAGGCGCAGACCGCGGTGCCGCAGGAAGCCGAGGACATCTGCACCGAGGCGCTGCAGTGGCTGATCGATGAGGGCATCGCCGCCTCGGTCGCCGCCGCCGCCGCCTGGGCCACGGCCACCGCGCTCACGATCAGGGTGACGATCGCCCAGCCGGGTGCCTCGAGCCCGCAGAGCTTCCGCTTCCAGTGGGCATGGGATGGCCTGAACTGATGCCCTTCGCACGCCAGACGCTCACCGCGCTGCAGCAGCAGGGCCAGCAGGACATCGTCGATGCCGGGATCGAGGGCGTCGACGGGCTGCTGCCGTTCTCGGTGCTCGGCACGCTGTCCTGGGAGCAGGCGCAGCTCGCCTGGCTGCATTACGAGTATCTCGACTGGATCGCCAAGCAGGCGGTGCCTTGGACCGCGACGGCAGAATATCTGGCAGGCTGGGGCAACCTCAAGAACGTCAACAAGAAGCCCGCGACCTCGGCCAACGATGGCTACGCCACGTTCCCCTCCACGCCGGGCATCGAAGTCCAGATGCCGGCTGGGACCGTGGTCGTGCGCAGCGACGGGTTCCAGTACATCACCGCCAACACGGTGAACGGCAACATCAGCACGATCACGGTCCCGGTGAAGGCCAGCACGCCCGGCTCCGCCGGCAATGCGCTGGTGGGCACGCAGGTCACCCTCGGCTCCCCGGTACCCGGCGTGCAGACCGCCGGCACGATCACGACCGCCGCCACCGAGGGCGCGGACATCGAGACCGACGCCGAGTATCAGCCGCGCGTGATCGCGGCCTACCAGGCGCCCGGCAGCGATGGCCGCGAGGCCGAATACATCGGCTGGGCCACCGCGGTGCCGGGCGTCACCCGGGCCTGGGTCAACCGCAACGGCTTCGGGGCCGGGACGGTCGTCGTCTACATCATGCTCGACGATGCCGAGGCGGCCACCGGCGGCTTCCCGGTCGGCGCCAACGGCGCGGCCGGCGCGGAGAGCCGCTACGCGACCGCCACCGGCGATCAGCTGACGGTCGCCAACGCGATCTATGCGGTGCAGGCGGTGACGGCACTGGTGATCGTCTGCGCCCCGATCGCGCAGCCCACCAACTTCGCCATCACCGACCTCGGCGCCGGCAACACCCCGGCCAACCAGGCGGCGATCACCGCGGCGCTGCAGGACATGTTCCGACGCGTCTCGGCGCCCGGCGGCACGGTGCACCCGAATGCCTGGGAGGGCGCGCTCGAGGCGATCAGCACGCTGCCGACTCTCGAGGTCGCGTCGCCCACCGGCCCGATCGTCGCGGCCAACGTCGGGTCCATGCCGGTCCTCGGCACTGTCACCTTCGCGTCGTGATCAATGGCCGGACCCGCATACTCTACCGAGGATTTTCGCCAGAAGGTGCTGGAGCTGCTGCCTACCGGCCCGATCTGGCCACGCGACCCGGACAGTTTGCTCTACCACGTGGCCTACATCCTGGGCGCGCCCTATGCGCGCAACGTCGCCCGGGCGAACGACCTCCTGGTCGATGCCTTCCCGGGCACCACCGACGAGCTGCTGCCCGAGTGGGAAAGCACGCTCGCTCTGCCGGATCCGTGCGCCGGGCCCGCCCCGACCCTGCAGCAGCGCCGCGCGCAGGTCGTCGCCCGGCTGACCGACGCCGGCGGCTGCAGCATCCCCTATCTGGTCGGCTACGCCGCGACGCTCGGCTTCGAGATCACGATCACGCAGTTCGCGCCGGCCCGCGCCGGCACGCTTCGTGCCGGCCAGCCGGCCTATGGCAGCGCCTGGGCCTTTGCGTGGCGGGTCAACGCCTCGGCCGCCACCGTCACCTATTTCCGCGCCGGCCAATCCACCGCCGGCGAGCCGCTGCAGGCCTTCGGCAACGCGGTCCTCCAGTGCGAGCTCGAGCGGCTGGCGCCGGCGCATACCACCGTCCTGTTCGGCTACGGGAGCTGATCCTTGTATCGCAACGATGACCCATCCACCGTCAGCGTGGCTCCCGCCGTCCCCAGCGGGACCGGCCTGACACCGGGCTTCTTCAGCAACGGCAATCCGGCCGCCGGGCTGCAGGCGACGGTCGTTCCCGACTGGTGGCTGAACCAGCAGCAGGAGGAGCCGCTCGCCATCCTGGCCGCCGCCGAGATCACGCCGGTGAAGGGCACCAACAACCAGGTGCTGACGGCGCTGCAGAAGCTCTTCGCATCCTTGTTCAGCCCGGACTTCGCAGGCACGCCGAATACGCCGACGCCGGCCGCTGGAGACTCTTCCCCCCAGATCGCCAACACCTACTGGATCCGTACCCGGGCATTCTCGCGGTCGTTCGGCCCGGCGGTGTCGTCCGGCTTCTACTCGGGCTACCGGATCGCGCCCGACGGCTTCATCGAGCAGTGGGTCTTCATTGACAAGGCCAGCCTGCCGGCAGGTACGCAGATCTATACAGTGCCGTTCCCGATCGTATTCCCCAACGTGGCGATCTCCGCGCAGGCGACTTCGGTCAACAACACGACGTCCAATAACGGCGTCTCGGTCAGCGGGCTGACGGCCTCTTGGGTCACCGTGGCGCTGGACGGCAACTACTCGGTCGTCGTCAAGGCGGAGGGCTTCTGATGTCCAACACCACCACCACGACGACCGCCGAACCAACCCCGCCGCCGCCGCTGGCCTACTATTGGAGCAAGACCACGCTTTGCTTCTATCCGGAGGCGCTGCAGGCCACCTACGCGACCGCCAACACCTGGCCCGCTGACGCCGTCCTGGTGACAGCCGCGGCCTTCGCCACTTACGGCCTGGCGCAGGCGCCGATGGGTCAGCGGCGCGCGGCTGGAAGCGACGGCATGCCCGCCTGGGCGGCTACGACTGGACCCTGACATGGCAGTCATCGCGAATGTGCTGTCGCCGGGCTGGACCGCCAGCGCGGCCAGGACGGTGGTGCTGTCGGCACCGAGCAGCGCCACTTTCCGCGGGATCAGCAACGCCTCCTCGCTTCTGGTCTGGCCGTCGATGGCCAGCGCCGACTGCCTGGACTTCTCGCTCGACGTCGCGGCCTGGCTGGCGGAGACGGGCGACCGCCTCGCCGGCCTGCGGGTGACCTATCCGACGCCGGTGACGCCGACCGACCTCCAGGTGCTCTGGTGCACCATCCTGTCGGGCCAGCCGGTGCTGTTCCTGAGCGGCGGCCAGCCGAACACGTCGTTCACGATCCGGATCCTACTGATCACGACGGCGGGCCGCCGCCACGCCGAGCAGGTCCAGATCCCGATCAGCGGCGACAGCCTGGCGACGGTGCCCGCGCTGGCGCCCCAGCTGGCGCTCCCCGCTGGCGGCACCCGGCCGATCCCGCCGAATGCCCTGGTGCTGCCGGGCGGCGCGATCCTGACCGACGGCACCGGACAGCCCTTCCTCCTCGCCTGACGGAGCCCTGATGTCCGAAACCACGACCACCGCGGGGACGCCGGTCTCCTCGCTCGGTGCGCCGGCGGCCGTCGCCGCCACCGACACGGTCTTCATGCTGGTCACGTCGGGCGGCGTCGCCACCGCCGTCATGGTGCCGCTGTCGATGGCGCTGGCCAGAGCGCTGCTGCTGAGCGGGGGCACGATGACCGGGCCGCTCTCCCTGGCCGAGCTGCCGACCCTGCCCGCGCACGCCGCCAGCAAGGCTTACGTCGACCAGCAGATACAGGCGCTGGGCCAGGCCATGGCGGCCGCCGCCGCCGCCGCGGCGCAGTCAGCGGCCCAGGCTGCGGCGGCCGTGGAGGCGGCTCGAGGCGCTCCCGACGGCGTGGCGGCGCTCGATGACAGCGGCGCGCTCCTGATCGGCGGAAGAGCCGCCCTGGGTTCGGACAAGGGGGGCGACCTCGTGCTGTCGGCAACGGTTCAGGACACCAACGACGACTTCCAGCCGATCGCGGGCAGCCGCGTCCTTTATACCGACGGCGGCATCCTCAAGGTGGCGACATGAGCATGCGCATCCTCCGCCGCGCGACCGCGGCGCTGCTGCTGGCCAGCACGCCGGCGCTGGCCGACGGCCCGGCATTCACCCGCGCCGGCGGCATCGCGGCGCCTGGCCCAAATCCGGGCTACTCGATCACTCCCGGCGGCACCGCGACCTTCCAGGGCGCCGAGACGGCCGCCTTCCATGTCGGCAACTTCGGTCCGCTCCTCGATCCCCGCCTCGCGGGCGCCAAATGCGACGGCAAGACGGATGACGCGCCGGCGTTCCGCCAGACGGCGGCGATCGCCGTGCTGGCCGGCTACGGCACCATCCTGGTGCCCGGCCAGTGCGTGATCCGGTCGCCGATCACGGTGACCAGCATGCCGGGCTCGATCGGCTTCGAGGGCTTCGGCAGCGGGACGCTGCTGACCTACGGCAACGACGGGATCGACCTGCTCTATCCGGCCGGGGGCGCCGGGTTCGGACAGTTCTCGCTCGACGGTTTCAACATGAAGGCCATGGCGTCGGGCGGCCGCGCGATCTACGCCGAGACGCATGCCGGCGGCAGCACCGACGGCAACACGATCCACAACGTCCACGTCCTGACCAGCGGTCCGATCGGCGACGGCGACGGCACCGCCGCCTTCGCAAACGGCATCGTCAGCTACTCGACCGCCTACACCCTGACCGACAGTTCTGTGGCCTTCCTGGCCGGTCAGGCTGGGACCGATCCGACCCAGCACAACGCGCTGCTGATCGAAGGCCCCTCCAGCACCAACGGGACCACCGACCCGAACGGCGGCGGCCAGACGGTGTTCGGCCTGCAGACCTACAACGCCTTCGCGTCGGCCCAGGTCACCGGCCTGGTGCAGTACGTGGTCACTAAGAACCTGAACGCAGGCCAGGGCACCTGGGCGGTCTACGTCGGGCCGGGCGCCGTCGCCCCGGAGGAGTACGAGTTCGACTCGGTGCACTGCAACAACGAGTCCGCCGGATGCTTCAACCTCACCGGCGGCCCGGCCTACGTCCAGATCACCAACGGCACCGGCTATGCCTTCGGCGCCTCCACGCCGGCCGGCTGGCGCTTCCTCTACGGCAAGGTCACCGAGGGATACCTCGCCCAGAACTACGTGACGGCGTTCGAAGGCCTGAACGGCTCGCCGATCCAATTTATGCCGGGGTCGGACGGGATCCAGATGAGCACGAACGCCATCCTCGGCGACAACGACAACGGCAGCCTGTTCGCGAGCGCGCAGACCTGCGCCGACTTCTCGCAGGTGACCCCGAACACGGTCAGCTTCGTGGGGAACCGGTGCTTCGGTGTGCGCGATGTGGTGCCCCCCGCCGGCGACACCCTGTCGACCCTGGCTCCCGACGACATGCAGCTGATCAGCCAGGACACCGCGACCGGCGCCAGCGCGCGGATCAGCCTCGACCTGGGCAGCACCGCAGCGAACGCCTGGAGCGGCATCACCTTCGACTCCGGCCGCAACGGGACCCACGTCCTGAAGTTCGACCTCGCCGGCAGCGGCAACGACCTGGCCACGCTGCAATACCTGACGACCGGCCAGAGCTGGCGTTTCGACGACGACGCCGGCTTCGAGATCGACGGGCTTCAGAACGGCCAGAGCGCCTTCAAGATCGGCACTCCGCCGGCCGGCGTGATCGGCGGGATCGTCGCCAACTACCCGGCCGGATACCCCAACTACCTGCTCGACCTGCTGGTCGGCGGCGCGCAGGCGCTGCAGGTCATGTCCGACGGCAGCATCGTGGACACCGGCTCGGTCACGAGCACCAACGTGACGGCGAACGGCGGCTACTACTACCCGACCACCAACGGCAACCAGCCCGTCGCGACCACCGATCCGGACGGCGCGGTTCACTTCCACCCCAACAAGGGCGCACCCGGCGGCGGCATCGTGGTCGACGGCAAGGTGCTGGTGAACGGCTTCATCTACGCCGGGTCGTTCGCCACCGCGAACCTGCCCGCCGGCTGCACGCCCGGCGAGATGGCCGTGGACAACGACGGCCGCAAGAACGCCTACGGATCCACCGCCGCCGAGGCCGCGCATGGCGGCAGTGGCGTGCCGGTGATGTGCCTCTACACGGCACAGGGCACGTCGACCACCGCCTGGTTCGCGATGCAGGTCGCCCCCGTCGCCAACTGATCTCATCTCAGAGGCGCTCAGCGGCGTCGCGATTGCCGGGCGGCTGATAAGCCGCCCCAAGCACGCGTCCGCGCCCTACGAGCCGCCCACCGCAGCAGGAACATCAGATGAAGCATCTCCGTTTTGCCGCGCTCTGCGCGGCGATGGGTCTCGTCGCGTCCGGTGCGCGGGCGGCCGATTACAGCCGCAGCCTAACCTCCGGCGCGGCGGTGGTCGCCGTCACGGTCCTGCCGACGACGGGCGGCCGCACGTCGATCATGGCCGTAAGCGCCGATGCGGCCGGCGCCCCGAGCGTCTGGTGCACCTTCAGGGCCAACACCACGCCTGGGCCCGGGGTGCCGGGTTCATTCGAGATCGTCGCCGGCGCCCCGGGGTTCGACCGGCAGCTGCCGGCGCAGATCCCTCAGGCAGCTCTCGTCTGCGCCGCGCAGGCCAACACGACCTCCAACCTGACGATCGAGGCGAATCAGTGATGCGCCGCAGCCTCCTGGCATCTATCGCCATCATCCTGGCTGGGCTTTCGACCGGCGCGCTGGCCGCCGGCGGTTTGCAGACAGGGCGCGTCACAGGCGACATCACGTACGCCCATGTCGGCTCGCAGACGTTGCTGCAGGCGCTGGCGACGAGCGGCGGCGGGACCGGGGGCCTGGCAGCCAACGGCAGCGGCAACGCGCTGAGCTTCACGACGAGCAACGGCGGGAACTGGACCGGCGCGACCCTTGCCGCGCTGGCACAGGCGGCGATCCCGAGCTCGGCAGAAGGCTCTGCCGCCGGGGTCGCCATGCTTGACGGCAACAAGCTGCTGCTGACCTCGCAAATCCCGTTCGGCATGGGCCCCGGCCAGGTCGCGCCGAACAGCCTGATCGCCAGCATCCAGGGCACGGCCAACGGCGCCGTCCAGGCGGGCAGCTCGACCTCGCCGGGCGGTCCCATCGACTTCACGACCTATGCCGCCGCAGGCGACACGGCCGCCAACACGACGCGACGCTCGGTCTCCGCGATGGCCGGCGATACCTACAAGCTGGCAGACCATGGCCTGGACGGCACGGCCGCCGGCGACGACGCGGCCATCGTCAGGGCATTCGCCTACGCCCGCGCGCACCTCGGGACCCATATCCTCTGGCCCTACGGCACCTACCCCATGTTGGCGACGGCGGGCCAGACCTACCCGATACCCTCCAACACCACGATGGAGGGGTCCAGCCAATTCACCACCGACATCACCTGGAACGATGCCAACACGGGCAACATCCCCGCCGGATATACCGGAACCTGCCAGCAGTATGTCGCGGCCAATCCCGGCGCCTACTGCCAGTTCGGGCTGTTCACCTCGGACCGCTCCCAGCTCGGCACCGGCCGCGCGCGCAACATCGCCGTCCACCACATGCGGTTCACCGGCACCTGGGGCAGTACGGACAGCAGCGCCGCGACCTTCGCCGTCGCCGGTTACGGCGGCCAGGTCCTGGAGCTGGACAACGTCGACGGCGTCGACGTGTCGGGCAGCTACTTCGAGCACAGCCGCTCGTTCGGACCCTACGTCAACGATTCGTCCGATGTCGCCGTCCACGACAACTTCCTGAACTACATCGAGTACGACGCCATCCCCGTCTGGGCGAGTTCCAACGTCCACATCTGGGGCAACATCATCCAGCACGACGACGACGACTGCATCTCGGCGCACGACAACGTCTACGGCGGCGTCTGGAACGCCCGTCGGGACGTCGACATCGAGGGCAACTCGTGCTTCGACACGTCGGCGATCGACGTGGCGTCAGCCCGTTATGCCGTCATCTCCGGCAACACCATCACCTCGCCGCGCGGCAACGCCATCTCGGTCGACACCGCGCCGGCCAACACCAACGGCACGACCCAGGGCGACAGTTCCTCGGTCGGCGTGATCGTCTCCAACAACCTGATCACCGACCTGGTCGCCCGGTCGGTGGTCGACGGCTACAACGGCAACAACGCCTACATCACCATCGACGGCCACTCGGCCCGCCCGGGCCAGTACGCCGCGATCCCGGGCGAGACGGCGGCCGGGGTTTCGCACGGCCAGGACCCGGCGCCCGAGTTCTTCGCCAATGCGGCCGCGTCCACGGTGGCGATAGGCGAGAGCCACGCCTTCATGATCAGCCACAACTACCTCGGCACCAACCTGCCGTCGTTCAACGGATCGGACAGCCGGTTCAAGTCCTGGACCGACTTCGGCGAGGGGCCGTTCGTGTCGAACAGCGGCGAGCAAAATCCCTCCACCACGCAGTCTCTGGCGTTTGCGCAGGGTGTCGGCATCTACTTCGAGGGCGGCGCCATGCGGGATGTCGGCATCGACGACAACGACCTCGAAGGCATGAAGACGCCGATCGCGTTCTCGCCCGGCACGTATGCCGACATCCACATCGACCACAACACCTTCTTCAACTGGGCTCAGTTCGCCATCTACGTCAGCAATCCCGGCGCCATCACCGACATCAGCATCGACGACAACCTGTTCGATGGTGACCCGTATGTCATCAACGGCTGCCGCGGCGGCAGTGGGAACTGGAACGGCACCGACTGCCTCGACGCCGTGTTCATCGACAACGGCACGACCGGGCTGACCGTGCTGCGCAACAAGTTCAAGAACATGAGCGAGGTGACCAACGTCTCGACCAGTGCGGGCACCGGCAACACCTTCGCCGACAACATCGAGTATGCCGACCTCCGGGAGTTCTTCCCGAACACGGCGGTGGACCGGGACGACAACCTGAACGTCGGCATGCGCTATGTCCGCACGGCCGGCTTCCACATCGTCGGTATGGTCGGCGACCCGACCCAGGCGAACTTCGGGCAGGTCTTCTCCACCCCGGTCGAGGCCGCGCCGGCGATGCCGAGTGCCGGGTTCTTCTACCCGGGCGACTACGTGCGGAACACGGCGCCGACGACCACCGCCGGCCCGGTCGTGGTCGGCTGGGCGCGGGTCACGCTGGGCGCATCCAATGTCCTCGGCACGGATTGGATTGCGGTGACCGCCGGGACATACCCGGTGCTGTCCGAGGCGGCGGCCTTCACCTTCACTGCCGCCATGGACGTCGTGGAAGCCTCAAACGCCTCAGGCACCGCCTATGCGGCGAAGCTGCCAGCCTGCACCGCGGCGATCATGAGCAAGGGTTATGCCCTGGTGAAGGTCGATGCGAACACCAACCCGATCGTCCTGACCCCAACCGGCACCGACACGATCTCGGGCGCTCCCTCGGTGCCGCTCACGGCACAGTGGACCGCGATCGCCGCCAAGTGCGACGGAGCCGGAACGTGGATGAGAGCGCTGCACTGATGAACAGGAGCGAGAGCATGAACCGCCTCAAGAACCTATTCTTTGCAAGCGCGGCATTCGTCATCCCGCTGCGCGTAGCCCACGCACAATTCGATCCGAAGCTCGCCGCCTTGTCGGCGCAGAACGCCGTCAATCCAGCCTACGGCTTCATACCGGATGCCGGTCTGCAAGCTCGCTACCTGCTCAACGAATGCGTCGGCTCGACCGCGACGCCGGCCACCGTGGTCGACGCTACCGGCAACTTCCCCGTCACGCCGCCTTCCAGCAATCCTCCGGTATGCGGTGGCGACGGTTCGTTGGTGTTCACCGCCAACACGACCAGCTACATGAACGAGCCGGCAGGCCTGCAGATCACGAACGGAGGCACCATCGAGATGGTGTTCTCCAACGCGGTCACGACAACCAATCCGCAGGGAGCGCAGTTTCCTCAGCTCTTTGGCTACACGGGCGCCAACCCCGCTTTCGGGGTCGGCCTTCGACCGAACTATGCCGGCAGCGGAACGCAGGGGTTCGGAACGAAATGGCTGGCCTACCAGGAAGTCAATTCGGGCGGGACCTCGCTGGCGCAAGTCGGATCTCTATTGAGCGCAGTCGACAACGGGTTGTTTGTCGTCGGTGTCACCTGGAGTCCGACGGGCCAGGTGACCGAGTATCTGAACGGTGTCGTCGTCCCGCAGTTCAACCAGAGTTCTGCGGCATGGGCCGCGCAGACTGCAACCGGTGGAAACTTCCAGTGGGGCGGCGTATCGGTCGGAACAACGAATTGCGCCGCCAACTCGGGTTACTGCAACTTCGGTGGCAAAGTTTACGGTATTTCATTCTCGACGACGCAAGCCTCGGCTGCGATTGAAGCAAACAACTATTTGGCATGGATCAATCAGGCGAAGAACAAGGGAGCAGTTTCCTCGCCATACTACGGCGCGTCGAACGTTCCTGGCGTGCTGAATGGTATCGGAGAGAGTTGGGAGGCAGGTCACGGCCTGGCGAGCGTATCGCAGTCTTTCACCAACATGGCCGCCTCCTACCTCAGCGCCTCTACGGCAAGCGGCGGTCTCGGCGTCGCCATCACGGCGCAGGCGGATGGCAACGACAATAACACCGGCTTCAACATATCTGGGTATTGCGCTCGCACCCTTCACGCCCTGTCCGTTCCTGGGACCGGTGTTCGTCTGGCCGTGCTGATGGGACATGGCAACTCGGCCGCCACCGCCGGCGTGACGGACGGGTCCCAGGGCTTGTCGGGGCAGCTCGGGTGGCCAGGCGTGACCTCGACGGTCAATGCCGCCATCCAGGACGCGGCAGAGTTCTCGCGTTGCGCCAGGCAGGCTGCGGACGACGGCTACATCGTCGCCATAGGCGGCGCCACGTCCGGCTTGAGCACGCCCACGAGCTATTCCGCCGACACCAGGCAGAAGGACACCTACAACCCGGTGTTGCGCCAATATGCCGCGTCCACCGGAGCGCTCGTCGTCGACTTCGCGAACGATCCGCGGATCGGCGCCGATGGTGCTGCCGCTTCCGGCGGATATGGTGGCGGAGCCCTCGTCAACAACTGTGTCCTCGATGCCGGCGGGCCGGCGGTTCCCGCGTATCTGGGCGACGGCCTGCACGCCGCACAGTGTGGGGCGCAGATCAACGGTCATCAGCTTGCGGCGGTGTATGCGTTCGGGCTCAACAGAAAGGGAGGATCGCCTCCATCTGTCGTTTCCTCGGCATCTGCAAATGTTCAGCTCATGAACCAGATCGGCGACAACTTCGTCCTGAGCGCGGCTGGTGCGACTATGACCATCGAGCCAGTGAGCGGCCTACCGCCCGGAAGCGTGATTGCTACGGTCACGAATACATCCGGTGCCTCTGATACGATCACGCTTGGAACCGACTACAACGGCGGCCCGCAGAACACCTTGGCCGACGGCTCGACCACCTCGCTCTCCCTGGCGGCCGGCGCCACGAAAAGGCTTGTCGTCGGGCCTGTGAACGATACCACCGGCATCGCCTACGTGCTGGTGATCTAGCAGCGCCTGGGCTGGCGGGCATGCCCGCCGGCCACCGCCGCAACCTCGGCTGTGGCGGGTGACGGGCACCCCACGATCGTTCACGCGATCCTGGCCGCCGTCGCTCGCAACGAGGCGTGTGCTGGGCGGCCGGGTCATCGACGTGCTCCGCCCGGCGACCGTGGCCATCGACCAGTGAGCGCTTCGCCGCCGGAACAGCCTCGTTCCGGCGGTGCAGGGGTCTCCTGGAAACCAAGAGAATGGACCTGGCTGCCATGATCCATCACCTCCGCCGTTTCAGGATCGGAAGGCTTCTCGATCCTGTCCGGGAGCTAGGCGGGCGTGACCCGACCATGTTCCTGTTCGCCGTGGCGGCCTGGGGGGCGTCCTCCTGCCTGCCCCTGTTCGCCTCGCCACACACCTACGAGACGCGCCCGATCTACCTGCTGCTGCGCGCCCTGCAGATCCCGGCTGGCGGCATGGGCGCCGCGATGGCGCTGAGCACCCTGGCGCTCGTCTGGTCGCTGCTCTGGGGGCCGATCTGGTGCCGACCGGCCATGACGGTGCTGACGGCAGCGCTCTGGCTGTTCTGGGGTGCGATGCTGACGATAGGCGGCGTGCTCGCCCACATGGCGTCGTCGGCAGGCTGCTTCAGCCTCGTGTGCGGCAGCTTCTCGGTCGTGGCCACGATCCAGTGGTCGGGGATGCGTCGATGAGTACCGATGCCATCTCGATCATGATCGCCCTGGGCATTCTGCTGGTGGCGTTCATCGGCGCGCTGTTCGGCGCGTCGAAATACGTCAACTCCGAGATCAACCGCGTGCGCGAGCTCGGTATCGCCGAGTGCAAGGCCGTCAGCGAGGGCGTGTCGAAGCAGCTGCACACGTTCAACAACGCGAACACGGCGGCTGTCGGCAAGCTGGAAACCCAGCTTCAGAACCTCGACCGCACGACGGTGCGGCGGGAGGAGATCACCGGCCTCGAGTCGCGGATCACGGCGGCGCTGACCAAGATGGAGTCCAAGATGGACACCATGACCGACAAGGTCGCCTCCATCCCGTCCATCAGCGCTGGGATGGACAAGCTGCAGCGGCATGTCGACGAGCGGGTCGACCAGCTGGTCGACCGCTTGGACGGCAGGAACTTCAGCGGCCGCTGACGGCCGCCGCTGTCGCGCATCCGCCGCGCATCGGCGCTCGAGTCTGCCCAGCCGCCCGCGAGGCGGCTTTTCCATGTCCGGAGCATCCATGCAGAGCAATTTCGAGCCGTGCCGGTCCTTCGTGAAGCACGAGGAGGGCCCGTACGGCGACGACCCGCGGGACAGCGGCAACTGGTCCAGCGGCCAGGTCGGCGTCGGCACGCTGATCGGCTCGACCGAGGGCGTCGGCGCGCCGGCGGCGATCTCCTTCATGCACCACATGGTGACGCGCGCCTGGATGAAGGCGCTGCCCGACCCGGTGCACGACGTCATTTTCCGCCTCTACTGGAACCGCGTCGCCGGCGATGCCATGCCGGCCGGCCTCGACCTGATGATGATCGACCACGGCTGGAACCGCGGCACGTCGACGTCGGTCATGGTGCTGCAGCGCGTGCTGGGGCTCGAGGCCGATGGCCGGCCCGGGGCGGCGACGCTGGCGGCGATCGACGGCTTCGCCTGCAGCAGGGTGTCGTCGGCTCTGCTCGACGTCGTGGCGCTCCAGCAGGGCCTCGGGGTCATCGCCGACGGTGTCCTCGGCCCGCACACCCGCCAGGCGTTCGAGCAGACGGATGCCGAGGATGCGCTGCTGGCGACGCTTTATGCGGCGCAGGTGAGGGACTACCGCACCCTCGACGACTTCCGGATCTACGGCGCCGGCTGGCTGGCCCGGGCCGGCCGGCGCTTCGGAGTGGCTCAGGCGCTCAGCCGCACCGCCGTCGCGGTCTCCATCAAGGTGGCCGCATGAACCGGCGTGCGATCCTCGCCGGCGGCCTGGCGACGGCCGCGCTGCTGCCCGGCTGCGCGGGGCTGACCGCCGTCGGCGAGGCCACGGGGGTGCTGACGCCCGCCGGGGCCATCAGCCTCTACGGCATCGCCAAGGGCGTCGCCGAGATGGCGCTAATCGCGGATCCGGGCCTTGGCCTGGCGGTCGAGGCGACGCTGGCGATCGCCGAGCCGCTGCTGGCCGAGCTGCAGGCGGCGCCGGCCACGCCCGCCGCCACGGCCGCTGCGCTGGCGGCGCAGGCGAACGCCCTGCTGCTGGCGACCGCCCGCGTCGTCACCGTCACCCCGAATGCGAGGCCCACATGACAGTCCGCCGTCCAGACGCCGATCTGACCACTAAACTCGGGATCGCGCTGATCGTCAGCACCGTCTGCGGCGCCGCCCTCATCGTCACCGTGCACTCACCGACCTGGGCGGGCT
The DNA here is from genome assembly GCA_964247725.1 of uncultured Acetobacteraceae bacterium. Classification (GTDB taxonomy): domain Bacteria; phylum Pseudomonadota; class Alphaproteobacteria; order Acetobacterales; family Acetobacteraceae; genus Lichenicola. The sequence goes on along the minus strand of CAXTVM010000001.1, from coordinate 2,321 downwards.
TCGGCATGCTCGCGTCGGCCGGTGCCACGCTGATCGGCGTGCTCGAGCGCGCGCCGCTTCCGTCCCCCAATCCGACGCCCGTGCAGACGCAGGGCGCGGATACCGTCGCCACCAAGGAGACCACATGACCGACCAGACCAACGTCCAGCAGGCCGCCGCCCTGATCGCCGGCACCGTCGCGGCCGTCGCCGAGACCGCCGATCCGGCCCTCGTCGCCAAGACCCAGGCCGTCGTGGCGCACGGTGTCAACACCTTCGAGAGCCACAACCCGGAGCTCGCCCCGCTGGTCACCACCGGGACGGCGATCGCCGAGAACCTGGCAGCCGAGCACGGCTGGGCGGCGGTGCTGGCGACGATCGAGGCGTTCCTCGGCTGGCACGCCTCGATCCCGCATGCCGCGGTCGTGACGCCGACCGCCTGAGCCGCGACGGGTCCACGCGTACCGCTTGTCATGGGCGGCCGCTCTGGACCAATCTGCGGCAGTCCGAGCCCCCGGAGACGGGGGTCGGGGTGTTGAAGCACCCCGAGCCGCGTGGGGGTGAGCCACGCACGGATAAACCGCCCCGCTACCTCCCGGCCGGGAAGGCGGGGCATTAAGGCCTCACCATCGTGTCGGATTCAATCCTGCAACCGGCGGCGCCCACGGCGCCGCCGGCGCCTTACGTTGGCGGCAAGCGCCGCCTGGCACGCACGCTCATCGAGCGCATCGCCGCCGTGCCCCACACCGCCTATGTCGAGCCGTTCCTGGGCATGGGCGGCGTGTTCCTCCGTCGGCCCTTCCGAGCCCGGGCCGAGGTGGTCAACGACATCTCGCGCGACGTCGCGACGCTCTTCCGCTGCCTGCAGCGGCACTACGTGCCCCTGATGGACATGCTGCGGTGGCAGATCGCCAGCCGCGCCGAGTTCGAGCGGCTGATGGAAGCCAGACCGGACACCCTGACGGACCTGGAGCGGGCTGTCCGCCTGCTCTACCTGCAGCGGACCGCCTTCGGCGCCAAGGTGACGGGGCGCAACTTCGGCATCCGGAGGCTGGAGCCGGCCGGTTTCAACGTGGCCAAGCTCGGGCCGGTCCTCGACGAGGTGCACGAACGGCTCTGCGGCGTCACGATCGAGTGCCTTCCGTGGGAGCGCCTGATCGCGCAGTACGACTCGCCGCAGACGCTGTTCTATTTGGATCCGCCGTACTACGGGTGCGAGCGGGACTATGGGGATGGCGTATTCGGCCGAGCCGACTTCGAGCGTCTCGCCGCTGCGCTGGGCCAGCTCCGGGGCCGCTTCATCCTATCGCTGAACGACCGGCCGGAGGTCCGGAGGATCTTTGCCGACTTCGTCCTCGAAGAGGTCCAGACCACCTACACGCTCGCCCGCAAGAAGGGCGACGGTCGGGTTGGAGAACTGATCATCAGCTCGCCCTGACCGCCTTTCTTGCGCTGATTTCATCGCCGCCGCTGGCCCCTGGGGTCGGCGGCGGCTTTTTGCGTCTGGGGCCCCGCGATCCGGCGCTAGTAGGATCCGGGCCCTGCCAGTACGACCTGCCGCCGGCCAAGCTCGATCACGACGCGCCCCGGCGCCCGCCGACATTGGCAGCAGCGGAAGCGTCCGAGCGCTTTGGATACCGAGCGCCCGGGCCAGCGGTCCTCGATCGTCTGAACGGCGAGCCGGGTCTCGCGACGGCAATGATCGCAGGTCAGGATCATCTGCCAATCGGCATAGCCGGCCAGCAGCTGCGCCCGAACATAACCCGCGGCCTTCTGCGCCGAGACGTTGTGCCCCATCGGACCGTGGGCCTATGGCCGCCGTCGGCGCAGCATCCGCGCCCGCTCCGCGATGGGAGCCAGGGGTGGCGGCTTTTGCGACTGCTGCGCCAAGAAGCCGCGGCCGTCCGCAGTCAGCGCGCCGGACCAGTCCGGCCAGACCGGCTCGGGCACAAGGATCGCCTCCTCGTATGGAAGCGGTGCCCACTCACCGGGCGGCTGGCGGCGGCGGAGGGAGATACGCATGCGAGGAGGGTAGGTGACCAGGATTAAGGCTGCGTGACCGGCCGGAGTCGGCAGATACGCCCCAAGCGGCGGGAGACCGGACCGCTCGATCCTGCCGCCGGAACAATAACAGAACAAGTCCTCCGCCGCGGGCACGAAGATGCAACAGTGCTTGGTCGTCCCGATGTACCAGCGTGCCTCGAAACATCAGATCGCACGTGACGCATCAAGGCGTTCATCCTGTGCATAAAACAGGCGAAACCGATGATCTCGTTCGTCAGTCCGACGTGTTCGGGACGCAGGGGCCGGAGGTTCGAATCCTCTCACTCCGACCAGCAATCT